>JAEYOJ010000011.1 GCA_023411815.1 Pseudomonadota bacterium | reverse complement strand
GTAGTTGGTCTGGATGGCCAGCATGAGCTGCAGTTCGGCCTGCCTGAGCTGCGCCTCGGCCTGCTCCTTGGCCAGCTTGGCCCGCTGGTAGGAGTTCAGAAGGCGGAAGCCCGTGAACAGAGGCTGGCTCAGCGAGGCGGTGAACGAATAGAGGTTGTCCGGAGGATTGGAGCCAAAAGCTTGAAGAGAACGGTTTTCCGAGCCGAAATAGTGCTGCACTCCATAGGCCACGTCCACCTTGAAGCCAAACTCGCCCAGCTGGGCCAGGCGGTTGTACTCGCCGGCGCGCACGGCGAAGCGGGCCGCGCGTATCTGCGGGTTGGCCTCCAGGCCGCGCCTGACCGCGCTCTCCAGGCCGAAGGTCATGTCGCCGGGCTGCCTGTTGACCACCGCGTCCTCGACGCCGGTTGGCACGGGCTTGGTGATGTCCTGGCGCATGATTTCCGCGTACGGGTCGTCGCGCATGGATTGGGCGTACGGTTCCGGCACGGGCTGGCGTCCGACCGGGGCGCCCGGGCGGGCTATTGGTTCGTTCTGCTGCGCCATGGCGTCAGGGAGCGTGGGAAGTGCGGCCAGCATCGCCGCGTAAGCCAGGATGAAGAGCAGGATGCGCATGTTCGACTCCATGAAGCTGGACAGGCTCTCCGAAGCCCATCCACTATGATGTTCCGTAACTTGTAGCGCGGATTAAAACGCTATTCCAGATTCTTGAGCAGTAATTCCAGAGAAGTCTTGAACCGGGCGACCTCCTCCGCGTCCAGCCCGCCGATGAGCTTGTCGCCCAAGCCCTTGGCCACTGGATACAACCTGCCGCGCATCTCGCTGCCGGCCATGGTCAGGTGCACGTGATACCGTCGCCTGTCCGTATGGTCGCGGCCGCGCACCACCAGTCCACGCTTTTCCAGCGTGTCCAGGATGCGCGTGATGGTCGGGCGGTCCTTGCAGACCTGCTCGGCCAGTTCGCTTTGCGACAGACCGTCGGCGAGGAAAAGCTTGTTCATCACGGCCCATTGCTCCGGGGTGACATCCAGTCCGTTGGCCAGGAACGCGCGCCGCAGTTCCTGTTTCATGCGCAGGGCGAGCTTGACCACCTTGAAGCCCACGGACTTGTCCATCTCGTCCGGGTTGAGGCCGTTACGCATAGATCCTCCAAAAGGCGATTCTTGCCGCGACAACGATATACTGTAGCGGGCGGCTGCCCATGCGCAAGTTTCCTGCCTGAATCGATCCATTAGTGAACGAATGAACCGTGAGCAGGACGCTCTGGCAACGCTTAGTTGCTATTCTAACAATTTTCATACGTCAAGACCAGGCAGCCCACACATGCATTCCGGCCACCCGCAGCACGCTCCATGGGCCCTGCTCTCGCCACTTCGCGGGAACGCGCGTGTTTCGTTCGCCATGCCCGGCGCTTCAGCCTACGGGCCGCCGCGAACACAGCCGCGCACGCCGCCACGGGCTTCCATTACCTCGCGGCTGGCCGCTACGCAGGTCTCCTTACACGGGAGAGAAACAAACCTACCGCCGACTATTCACTTCTGGAAATGATGCCGAACGGCATCATGGATGACGGTTTATCCAACCACCGCCGAACCGTCCCCGCAGCACGTTCCGTCGGCGCGGTGACACACCTCCGGCGATCCGCCCGGCAATTTTCAAGAGAGCTGCTCAGGGCGCGGCCTTTGCAACGCAGGCCGCAACGGTGGACATCGCCGGCATGCGGCTTATCTTGCCCGCTGGCCCGCCCGCCAAGGGGCCGGCCGCGGCTTGCCGGGCCCGCACGGGCCGCAAGCCGCCTGCTCATTACTGCACACCAAGCCTGCGCCTTGCGCGCACGGGGGTTACGATGCGATTCGTCTCAACTCTGCTCGGGCTGGTCATCGGCGACCTGCTCGGCAGACTTCTGTTCATTCCGTTGGGCTGGCCCTTCGACGCCCAGGCATTCGCCAACCGCGTCGGCGTCCTGGCCGTCGCGGCCTTCGTCATCTGCTTCGTCTGGGAGTATGTGCAGGACCGCTTCGGCTGGTTCGGCGGGGAACGAGAGCCCGGCGAATGATCCGGCCGGGGAAGCTGCGTTCGTCAAGGCACGAACCTGCCCGGCCGGATGTCCGCGACCGGGCAGATCAGCTTCGTCACCTGGCTCCGACCGCCACCCGGCTGCACCAACGGCGCTGCATGGCCTTGTAGGCCACCGCCTGGTAGATGGCGCTTACCCCCACAAGGATGTACACCAGCCGGGAAAACCAGCTCATGGTCCCGAAGAGGGCGGCCACCAGGTCGAACTGGAACAGCCCGACCAGGCCCCAGTTGAGCCCGCCGATAATGAGCAGGATCGTGGTGATCACATCGAGCGTCCTCATGTCCTCTCCTCCTTTGGTTGGAATTGGCATGGCAGGAGAACTAGACCTTAGTTACTACGCAGGGGGGTATAGGCCGTCAAACTTTTTATAAAGGCCCGGTGCGCAGGCCGGAGCCACGACCGCTCCGAGGTCTGCGCCCGCCGCGACCGGCGGAATCCGCTCCCATGCCACGTGAACGCGGCTCTGGACGCAAAGGCACGAAGACCTCGCCAGACTGCGCCTGGCGAGGTCTTTCACATGGGATCTGGGCTACCCTGCCCCTTGGGGCCATATGCGGAAAGGTTGTGGCTGCTCAGGTGTCGAGCAGGTAGACCTCCAGCTTTTGCAAGCCGAAGTCGCGCGCCTTGGCGGTTTCGAACATGAAGATATCGATCTGGTTGCGCTTGCGCTGGTGCATGAGGTCGTCGATGGTGAATACGCCCAGGCCCTTGATGTAAACCTTGCGCCCGAAAACCCAGCCCTCGTCGAAAAGGTCCCGCGACACGGCGACGATCCCCGCCCGCACTGGACGGTTCGACGCAGTGGTGAACGGGTCTTCGTTCGTCTCCTCCGGCCTGGGGCTGTAGGCCGTGACCGTGAGCACCTTCCGGCGCTGCAGACCCTTGATGGTCTCCTGGTTGGTCATGACGAAATTGTCCAGCACGGCTATCTTGTCCCGCTCTTCCTGCAGGGACTGTTCGAGCTGAGCAATGCGTGTATAGGAAGCTTCAACGGCGCCGGTGAGTTTCGACACGGTGTGCTGGGTAAGAATGGACACCGCGATAAGCACCAGCAGGGTGAATGAATAGGCGATCCTAGTTGTCATGCGTACACCTTCCTCTTACCAGTACCGGTTCTGCGTCAGACTCCTTTCAGTCCACTCGGCGTGCATCCCAACCGGCTCCAAGGATGCGCAGCCTTTGAATTTATGCATATTAGCACAAAAAAAGCGCATGACAACAGCCCTAACCACTTAAAATAGTTTGTATAATTTGAATAAAAACAGCTTTGTCAGCCAAATCAGGAACTTGCGGATACACTTGTTGTAGAAATTTTCACAAAACCATCCACGCGCCATGGATAGCCGACCATCATGGACCCTGAAAACGAACAAGGACGCGTCCAAATGGAACCGCGTCCTCAGCAAGCAAATCCAGGATTAATAGCTCAGGGACGCTCACGCCCCCTTCTGGCCGGCGCGCTCCGCTTGCATGCGCAGCACAAGCTCCTCCACTGCGCGTTGCTGAGAAGCCCGGAGCCTCAAAAAGGCGCAACCCACCACATCGGAACTCATGCGTGACACGATGGCCTCCACATCCGGCACGATGATGGAACCGTGTTCCAGCAGATCCAGCCTGAGCATCTGCGCAAGCTTGAATGCATTCGCCCCATGCATGAATCCGATGCCAAGGACGCTCAAGTCCCAGGCCTTGAAATCATATTCGAAGCCCGAGACCCGCACGCGCAGTTCCGGTACGGAAACCCGATATGCCCTGCGACGTTCCTTGCCGACTACCATCCGTGGCACCTCCATTTGCTACGTCATGGGCACTGTCTATATCAATTAATACATTGCTTCACAAGAGAGCATACGCATGCAGACGCGAAGAAATGCGTGCCGGAAATGGATCTACGCATTGCAGCGGAAACAGCATTGCATAATGCAGAGCCATCCGTGCGTCGGCTCACCTCCCACTGTTCCGGGCGCCGCCGGTTCCGCCTTGCCGGATGGTCCGGAACCGCGGACGCCAAGCTCCGGGACGGCATGAGCCCCTCCAGGCCAGACTGGTCGCGGAGCCCTGGCCCGGCCTTGACATTTGATCGGATTCCGGCAAGGAAAGTGAACCATTTCACGACGCAGAGCACCAGGAGGACGGGTCATGATGGCGACCATTTCCGAGCTGATCGAAAACGCGATGCACTCCACCACCGCAGGCTTCGTCGGTGTTGGCCTTATCTTCATCTACATGGCCATCATCGTGGGCACAGCCTTGTACCGCATTTACGAGAACACCCAGGAAGATCATCACTAGAGCAGACTGCTTTCAACACGCCCGCTCCGGCATTGACGGCGCAAGTGAAATGCGCCTGCGACGAAGCCGGCGGCAGGCCATGCCCACGCATGGCTTGCATTGCATTTTCAAAAGCAGAATGTTCTAAGTCGAGTCATCACCGCCGCATCCGCCTCCGGGAGGGTGCGGCGACCTCGCCTTGAATTTTGCCGCTCGCCGGTCTATCTGATTGGTGAAAAGGGCCGTATCGGCTCTTTCAACTCCGCAACGCGCGGGCAAGGCTCAAGCGTTGCCCAGGGATGCCGCGCATCCGGCGGGCCGTCCCGGCCCGCACAGTCTGTTTTCAGCAGGCTGCCATAGAATGGAAAGAGACCCGCGAGGTCGTCATGTTTCAGTTGCCGTTCATACTGGCCGCAATGGTCTTTTTTGTCCTGCTGCTCATCTTCCTCTTCGTCCTCGTGCAGGTGGGGCTCGTCACCGTGGCCTTCGCCAAGCTCGGCCTGACCACGAGCCAGGCATTCCTCGTGCTTCTGGCCACGCTGGCCGGCAGCGGAGTGAACCTCCCCCTGATCCGCTCGCGGCGCATGATCAAGGTTCCCACTCCCAACGGTCCGCCGTTGGACAGCCCGTTCTACCGCCACATGCGTCCCATGCGGCCTTTCCAGGCCATGGGCGAACTGCGCGAGCAGGTCGTGGCCGTGAATATCGGCGGCTGTCTCATCCCGCTGCTCCTGTCGGCCTACTTCGTGAGCCTCACGGGCTTCACGCCTGTCCTGCTCCTGTGCACGGCGCTTGTCACTGCGGCCTGCTTCGCCATGGCCCGGCCCATTCCCGGCGTGGGCATCGGCATCCCCATGCTCGTGCCGCCGCTGGTCACGGCCCTCATCGCCATCCTGCTGGCCCCGCCCGAACATGCGCCGCAGATCGCCTACGTGAGCGGCACCATGGGCACCCTGCTCGGCGCGGACATCCTGCACCTGCTCAATCCGCGCACCTGGCGCAACCTGGACGCGCCCGTGCTGTCCATCGGCGGCGCAGGCACCTTCGACGGCATATTCGTCACCGGCATCCTGGCCGTGCTCCTGGCCTGAGGTCAGCCATGGCCGACACGCGCCCCGCCATCGTGGTCAGCCGCTGCCTCCTGGGCGAAGCCGTGCGATACGACGGCGGCCACAAACACGCCCCGGAAGTCGTCCGCGCCCTGGCCTCACGCTTCGCGCTCATTCCGCTCTGTCCCGAGGTCGAGGCCGGCATGGCCACACCCCGCGAACCCATGGACTTCCATGGCGACCCGCGCCGGCCCGCGGTCATCGGCAAGATCAGCCGCCGCGACTTCGCGCCCATACTGCGCGACTGGTCGGCCGCAAAACTGGCGGAGCTGGCCGGATCGACCGAGTTGGCGGTAAGCGGATTCTTCCTCAAGTTCAACTCGCCCTCCTGCGCCGCGGTCACGCGCAAGCCGGTCTTCGACCTCTACGGCCGCTTCCGGGGAGAGACATTCGGCATATTCGCGGGCTTGGCCCTGCGGGCTTTTCCCGGCGCGGCCTTCGGGGACGAGTTCAGCCTCGCCGAGTCCGACGGCCTGGAGCGCTTCATGGCCCAGGCCCAAGAGCACTTTCGACAAACAAACCAGGAGAGCGCGCCATGACCTTCACCGTCACGCTGCCCGAGCAGCGGCTTGCCCCGGGCACGACCTGCACTCTGGTTTCCGACGCCATGGGCCGGTCCATCCCCTTCAGCCCGTTCGGCCAATCCGGCCAATCCGGCCAATCCGGCCCGGCCGTGCTCTTCTGCCATGCGCCTCTGCCCGACCTGCGCGCCGGCACGTTCCTCGACGGCCCGCAGGGTCCCGTGTGGCAAATCGAGTGGTCCGGCCGCCTGCCGGCAGACGGCACGGCGCCCCCCTGCCATTGGCTGCGCACCCTGGCCGAGCCGCAGGTGCAGGCCGGAATGAGCCTGCAGCTCACCACGCGCGCCGAGGGCCTGTCCCTAGCCTGGATCACTCTGTCCGACAAGGGCTCCCAAGGCCTGCGCGAGGACACCAGCGGCCCGACCATTGAGGAGGTCGTGACCGCGCGCTACCCCCTGAGCCTGGCCAAGGGCTTCGTGCTGCCCGACGAACCCCGCGCCCTGCGCGCCCTGCTCACGGATCTGGCCCTTGTGCAGGGCTTCGACCTGGTGCTGACCACCGGCGGCACGGGCCTGACACCCCGCGACACAACGCCCGAGGCCACCCTGGCCGCCATCGAGAAACGTCTGCCCGGCTTCGAACTGGCCATGACCATGTCTAGCCTGGCCAAGACGCCGCACGGGGCCATCTCCCGCGCCGTGGCCGGCACCCTTGGCCGGACGATCATCGTCAATCTGCCCGGCAGCCCCAAGGCCGTGCGCGAGAACCTGCAGGCCATCCTGCCGGCCCTGGGCCACGCAAGCGAAAAACTCAAGGGCGATCCGTCCGACTGCGCCACTGCCTAGCGCCGACGCCAATGCACCGTGAGGAGGGCCCCCTGTCCTCCTCACGGTGCATCCGCCAGGAAACGTCTCCCCAGGGCTGATTGCCTTTAAGACGCCTGCTCCGACGTTGACGGCGCAAGTGAATTGCGCCTACGCCGAAGCTAGCGGCAAGCCATGCCGGCGCATGGCTTGCAGAGCATCTTCAAAAGCAAAATGCTCTAGACCCGCATAAGCGTGGACCAAACCAAAACATTTTGTCGGCTATGTTGAAAAGCTCATTTTCCAGATTGGATGACATACGCATTTTTGTTTCCAGCTTGCTTTGATAGTTCTGGATAAACACCTTAACGGCCTCAACGGGGTCTCCTGGTGCGCCTGCGGCTTGCCGTCGTCCACGCAATCCTTCACCTCACGCTCACTGCTGCTCAGCACGAACGCGATCTAAACGACTCGCCACAGCAGCTTGCTTTTCAGGAACAGCAAACACTTTCCTTCCCTTCCGTCATAATCATGTTTTGATGCTTGCGGATCCTGTCCTCCACGATATACGACAGTCTCTCCACAGCTGTAACAGCCTCCAGCTGCAGCCGCTCTGCACACGCCAGTAATTACCCCGGGGTTTTTAGCGTACTGCCGGAGAGGAACAGTATGTCCGAACCAGATTTCAAGAGAATCGTCGAGAGCTCGCCGGACGTGATCATCGTCTTCGGCTCCGACGGACGCTACGAGTACGTCAGCCCGGCTATCCGTGAAGCCACCGGAGGGTTGCTTTCCCCAGAGGACCTAATCGGCAGACATCCAATCGAAATTATTTATAATTCAAATGATCTTCTGCACAAGATGGAGTCCTCGCAGACACGCGCTAAGGAGACTGGCAAGGATCAGGTCCTGTCCTTCGACTTCGAGACTCCGACCGGCACGCGCCATTTCCAGGCCGTTATCCGTCCGGAGCGGACCTGCCAGGGTCAGATAGAGTCTTTCCTGTCCATAGTCCGGGATGTGTCGGAGATGAGACGGATGCAGGAGGAGCTTGCGGCAGCCAAGGCCAAGGCCGAGGAGCAGGCGGAGGCGCTAAAGAGGTCCAATCGGGCGTTGGAGCGGCTCTATCAGGAAGTCGAGAAGCGCGTCGGGGAGCGTACGGTGGACCTGGAGGCCGAGATCGCGGAACGCAAACGGTCGGAGGAACGCCTGCGAGAGAGCGAGGAAAAGTACCGTGTGCTTGTGGAAAACCAGACGAACCTGGTTGTCACGGTCGATTCTCAGGGGAGGTTTCAGTACGTAAGCCCTTCCTACTGTAAAATGTTCGGCAGGACCGAGGAAGAGCTGCTCGGAAACAATTTCATGCCACTCGTGCACGAGGAGGACCGGGAAAGCACGGCGAAGGCCATGGAGGAGCTCCGTTTCCCGCCGTACACAGTGGTTATGGAACAGCGAGCCATGACCGTTAATGGCTGGCGGTGGCTCTCCTGGGTCGATACGGCAAGACTAAGCGCCGAAGGCAAGATCGAGGCAATCATCGGCGTCGGGCAAGATATCACGGAGAGAAAGATCGCCGAGAAGGCCAGGCAGGAAAGCGAGGAGCGCTACCGGGCCATCGTGGAGGACCTGACCGAGTTCGTCAAACGGTTCACTCCCGACGGGATCATCACTTTCGTGAATGAAGCCGTCTGCCGCTTCCTCGACAAGCCCGCCAAGAATATCCTCGGCACAAACCTTTTCGACTTGCTCCCGCCAAGCATCAGCAACAGGTTGCGCAGACAGTTGGTGGCCGCCACACCGGAACGGCCCATCGTGTCCCTGACCCATTCCATAGATTCCCCGTGTGGCGAGGAGCGCTGGCAGGAGTGGACGAACAGAGCTTTGTTCGACGCAAGCGGCAGAATCCGTGAATACCAGGGAGTCGGGCGCGACATTACCGAGCAGAAGCGCGCGCAGGAGGCTTTAGCCCGCAGGGAGCAGGAGTTCCGTAACCTGGCCGACAACGCCCCGGACCCCATCGTGCGCTACAATCGGGACGTCGTGCGGACCTACGCCAATGCAGCGCTGTCGCTGGCCCTCGACGTCCCTTATTCCGAACTGATCGGCCAGGATCTCTCCGGCACGCCTATCTCCGCTGAAGCGCGCCAAGAATATGAAAAAGCAGTCCGCGACGTGTTCGATACAGGCAAGGAAAAGACCTTCGTACTCCAACTGAACCCTAAAAAGGGCAGCCTGCATATCCAGTATCGCCTCACCCCCGAATATTCCGAGGACGGTCGGGTGGAAAGCGTGCTGGCCATAGGCCGGGACATCACGGACCTGCTGCGTCTGGAACAGGAACTCCGGCAGGCCAAGGAGTCGGCGGAGTCCGCCAGCCGGGCCAAAAGCACGTTCCTGTCCAATATGAGCCACGAAATCCGCACGCCTCTGAACAGCATCCAGAGCGTGATCGAACTTCTGCCCTCGCTCGACATAAGTGAAGAGGCCGCCTCCTATGTCCGCATCGCCGAGCAATCGGCCAGCCATCTCCGGCGCCTCATCAACAACCTGCTCGACTTGTCCAGGATCGAGTCGGGCGAAACCGAACTGACGCGCAAGCCGTTCGAGCCGCGTCATCTGCTGCAGGCGATTCTCAGGCCCCTGGCTGTAACGGCCGGAGCCAAGGGGCTTGATCTCGCGGTAGCCGTCGAGGATGACGTTCCCGCGCGGCTCATGGGCGACGAACTGCGCCTGGGACAGATTCTCATGAACCTCGTGGGGAACGCGATCAAGTACACACAGGCAGGCCGAATCAGCGTGCGCATGAAACGGGATGCGGCATGCAGCAGGGAAAACGGACGCATTCGGCTGCTCTTTTCCGTGAAGGACACCGGCGTCGGCATCCCTCGGGACCGGCGCGAACACATCTTCGACGGATTCAGTCACTTCCTGGACCCAAATTGTCCGATCAGCGAGAGCACGGGCCTGGGGCTGCAGATCTCAAAGCAGCTGATCGAGAAGATGGACGGCGGGATATGGGTGGAGAGCGAGCCGAATCAGGGAAGCACCTTCTTCTTCACCGTGATGTTGGAAAAAGACCTGGAAAGAAGGAGCGAAATCGGAAGCCGAATCGATGACCTGCCCTGTAGGCCCGCTAATTCGCTCAAAATTCTCCTGGTCGAGGACAACCTCATCAATCAGATGCTCACGTCGGAGATTCTCAAGCGCAGAGGCCATCATGTGGCCACGGCCTCGAATGGCCAGGAAGCCTTGGACGCGCTCACGGGCAACAGGTTCGATGTCGTGCTCATGGATGTGAGCATGCCCGGCATGGACGGCGTCGAAACGACTCGGCTCATTCGAAAAGGGCGGGCAGGCGATCCGGATGTGCCCATAATAGCCATGACGGCCTTTGGGATGGATAAAGATCGCGAGCGGTTTCTGCAGGCGGGCATGAACGAGCACATCTCCAAGCCGTTCGCCACGGCCGAGCTGGATAAGGTGCTTGCGGGCATCGGCGCGAGGGACACGCAAGCCTAGCCGAATGTTCAAACAGGGCTTTATTCCGACAGGATCGTCACCGGCGCAACTCACCGCGCCTTGGGGCGCGTCCCGGCCACCCAGGCGAATCCCCCGCCATCTTCGTCGCGCACCAGGCGTGCGCCGACTTCGTCCAGACCTTCCAAGTACATGTAGCCCACGCCGCGAACGGTGCGGATTCGCTCGCTCTCGTCCGGCTGGGGTCCGAGCTTGCGGCGAAGGTTGCTGATGTGCACGTCCACGCTGCGGTCCAGGGGCGAGAGTTCCCTTCCGAGGGCGGCCAGGGACAGGTCATCCTTGGTGACGACCTGCCCCGCGCTGCGCAGGAGCGTCTCCAGCAGGTTGAACTCGTTCTGGGTCAGGGTCAGGCGTTCCTCGCCGCGCCAGACCTGACGCAACCGGGGCTCAAGGCGCAGATCGCCGACCCGCAGCTCGCTAAGCGCCGTGCACTTGGCCTTGGAGGTGCGGCGCAGGATGGCCCGCATGCGGGCCACCAGCTCTCTCGGCTCGAACGGCTTGGGCAGAAAATCGTCGGCGCCCATCTCCAGGCCCACGATGCGGCTCACGTCGTCCCCCCGGCCCGAAAGGATGAGCACGGGTGGACCGTCTTGCTTGCGCAGCATGTACAGCATGGTCAAGCCGTCCACGTCGGGCAGGATGAGATCCAGCAGCACCAGGTCGAAACGGCCGGAAAGCGCAAGCTCAAGGCCTTCCTTGCCCGTTGGCGCGACCGTTGTGTCCAGGGCCTCGCGGGAAAGATATTCCACCAGCAGCTCGCCAAGGGCGGTGTCGTCATCTATGATAAGTATGTTCTGCATAGTATGTGCGCTGTTGCCCTGTTGTTGGATCTCGTCTTCGGAATGATCTCCGGATTGTCCTTATCATAACGGCATGCAAACCTGGGGCTGCAGAAGGTTATAAAAACGTAAAAGATACGTTAAGACGGCCCTACGTACGCGCGTCGGTTCTCCACTGTTATGATTTCGTACAAAAACCATACTATTACTTACCTTTTCTTGACCTTGGGCTGTCCGACCCTTGCAGATCATCCGCGTGTGGGCATCGTTCGGGGCGTTTCTTTCCGCCATACGGTCCCGCCGACTTCCCTTCCGGTTACGCTGAACCGGCGGGATTCGAAGCCGGGGAAAAAAATACCGCCCATCCCCACGAGGAGGAAAAATGTTCCAGGAAGTCATGACCGAGCCAAGCCAGGCAACCTGCGGCATGGATATGGATCTCGGCCGCTTGTGCAGCGGTGACAAGCGCGCGTGGGACGCCTTCGTCGAAGTCAATGCCCGCGTGATTTACTGGACCGCGGCCTCGGTGCTGCGCAAGCGCATCCCGCACGCATCCGAGGATGCCGTGCGCGACGTCGCCCAGGAGGTCTTCCTCAAGCTCGTGCAGCACGACTATCAGCTGCTGCGTTCCTTCGATCCGGCCAAAAGCTCCCTGCGGACGTGGCTCGCGGTGGTCGCCCGCTCCACCACCATGGATCACCTGCGCAGGGAAGTGCGGACCACGCGGGATCTGGTCGAAGCCGAGCTGGAGGAGATCCCCGCCGAGCCGGAAGCCGGCGACGGCAGCCCGGACATCCCGCTGGACGTCCTCAGCTCGCGGCAGCGCATGGTGCTGCGCATGCTCTACGAGCTGGACATGGACGTGCGGGACGTGGCCAGGAACCTGAACATCACCGAACAGACCGTGCGCAGCATACGCCACCAGGCCCTGTCCAGGGTGCGCGCGCACATGCTGCGCGGCGAGGCATAGCGCCGCCCGCGAAAGCCGCGCGGCAAGTATTGCCTTCCGCCCGGCCAAAGCCTAAGACCTGCCGATCCTTGCAACGAGGGTTGGCGCAAACATGCATACTCTGGTCCTTGCCGTCTTCATCGTGGTCTACCTGGGCATGGCCCTCGGCCGCCTGCCCTGGCTGGCCCTGGACCGCACCGGCGTGGCCGTGCTCGGGGCCATCGCGCTCATGGCCGGAGGCGCGCTCACGGCCCGCGAGGCCTGGCTGTCCGTGGACGTATCGACCATGGCCATGCTCTTCGGGCTCATGGTCGTCTCGGCCCAGCTCCGCCTGGGCGGCTTCTACACGCGAGTCACGCGCGCCATAGCCGCGGCCGACCTGCCTCCGCAGGGCCTGCTGGCCCTGGTCGTCGCGGCCTCCGCCCTGCTCTCGGCCCTGCTGGCCAACGACATCATCTGCCTGGCCATGACGCCCATCCTCGTGGAAGGCTGCCGCGAGCGGGACCTCAAGCCCATGCCCTTCCTGCTGGCCCTGGCCTGCGCCTCCAACATCGGCTCGGCCGCCACGCTCATCGGCAATCCCCAGAACATGCTCATCGGCCAGGTCACGGGCCTGTCCTTCACGGCCTACCTGCTGGACGCCGCCGTGCCCGTCGCCGCGAGCCTGGCGGCTCTGTGGGGCATCGTCTGCCTGCTGCAGCGGGGCGACTGGCGCGAGCCGAGGAGCGCCACGGGCGTTCCGCCCGCGCAGGCCCCGGCCTTCAACGTGTGGCAGACGGGCAAGGGGTTGTTCTTCCTGACCATCCTCATGGCCGTCTTCCTGGTGGGTTTTCCGCCGCGCGAGGTCGCGGCCCTGGGCTGCGCCGGCGCGCTCCTGCTGAGCCGCAGGCTCGCCTCGCGCGACAAGTTCGCCCTGGTGGACTGGCCGCTCCTGCTGCTCTTCCTCGGCCTGTTCGTGGTCAATCACGCCCTGGCCGCCACGGGAGTCCTGGAACGCGTCTACGGCCTGGCCGGGCAGGCCGGCGTCGACCTGAACCACGGCGGCTGGCTGTTCGCCGTCACGGCCGTGCTTTCCAACATCGTGTCCAACGTGCCCGCGGTCATGCTCCTGCTGCCCAAGGCCATGGCCCCCGAGTCCGCCCTGGTCCTGGCTCTGTCCAGCACGCTGGCCGGCAACCTGCTTCTGGTGGGCTCCATCGCCAACCTCATCGTGGCCGACCAGGCCGAGCGCTTAGGCGTTCGCGTAACCTGGGGCGCGCACCTGCGCGTGGGCCTGCCGGTCACGCTGGCGTCCTTCGCGCTCACCGCGTTGTGGCTCTGGCTGCGCTGGGGCAAGCACTTCGTGGGACAATAGGCGGGCAAGGAGCGGCGGGACAAAAGCCGCCTCATCCGTTTTTCCTGCTTTTCCTCAAGTCCCGGACGCGCGTCAGGACCTGGTCCAACTCGTCCAGCTCGATGGGCTTGGAGATGTAGTCATCCATGCCGGCGGCGAGAAAATGCTCCCGGTCCCCCTTCAGGGCGTAGGCCGTCAGGGCGATGATCGGGATATTCCTGTCCACGCCGGGCGGCGGGGATTTTCGGATGATCCTGGTCGCCTCCTCGCCGTCCATCTCCGGCATCCTGGCGTCCATGAGCACCAGGTCGAACCGCTCCCGCCCGAGCGCCTCGACGGCCTCCCTGCCGTTCGACACGGCCGTGACCGCGTGCCCCCGCTGCTCCAGGAGGCTGACGGCCAGGACCTGGTTGATGTGATTGTCCTCGGCCAGGAGGATTTTCCATGACTCGGCCTTTGGCCGGGCAGTGACCTGCTTGGACGTCGGGCGCGCAGGCCTGGCCTCCGCCGCCTGCTTCAGCATCACCGCGAAAGTGAACGTACTGCCCTTGCCTGGCTCGCTCTCGACCCAGATCTTCCCGCCCATCAGCTCCACGAGCCACTTGCTGATGGAAAGGCCCAAGCCTGTTCCGCCGAACCTGAGGTGGGCAAGTCCTCCGACCTGCGCGAAGCTCTCGAAGATCCGCCCGAGCTGGGCCGCCGGAATGCCTATGCCCGTGTCGCTGACGGACGCCAGCAGGCATACGCTCTCGGGTTCCGGGCAGATTTCCCGCAGGCCCAAGGCTTCCGGGTCCACGGACCGAACCTTGACGTCAACCCCGCCGTTCAAGGTGAACTTGATGGCGTTGCCTATGAGATTGGTGAAGACCTGGATCAGGCGTCGCTCGTCTCCCTCCAGGCCATGCGGCACGCTTGCGTCGATGCTGGCGTCGAAGCGCAGCCCCTTTTTCTCCGCATCCAAGGCCATTGTCCTGAAAAGAGCCCCGAGCGAGACGTGCGCATCAAATGCATGCTTCTCTATTTCCAGCTTTCCAGACTCTATCTTGGCCAGATCCAGTATGTCGTTGATGAGGCCGAGCAGGTTCCGGGCGGATTGCCTGGCCATGCCGAGGTATGTGCCGCACTCGGCCCTGGCGCATGTCGCCAGGGCCAGCTCGGTCATGCCGAGGATGCCGTTCATGGGCGTCCTGATCTCGTGGCTCATGTTGGCCAGAAACTGGCTCTTGGCTCGGTTGGCGTCCTCCGCAGCCTCCTTGGCTGCTTTCAGTTCGGACTCCATATGCTTGAGATCGGTGATATCCCTGGAGATGACCAAGGCGGACTCCACATCGCCTTGCTTGCCACGCTCGGGAACGATACGGGCTTGAAAAATCCTCGACGCCGTAAGGGGCGAAGAGAACTCATACTCAAAGGTCTCCTCCTTGCCAGTGGAGAAGAGCCGAGCGATCCTTTTCTCGGCTCTTTTACTGAATTCATGCGTATATCCCAGTTGATGGACGGTCTTGCCTATGATGTCCCCAGGTGGAGCCCCGCGTATCCGCCCTCCGGCAGGGTTGATATACAGATAGCGCATGTCTCTGCCTATCCTGGCAATGATGTCGGGAGAATTCTCGGCCAGATTCCTGTATTCCTGTTCCCGCTGCAGCAGTATTTCCTCCGCCTTCCTGCGCAGGGTGATGTCGACCTTGATGAAGATGATGTAATCCGGCTCGCCCGAGGCCTTGCGCACCAGGGATGCCGTGACCTCCGTCCAGACGATCCCCCCGTCCTTGCGGAAGCAGCGCCTGGGCAGCGAATAGGAGGAAATCTCCCCGTCGAGCAGCCGCTGGATCAGCACTCGTTCCTCCTGGAGATCCTCGGGAAACACGACGTCGAAGACCGTCATCGAGGCGAGTTCGTCATTGGTGTAGCCGAGCATTTCGCAGTATTTCGCGTTGACCTTGAGAAAACGGCCGTCGGGGGCCATCTGGACCATGCCTACCGCCGCCTGGTCGAAAATGGCCCGGAAACGGGCCTCGCTCTCCCTAAGGTTCTCCCGCAATTGTTCCTGCGTGGTGATGTCCACCCAGGAGAGCATTCCGCCCATGACACTGCCGGCCTCGTCACGGATCGGCCCTGCGTTGCAGAGGATCGGCACTTGGCTGCCGTCCGGGCGCAGGATGACGTACTCCTCTTCCTCGACCATTTCCCCCGTAACGATGGTGCGCACGAGCGGCCATTCCTCTCTTTTTACGGGCGTGACGCCGTCCGCCTTCAAGACTGTCACGCTCCGCATGAGATCCTGGTACGAGCGCCCTTGCATGTCTTCAAGCGATTGGCCGAAAGTCGCCCGGCCGTAACGGCTGACCATGTTGATCGTGGCATCAGGGCCCTCGGCGATGGCCAAGCCCTCCGGGATGAACTCCAGGATCACCTGCAGCATTCTCAGCCCATCCCCGGCGGTCTCCCCCCACCAGCCCTTGCCGACGCGATCGCGTTCGTTCTCGCGCCGCTCGCACTCGGCAAGCCTCCTCTCGAGTTCCTCGATCAGGCGGTCCTTGCGCTCCAGTTCCCTTGCAAGCTCGTCGGACATGTGCGCTCTCCCTCCGGCTTCGGCACTCCGACCTTAGCACGATGATCGAAAAGCGACAGCCGGACCGCGCCTTCGTCCATCTCCCCTGGCCACAAGAACCACTGGCCGGCGGGAAGCACGGCTCAGAGCCCCGGGCTCGCGTCGCTGCCCATCTTCCAGGGCAGGCGGCCGTTGATCTCGATCTCCAGGGCGAAGGACAGGAAGGTGCGGATGACCACGAGCAGCCCGAGCACCCCGAGGTCGTAGAAGCTGGGGCGCACCGAGACCGTGTTGATGATGTCCGCGGCCACCAGGAATTCGAGGCCCAGCAGGATGACCCGGCCCAGGTTGCGGCGCAGGAGGTGGTACGCCTCGCTGGCCGGAACGCCGCGCAGGATTTCAGCCGCGAAGCGCCAGAGGAGGATCAGCGCGCCGGCGATGATGACCGCTATGCCGCCGGCCTCCATGGCGATGACGATGATCTCGACAAAGGCCTTCATATCCATCGCGGCCTCCTGAGTGACGCATCTCCCCGGTACAATGAGCTATCCATAAAGGATATGCGCGAAGAAGGTCGCGGAGGCAAGCGCGGTGGGCCGGCGATGAAGGCCTTGACGTACGGCCGGCCTTCACCCATTTGTGGAAGGAAGCTCCGCGATCACTCGGAAATGCACCGGAGCCAAAGGAGCGGAACAATGAACGTCAGCGAGCAACCCGTGGTCTGGTTCTCCATCCCGGTTCTGGATTTGGGTCGGGCCATGGAATTCTATTCCGCCATGCTGGACATAACGCTCAAGCCCATGGGCATGGACGGCCAGAACATGGCCTTCTTTCCCTCGGCCAAAGGCCAGCCTTCGGGCGCCCTGGTGGCCGATCCCGGCAACCATCCCAGCGTGGCCGGCACGCGCGTGTACCTGAACGGCGGCGAGGACCTGCAGGCATGTCTGGACCGCGCCGCCAAGGCGGGCGGCAAGGTGGTCATCCCCAAGACCGAGATAGGCGAAGGCATGGGCCACTTCGCCCACGTGCTCGATTCCGAGGGCAACGTGGTCGGACTGTACAGCCCCAAGTAGCCGCTCGCCCCGCTTTTCCCGAAGCCTCGCCTTGAGTCGACAAGAGCCGGGCAGCGCATAGCTGACCGGCTTTCTTCTTTTCCGATCCGCACCGCCGCCAGCCCGGTCCGCCAGACTCCCGAAAAGCAACGCCCCCCTCGCGCCCGACCAGAGCCGCCCGTGCCTGTTCACTTGCGGCTGCCCGCCATGATGCCCGCAGAAAAACCCGCTCATGTTTTTTTCGCATGGCCATGGATGTTCGCGCACCTCTCCCACGTATAAAGAAGTGAAGATGGAGAACTGCATGCCCGTGCCGGTTCGCCACGCTCTTCAGGCTACAACGGAGGAGAATGAACCATGGAATCCCTGCTTCCCGCCCTCAAGGAATTGAAGATGCCCAATGAACCGCATTCTAGCGACGTCCTGGCGCAGGCCTTCATGCCTTACATATACTCGTCAGTATACAGAGTGCTCGTCGCCAGACGCTGCGGTAACATCCGGCATCTCGCCAAAGCCATAAGCCTCGGCATCTACACCAGGCTTACTGCGGACGACTGCAAGGCCATCAACGACTTCGACGCGCGCAAGTGCGGTTTCGAGACATGGCTTTCGCTCTACGCCGAGAAGGCCGCCCTCAACCACATCAGGCAGTCCATCTATCCGACCTCCCGGCTCTCGGCGATCTTCGCTGCTATGGGCGTGGACGTGGCGGGCAAGGAGGAGGCCATCGACCGCCAGGACGACATCCTGGAGCCCACGCACAAATTCGTCCTGCGTCTTCTTTACGACGAAAGCCTGAGCTTCGAGGAGGCCGCGAGCGTCCTGGGGGTGGCCCCGCAGGTCGTGCGCGGACTCGAGGGCGAGGCCTGGGGGCGTATCCGCATGGCCTGTCGCCCGGCGGTCTGCGAGCTGGCCCAATAGGAGGACGCCATGACTCCGCTGTTGAGAAAGGTCCTTACCCGGCTGGCCGCCAAGCGGCTGCTGGACCGCCTTCCGCTCCCGGAGAACCCCTGCCCGTCCCTGGCCGGGCTGGCCGCCTACCTGGACGGCCGCCTGCGCGCCAGGGGGCGGCGGGAGATCGAAGACCACCTGGCCGGCTGCGCGGGCTGCCGGGCCGCGATCATCGAGCTGCGCCACATCCTCGGGTCGCTGGAGGCCGAAGCCCCCGACGCGCCAGCGGAGGTTCGCCAGGCGGCCAGGAACATCGTCACCGAACAGTGCGCCAGACAGGTCTGCGCGCGTTGACCCGACATATTTCGAGGAGAACGAGCCATGTACATCGACGTCACATCCTATCTCAACAACAACAAGCCAGCGAATGACTCGGAGCCGTCTTCCACCCTGGATCAGGCCGACTTCATCCAGATCCTCATCGCCCAGCTGGAGCAGCAGGACCCCACCAATCCCACGGACAACGCCCAGATGGTGGACCAGATCACGAGCTACGCCCAGCTCGAACAGCTCACGAACATCGCCTCGGCCATGGATACGCTCATCGCCGGCATGGCCAGCCTCGGAACGACGCAGGCCGCCAGCTACATCGGCATGGGCGTCGAGGCGGGCGGCTACAGCGTGGCCAAGAAGGGCGATTCCATCTCGCCCATGACCTTCACCCTGGGCGCGGACGCGGAATCGGTCACGGCCTACGTCTACGACGAGAACGGCGAGCTCGTGGACACGGTCATCCTGGGCCCGACCGAGGCGGGCAGCCACGAGTTCAAGTGGGACGGCCGAGACTACAACGGGAAAGAGGTGCCGGACGGCATCTACTCCATCGGCTTCACGGCCGAGTCCGCGAAAGGCGACTCCGTCTCGGTCACCACCAGCGTCACCGGCACGGTGCAGTCCGTGTTCACTTCGGACGGCACCATCTACCTGAAGCTGGACGACGGCCGCACCGTGAACCTCGATTACGTGACCAGCATCACCAAGGGCAGCCAACCCGACCAGGCCGACGCCTAGCGCTCGCCCGGCTCAATACAAGGAGAACCGCAATGGGTCTTTCAACTTCCATGTGGACCGCCATATCGGGCCTGACGTCCCACAGCCAGTCCATGTCCGTCATCGGCAACAACCTGGCCAACGCCAACACCCTGGGTTTCAAGAGCGGCACCGTGCACTTCGAGGATTTGTTCTACTCGCAGCTGTCCACGGCCAGCGGTTTCGACCAGGTCGGCCACGGCTCGCGCGTGAGCACCATCTACACCAACTTCACGCAGGGCCCCTACGAGGCCTCCTCCGAGTCGACGCACGTGGCCCTTGGCGGCAAGGGCATGTTCATGGTCACCAACAAAACCAACGGTTCGACCTACTACACCCGCGCCGGCAACTTCACCTTCAACACCAACGGCTACCTGATCGATCCCAACGGCTATGTGGTCCAGGGCTGGAAGGCCGCCCAGGGCTCGTCCAGCGGCAAGGTCACCACCATCGGCTCCCTGACCGACATCCGCCTGGAGAGCTACCAGTCGCCGCCCAAGGCCACCGACAAGGTCCGCCTGGCCAGCAACCTGGACCTGAACAGCAAGGACTGCTCCGTGGACGCGACCAACCCGTTCTTCTCGCTCTTCGCGAACTGGGACGGCACGGCCGAAACGCCCCTGGGCGACGACCGCTACGCTTACCAGACGACCATCAAGGTCTACGACGAGGGCGGCACGGCCCACGACCTGACCGTGTACTTCGACCCCGTGGACGCGGATTCCATGGACAACGAGAACGGCAAGCGCGTCTTCGAATACGTGATCACCTGCAATCCGGCGCAGGACGGCCGGACGCTCGCCGACGGCACGCTGATCAACACCACTTCGTCCGCTGGCATGCTCATGACCGGCACCATCACCTTCGACGGCTCGGGCAACATGGTCGGCATGAGCGCCTTCACGCTCGATTCCGCCGCTACTGGCGCCACGGTCGCGGACCTGGCCAGCTGGGTGCCGGCCGAAGTGTCGGAAAACGGCCTGCCGACCCTGACGGCCAACTTCACGGGCCAACCCAACGCCAGCTTCACCACGGACGCCAACGCGCTGCCCATCGAGATCGACTTCGGCCTGTCCGACAAGAGCGGCGTGGGCTGGACCACCACGGTGGCCACTGCCGCGGCCGTGGGCACGGACACCAACAATCTGCCCAACTACAACACGGTCGACCGTTCGGCCACGGCCTTCACCAGCTACGACGAATCCTCGACCACGACCGTGCAGAACCAGAACGGCTACGCGCCGGGCTTCCTGCAGGAGATCGCCGTCAACAGCGACGGCGTGGTCTCGGGCCGCTACTCCAACGGCAAGATCATCGACCTGTTCGTGCTGGCCGTGGCGGACTTCGACAACTACCAGGGCCTCAAGCAGGAAGGCGGCAACCTCTTCTCGGAGACTTCCGAGTCGGGCATGGCCCGCACGGGCACGGCCAACACCGGCGGCCGCGGGGACGTCGCCTCGTCCACCCTGGAACAGTCCAACGTGGACATGTCCACGGAGATGGTGCGCCTCATCACCATCCAGCGCGGCTTCCAGGCCAACGGCAAGGTCATCACCACCACGGACACGCTCCTGGGCGAGGTCATCAACCTGAAGCGCTCGTAACGGCGAGGGCGGGAGCGTCCGAGTGCGCTCCCGCCATGCCGGGGAGGTCCACGCCATGATATCGAACCTGTTCTCCATCGGCGCCAACGCGCTGCTCAATTACCAGACGGCCATCAACGTCATCGGCAACAACGTGGCCAACGCGGAGGCGGCGGGCTACTCTCGCCGGACCGTGGACTTCGCCACCAGGACGACCACGGACACGTATTTCGGCCAGGTGGGCACCGGCTCCATCATCCAGGCCATCCGCCGCAACTACGACAAGTACATCGAAAGCCAGTACCTGGCCCAATCCGCCGACACCACCTACTGGTCCACGCTGACCTCCAACTGCACGGCCATCGAATCCCTGTTCGTGCAGGTGGAGAAGGACGGACTGTCCGCGGTGCTCGACTCGCTTTGGAGCGGCTTCGAGGGCGTGGCCAACGACCCGGGCGGCACGGCCGCCCGCACCGAGCTGCTCGGCACGGCCGAAAGCCTGACCGGCATGCTCAACGATCTGTACGCGGACCTGCGCAGCGAGGAGAAGCGCATGAACGCCGAGATCCGCGACCAAGTCAGCCAGATCAACGAGATCCTGACGCAGATCGCCGCGGTCAACAAAAGCCTGGTGGCCCATCCCGAGAACACTGGCCTGCAGGACAAGCGCTCCACCCTGCTGACCACGCTCGCCGGATACGTGGACATCCGCACCATCGAGCAGGAGGACGGCCAGATCACGGTGCAGACCCTGGAGGGCCAGACCCTGGTGGACGGCGCCAAGGCCTACTCCTTCACGGTGCTCGGTCCGCAGGCCACCGCATCGCTCACGCCCGGTTCGACCTTCGACGGCTCCATCTACTTCGAGGGCTCGTCGAGCAACGAGCTGCAGATCGAGTTCGTGACCTCGGGCGACACCTCGGGCGGGGCCACGGCGGCCACCTTCAAGGTCTCCCTGGACGGCGGCAAGACCTGGCTCAAAAACGGCGACGGCAGCGTGCGGATCTTCGCGGCCGGCGACATCGACCACAAGGTCGAGATCGACGGCGTGTCCGTCTGGTTCGGCTCGGCCGCGGATTCCAGCCTGCCGGCGACCACGGACATCACGGCCGGCGATCGCTTCAACGTCATGCCCAAGACCGGCGTGTACTGGGTCAAGACGACCTCGAACCTGGTCAACGTCACGCCCCTGGACGGAGCCTCCAACCGCCTGTCCGGTGGAAGCCTGGCCGGCCTGCTCGCCTCGCGCGACACGTACCTCGGCGAGGCCCGCGAGCGCATGGACGCCCTGGCCGCGTCGCTCATCTGGGAGGTCAATTTCGCCCACAGCCAGGGCGCTGGCCTGTCCCACCACCAGTACCTGCTGGGCACCTACGAGGCGGAGTACACGGACCGGGCCCTGAGCCAGAGCGGCCTGTCCTTCGCCGACCGCCTGACTGGAGGCAGCCTGTCCTTCGCGCTCTACGACGAGGCCACGGGCGACGCCCTGGGTATCACCGAACTGGACTTCAGCGGCGTGGTCGCCACGGACGGCAACACCTACGCCACCTTCGACCCGAGCGTGCACAGCCTGGAAAACGTGCGCGACGCCATCAATGCCACCTACGGCGGCCAGCTCACGGCCAGCATCACCGACGGCAGGCTCATGCTCTCGGCCGCGAGCGGCTGTTCGTTCGAGTGCGCCGGGGACTCCACCGGCCTGCTGGCCTGCCTGGGGCTGAACACGTTCTTCACGGGCGACGACATGGAATCCATCGCCGTGAACCCCGACCTGCTGGCCAATGCCGGCCGCGTGAACTCGGGCCACGGCAACGGCGCGGGCGAGGTCAACCAGGGCGACAACACCACGGCCCTGATCCTGGCCGCCCTGCGCGACACGACCGTGACCCTGAGCACGACCGACTGGTCCATGAACGGCTCGCTGAGCGACTGCCTGGCGAACATAGTCTCCAAGGTGGGCGGCGACACGGCCACGGCCAAGACGCGTTTCACGGTCTCCTTCGCCCTGGCCCAGGACCTTTACGAACGCCAGCAGTCCGTGGCCGGGGTCAACCTCGACGAGGAGATCATCACCCTGAACAAGCTGCAGGACGCCTTCGAGGCCGCATCCAAGCTCATCCAGACGGCCAACGAGATGTTCGACATCGTGCTTTCGCTCAAGAGTTAGGGCGTCTTGCACAAGAGCTGGGAAGGGCTTTGCCCTCCCCAGGCCCCACCCACCAGGGGCGAACGCGCCCCTGGACCCGCGCATTTCAATTGCGAAATGCTCTAGGAGGACAGTGTCATGCGTATCTCGACTTCCATGATCTACGACAACGCCATCCGCCACATGAACAACTCACTGGCGGATTACATCGGCCTGAGCGAGCAGAACGCTTCGAAAAAGCGCATAAACCGACCCTCGGACGACCCGTCGGGCATGCGCAACGTGCTGGCCACGCGCACGCTGCTCAGCGGGATCGCCCAGCGACAGGCGAACCTGGACACGGCCACGGGCTGGCTGAAGGCCGTGGACGACGCCATCGAGCAGTCCAGCACGCTGGTCACGCGCCTGGAGGAGCTGGCCCAGCAGGCCTCCACCGAGACCCTCACGGCCGACCAGCGCAGCATGATCGCCAAGGAGGCGCGCGAGATCTACGAGGAGCTGGTGCGCCTGGCCAACACGGAATTCAACGGCAGCCATGTGCTGGCGGGGCACAAAACCGACAGCTCCGCCTACACGACCTGCCTGTGGGCCACGGTGAGCGACGCCGCCCTGGGCCAGGACGCCGTGGTGTCCGTAAACGGCTCGTCGGACACGAGCATCAAGGTCCAGTTCACCTCCGCCGGCACGGTGGGCACGGACGCTCTGACCTACCGCTACTCCAAGGACGGCGGCAACACCTGGACCGACGCCGCGCTGGCCGCGGGCGACACGGAGCTGGACCTGGGCGGAGTGCGCGTGGGGCTGGCCGCCGGCTCGGCGGTCTCGGCCAACTCGGGGGTCGACGACGACACGGGCGGAACCATCCTGTTCGTGCGGCCGGGTGCGCAATACCTGGGCGACGACAACGACGGGGCCGCCGTGAGCCTGTCCGGCTCTTCGGCAGTTAGCGCCGCGGCCGAAGGCTATTTCAGCGGCAACGTGCTCGTGCGCTTCGACAGCGACGCCAACATCTCCGGCACGATCGACTATTCATACAGCACCGACGGCGGCCGCACCTGGGTCACGGGCAAGACCGCCACGGGCGGGGTGCTGGCCGTGCCCGGCGGGTTCATGAAGCTCACGGCCGATCCCTCGGGCGACGTGAACTCCGGAGACATTCTCACCATCCGGCCTCACGAGGCGGACATCAAGCTGCCCATTTCGAACTCCTCCTCGGTGACCATCAACGCCGTGGGCAAGGACGTCTTCGGCGGTGTGTACAACGGCCAGGCCGCCGGCAAGGCAGACAGCAATCTGCTGGAGGTCGCCGGCGCGCTCATCGGCTACATGGAGTTCAACGAGCGCGACGCCATCGGCGAATCGCTGGAAAAGCTCAAGGCGGCCCACAAGCAGTTGACCAGCGCGGCCGGCGAGATCGGCGGCAGGATCAACCGGGTCGAGCTGGCCCAGACCGCCCTGACCCTGGAGAAGGACCGCGCCGGGACCTTCCTGAGCGCCGTGGAGGACGTGGACGAGATCCAGCTCAGCGTGGACCTGGCCCGCAGCGAGTACATCTACCAGTCGGTGCTCAGCACTTCCGCGAAGATCATAAACGTCAGCCTGCTCGATTATCTCTAGGCCGAGCAGACCGCACGGGAGCACCCCATGGCTCAATACACATCCGGCAGCATCACCTTCACCGGGCTCGGCAGCGGCACGGACTGGGACGCCATCATCGAGGCGCAACTCACGGCGGCGAGCTACCGCTACAACCAGATGGACGACTGGAAGACGAGCTGGGAGAACAAGGCCACCGTCCTGCGCAGCCTCAACAGCACGCTGCTGTCCTATGAAAGCGCCCTGGCCGACTTCGGCACCACCTCCAAGTTCCTGGTCAAGACCGCCACCAGCTCGAACTCGTCCAAGGTGGGGGTGGATGTCGACAGCAGCGCCGAATCAGGCTCGCACAACGTGATCGTGGGCCAGCTGGCGAGCAACGACATCTGGGTGACCGGCACCGGCTTCACGGATTCGGCCGCGGCCATCACCGACACGACCACGACCCTGACCTTCGAATACGCGGGAGAGGAGTACAGCCTGGAGGTGGTCGCGGGCACGACCGTGTCCGAGTTCGTGTCCCTGCTCAACAGCAATCCGGAAACAAAGGACAAGGTGCGGGTCCAGCTCATCTCCAACGGCAGCGAATACCACCTGCAGTTCAAGGGCATGGACCTCGGCGCGGACAACACCCTGGAGATCACGGACACGGGCAGCCTGAAGTTCGCGGCCGCCGACATGGAGCAGACCCAGACCGCCGGCAACGCCAAGCTCAAGGTGGACGGCTGGCCCTCGGCAGCGGACCAGTGGATCGAGCGCGACACGAACCACGTGTCGGACATCATCGAGGGCGTGACCCTGCACCTGTACGAAACCACCTCCAGCGACGGCGTGCAGGTAAACGTGGAGATGGACACCGAAGCCATGCTGGAGAACGTGCTCGCATTCGTGGAGCTGACCAACCAGGTGCGTTCGGCCATCTTCTCTCTGGACTCCTACGACGAGTCCACGAGTTCGGACAGCGGCAGCGACAGCACCGTGAACGTCGGCAGTTCGATGAAAGGCCGCATCCTGAGCGGCAACTACGGCATTGAGATCGTGGAGCAGAACCTCAAGAACACCGTGTCTTCCATCGCCTCCGGCTTCGCCTACTACGATTCCAAGACCGGCATGGGCGACCCGTACATCTCTCTGGCCCAGATCGGCATCACCACCTGCACGCAGCAGGACAGCTCCAGCTTCGGCCTGCTGGAGGTGGACGAGGACATACTCGAGAAGGCCTTGAAAACCAACGCCCAGGCCGTCGCGGAACTGTTCTCCGCGCGCGGCTCCGGTGCGACCGACACGAACGAGGTGACCTTCGTCTCCGCCATCGACGGCATCACCAGCCCCGGCGAGTACAAGCTCGAATACGAGATCGCGGACGGAAAGATCGCCTGGGCCACCATCAACGGCAATGCGGCCATCGTCAGCGGCTGGACGATCACCGGAGCCTCGGGCACGCCGGAATCGGGCATGTCGCTGCGGGTCAACACCCGCGACGAGGGGACGCACGAGGCCGGGGCGCGCGTGAAGCAGGGCGTGGTGCCGGCGTTGATCGCCCAGGTGTCCCAGCTAACGGACCCCGAGAACGGCGTTCTGATCATCATCGCAAAAAACTACGATGACATCGTCGCCAGCACGGATGCGAAAATGCAGCGGGAGGAAGACCGCCTGAGCAGACTGAAGCGCGACCTGGTGAGCCGCTACTCCAATCTGGAGTCCCTGCTCGCCGAGCTTGCGGGCGTCCAGAGCAGCCTCGAATACCATCTTTCGCAGCTGAGTTCGTAGAAGATGGGTGGCCGAGGGGCCGGGGAGGCCAGCCGGATGAACGGTTGAACGGCGTCCGACGCCATGGCCGGGATAGCCTCGGTCATGGCCGTGCCGCTAAAGACAGGGGCGATTTTTCCGACGGTCTTGCCGGGAATGTTTCGACGTGCGGCTCCTGGGGAGGGAGACCTCTTCCCGGAGCGTGTGCTCTTCGCTCAGCCGCCGGATCGGCCTCAGGATCCGCGCAAGCCCTTGGCCCTGTCCTTGACCGCGTCGGGCGCGTCGGGCAGCTCGACGCCGAGCAAGGCGCACAGTTCGGCCACGGCCTCCCGGCAGGCCGCGCAGCGGTCCAGGTGCGCCTTGAAGCGGGCGCGCTCCACGGGCGGGAGCCGGCCGTCGAGATAGGCCGCCATGTCCTGATCGCCGGGGCATCCCGCAGGGCATGCTTCAGGGCCATGCATCGCATTGTCCTTGCTCAAGAAATCTCCTCTCGCGGTCCGGTCCGGCAAACCAGGCTGGCAGCCTAGCCCGAAGGGCCGCGTCTGGCAATGCCGCCCCGCCCTATTCCATTGTCTTCCCCGGCGGCCCCCCATTGACCTGGGCCGCAAAGCGTTGCACAACTCCGCAGATACCCGAAACAGCGAACCTTCGGCGGAGATCACCATGGACCGTCAGTTCCGGGCCGACCTGCACGTGCACTCCCGCTATTCCCGGGCCACGAGCAAGAGCCTGACCCCGCGCCAGCTTGCAGCCTGGGCCCAGGTCAAGGGCCTGACCCTGCTCGGCACGGGCGACTTCACCCATCCCGGCTGGCTGGCCGAGTTGGAAGAAACGCTGGAGGAGGACGGCGGCGGGCTGCTGCGCCTGCGCGACCATTCCGGCCTGGAGAACGAGATCCCCTGGATTCCCGGCTTCCGCCATGGCGGCCAGACGCGCTTCATGCTCCAGGCCGAGGTCAGCTCCATCTACAAGAAGGGCGGCAAGGTCCGCAAGGTTCACAACCTCATCTACATGCCGGGCCTGGAGCAGGCCAAGCGCCTCAACCGCCGGCTGGCCGAGATCGGCAACCTGGCCTCGGACGGGCGGCCCATACTGGGGCTGGATTCGCGCCACCTGCTGGAAATGGTCCTGGAGACCGATCCGCAGGCCTTCCTGGTGCCGGCCCACGTCTGGACGCCCTGGTTCTCACTGTTCGGCTCCAAGTCCGGCTTCGACTCCCTGGAGGAGTGCTTCGGGGACCTCGCCGGTGATATCTTCGCCCTGGAAACGGGCCTGTCCTCGGACCCGGAGATGAACTGGCACATCTCGGCCCTGGACCGCCTGCGCATGATCTCCAATTCCGACGCCCACTCGGGCGAGAAGCTGGGCCGCGAGGCCAACCTGTTCTCCGGCGAGCTGGAGTACGGCAGCGTCTACCGGGCCCTCAAGGGCGAAGGGCTGGGCTCGCGCTTCCTGGGCACCGTCGAGTTCTTTCCCGAGGAAGGCAAATACCACCTGGACGGCCACCGCAACTGCAACGTGGTCCTGGAGCCCTCGGAAACCCGCGCGCGCGGCGGCCTGTGCCCGGTGTGCGGCAAGCCGCTGACCGTGGGCGTTCTCTCGCGGGTCATGGAGCTGGCCGACCGGGCTCAGGCCCAGAAGCCCGCGCGCCAGCCCGGCTTCACCTCCCTCATCCCCCTGGCCGAGATCCTCTCGGAAATCCTGGACAGCGGCACCTCCAGCAAGAAGGTCAGGGCCGCTTACGCCGCCTGCGTAACCCGCTTCGGCTCGGAGCTCGGTCTGCTGCTGGACGCGCCCGCCGAGGAGCTGGAGCGCTGCCAGCCGCTGCTGGGCCAGGCCGTGGAACGCATGCGTCGAGGCGCGGTCAACCGCCAGCCCGGCTACGACGGCGAGTTCGGCGTCATCCGTGTGTTCAGCCCGCGTGAGCTGAGCAGGCTGCGCAAGGGCTCCTTCCTGGCCGGACTGGAAACGACCGATCCGGACGGGCAGGACGGACAGAACGAACGCGCCGGAGACGGGACGCCCGCCGGAAACGCCGGACAACCCGCCGCGCCCAGGGAACAGGAGGCCCCCAGGCCTCTGGAGTTCAACCCCTCGCAGAAGAAGGCCCTGGAGGCCGGACCCGGCCCGGTGCTCGTGCTGGCCGGTCCGGGCACGGGCAAGACCCAGACGCTCATGGGCCGCGTACGCCGGCTGCTGGACTCCGGCGAGCGGCCCGAGCGCATCCTGGCCGTGACCTTCACCCGCCGCGCAGCAGGCGAGCTGCGCGAACGGCTGGCGGCCCTGCGGCCCGAGGGCGGAGAACTGCCCCGCGCCGACACGCTGCACGCCCTGGCCTTCGACCGCTGGCGGGAGGCCTGGGGCGAATCGCCGGTGCTCATGGACGAGGAATCGGCCCTGCGCCTGTTCGCCGAGGTCAACGCCGGCCTTTCCGGCGGCCGCCTGCGCCGTGCCTGGCAGGCCGTGAGCACGGCCCGCGAGCGCATGGAGCAGCCCCCGGCCGAGCTGGCCGAGGCCCTGGCGCTCTATGGCAAGCAGAAGGAGTCCTGGAACCTCGTCGACTACACTGACCTGATCTTCTTCATGGTCGAGCAGATCGAGGCGGCCATCTACGCGCCGCCCTACGCGCACGTGCTGGTGGACGAGGTGCAGGACCTCACGCCCCTGCAATTGCGGCTCGTCACGGCCCTGGCTCCCGAGGGCGGCCGGGGCTTCTTCGCTATCGGCGACCCCAACCAGTCCATCTACGCCTTCCGCGGGGCCGCGCCCGACGCGCGGGTGGCGCTCAAGGCCAAATGGCCCAAGCTCGCGGTGCTGGCCCTGGAGGAAAACTACCGCTCCTGCGCCGAGCTGGTGCAACTGGCCGCCCCGCTCTTCCCCGATGCGCCCAAACTCACCCCGCGCGCTCCGGGCCAGGCCGAGGTGCGCCTGTTCGCCGCGCCCACGGCGGCCAGCGAGCTGTCCTGGATCGGCGAACGCGTGCGCGCGCTCATCGGCCCGTCCAGCCACAGCCTCGCCGACTCGTCGGAAGTCGGCGAACTGTCGCCCGGCCAGATCGCCGTGCTCGTGCGTTTCCGGCACCTGGCCGAGCCAGTGCGCCGCGCCCTGGACCGCCTGGGCGTCCCGGCTTCGGTGCCCGAGGCCGAAGCCTTCTGGCGCGAGCCGCGCGTGGCGCTCATCCTGGCCGAAGCCTGCCGTTTCCTGGGCATGGCCACGCCCGAGCCGGGCCTGGCGCTCGAAGGGCCAGAGGGCGAGGACGGGCACGCTGAAAAGGTCCCGGAACTGCCCGAGAAGATTCTCTTCCAGGGCCCCCTGGCCCTGTCGGCCTACCTGCAGGAGTCCGGGCCGTTCGACCGCTTTTTCTGGAAGGGCAAGGCCTTTCGGGAGCTGAGCAAGCAGTGGGAGCGCCACGGAGGCTGGATCAAACTGGTCAACTGGGTGCACCTGCAGTCGGACCTGGAGATGGTGCGCGGCCGGGCCGAGAGCGTGCAGGTCATGACCCTGCACGCGGCCAAGGGGCTGGAATTCGAGGCCGTGTTCATGCCCTGCCTGGAGGACGGCATCCTGCCCTTCGCGGGCTCGGATTTCCTGGCCGGCAAGGCAGCGCAGGGCGGGACCAGCCCCATGGACGAGGCCGAGGAGCGGAGGCTGTTCTACGTGGGTCTCACGCGCGCCCGGCGCATGCTGCACCTGAGCCACTCCGGCCGCCGGGAGCTGTACGGCAAGGAGCTGCGCCTGCCGGTCTCGCGCTTCCTGGCGCACCTGCCCGAAGGGCTTCTGAGCAAGTCCAGGCTCGTGGCCAGCACCGTGAGTCAGGCCGAACAGCTCAGCCTGCTGTAGCGTTTATTTTAGAGCAGATTGCTTTTAAGCCGCCCGCCCCGGCGCCCGCGGCGCAAGTGAATTGCGCCTACGCCGTAGCTAGCGGCAAGCCATGCCCACGCATGTCTTGCAGGGCATTTTCAAAAGCAAAATGCTCTAAATCCGTATCGGGGATCGATGGCTGTGTAGGATCGGCGGCGGCTTGCTGTAGTCCTGTCTTGGACAGGCAGCAAGCGCCGGGGACGGTTACTGTCCGCGCGTGAGGATGGGATTGTAGAACCAACGCTCGTACACGCGGCATACGCGCATGGCCGTGGATCCGCCCACGCCCGCATCGCGCAGGCGACAGAACACATGCAATGGATTGAACACATGACGAACGGCAAGCCGCAACCTGGTCATACAGCATCCTTCCCCGGAGACACTCTCCGCATTACGAGCCTAGCGCGACTGGAACGCCCATGCCTTTAATCAATTCCCACAAAAAAATAAACAGCGTATGCGCCTGTCCGCGCGCTGGACGGGCCTGGCGTCTGGCCGCGCCGTCCGCCGTGTGGCCCGAGGCCCTGACCGGCAACTGCAAGAAGCTGGCCGCCCTTCCCGGCCGCCCCGTGGCAGAGGTCGGCCTGTGCCTGTTCGAGACCGAATCGTGTCTGGCCTACGGCCCGGACGACCTGCCCGAGTGGCTCACGGAACTGGGCCTTAGCTTCCATGTCCACCTGCCCCTGGACCTGCCCTGGCAGGCCGGCTTCGAAAGTGTTTCCATGGCCATACGCGGGCTCATGGCCAAGATCGGCTATCTGTCTCCCCGCCTGTTCGTGCTCCATCCGCCGGGCCCGGAGATCCTTCCCGCCGTGGCCGGACTGTTCCGCGATCTGGGCGTCGATCCCGCGCGGGTGCTGCTGGAGAACGTGCATGGCCAGGACCTGGCGGAGCTGGCTCCGGCCATCGTAGCGGCAGGTTTTTCCGTCTGTCTGGACCTGGGGCACATGCTGGCCTTCGACCAGCGGCATATCCTTGCCGACCCGCGTCTGACCGGCCGGGTGGCCATGGTCCACGCCTACGGGCCCGGACCGCGCGGCGAACACCGCAGCCTGGCCCTGCTGGACGCCGAAGGCCGGACCGCGCTGGGCCGCTGCCTGGAACTGCTGCCCCCGGACGGGACGCTCATGGTCGAGTGCTTCCGGCCCGCGGACCTGCTCTCCTCTTTCGAGGCCCTGCAGGATATCCTTCCCGTCCCGATGGATTCGATCCACGCGGAGGCGAAACCATGATCGCCCTCATCCTTGGCGGCGAAAAGTCCGGCAAGTCGGATTTCGCCCTGGAACGGCTGCTGGCCGCGCCGGAACCCAGGCTGTTCGTGGCCACGGGCAAGGCCCTGGACCCGGCCTTCCGCGCGCAGATAAGCCGCCACAGGCGGGAACGGCCCACGGATATTCCCGTGGCCGAGGCGGGCGCGGACCTTGCCGGCGTGCTGGCCGCCGCCCGGGACCGCTACGCTTGCGTGCTGGTGGACGCCCTGGACTTCTGGCTCTTCGCCTGCCGCCAGTCGCCGGACCCGGACGCCCATATCCGCGAGCTGCTGGCTTGCCTTGATTCCTGGGGCAAAAGTGACATATTCTTGGTCTCTGCGGAGATCGGCCTCGGCCCCGTGGCGGCCACGAGCGAGACGCGGGCCTTCGTGAGAGCCTTGGGAGAGCTGAACCGGGCCGTGGCCAGGCGGGCCCACAAGGCCTGGCTGGTAGCCGCCGGGCTTCCGCTGCAACTCAAATAGGCCGGTCGGCCCGAAGGCGTGCGATGTCCTACTTCCGACAACTCGGCGAAAAGCTCCCGCGCCTGCTCGCGCTGCTCAAGAAGGACGAGCGCTGGCTCATCATGATCAACGCCGACCCGGACGCCATGGCCTCGGCCATGGCCCTCAAGCGCATCCTCGCCCGGCGGGTCAGGTCCGTGGCCATCGGCCACATCAACGCCATATCGCGGCCGGACAACCTGGCCATGATCAAGTACCTGCGCATCCCGACCCACGAGATCACCCGCGAGCAGGCCGAGGGCTACGACCGCTACGCCATCGTGGATTCGCAGCCCTCGCACAACGAGGAGTTCCAGGGCTTCCGTTTCTCCATCGTCATCGACCACCATCCCATGCCCGAAGGCAGGCCGCCCGAGGGCGACTACGTGGAGGTCAAACCCGAGTACGGAGCCACGGCCAGCCTGCTCACCGAGTACCTGTACAACCTGAAGATCAAGCCCAGCCGCCTGCTGGCCACGGGGCTGCTCTACGGCATCAAGTCCGACACGCAGGACTTCGAACGCGAATTCATCGACGCGGACATCAAGGCCTTCCGCTACCTGAACAAGTTCGCGGACCACGCCGTCCTGCGCAAGATCGTGCGCAGCGAGTACCACCTGTCCTGGCTCAAGCACTTCAACTGGGCCTTCCGCAACCTCGTCATGCTGCCCCACGGCATCCACGTGCACATGCACACCGTGGCCAACCCGGACATCCTGGTCATCCTGGCCGACTTCTTCCTGCGCGTGCACGAGGTGAGCTGGACGGCCATTTCCGGCGTCTACGACGGCAAGCTGGTGGTCATCTTCCGGGGCGACGGCCTGGGCAAGGACGTGGGGCAGGTCGCCAAGAGCCTGTTCGGCAACGTGGGCTCGGCCGGCGGACACAGGGCCGCGGCCAGGGCCGAAATCCCCATGGCGGCCTTGGCCGGAAAGCCCGCCGACGATTTCGTGCTGGAGCGCATCGACCCCAGCCACAAACGCCGGGGCCTGCCGCTGCGCCTGACGCGCGCCCGCTGACCTTCCCGCCGTCCCAAAACAACCAAGGATCGCAACGCCCATGAGCCTCAAGGAACGCCTCAAGCTCGACCAGGAGCCCGTCTACCTCATCGACGGCAGCGCCTTCTTCTACCGCGGCTTCTACGCCTTCCGCGACATGAGCCGCTCGGACGGTTTCCCGACCAACGCGCTGTTCGTGGTGCTGCGCCTGCTCATCAAGCTCCTGCGCGAGGAGCGGCCCAGGCACCTGGCTTTCGTTCTCGACGGGCCGGGCAAGAACTTCCGCCACGAGCTGTTCACGCCCTACAAGGCCCAGCGCGCGGCCACGCCCGAGGACCTCGTCAAGCAGGCCGCGCCCCTGCGCCGGGGCGTGGAGCTGCTGGGCATTCCGCTCATCGTGTCCGAGGGCGGCGAGGCGGACGACTGCATCGCCAGCCTCGTGTCACGGCTCAAGGCCGAGCGGCCCGTGGTCATCATGGGCGCGGACAAGGACCTCAACCAGTGCCTGGATGAGCGCGTGTTCATCTGGGACCCGGCGCTCAAGGCCGAAAAGCTCGCCACGCTGGAGTCCTTCCGCCAGGAGCAGGGCATGGAGCCCGGCCACTGGCCCGATTACCAGGCCCTCATCGGCGACTCCAGCGACAACATCCCCGGCGTGCCCGGCATCGGTCCCAAGACCGCGATCAAGATCATGGCCGAGCACCGCACCCTGGAGGACATCGAGGCCCACCTGGACGATCTGCCCAAGACCCTGCAGGCCAAGCTGCGCGAGCACATCAAGGACGCCTATACCTACCGCAAGCTGACCCGCCTGCGCACGGACTTCTGCGCGACCATGGGCCTCAAGGATTTGGAGTGGCGCGAGCCGGACTGGAAACAGGTCCAGGCCTTCCTGGCCGAGTACGAGTTCCGCTCCCTGCCGCGCGAGCTGCCCCAGCCCACGCGCGCCGAGCCTTCCGTGGCTCCGGCAGCGCCCGTTGCGCCCGCCAGCGCGCAACTTTCCCTGTTCGCCGCCGGTGCGGCCGGCAGGGCAGCCGCTCCGGCCGATGTTCCGGCCAACGTTACTTCTGACGACGAAGCTGTTGCCGGACCTGTCCTGCCCGTGCGCGAGGCGAACGAGGCCTTCCTGCTGCCCAGGCGCCATGGCCGCGACGTTGGCCTGGTGCCGATCGACGGCGCGATCCTGCTTGGTATCGGCCACGAGGAGCTGCGCTGGACCGGCGGCGTGCGCGACCTGTGCGAGGCCCTGCGCGAGGCCGCGTCCGTGGCCGTGCCTTCGCTCAAGGAGCTGCTGCGCGCCGACGCGGACTGGTCCTGCCTGCCACTTGGCAAGTGGTTCGACCTGGGGTTGGCCGCCTACCTGCTCAATCCCGAGGAGCGCAGCTACGACTGGCAGCGCTTGCGCGACAGCCTGGCCCTGGACCCCGACGCCGAGGCCGTGCACCCGCAAGCCCACGGCCTGGCCGCCAAGGCCCTGCACGCCGCGCTGTCCAAGCGGCTGGCCGCCGCGAACCTGACCGAACTCATGCGCGATCTTGAAATGCCGCTCGTGCCGGTGCTGGTGGCCATGGAGCAGGCCGGCATCGCCATCGACAAGGCCGCTTTCGAATCCTTCCTGTCCGAGGTCAACGCGCAGATCGCCGAACTGACCGCGCGCATCCACGCCGTGGCCGACATGCCCTTCAACATCCGCTCCAGTCAGCAGCTCGCCCAGCTCCTGTTCGACCGCCTGGGCCTGAAAGCCAAGGGCAAGACGCCCGGCGGCGCGCAGTCCACGGCCAACCCGGTGCTGGAAAAGCTGCGCGGCGAGCATCCGGTGGTGGAGGACATCCTCGAATTCCGCATGCTCGAAAAGCTGCGCTCCACCTATCTGGAGCCGCTGCCCAAGCTGGCCGACGAGCAGGGCCGCATCCACACGACCTTCAACCAGCTGGCCACGGCCACGGGCCGCCTGTCCTCCAGCGCGCCCAACCTGCAGAACATCCCCATACGCGGGCCGCAGGGCACGCGCATGCGCGCCTGCTTCACGGCCGGGCCGGGCCTGCTGCTGGCGGCGGCCGACTACTCGCAGATCGAGCTGCGCGTGCTGGCGCACATGTCCCAGGACCCCACGCTGCTGGAGGCCTTTCGCCACGGCCAGGACATCCACGCCCGCACGGCCGGGCTCATCTTCGACAAGGAAGCGAGCCAAATCGCGCCCGACGAGCGCCGCTCGGCCAAGACCATCAACTTCGGCCTGCTCTACGGCATGGGTCCGCAAAAGCTCGCGGCCGAGCTGGGCATCGCCCTGGCCCAGGCCAAGGAGTTCATCGAACGCTATTTCGTGGGTCTGAGTAAGCTCAAGGAGTTCTACGATTCCATCGTGCAGGAAGCCGAGCAAAACGGCTCCGTGGTGACCATGCTCGGCCGCAGACGCCTGCTGCCCGACATCCACTCACGCAACGACAACCTGAAAGCCCAGGCCGTGCGACAGGCCATCAACACGCGCATCCAGGGCAGCGCGGCGGATATCATTAAATTGGCGATGATCCGTGCGCACGCGGACGAGAGGATAAGAGAGCTGGGCGGACGGCTGATCCTGCAGGTGCATGACGAACTACTGCTGGAAACGCCGGAAGCGACCGCGCAAGAGGCGGGAGCCAGGATGAAGGAGATCATGGCGGGGGTCGTGGAGTTGAGTGTGCCGTTGGTGGTGGATATGGGAGTGGGGAGGAATTGGGCGGAGGCGCACTAACTCATATCTGATTATATCTCATGCTTTAAAACCGAATGCACAAGTACTTTTTAGTAGGCTAATTATTCATTATGAGCTTTGAGAAAGAAATTGCTTCAACTAATGAGTACTTCTTTTTTAAAGAATTTACATATTCAAAAACTACATTTCGGCCCCAGCCAGGTTTTGAGGTAGAACTGGCTGACAATCTTGTTTGGCTTGAAGATAACCTTATTGTTTTTCAATTAAAAGAGAGAGCACAGTCAAAGCGCATTGACCCTCAAGGAGAACAAACATGGTACGAGAATAAAGTTATTAGGAAAGCCACAAAGCAAATCAGAGACACTCTTAGATATATTGAAGACAATGCTGAAATAGCGTTGGTTAACCATCGTGGACACGCTTTCCACCTAAAACCCCATTCAATACGTAATATTCATAAACTTATTGTCTATCTACCCCATCAACAACTCTCGAAAGACACTCAGAGAAGGTACTACCCAAGTGAGACAGCCGGAATTATCCACTTAATGACCTATCATGACTATTCTTTGGCTATAACAACACTAATTACTCCTGCCGAATTTCTTGATTACCTAGCTTTTCGAGAACAAACGATCCGCGAGTGGAAGCAGGAAGCTCTCATTTTACCTGAAGTAGCACTAATTGGATATTATCTATTTGGCAACATTCAAGAACGACCAACTTATAACCATAGTAAGTACCTTGAATCTCTCCAGGCTGAAACTGAAACATGGGATATCTCAAACATAATAAGAGTTTTCTCTGATAGAGTAACGTATCAAGACTACAAGCATAGCCAATATCCGATAATTAGAGAACTCGCCAAGCTCGATAGAAGCAGTCTACAAAAATTTAAAGAACGCTTTATAGCTTCTATGCAAAAATCTGCTGCAAACGAATTTACCCTTCCATTTCGTATGAGTGTTCCAGCAACACAATGTGGATTCGTATTTTTGCCACTTATCAAGTCTCACATAGATAAAAGAAGGGATTATTTGCAGAATCTTACATTAGCCCACAAATATGAACAGCGACTTGGAAAATGCATCGGCGTATCATTTTCGCCATCAGGCGATGGATGGTTCGACATTGAATGGGCTTATAATGAATCCTCATGGGAGTACAATGCAGAAATAGAGAAGTTGCTTAACGAGAGCTACCCGTTTCGGAAGCTGAAAACAAACATCGTTCATAGGTACCACTTCATCGACTGACAAACATTTGTTCAAGTAATGATACAACCACATAACTTTCTAGCCATTCAACAAAATTCTGAAAATCAGCCTCACTTGCATTGCACCAACCGCCCATCAAACTCGAACCGCACCGCCTCTCCCGACACAACGCTCTTAAACGCCTCATGCTCCGGGTTCAGCAGGTAGTTCATTTCGATCGGCACGACCGCGCTCGGCACCTCCAGCACCGCCGTCCGGCCTTCCGCCAACCAGCGATCGCCGCGTTCCCGCAGGCATGGGTGCTCGGGCCTGCGCCAATCCTCGGGCAATTCCTCGATTGATACGCGGCCCACGATATCCTCTGGGAACTCTAGCGAGCAGTAGCAATAGCCGTCTCTTAACAGCGTAGCGCCGTCCACATTGGCCATGATCTCCAGCACAGCCAGCGAGAGATTGCCCGCGGCGTAGACCACCGGCCTGCCGGGGGAGTTCCAGCGGCCGCCCACGATCTCTTCGCCCGTACCGGTCAGGGCCGTATCCGCTTCGACCATCCTGAACAGACGCCAGGCACGCATTCCTTGAATACTCCATGTTGTCTTTGGTCTGAATGCCCGCGCAGCGAAAAGGTTAGCGACCCCACTGGCCGAAAAACCGGCAACGCCTCTGCGCATGGCGGACCTCCTAACATGCTTGCCGCCATCATACACGCGCCGGACGGAAAAAATCAAAGGCCCGAGAGCACGAACGTGCTCCCGGGCCAGGGGTGAGGCGGGGCAGAGACTTATCTGGGAACTACGGATGGTCCTTGAACTTGTTCATGGTGTGCTCGCTGCCGGAGTGGCAGGGCGCACAGGCCATCTTGGTCTTGTTGTAGGGATATTCCTTGCCCTTGCCGTGGCACTCGAGGCAGGCCTTCTCCTCGGCGGTATGGGAATAGAGAGCCGTGAACTTGCCGTCGATCTTGGCGTTCATGATCTCGATGGCCTTCACGGTCACGTCGGCGGTCAGACGGGCGCAGCGCTCGCCGCGCTCCTTGCTTCCCTCGGCGAACTTGGTCTCGTAGCACCATTTGCTCACGGACAAGTGGCACAACGGGGAGCCGCTGACGGTGGTGGGGATCGGGCCCTTCACGCCCGTGGCCGCCTCGCCCGGATCGTAGATGGGGAAGGCGGTGCGCTCGTACCAGCGGAAGAGTTCCGTGACCATGGGATCGCGCTCATTGCGGCCCCAGAACAGGGCGAAAGCGCTGGCCGCGCCGAGCAGAGCGCCACAGATGGTGCCCCAGTCGGAGATGCCGCTCTTGCCGACTTCCATCATGCTGAAGGGGAACTGGTTATACGGAGCTCCATAGCGCTCGCCCATGACGCCGACAATGCCGTAGAAAGCGCCGTAGCAGCAGCCGAGGCCCTTGTAGTAGTAACCATCATAACCTACTTTCGCACTTTGCGCCGGGTCCAGCTTATGCGGCGTCCAGGAAAACTCGGCATCCTGCTGCTTGAACGCCATGCTGGTGCCCATCGATGCAAGCACGGAACCGCCAACTACAGTGCAGCCGACGAGTCCCAAAGCCTTACGTCTAGATATCTTCATCCTCTTTACCTCCCAATAAATACTTTTATAAGTATTTTTATAGTGATGCATCTGATAAAGCATGGATCATGCCAAGCGCAAACAAATCAAATTACGGCTTGCTTACGGACATTTCCCGTCCGCCACATCCTGTTTTCGCCAACTCGCGTATACAGGTGATTTTATCTCAAGGAGAGTACGCATGGATGAAAACGTGGCCGGGCCTGCATGCAGCCCCTATATCTAGCCAGATCGAGTGGTCATGTGAAAGTGATAACTTTCATTTGCAGACTGATCACCGGAGTTGTCACTTCCAGCACAACTTCATTGGTCCGTATGCCGAGGCAAGACTCGTCTACGAACAGGTAGACGCGAAACAGCGGAGCAGCGCGAACCTTGCCTGGACCGCATCACCTGAATTCCGCAGCTACGGATTCTTGCTCTTGGGGGATTGTATGCTGCTCAGCGGCAACGGCGTGCGTAAAACGGGGAAAGCGGCAGGTGCAGATGGCATTTGGCCGTCAACGCCGCCCGAATGTCGGCCATGGCGCGCCGGGCGACAATCCGGCCGGACGCTTCGGGTCGGCAGCCGCATGGGCGCTGCGGCTTGCGGCTGCCAGGCCGGAGAAAACCCGCGCACGAGAGGATGGGAAGCCACCGCGGCACGTCGTGTGCGCCGCTAGCTTTCCCTCAACTCCCGGACCAAGTCCCTCAGCTCCTGCGCCTGCCCGGCCAGCTCCATCACTGCCGCCGTGGACTGGCCCATGGCGTCGGCGGTTTCGGAGGATATCCTGTTGATCTCCTCCATGGCGTGGTTGATCTCGTCGGATGCGGCGGATTGCTGTTGCGCGGCGGAGGCGATGGTCAGCACCTGCCCGGAGGCGCGCTCGACCATGGCCACGATCTCGTCCAGGACTAGACCCGACTTATTGGCCAATTCCGTGGCCTGGTCGATCTGGCGGGCTGCGGAGTCCACGCTCCGGGCGTTGTCCTGCGCGCCTTTCTGGATGGCGACGATAGCCTGCTCGACCTGCTTGGTGGCCTGCACGGTCTTTTCGGCCAGCTTGCGCACCTCGTCGGCGACGACCGCGAAGCCGCGTCCCGCGTCGCCGGCCCTGGCGGCCTCGATGGCCGCGTTGAGCGCCAGCAGGTTGGTCTGGTCGGCGATGTCCGAGATGACGCCCATGACCTGACCGATGTCCTGGACCTGTTTGCCCAGCCCATCCATGCTCGCCTTGAGCGCAAGGGCCTGCTCGCGCACCGAGCCTATGGCCGTCACTGCCTGGCGCACGACAGCCGCGCCGTCCTGGGCCTTGCGCTGGGCCTGGGCGGCGTCCTCGGCGGCGGTCGAGGCGGTGCGCGCCACCTCCAGCACCGTGGCGTTCATCTCCACCATGGATGCGGCGGTCTCGCTGGCGCGCTCGCGCTGCACCTCGCTGCCCTTGCTGGACTGCTCGATCTGCGTCGAAATATCCTCCGAAGCCGAGGACAAACGCTGCACCACGCCTTCGATCTGCCCCGCCGCATGCAGCATGCCCTCACGTCGGGCGCGCTCGGCTTGGCCGCGAGCCAGGCGTGCCTCCTCCGTGGCTTGGCGCGCTCGCTCGGCTTCTTCCTCGGCCGATCGAATGCGTTCCTCCAGGCTCTTGTTCAAATCGCCGATCTCCCGGGTGTTGCGTTCGATCTCTTCCTTCAGCAGCCGGCGGTCATTCCTGGCCAGCTTGAGCAGGGCCACGCCCAGGGGGACGAGCAGGAGCACGAAAACAACTCCAGCGCCAAGGGATTTGAGCAGCTTATTCAGAATCGCTTTGCGCACTTTATCTATGGATATGTCGGCCCCAACGATGTAGCGCGTGCCGTCGGCCGTGCGCACGGGCACGAAGGCGGACCTGAAAGTGCCCCACTGGTCGGTGTAGACCTCGAATATGGGCGTGCTGCCGTAAAAAACCTGCTTCAAGTCGTCGCTGGCTTCCCCATAGGGGTCCATGGGCTTGGAGAACGAGCCGTCGGCAAGTTCCTCTTTCGTGGCGCTGGAACTCGTGAAGAGTACCGCATCGCCCTCGCGCACCATGCTGTAGACATAATTCAGTGCGGAAGCCTCGACCAGGCTGGACAGCCGTTGCACCAGGTCCAGGTACTCCGCTTCGGAAATCCCGCCTTGCGTCAACTTGGCATGATAACTGTTGCCAAGGATGGCCGAAACCCCGGAAGCTGCCGTCAGCAGGCGTTGGTCCAGGGCTTGATAGGCCTCCCGCTTGGCCGAGGCATAATCATAAGTGACATACGCGATGATACCCAGCATATAGAGCACCAAGCCTGCGACAACCCAGCGGTACTTGCCTGACATCATCCGTCTCCTCACGCAAGCGCGTTCGAAAGCATATAAATGCCGACCAGCTACTATCGTTATTTCCGAGCACCATATAGATTTTATAGAATAATTCAACCATTAAGCACTTTGGAAAAAGCTTAAATTTGTGCTTAAATATTTTATTAACGTCACCAGGATGCGCACTGCACGACGAGTAAGTTTACTCGAGCGTGAATCTTGGCGTTCAAGGGCATTCGGCAGAGGCCTTAGTGTCGCCTGCACCAGCATGCGTCCCATGTCATCACGGCGAAAGAGTTCACACCTTTTTTCCATTCATTGCATGTTCGAAAATTCGCAGTGGCCCGTCTGCCTCTCCGCATACAAAATAAAGACAGCGCTCATCCAGCACTTCCGCATAATGATCCACAATAGCGAACCCTTTCTGAACATTGCCTGCGTGCGCACGGCACAGCTTCGCCGCGCGGTGCTCAGACTTCCGACAACGCGCCGCCGGCCCGACCGTCGCCCATCTTGCCCCTGGCGAGAACGAGTGATATTTTTTCTTTTTGACGCACAATCGAGGAATCCATGCAGAACCCCATGCTGAATAAGATGCGCCTGCTCACGCCCGGCCCCACGCCCATGCCCGAGGAAGTCCGCCTGGCCATGGCCCGCGACATGATCCACCACCGCAAGCCGGCCTTCAAGGAGATCATGGCCCGCGTGCAGAAGGGCCTGCGAGTGCTGTTCGGCACAGAGCAGCCGGTGCTGTCCTTGTCCTGCTCGGGCTCCGGGGCCATGGCCGCCGCCGTGTCCAACCTCTTTTCGCCCGGCGAGAGGGTCATCGTGGCCGAGGCCGGCAAGTTCGGCGAACGCTGGGTTGAAATCGCCGAGCATCGCGGCCTGCAGGTCACGCGCATGTCCTTCGACTGGGGCACGGCCGTGGAACCGGCGCGCGTTGCCGAGGAACTGCAAAAAGGCGGCTACGCGGGCCTGCTCGTGCAGGTCTCCGAGACCTCCACGGGCGTGCTGCACCCGCTGCGCGAACTGGCCAAGCTCACGCGCGACACGGACACCCTGCTGCTGGCCGACGGCATCTCGGCCGTGGGCGTGTCGCCCTGCCCCCTGGACGAATGGGGCATCGACTGCCTGGTGACCGGCTCGCAGAAGGGGCTCATGCTCCCGCCTGGCCTGGCCTTCGCCGCCCTGTCCGAAAAAGCCTGGCGCAAGGCCGAAAACGTCACGCCGGGCTGTTATTATTTCGATCTCAAGGAGGAGCGCGCGGCCTGCGACAAGCAGCAGACGCGCTTCACATCGGCCGTGGGCCTCATGGTCGGGCTGGACGTGGCCCTGGAGCTGCTCTTGACGCCCGGACTTGCGGCCCTATATCGCAAGCAGTGGGCGCTGACCCGCATGGCGCGGGCCGGCATCGCGGCCATGGGCCTGCCGCTCTACGCGGCCGAGCATTACACCTGGGGCCTGACCGCCCTGGCCATGCCCAAGGGCGTGGACAGCTCTAAGGTGCTCGCCGCCGCGGCCAAGGAGCACGGCGTGATCATGGCCGGCGGGCAGGGGCACATGAAGAACTACATGGTCCGCGTCGGCCACATGGGCCACGTGGACTTCGGCGATCTGGCCGCCGGGCTCTTCGCCCTGGCCAGCGCGTTACAGGCCCAGGGAGTGCGCATGGCCGCGCCCGACTACCTGGAACAGGCCCTGGCCGCCTACGCCAAGGGCCTTACGGAAGAGCCGCCGCTTCCATGACGGAAGGCGCGCGGTTGTCATGACGCACACGGCGGGCAGCCCGCCGACAACCGCCGGCCCGGCCGGCACCGGATCACGCCAAGGAGTGTCCATGGCCAGCGAAACCACTTGCAGTTGCAAATGCGGCAAGCAAGGTGCTCACGTGCACATGCCGCAAGTGACCTTCTCCACGTTCATCCTCTCCCTGTGCTCCTCGGGGCTCGTGCAACTGGGAGAGGTGCCGGACCCCGAATCGGGCCGCACGGCCGAGAACCTGGACCTGGCCAAGCACACCATCGACGTTCTGGCCATGCTGAAGGACAAGACATCCAAGTGCCTGGACCCCGAGGAAGAGCGGCTGCTGGCCGACATTCTTTACGAGCTGCGCGTGAAGTACTGCGCCAAGCGCAAGTAGCCCGCGCGGCGCCGGGGCGTAGGGTTTCCGACGGACGCCATGCGCCGCCCGCGAACGGGCGGCGTTTTCCTTTTCCATTTCACCAGCGGAGCGAGACATGAGCGCGACGAAACGGGCCGGCCTCGTGGGCGTGACCGGCTACACGGGCATGGAACTGGCCCGGCTCCTGGCCGGGCACGAGGGCATCGAACTGGTGCGGGCCACCTCCCGCTCCGAGGCCGGCAAGCCCCTGGCCGCCATCTATCCCTTTCTGCAGGGCACCAGGCTGGCCAACCTGATCATCAGCCAGCCCGACATCGCGGACCTGCGCGAGAACTGCGACATCGTCTTCCTGGCCGTTCCGCACGCGACCGCCATGGACATGGCCGGCCAGCTCCTGGACGCCGGCGCGCGCGTGGTGGACCTGTCCGCCGACTTCCGCCTGCGCGACCCGGCCGTGTACCAGACATGGTACAAGCACGAGCACTCGCGCACGGACGTATTGCCCCAGGCGGTCTACGGATTGATCGAGCTGTACCGCGAGGAGGTGCGCAAGGCTCGGCTGGTGTCCAACCCAGGCTGTTACCCGACCTCGTCCATCCTGGCCCTGTACCCGGCCCTGGCCGAAGGTCTGGTCGAGACGGACGACATCGTCATCGACGCCAAGTCCGGCACGACCGGCGCGGGCCGCAAGGCCAGCGTGGGCACGCTGTTCTGCGAGGTGTCCGACACCTTCCGGGCCTACAACCTGGGCAAGCACCGCCACACGCCCGAAATCGAGCAGGAGGTTTCGCGCATCGCGGGCCGGGACATCGTGCTGTCCTTCAACACGCACCTGCTGCCCATCAACCGGGGCATCCTGTCCACGATCTACACGCGGCTCAAGAAGGGCGTGGACCCGGCCGCCGTACGAGCGGCCTACGAGAAACACTACGCGGACGAGGCCTGGGTGCGTCTGCTGCCGGCCGGCGCATTGCCGGAAACCCGTTTCGTTCGCGGGACCATGTTCTGCGACATCGGCCTGGTGACCGACCCGCGCACCGGGCGGCTGATCATCCTCTCGGCCATCGACAACCTCTGCCGCGGCGCGTCCGGCCAGGCCCTGGCCAACGCCAACCTCATGCTCGGCCTGCCCGAGAACATGGGACTGAATCTGGCGCCCATGGTGCCGTAAGATCATGACGGCATAGAGTATTCTCAAATTGAAAATGCTCTAAAAGCAATCTGTTCCAGGACCAAAAAGAAGGGAGGCATAGCCTCCCTTCTTTTTGGGTCCTTCCGGGTTTGCCATGGGCGCCCCTATCTCTTTTCGCGTTGCCGAGTCCCAAATTGCCCTAAAATACGTTCCAGCGCCTTCATGTCGATGGGCTTGGACAGGTAGTCGTCCATGCCCGCCGCCAGGAACTTCTCGCGGTCGCCCGCCAGCGCGTAGGCGGTCAGAGCCACGATGGGCACATTCGGGTCTCCGGCTTCACCCGCGCGGATGCGCCTGGTGGCCTCCATTCCGTCCATTTCGGGCATCCGGGCGTCCATGAACACCAGATCGAAAGCCTCTGCTTGCAGGGCCTCCAGGGCCTTCAGGCCGTTCTCCACTTCCTTGACCTTGTGTCCGCGCATCTCCAGCAGCTCAACCGCCAGAATTCGGTTGATCTCGTTGTCCTCGACGAGCAGGACCTTGAGGGGCGGCTCCTGTGCGGCCAACGGCACGGGCCGCTCGGCTGGCGCTGGTTGCTCGACCGGCGCTCCGAACTCGGCGGTAAAGGAGAAGGTGCTGCCCTCCCCGTGCTCGCTTTCGACCCAGATGCTCCCGCCCATGAGTTCCACAAGCCGCCTGCTGATGGTCAGCCCAAGCCCAGTTCCGCCGTACTTGGCATAATCGGGACCTTCCACCCTCGTGAAGCTGTCGAAGACGACCGCCAGTTTGTCGCGCGGAATGCCTATGCCCGTGTCGCGCACGCGAAAGAGCAGGCGAACTCCTTCCGGCTTGGAGGCCGCTTCGCCCGCCAGGTGCACGGACAGCGAGATCATGCCCTTTGGCGTGTATTTGATCGCGTTGCCGATGAGGTTCGTGAGCACCTGACGCAGGCGGGTGGAGTCGCCGACAAGGCGTGCGGGGATGCCTGGCTCCACTTCATGCTCGAAGCGCAGGCCCTTGTCGTGAGCACTCACACCCAGGGCCGACAGGATTATCTCCAGGTCCTCGCGCAGGTCGAAGGACTGCTCCTCCAGTTCAACCTTACCCGCCTCGATCTTGGACAAGTCGAGAATGTCGTTGATGATGTCCAAAAGCTGCGCGCCAGACTTCTTTACCAAGGTCATGTACTCCCTGGTGCGCGGCTCGCGGCTTACCATGAGCGCAAGCTCGGCCATGCCGATGACGCCGTTCATGGGCGTGCGTATTTCGTGGGACATGCTGGCCAGGAATTCGGATTTGGCGCGATTTGCGCTCTCGGCTTGCTCGGTGGCCTGTTGCAGTTCGCGGGTCCTCTGCTGGACCTCCTGCTCGCAACGATCTTTCTCTCCGGCCAGTCTGTCCACCGCCAGCTTGAGTTCATCCTCCATATGCTTACGCCCGCTGATATCGAGATTGATGCCGAGCCAGGCAGTGACCGTTCCCTCCTCATCCACAATGGGCACTCCACGACTGAGAATCGTGTACTGCCTGCCGTCAGATGCCCTGACCACATGCTCCCGCTCCCAGATATCCCTCCTGCCAATCGTTCCTTGCCATTCGGAGATGGAGTTCTTCACCTCATGCGGCGACAGGCGCCCGACCCAGTTGGCGAGGCTCGCATCGTCAAGCTCGATCCCGCTCATCTCAAGATAGGTGTCGCTCAGGTAGGTCACATTGCCCTGCGGATCGCTCGTCCAAACGCCAAAAGGAACGAGATCCCCGAGAATGTTATAGCGCTCCCGCATCTCCCTCAGTTCACGCTGGCTTTCACCGAGAGCCTCAGTGGCTTCGGTGAGGGCTTCGTTTCCCGCCCGAGTCTCCTCGCGGGAAACCTCCAGGTCCTCCTGCGACTTTTTAAGGTCGGCGTCACTTGCGCGACGACGTGTGGCCGCCAGCCGCTGCCTGGATCTGGCTTGCTCCTTTTGAGCAACCAGTTGCTCTCTCAGGCTCCGAAGCTCCTGGAGAAGCTGCTCTTTTGTTTTCTCTTCGTCGCGCATGGTCGCTCCTCGTGGCAGGCTATCATATAATGAGAAGAAGCAACCCGACTAGTGGAGAAAGGCCGGCAGGTAAATGCTTCAGGAACTCCGGAGCGTTAGATACATCAGGGTCCTTGAGAGAGTTGTCTGGCGGGCTTATCCCCGGATACCTAATCCTCTGATGATAAGGAGTGCTTCAAGACCGTGATCCGCATATTCCGCGAGGGATAAGGCTACACCCGGCAACTCGTAAGACTAGGTACTCCCTGAGATTCCGGAAAAAACATTTTTTCCGCCTGCTCTACTCCAGCCTTCTCCTGAAAAACCACGCCGCCCCGGCCAGGTTGGCCACGGCGATCACCGCCATGGGCCAGGTCTGCTCCCAGACCATATGCACGGGCATGGCCTTGAGGAACACGCCCTTCACGACCACCAGGAAGAAGCGCAGCGGGTTGCCCAGGGACAGGTACTGCAGCCACTCGGGCATGTTTTCCACTGGCGTGGCGAAGCCAGACAGGGCCACGGCCGGCACCAGGAAAGTGAACGCGCCGAGGATGGCCTGCTGCTGCGTCTTGGCCAGGGAGGAGATGAACAGCCCAACGCCCACGATGGAGGACAGGAACACGGCCATGCTCATGTACAGGGCCAACAGCGATCCGTGCAGGGGAATGCGGAAGCCCACCACGGCCACGGTGACGATGAGCGTGCCTTCGAGCATGGCCAGGATCAGCGCCGGGATTGTCTTGCCGGCCAGGATCTCGCGGGTGGACAGCGGCGTGACCAGCAACTGGTCGAAGGTGCCCAGTTCGCGCTCGCGGGCCACGGATAGCGAAGTGACCACCAGGCCGATGACCGTGCTCAGGATGCCCACCAGGTTGGGCACCGTGAACCAGGTGTTGTTCAGGTTGGGGTTGAACCAGTTGCGCACGACCAGGGTGGATGGCGGTTCGGGCAGGCCGTAACGCACGGCCACGTCGCGATTGAAGCTGTCCAGGATGCGCGCGATGTAGCCCTGGACGATCTGGGCCGAGTTGGAGCGGCGGCCGTCCAGGATGACCTGCACATCCCCGGTGCCGCCGGCGGCGATGTCGCGCGAGAAATCCTGGGGGATATGCACCACGACCAGGACTTCGCGGCTGTCCATGACCTCGGCGATCTCCTGCTGGCCGCGCAGGAAGCGCAGGTCGTCGAAGGTCCTGGAGCCGGCGAAGCGCTGCACCAGCTCCGTGGACCAGGCTCCCGTGTCCTGGTTGAGCACGGCCAGGCTCACGTTGCGCACCTCCAGCGAGGCCGCGAAGGAGAAGACCAGCAGTTGAATGGTCGGCGGGGCGATGAGCACGATGCGGCTGCGCTTGTCGCGCACCAGGGCCAGAATTTCCTTGATGATGAGCGCGCGCACGCGATGCAGGGACGCCAGCATGGTCAGTCGAGCCTCTTCACGGTCTTGCGCAGGGTGATGGACAGCAGCACGGCCGCGATGATGGCCATGCCGGCCATGTTGGGCAACAGCACCTCCCACACGTCGCCGACCAGGAAAAGCGTCTGCAGGCAGGGCACGAAATAGCTCGCCGACACCGCGTAGGTCAGAATGCGGATGGGCGTGGGCATGCTGGCGATCTCGAACACGAAGCCGGAGAGCAGGAAGGCTGGCAGGTAGCCTGCCAGCAGCGCGGCCTGGGAGGCCACGAACTGGTTGCGCGACACGGTGGAGATGAACAGCCCCAGGGCCAGGGCCGAAACAAGGAATACCGAGGAGACCAGATACAGGGCCGCAAGCGATCCGCGAAACGGCACGCCGAACAGGGTCACGGTGATGACCCAGCAGAAGGTCAGCGAGCCCAACCCCAGCAGGTAATAGGGCAGCAGCTTGCCCAGCAGCAGCTCCAGACGGCCCACGGGCGTGGCCATCATGGCCTCCATGGTGCCGCGCTCCCACTCGCGGGCCACCACCAGGGCCGTGAGCAGCGTGCCTATGAGCGTGAGCACCGTGCCAATGGTGCCGGGAACGAGAAAATAGCGGCTGCTCAGCTCCTCGTTGTACCAGACGCGCGGCACGAGCCGCGTGGGCTCGGACAGCGGCCGGCCCTGGTCCCTGGCCCACTGGGTAAGCCAGTTGGCCCACAGCCCCTGCACGTAGTTCTGCACGAAGTTGGCCGTGTTGGGTTCGCTGCCGTCGGTTATGACCTGCACGGGCGCGGCCTGCGCGGCCTGGGCCAGATCCCGGGCAAAGGTCTCCGGCACAACGACCAGGCCGCGCAGCCTGCCGCGCAAAAGATCATCCTCCAACTCGCGGCGGTCCGTGGCCATGCGCACCTCGAAGAAGCGCGAGGCGCGGAAGGCGTCGGCGAAGTCGCGCGCCACGGGCGAGTCGTCCTCCAACACAAGCCCCACGCGCAGCTGCTCCACATCCAGGGACAGTGCGAAGCCGTTGAGAAAGAGCAGGATGGGCGGCAGCACGA
>JAEYOJ010000156.1 GCA_023411815.1 Pseudomonadota bacterium | reverse complement strand
CCGATGCAGAGTCCGGCCCAGTACTACATCGTCAACAGCCTCGCGGCCCTGCCGATAAAACGGGTGACGCAGGCGGTAATGGTCGAGGGAAGGGCCATCCTCCGCGCGATGGGCGCACGGGTGATCGAGTAAGGGCAGGTGAGGATCATGGTCGATTACTATACGGGCAAAGTCTGCATCGTCACCGGCGCGAACTCCGGGATCGGGTATGCGATCAGCGAAGAACTCTTAAAGAGGGGAGCAACCGTCTACATGGCCGGCCGCAGCCGGGAGAAGGTTGCCGAGGCCGTCGCCCGGCTCTCCGCATACGGGGATCGGGCACGCCCGCTCGTTATGGACGTGACGAAGCAGGAGCAGGTGCAGAAGGGTATCGAGGATACGGCAGCGGAGGCGGGCAGGCTGGACTTCCTCTTCAACAACGCGGGCGTCGGGGGGACCATCCCGTTCGAGATGGCCACCCTCGATGACTGGAAGGCGATCATCGACACCAACATCTGGAGCGTCGTCTACGGTGTCCATGCCGCCGTGCCGATCATGCTCAAACAGGGATTCGGGCATGTCGTGAACACCAGTTCGATAGCGGGCATCGTCCCGCCCCCGTTCCAGGCGCTCTACTCCCTGACGAAGTACGGCGTCACCGGCCTCACCGAGTGCCTGAAGTATGAATACGCCGAGAAAGGGCTCTACTTCTCGACGATCTGCCCGGCAAACATCGCCACCCCGATCTTCAACAAGGGTATCGACGGACAGGCCCGCGGCGAACTGCGGATCCCCGACGACGCGTATCCCGCCGATAAAGCGGCGTCGCTCATCCTTGATAGGGTCGCGGAGCACAGGGGGATCATCGTCGTGCCCGAAGAACCCTACACCGACCTCTGGAAGGGGTACATCCTCGGCACCCCGGAGGTGGAGGAGCGGCTATCGCAGATGGCACGCGAGCGGCGGGAAGCCTTCGAGAAGGGCGGGACGTACTTCTGATCCTCTCTTTTTGCCCCGGGTCCTGGTACCGGCCGGGTACCTTTAAGTAATTCTATCCGATCCATCCTCGATAGAGGTGAGATTATCAATCGCGAAAAGCCCGGAACGGCTGCTCCGGAACGCGTGGGTCTTGAGCCGGTCGCCGATGGATTCACCATGCCCGTTGCGCTCGCGTCTCCCGGCGACGGGACCGGACGCCTCTTCGTCGCGGACCTCCCCGGCACCGTCCGGGTCATCGGCGCCAGTGAGCCGTTCCTCGATATCACCGACCGGGTCGTCGACCTCCGCACCGGCTACGACGAACGCGGGCTCCTCGGTCTCGCGTTTCACCCGCGGTTCGCGGAGAACGGCAGGTTCTTCGTCTACTACAGCGCCCCGCTCCGGGCCGGGGCGCCGGAGGGCTGGGACCATACGAGCCGGATATCGGAGTTTGCCGTCTCCACCCCCGACCGGGCGGATCCCGGTTCGGAGCGGGTGATCCTGGAGGTCGACCAGCCGCAGGCGAACCATAACGGCGGCTCGATCGCTTTCGGCCCCGACGGCTGTCTCTACATCCCGCTCGGCGACGGCGGCGGCGCCCGCGACGTCGGAAGAGGCCACCCGCCGGGGGGAAACGGGCAGGATATCACCACGCTGCTCGGGAGCATCCTGCGGATCGACGTCGACGGCCCCGGGCCCTACGGGATCCCGGAAGACAACCCCTTCGTCGGAAGAGAGGGGCGGGACGAGATCTACGCCTACGGGCTCCGCAACCCGTGGCGGACGGCCTTCGATGCCGGAGGCGGGCACCGCCTCTTCGCCGCCGACGCCGGGCAGTACCTCTGGGAGTCGGTGAAGATCATCGTCCCGGGCGGCAACCACGGCTGGAACCTCCGGGAGGGCAACCACGCCTTCGACCCCGAAAACCCCCGCGAGTCGCCGCAGGACGTGCCCCGAACCGGCCGGCGCGGCGAGCCCCTGGTCGACGCGATCGTCGAGTACCCGAACGCCGGCCAGCCCGGCGGGATCGGGCAGGTCGTCATCGGCGGCTACGTTTACCGCGGCAGCGCAATTCCCGGTCTTTTCGGGCGCTACGTCTTTGCAGAGTGGAACCGGGCGGGTGCCGACGGCGACGGGATCATCTTCGCCGCGACACCGCCCGGGACCCCCGGGGGGATGTGGGAATTTGCCGGGGTCGAGGTGGCCGGAAGCCGGACAGTCGGGTCTTACGTCCTCGCGTTCGGAGAGGACGCGGAGCACGAACTCTACGTCCTGACCTCGAAGAGCCGGGGGCCGGCCGGGAAGACGGGGCGCGTCCACCGAATCGTTCCGTCCTGAACACCTACTTTGCGAGATCCTCCCGGACAGCCCGCATCGTCGCCTCGAAGTCCCGCATGCGGGCGAAGTCCGGCGTAGTGAAGACCAGGCGGTAGCCGTCGGGGTCGCGCACCACGACGTCGCGGGTGTTCCAGGGCCGGTCGACCGGGCCTTCGATGACGGCCCCTTCACGCGCCATCCGTTCGGCAAAGGCGTTGAGAGCGGGGATATTGTCGACCGCCTCAGCGGAGAACGCGAGCGTGATGGTGATGCCGGGGCCCGGAGCCGCGAAGTTCTCATTTCGGGGCACGAGCAGGATATCCTGGTGCTTCAGCCGCCGGATATGGGCAAGGTGCGTTTGCTCAATAAAATCCTGCATCCGGTAGACGAGGGAGAATCCGAGGACCCGGGTGTACCACTCCACGGACGCCTCGATATCCCGGACCTCGAAGGTGGGAAAGAGCATCATCGGGTAGATCTCGTGCTCGGTTGGTTCCATGCGTATCTTCTCTGTTCTCAACGGATATTGGGGTATCGAACCGTTCCCGGCAGGCTCGCCGCCGGCCCTGTGCCGTAAACCGGGGGCCGGACGCTTGAACTGACGGCACGTCCGGAGATGGGCAGATAATTTTATACTCCAGAATGTTGAACGTATAATC
>JAEYOJ010000150.1 GCA_023411815.1 Pseudomonadota bacterium | reverse complement strand
GCAGGCGGCAATGCCTGGACCGGGAAATGCTCAGGGCATGACACCGTCCCGCCGGGCGGCGTGAACAGTAACCCGGCTACACCTTATTTCCGCCGCCGACCTGTCCTGACAACCGGGACCACCTCTCATCGCACCATGGGAACTACCCGTATTCTTCCGTAGCACGCAGTCCCGCATGGTCAGCTTGGCATTTTCTGCCGTAATGGCTGGGCCAGGCAGATACTTGTTCGGATCATGCCCGCCTCCAAAGTTTACGAAGGAATTGCATTCAAAGAAATCGATGCCGTCCAGGAGAGTATCCGCCGAAATGGCCATGCAGGCGGTACTGTCGCCGCCGTCGATGGTCGTACGCAGGTTTCCCACACGCTCATCCAGGCATTGCTCCACGCCCAGAAAGCCGCCGTAGATGTTCAGGCGTTTGGTGATCCTGATGGGTTCCTCGATGAGATACTCACCTTCGACAACCCAGATGCTGTCTCCAGCCGTGGCGGCCGCCACGGCCTCCGCAATGGTCACGAACGGGTCGCTCCAGGCCTTGCCGCTGCCCGAGACCAGGCCGGGCTTTACATACCAGACCCAGGCTTCCGCCTGCCCTGCCCCAATCCCGAGCAATGCCGCGAGCAGGATCGCCAAGACCCTCAACCTGAAGACGCGTAAAAAGATTCTTTCCATGATGCCATCCTTCCTGTTGAAGCCACCCCCCGCTTTCCCCACACCCGCTCCGGGTTTACATTTTCTAATCACACACCGGACACTGTTTACAATTATCCATGTGAACAGTGATAATACGCCCACTGTTGCCCCAATCCGTCGACTCCGACCTTTATCTTTACCTCTACCCCAAACCCCTGTATCCCTTGGCCCGAATCGAAACCCGCTCTTACCACGCAGCGGAAGCAGGTTTTTAGGGAGGCATGCATGACTTCATCTCCCCATACCTGGGCCGTGCTCCTGGCCGCCGGCTCGGGCACGCGGCTTGCCGAAGCCTGCGGAGGCCGGCGCAAGCAGTTCCTGGAGTTCCAGGGGCTGCCGCTCTTCTGGCATTCGGCCCGGACTTTCGCGCGCGTGCCCGCCATCAAGGGGCTGGTCTTCGTCTTCCCGCCCGAGGAGATTGAAGCCTGCGCCGCGCAAGTCCGCGCGCTGGATGCCGCGAACTCCCTGGGTCTGCCCTGGCTGACGGTGGCCGGTGGAACTCGGCGGCAGGATTCGGTGCGCAACGGCCTGGTCGCCCTGCCCCGCGACTGCGGCCGCGTGCTCGTGCACGATTCGGCCCGGCCCTTCATGAGCGCGTCGCTCGTACAGCGCATCTGCGTCGCACTGGAGGCTGGCGCGCAGTCCGTCATCCCGGCCTTGGCTGTTACCGACACCATAAAGCGAGTCACCGGCGGGCTGAACGGCGGCCACGTGGCCGAAACCCTGCGCCGCGAGGAACTGGCGGCCGTGCAGACGCCCCAGGGCTTTGATTTGGCCATGCTGCGCCAGGCCCATGAACGCGCCGAAACCGAGAAGTGGCAGGTCACGGACGACGCTTCGCTCATGGAGCTCGCCGGCGGCGAGGTGCGCGTGGTGCCAGGCGAGGCCTGCAACGTGAAGATCACCAATCCCGAGGACCTGCGGCTTCTGGAGGAACAGGCCATGCCCGAAGTGAGCGTGACCGGCTTCGGCTACGACGTGCACCGCTACGCCCATGCGGCCGAGAATCCCAAGCAGCCCGCCCGGCCCATGGTCCTGGGCACGGTGTTGATTCCCGGCGCGCCCGAGGTGCTGGCCCACTCGGACGGCGACGTGCTCCTGCATGCCCTGACCGACGCCGTGCTCGGCTGCCTGGGCAAGGGCGACATCGGCACGCACTTCCCGGACACGGACAAGGCCTGGGACAACGCGGCCAGCTCCATGCTCCTGTCCGAAGTGCTCCTGCTGGCCCGGCGCGAGGGGCTGCGTCTGGTGCATGCCGACCTGACGGTCATCGCCCAGATTCCCAAGCTGAGCCCGCACCGCGAGGAGATCCGCAGGAGCGTGGCCAACCTGCTGGGCCTTCCGGCCACCATGGTCAACGTCAAGGCCACCACCGAGGAGGGCCTGGGCTTCACGGGCCGCAAGGAAGGCATCAAGGCCGTGGCCGTGGTCACGGGCCTGCGCCGGGTAAAATAGCTTCGCACTCGCTCCGGGCGGGAGAATTGACTGCCAAGACGGCTCGCCCCCGCTCGGAGTCTCCCAAACAACCCGCCATGACAACCCGTTGGAAACCGGGCAGCGCGGGATTGAGGCCGACTCAACTCTTCCTCCGCGCAACCCCCCTCATTTGCCTCATCCCCTCTGACGCAAATCCGTCATAGCCTTGCGAGGCGACCGTCCACCCTGCAAACGCGTCGTGTTTCGCGGCCTGCAAGCATTTCAGGCGCATCGGAGCGCATACAGGTCACGCCGCAACCCGCCGAGGTGACAGAAAAAAATGCCTGTGCTATGTGCATGGCGTATTTCCCTTAACAAACTCATCACGAGGAGTTCCCATGCACAGAAACGATCCTGGTCGTTGGAATCCTTATTGGGCCGGCGCGCTCGCCGGACTGCTCATCGTGGCCTCGGTATGGATCGCGGGCAAATACGTCGGCGCATCGACCACCTTCGTGCGCAGCGCGGGCATGATCGAGCGGCTCTTCAGCCCCGAACATGTCCAGGCCCTGGAGTACTTCTCCAAGGACAAACCCATCGTGGATTGGCAGTGGATGTTCGTGGCGGGCATCCTCGTCGGTTCGCTCGTCTCAGCAATCACGTCCCGGTCCTTCCGGCTGCAGGCCGTGCCCGACTCCTGGCGCGAGCGCTTCGGGCCGTCGGTCGGCAAGCGGGGAGTGACGGCGTTCTTCGGCGGCATCGTGGCCATGTACGGCGCACGGCTGGCCGGCGGCTGACCCAGCGGCCACGGGCTGAGCGGTTCGCTACAGCTTGCGCTGTCCGGCCTCGTCGCGCTGACCTGCTTCTTCGTCGGCGGCATGATCACCGCCCGCCTGATCTACGGCTCCAGCCACTGGGGCCTGCCAAGGAGGTCCCGATGAGCTCTCTCCTGATCGGTTTCATCACGGGCATCCTGTTCGGCTTCCTGCTCCAGCGCGCCCGCGTGGTGCGCTACGATGCGCAGCTCGGCGCCTTGCGCCTGCGCGACATGACCATCGTCAAGTTCATGCTCACGAGCGTCCTGGTGGCCTCCGTGGGCATATACCTCCTGCACGGCCTGGGCCTGGTCAAGCTGGACATCAAGCCCATGGTCGTCGGCTCCATCGTCATCGGCGGTCTCCTGTTCGGCGTCGGCTGGGGGCTTCTGGGCTACTGTCCGGGAACGTCCCTGGGCGCGCTGGGCGAAGGCCGGCTCGACGCATTCCTCGGCATCCTCGGCATGCTCGCCGGCGCTGCTCTGTTCGCCGAGACGTATCCTCTGCTCAAGGCCACGGTCATGACCTGGGGCGACTTCGGCAAGATCACCCTGCCCGGCGTGCTCGGCGTCAGCCCGTGGCTCGTCATCGGAGCCTTCACGCTCGCGGCGGCCCTGCTCTTCCGCTGGTTCGAAAGGCGAAAACTTTAAATTTCTCTAGCGATTACTTGGATTCAGGGAAATGGCTCAGAGAACAACTCAAAACGCGGATACCGCCTGGCACACACTGCCCGCGGACGAGACGCTGAAGAAGCTGGACAGCTCACCGCAAGGCCTTTCCTCCGAGGAGGCGGCGCAGCGGCTGGAGCGCTTCGGCCCCAACGATCTGGGTGAAGAGGAAGGTCTCGACCGCCTCAATCTCCTGCTCGACCAGATCAAGAGTCCGCTCATCTACATCCTGCTCGCCGCGGCCGGCGTCACGGCTGTGCTGGACCACGTCAAGGATGCCCTGGTCATCCTGGCGGTCATCCTCGTCAATACGGCTTTGGGCTATTGGCAGGAACTGCGCGCCGAGAAGTCCATCCGCGCGCTGCGCGGCATGGTCAAGGCCAAGGCCTGGGTGCTGCGCGACGGCAAGGAGCAGGAAATCGAGAGCGTGGCCCTGGTACCAGGCGACATCGTGCTGCTCGCTTCCGGCGACCGCGTGCCCGCGGACCTGCGCCTGATCAAGGCCGCTGAACTGAAGATCGAGGAGGCCGCCCTCACGGGCGAGTCCGTGCCCGCGGACAAAACCGTGGCGACGCTCGAAGGCGTCGATCTGCCGCCAGGCGACCGCGCCAACCTGGCCTTCATGTCCACGGTGGTGGTCGCCGGGCGCGGCAGGGGCGTGGTCACGTCCACCGGACTCATTACGTTGGTGGGCCAGATCGCCGAGGACGTGCGCACGGTCTCCCTGGTCAAGACGCCGCTGCAGGACAAATTCGAGCGTTTCGCCAAGCGGCTGGGCCTGGCCGTGCTGAGCCTGAGCCTGCTCGTCTTCGCCCTGGGGCTGCTGGGACTGGCGCCGGGCGTCACTGGCATGGACCTGTTCATGACCGCCGTGGCCATGGCCGTGGCTATCATCCCCGAGGGCCTGCCCGTGGTGGTGACCATCACCATGGCCATCGGCGTCTCGCGCATGGCCAAGCGCAACGCGGTCATCCGCAAGCTGCACGCCGTGGAGACGCTCGGCTCCACGACGGTCATCTGCACGGACAAGACCGGCACGCTCACGCGCAACGAAATGACCGTGCGCGCCCTGTACTCCATGGGCCGTTATTTCGATGTCAGCGGCAGCGGCTACGAACTGCACGGGAGCATATCCGACAGGCAGGGCGGAGAACCAGCGCCAGTCCAGCCCGGCTCGGATCTGGAAATGGCCCTGCGCATAGGCCTTCTGTGCACCGAGTCAAGCATCGCGTGGGTTGACGGCGTGGCCGCCATCAAGGGCGATCCCACCGAGGCCGCGCTCATCGTTGCGGCCATGAAGGCCAACATGAACGCGGAACGGGAGCGTGCGGTGTGGCCCACGCTGGCCGTGATTCCCTTCGAATCGCACCGGGGCTACATGGCCACCCTGCATGTGCACGACGGCCGCCATTACGTATTCCTCAAGGGCGGGCCGGAAAAGCTCCTGGACATCTGCGCCCTGCAGCGCTCGCAGATTGAATGCCGCCACGACGAGGTCCTGGCCGCCGCCGAGGAATTGGCCCGTGAAGGCTTGCGCGTGCTGTCCCTGGGCTGGAAGGAACTGCCCCAGGGCATGTCCTTCGAGGATCTGACCGAGGAGCTGACCCAAGGTGTGATCTTCGCGGGCCTGGCGGCCATCATCGACCCTCCGCGCGAGGAGGCCGCCGAAGCCGTGGCAGGCTGCGCCAGGGCCGGCATCCGCACGGTCATGATCACAGGCGACCATGCCGTCACGGCCAAGGCCATCGCGGCCCAGATCGGCATCGGTCCAGAGCCCAAGGTGTTGACCGGGCGCGAGGTCGAAGCTCTGGATGACGATCAATTAAGGGAGCGCGCCGCCGACGTGTCAGTCTTTGCCCGCGTCACCCCGCGCCACAAGCTGCGCATCGCCCAGGCTCTCATGGCCAGGGGCGAGATCGTGGCCATGACCGGCGACGGCGTGAACGACGCGCCCGCGCTCAAGGCCGCGCACATCGGCGTGAGCATGGGCAGGACCGGAACCGAGGTCGCCAAGGAGGCCGCGGACATGGTCCTCGCCGACGACAACTTCGCCTCCATCTTTCACGCCGTGGAGGAAGGCCGTATCGTCTTCGAGAACATCCGCAAGGTCACCCTGTACCTGCTTGCCGGCGGCGCGGGCGTCCTGCTGGCCATCCTGAGCACGCTTCTGCTGGGGTTCCCCCTGCCGCTCAACCCCACGCAGATCATCTGGCTCAACTTCGTCACCGGCGCCCTGCAGGACGTGGCCCTGGCCTTTGAAGAAGGCGAGCCGGGCATCCTGGACCAGCCGCCGCGCGATCCCAAGGCCGGAATCCTCTCGGGCACGCTCCTGCGACGAATCCTGCTGGTAGGAGCGGCCGAGGCCCTGGGAGTGCTGTACGTCTTCAACATGGCCCTGGACGCCGGGCGCGGCCTGCAGGAAGCCCGCACCCTGGCTCTGACCACACTGGTCTGCTGCGAAATCTTCCAGGTCTTCAACTGTCGATCGCTGCGCCGTTCGGTCTTCCGCATGAACCACCTGCACAACCCCCTGCTCTTCGCGGCCATCGGCCTGGCCGTGCTGGCCCAGCTTACGGTGCTCTACGTGCCACAGCTCGAATGGCTGGTGCGCACCGTGCCGCTGTCGGCAGGAGAGCTTCTCCTCTGCCTGGCCGTGGCTTCCCTGGTGCTGGTGGTCAACGAGGCGGACAAGCTGGCCATGCGCCGCTTCGGCCGCCGACACAGCCGGATGCCCTGATTTCTTTCGTCTCCTGAACCAGCCTGTACCGGCCGTCGGACGAGCGCCCAGGCGCATGCCCGGCGGCCGGGGCCTCGCCGCACATTGACCTCGCCGCTGATTTGGGGTTTATGGGGAGTTTCGGCCGCACATACCCCCACGCGCAGGCACGCCGTCCACGTCCCCAAAGGACCGGCAACGACCACGGCGGCGCGGCCAAAGCAGATCACCCAAGCGGAGAATGCATGCAGCTCTACAATACCCTGCACAGGAAAAAGGAACCTTTCGAACCACGCGTCCCAGGCAAGGTCAGCATGTACGTATGCGGCATAACGGCCTACGACCTGTGCCACATCGGCCATGCCCGCTCGGCCGTTGTCTTCGACATCCTGGTGCGCTACCTGCGCAGCACCGGCCTTGAGGTGAGCTTCATCCGCAACTTCACGGACGTGGACGACAAGATCATCAACCGGGCCAACGAGCGCGGCGTTTCGTCCCAGGAGATAGCCGAGACGTACATCCAGGCCTTCCACGAGGACATGGACAAGCTGAACGTGCTGCGGGCCGACATCGAACCCAAGTGCACGGAGCATATCCCGGAGATGCTCACGCTGACCGAGGAGCTCATCGTCAAGGACAGGGCCTACAAGACCCTGTCCGGTGACGTTTACTTCCGCGTGCGGGCCTTCGAGCCCTACGGCAAGCTTTCGGGCCGGGACATCGACGACCTGCGCGCCGGTGCGCGCATCACGCCCGGCGAGGCCAAGGAAGACCCCCTGGACTTCGCCCTGTGGAAGGCCGCCAAGCCCAAAGAGCCCTACTGGGAGAGCCCCTGGGGCCAGGGCCGGCCCGGCTGGCACCTGGAGTGCTCGGCCATGGCCGCCAAATACGTCGAGCTGCCCCTGGACATCCACGGCGGCGGCCAGGACCTGGTCTTCCCCCACCACGAGAACGAGATAGCCCAAACCGAGGCGGCCACGGACGGCGAGTTGGCCCGCTTCTGGGTGCATAACGGCTTCGTGCAGATAAACCAGGAGAAGATGTCCAAGTCCCTGGGCAATTTCTTCACCATCCGCGACATCCTGGACAAGTTCATGCCCGAGGTGCTGCGTTTCTTCCTGTTGAGCCAGCACTACCGCAGCCCGCTGGACTTCTCCTTCGAGGGGCTGGAGGAGGCCGAGAAGGGCCTGCGTCGCATCTACGCGGCCATGTCCCAGATGAGTGAGGCCCTGCAGAAGGACAAGTGGAGCAAGGCCGCCCTGCCCGCCGAGATTACCGACGAGCTTGCCTCCGCGGAGAAGGCCTGGGACGAGGCAATGGCCGACGACCTGAACACGGCCGCGGCCCTGGGCCACGTATTCACGGCCGTGCGCCTGTCCGGCCGGGTCATGGACGACAAGACCATGCGCAAGAGCGAAGGCGCGCGCGACTTCTGGCGTCGCGTACTGGATGACCTGGCGCGCTGGTCGGATATCTTCGGCGTTTTCGCAACCGATTCGCAGACGTTCCTGGACGAGCTGCGCGCCTGCCGCGCCCGGCGCAAGGGCATCGACACGGCCAAGGTCGAGGCCCTGCTGACCCAGCGCCAGGAGGCCCGCGCTAGCAAGGACTTCGCCCGCTCCGATGCCATCCGCGACGAAATTGCGGCCATGGGAGCCGAGGTCAAGGACACGCCTCAGGGTCAGACCTGGGATGTGAGCTAGGGCACGGGTGATCCAGCTCGCCAATCCCTATCAGCAGCGCCCGCTGCCACTTGAGCGGATCTTGATCTGACGACAGGCCGTCGTCACTGTGAGCTCATGCAGCCGCTAACAGAAGCATCCTGTTGGCGGCTGTTTTCTTGCTGCTGACCGACCTGGGCTGCCCCTTCCTCCAGACTCGACCTGCAAGGCACGGGGCTTTGCTCACCCGAACTCCATTCGCCCAGGCCACCCAAGCAGGAACGCTGCCCGCCTGTCCAAGCGCTGGCGTTATAATCCTCCCGCCTTAACCGCAGTCCACTCCAAGTCACTGCCGATTCTCGCAAGTGCTCCGGCCCGCAGATTGGCCTCATGCGTTTTACTTCACAGCATCTCGAATACATATTGACAATTCAGCCGTTATTATTTCCTGTACAATACAATATGGAAGACAAAATTATGTCAGATAAACATCTACAAGACAAAACTACTTTACACTACAGAAATGCTTATTCCCTTAATATACCTGTAAACACTCTTCCATTCTGAAGCTGATTAACAATATGCAGCTAAATTTATTTCATTATTAATCAAAACTGAGGCATGATCAATGGCAAATCCAAAGATTAACAGACCATACACGACATCCAATAGTGAGCAGCAGGTAATCCCGATTGTCGAGGAGAAGCTGCATGTGGGGAAGCAGACCGTGGAGACCGGCATCACCCGGGTACGGAAGATCGTGCGTGAACGGGAGGAGGTCATCGACGAGCCGCTCCTTCGCCATGAGGCGTACGTGTCCAGGGTGCCGATCAACCGCTACGTGGAGCAGGCGCCGTCCATGCGGCAGGAGGCCGATACGATCATCGTGCCTGTCGTGGAGGAAGTCCTGTATGTTGAGAAGCGCCTGCTGCTCAAGGAAGAACTCCGCATCACACGCAAATCGAGCACTGTAAGGGAGCCGCAACGCGTCGTGCTTCGCGGCGAGGAAGCCGTTGTGGAGCATGTGGATGCGCGCGCTTCCGGCGACACGAAGAAGCGTTGAACGCGGGAGGCGCGGGCACAGGCCAGCCTGCGCTCCTTACCCGCTTCATCAATACGCAGCGAACCAAGGAGGCACACCATGGCGAAGACCGTTGCCGGATTCATGGATACCCCCATGTCGGCCCAGGATGTAGTGCAGGATCTGGTTAACAGCGGATTCCGCCGCGAGGACATCAGCATGCTGATGATCGACAAGACTACCGGCGCCGGGGGGTACTCCTGGAAGTCAGCCGACAAGTCCAGGGGCGGAGACGCCAGGAACGCTCGTTCCGACCTGACGGGCATAGGCATTCCGGAAGAGCACGCAAACTACTATCTGGAAGGGGTCAGGCGCGGTGGGGTGCTCATTACGGTGCACGCCGATGACGACTCGGCGGACCGCGCCGCTGATATCATGCACCGCAAGGGCGCCATCGATATCAACCGACGGGCCGACCAATGGAAGGCCGCGGGCTGGAAGCGCTACGACGAGCGGGCCGCTCCCTATACGACCGAAGAAATCGCCAGAGAGCGCGAGACGATCATTCCCGTGACCGAGGAAGAGCTTCACGTCGGCAAGCGCGAAGTGGAGGGTGGCAGAGTGCGCGCCTATACCAGGGTGGTCGAGCAACCGGTCGAGGAGCAGGTCAGGCTGCGCGAGGAGCATGCCACGGTCGAACGGCGTCCCGTCGATCGCCCCTTGACCGAGGCTGACCGTGAGGGCGCCTTCCGTGAGCAGACCGTCGAGATGCGCGAAACGAGTGAGGAGCCCGTGATTTCGAAGGAAGCCCGCGTGACGGAAGAGGTGCGCATAGGCAAGGAAGCCACGGAGCGGACCGAAACGGTACGTGGCAAGGCGCGCAAGACCAAGGTCGAGGTGGATGAGGACGTGCGCGGCCGTGGAAAACGGCCGGGAGTCTAAATCCCCCAGGCGCAGAACCTTAAGCTGCGCAAAGGAGCAATCATGGCGAAGCTGCATACAACCGATGAACGGGAAGACGTGGAAAGGAAAGCCGCCGGTCCCGGCAAGACCGTGGGCGTCTACGATGCCAAGGGCAAGAAGGGACGCTCGAAGGCGATGACGATCCTCCTGATTCTGGCTCTGATCATCGTCGCTCTGATCGTCATTAGCAGGCTGGTTTAGATCATTGGATGGTGTGAGCGTCCATGGGCGCTCACACCCGTGTTTGAGCATCATACTCTTGAACAGTTCTGCGAGCCATGCGTCGGCATGGCTTGCCGCCAGCTTGGGCGCAGGCGCAATTCACTTTCGCCTACGTCGCAGAGGGCGTCATTAAAGCAATCTGCTCCAAGATATCAGGTTATCCGGAGGCGTGGCCCGGCTTGGTCCTCCAGCACCCGGCCGATGCACTCGGCTGGCTCGCCCTGGGACTGCAGCATGGCCCGGACCTGGTCCAGCCTGGCTTCGGGTACGGCCAGGATCATGCCGCCCGAGGTCTGGGCGTCGAAGATGCAATCCAGCCGAACCGGATCGACATCCGCCGAGGCAGAGACGGCATGGCTGCAGAACTTGCGATTGGCGTGGCTTCCTTCAGGAACAAGTCCCATGCCCGCCAGTTCCAGGGCTTCGGGAAGAATCGGCACGGCCGTAGATTCAAGCTGAATGCAGCGCCCCGAGGCGTTGGCCATCTCCAGCAAATGCCCGCCGAGGCCGAAGCCTGTGACATCGGTTGCGCCCTTGAGCCCTGCCTCGCGAATCACCTGCCCGGCCACGCGATTGAGACGCCCCGCCCATTGATAGAGCAGGTCCTCCATGCGCTCATGACCTACCCAGCAGGCCTTCACGGCTGTGGCGAGAATGCCTGTGCCTAGGGGCTTGGTCAACACGAGCCTGTCGCCCGGCTCCAGGCCGCCGTTGGTCGCGTAACGGTCCTCGTCCACGAAGCCTGATACCGAAAGGCCGTATTTGATTTCATCGTCCTCGACGCTGTGACCGCCGGCCAACAAGGCACCTGCCTCGCGCACCTTGTCCAATCCGCCGCGCAGGATTTCCCGCAAGATGGCCTTGTCCATGCGCTTGGCCGGAAAGCAGACGATGTTCATGGCGCACAGGGGCTCCCCACCCATGGCGTAGACATCGGACAGGGAGTTGGCCGCGGCTATCTGTCCGAAGCGATAGGGATCGTTGACTATGGGCGTGAAGAAATCGAGGGTCTGCACAAGGGCCTTGCCGGCTGGAAAACGGACAATGGCCGCATCCTCATTGGCCGCCACACCGCTAATGACCCGCGAATCGGTATCCGTGCGCAAACCGGCGAGTATTTCCTCCAGGTCCCCTGGAGGGATTTTGGCCGCTCAGCCCGACGCCTTGACCTTGTCCACCAGGGTGATCTTGGACATTCTTTCTCTCCGTGCTTGTCTGCGAGATCCGGCCGCCTTTCAGCGACAGGAGTTCATCAGGAAGTCGATGAAATAGCGCGTGACAGGGAATATGTGGCGCTTCTCGTGACGAATGAGATAGAAGCGACGCCTTATGGCCAGGGACGGCGCATTCAATTCGACGAGTTCGCCTCTGTCTATGTAGGCCTGAGCCGCGATGCGGGACGTGATGCCCACTCCGAAGCCGGACATGATGCACTGCAGCAATGCCTCGGTGCTCTCCACCGTAAGGGAGATATTGAGGCAGCGGATATCGAGGCCGATGGCCAACAGCCCTTTCTCGAACGCCTTGCGGGTTCCCGAGCCGCGCTCGCGCATGACCCAGGGCCAAGTGCAGATTTCCTTGGTGCCGAGCGTCTTGCCGATGGGACGGTTGAGCTTGGGCGAGGCCACGATTACGAGTTGGTCATCCTTGAGCGGGATGAACTCAAGCTCGGGACGATCAGATTCCGCTCCGACGATGCCCAGAATGAGATCACCACGGGTGACCATGTCGATGATGCCGACCGTATCCCCGACCTTCAGGTCCACATGCACGTCGGGGTAGCGTTTCGTAAAGTCGGCGAGAATGCGCGGAAGAATGTAATGTGCCGGGATGGTGCTGCCGCCGATGACGAGATCGCCCGATATCTTGTCCTGCAGCAGTTGTATCTCGGCTTTTGCATTCTCCAGGCTGACGAAGGCTTCCTTGGCGTATCGGAATAAAACCTTGCCGGCCAGGGTGGGCAAAATCATGCGCCCAAGGCGATCGAAGAGCTGGACCCCAAGCTCTTCCTCCAGACTGGAAACATGAGCGCTAATGGTCGGTTGCGAGAGAAACAGCTCCTGTCCTGCTTTGGAAAAGCTGCCCAGCTCGTACACTTTGCAGAAAGCCTCAAGTCTCCGGATATCCATTGGCTATGATCTCGATAGTTTTTGTCTATGCATCTGGGCGAAAAAAAAGGCAGGCTGAAAGCCTGCCTTTCTTATTGACTATTCGGCCTTCGTTGTCTCTGAGCTGGCTGCTTGAGCCTGTCCGGTGCCCTGAGAGGCCGTGGCCCCTTTTGCGCCGCGGTCGGTAGCCAATTCGATTACCGCCATCGGGGCGCAATCGCCTCGGCGAGGAAGAGCCAGTTTCACAATGCGGGTATATCCGCCACCCATGCCGGAGAAACGCGGTCCGATCTCATCGAACAGCTTCTTGACCAGGGTATGGCTTTCCAGGACACGATAAGCCAGGCGACGGGAGTGCAAATCGTTCTGCAGAGCCCAGGTGACGAGCCTGTCAGCGAACTTGCGCAGTTCCTTGGCCTTGACTTCGGTGGTCGTTATACGCTCATGAGTCAGCAGAGACTTGGCCATGTTGCGGAACATGGCCTTGCGATGGGAGCTGCTCTTGCCGAACTTCTTTCCGGATACGTTATGCCTCATCGCTGTCTTTCCTCTTCAGCCACTCTTGGTATTTTTCGTCGAAACTGTCGACGTGCATGCCGAACTCGAGTCCCATGTTCTCGAGCACTCGACGAATCTCCTCAAGGGACTTGCGGCCGAAATTCTTGGTCTTGAGCATCTCGTTTTCCGTCTTCTGGACGAGTTCGCCCACAAGGCGGATATTGGCGCTCTTGAGGCAGTTCGTAGCCCTGACCGAGAGTTCGAGCTCGTCGATGTTCTTGTAGAGGTTCGGGTTCTCTTCCCCGCTGGAGGGCTGATAGGACTTTTCTTCGTCCGAAGAGTGCTCGTCGAAGTTGATGAACACCGAGAGCTGATCCTTGAGGATCTTGGCGCTATAAGCCACCGCATCCTCGGGAGTCACCGAGCCGTCCGTCCAAACTTCCATGAGGAGCTTGTCGTAGTTGGTCATCTGCCCGACACGAGCCTGCTCCACGGTATAGGCCACCTTCTTGACCGGAGAAAAACTCGCGTCCAAGGGAATAAGCCCAATCTCGCTCTGCAGGCCCTCGTGCATTTCAGCTGGCACATAGCCCTTGCCCATGCGCACTTCCAGGTCGATCTTGAACTCAATATCCTCGCTCAAGGTGGCGATGTGCTGACCAGGGTTGAGCACGCGGATGTTTTGGTTCTCCTGGATCGCAGCAGCAGTGACCGCACCCTTCTTGTCGGCGCGGAGCACGAGATGCTGAGGCTGGTCGGTGCTCATGGCGAACCTGACCAGCTTGAGGTTCAGGATGATGTCGGTGACATCTTCCAGCACCCCGGGAATGGTGGTGAACTCGTGCTGGATGCCCTGGATGCGCACGGAGATGATTGCCGCTCCTTGCAAGGAGGACAGAAGCACACGACGCAGGGCATTGCCGATCGTCGTGCCGAAACCGCGCTCCAAGGGCTCGCAGACGAACTTCGCATACGTGTTCGTCGACTTGGCGGCCCTTCCGATCTGTTCTGGCTTGACCAGTTCGGACCAGTTGCGGGTGTTGATGAGTCTGTCGCCGTTATGGATGAGCATGCCGTGCACCTATTACTTGGAATACAATTCAACGATGAGGGACTCGGAAATCGGGAACTGGATGTCCTCTCTGACGGGCTTGTCCTTGACGGTTCCCTTGAAGTTCGCTCCGTCGACTTCGAGCCACGCGGGCAGCCCGCGACGGGCGATGACTTCCTGAGCTTCCATGATGACGGGAATCTTCCTGTTCTTCTCGCGTACGGTGATCGTGTCGCCAGGCTTGAGCTGCAGGGACGGAACGGTCACCTTGCGGCCGTTGAGCACGAACACGCCATGCCGCACGAGCTGGCGGGCCTGGTTGCGAGAGTTGGAGAAACCCATGCGGTATATCACGTTGTCGAGACGCAATTCCAGCAGACGCAGCAGGTTGGTACCCGTAACGCCGTGCTGCCGATCGGCTTCGACGAAGTAATCGTGGAACTGGGCTTCGAGAATGCCGTACATGCGGCGGACCTTCTGCTTCTCGCGCAGCTGGACCGCGTAGTCGCTCATCTTCTTGCGCGCACGGCCATGCATGCCGGGGGCATAGGGACGACGCTCATAGGCGCACTTGTCCGTGAAGCAGCGATCACCCTTCAGAAACAGCTTCCCGCCTTCACGCCGGCAGATGCGGCACTTGGCTTCAGTATATCTGGCCACGGTAAATATCCTCCTCTACCTAGACGCGACGCCGCTTAGGAGGACGGCAGCCGTTATGCGGGATGGGGGTGATATCACGGATGAAGGTCACCTTGAAGCCCGCATTGTTGATAGCGCGCATGGCGGCTTCCCGCCCAGCGCCGGGTCCCGTGACCAAAATGCCGACAGAACGCATGCCGTTATCCTGGGCCACCCGCGCCGCGTTCTCGGCGGCGACCTGAGCGGCGAAAGGCGTGGACTTGCGCGAGCCCTTGAAGCCGGCTCCGCCAGAGCTGGCCCAGCTCACGACGTTGCCCTTCATATCGGTAAAGGACACGATCGTGTTGTTAAAAGTAGCCTTTATATGGGCGATGCCCATAGGGATATTCTTCTTTTCCCTTTTCTTGCCTACGCGGCGTGGTTTAGCCATTGGCTCTCTCCGGTTCTGCAAAGCTCATTGGATCGGTTCACCGGCCTTGGCCGGCTGCCAGCCGAGGCCTGGGGCCCCGGACTACTTCTTCTTCTTGCCGCCAACAGCAGCGCGGCGCGGGCCCTTGCGGGTGCGCGCATTGGTGTGCGTGCGCTGTCCATGGACGGGCAGTCCGCGGCGATGGCGAAGTCCGCGATAGCAGCCGATATCCATGAGCCGCTTGATATTGCCAGTCACGTCGCGACGAAGATCGCCCTCGACCTTGTGATTGGTTTCGAGTTCGCGACGGACGACATTGAGTTCATTGTCATCCAGGTTGTCGATATTGCGCGTCCAGTCAACACCGGCAGCATCGCAAATCTTGAGAGCGGTGGTACGGCCAATGCCGTAGATGTAGGTAAGCGCGATATCCAAGCGCTTGTTCCTGGGCAGTTCTACACCAGCTATACGAGCCACGATCTACCCCTCTTAACCCTGACGCTGTTTGTGCCTGGGGTTTTCACAAATAATACGAAGGATTCCGTTACGCCTGATGATCTTGCACTTGGGGCAGATCTTTTTAACGGAAGGCCTGACTTTCATCGTACCGTCTCCACTTGGTTGTCCGCTAGCCGCCTAAACAAACGGCGGCTCCCGTATATATTCATGCCGTGCCGCGGTATTGCAACACAAAGAGGTAAGCGACTTTCAATCGCTTACACTCAAAATCTCCGGCCCATTCTTGGTCACAGCAACGGTGTGCTCGAAATGGGCGGATAGCTGGCGGTCTTTCGTGACCGCCGTCCAGTTGTCGGCCAGGATATCGACCTCAGACTGCCCCATGGTCACCATGGGTTCGATGGCCAGCACCATCCCGGCCTTGAGCGGCAGTTCCTGTGCTCCGAGGGGCACGAAATTCGGCACCTCCGGCTTTTCGTGCAACCGCCTGCCGATTCCATGTCCGACAAAACGCTTAACTACATTGTAGCCCTTGCTCTCGACATACCCTTGAATGGCCCTGGATATGTCCTGCACCGTATTGCCCTCACGGGCCTGAGCGATGCCCTTCAGGAGGGAATTGCGAGTCACCTCCAGAAGGTCCATGGCCTTATCAGAAATTTCACCCACTGTATAGGTTCTGGCCGAATCTCCGAAAAAACCGTCCAGAATCACGCCCATGTCAAAGCTGACGATATCGCCCTCATTGAGAATCCGCTTCGATGGGAAACCGTGGACGATCTCTTCGTTGACCGAGCAGCACAAGGCGAAAGGGTAGCCATGATAGCCCTGGAATGCTGGCGCTACTTTGTATTCAGCGCACAACTCCTGGGCCATTTCCTCGAAGAACATGGTCTGGATCCCAGGCCTGACCTCGCGGCCCAAGGCATCCAGTATGCGGGAGACAATCCGATTTGCCTCCCGCATAATGGCAATTTCCTGCTCGTTCTTCAGGTAAACGCCACGGAACTTCTTCACTGCACCTACTTCCCGGTCCGGCCTTTGACGCGGCCAGCCTTGGCCATTAGACCTTCATACTGGCGCGAAATAAGGTAGGATTCGATCTTGCCCATGAAATCCATGGCCACACCCACAACGATAAGCAGCGAGGTGCCGCCATAATAGTAGGGGACGTTGAACTGGGCGATCAACAACATGGGCAGCACGCAGATGGCCGAGATATACAGCGAGCCCCACAAGGTAATCCTGGCGAGGACCTTGTCAATGTACTCCTTGGTCTTGGCTCCGGGCCGTATACCAGGGATGAAGCCGCCCTGCTTGCGTATGTTCTCCGCTATGTTCTGCGGATCAAAGATGATCGCGGTGTAGAAGTAGCAGAAGAATATAATGATCCCCACGAAGAGGACGTTGTAAAGCAAGGAAGCCGGGTTGAACCAGGAAGAGATTCGCTGCAGGATCTCAATGTCCGAGAAGTTCGCCAGCGTGGCCGGAAACATGAGAATGCTCGAGGCGAAGATGGGCGGTATCACGCCTGCCGTATTGATGCGCAACGGCAAGTGGGTGGTCTGACCTCCAAACATCTTCCGCCCCATCATACGCTTGGCGTAATGAATCGGAATACGGCGCTGGGCACGTTCCATGAAAACGATGAAAACGAGAACGCCGGCCATGAGCGCCAGAATGAACAACAGGATGAACAGGGTCATTTCACCCGTGCTCACCAGCCTTCCGGTATTAATGAGCGCCCTGGGGATGCCTGCCACGATACCGGCGAAGATGATCAGCGAGATACCGTTGCCGATGCCCTTTTCCGTGATCTGCTCACCGATCCACATGACGAAGATGGTTCCGGCGGTCATGGTCACGATGGTCACCAGTCGGAATCCCCATCCTGCTTCCACAACGATGGGCGCGCCAGTGGGGCTGGACATGTTCTCCAGGCCGATGGCTATCGCCAAGCCCTGCACAACCGTGATCAGCACTGTTCCGTAACGGGTGTACTGGGTGATCTTCTTGCGCCCGGCGGCACCCTCTTCCTTGGACAACCTGCTCAGCTCGGGGCTCACCACCGTGAGCAGCTGCAGGATGATCGATGCCGAGATATACGGCATGATGCCAAGGGCCAGAATGGACAGGTTGCTCAGACCGCCGCCCGAAAACATGTCGAACAAGCCGAACAATGTATTGCTGACGGTAGCAAAGAAATCGGAGAGCGCCTGCGCATCCACGCCAGGCACCGGAATATGGATGCCGATACGGTAGACCGCCAGGAGCAGGAAGGTCCAAAAAAGACGCTTCCTGAGCTCCGGCAGTCTGGCGATATTCTCGAATCCGGAAGCAGCCACGATACTAGCCTTCCAGTGCCTTGGCCGTGCCCCCGGCCTTGGCGATCTTCTCCAAAGCGGATTTGCTGAACCGATGCGCCTCAATGGTCATGGCAGCAGCGAGTTCGCCGTTGCCCAGAACCTTGACTGCCGTGCCGCGAGGGCACAGCCCCCTGGCGTACATGTCCTCCAAGGAGACTTCGGCCGCACCTTGAAAAGCTTCCGCAATCCGGGACAGATTGACGGGAGCATACTCAACGCGGAACGGATTCTTGAAGCCGTGCTTGGGCAGACGACGAGCCAGAGGCATCTGGCCGCCTTCAAAGCCCGCCTTGGCGCTGTACCCGGAGCGGGAGCGGGCGCCTTTGTGGCCCTTGCCGGACGTGCCGCCAAGCCCAGAACCGCCGCCACGACCCACGCGCTTCCTTGATTTCCGCTCTTCGTCGAACGGATAGAGTTCATTAAGACGCATTACTCTGTGACCTCCACCAAGTGCGCCACCTGCGTGATCATGCCACGAATGGCGCTGTTATCAGGAAGCTCATGAACCTGACGGATCTTGCGCAGCCCCAAGGCTGCGAGGGTAGCCCTCTGCTTGGGGGTGCAGCCGATCTTGCTCTTGATCAATTTTACCTTCATGGGGTTCGTTCCTTGTACCGCGTGTCTATTTCCGCGGGGTCGAGAGCGCCTTGCCACGCAGGCCGGAAGCCTGATCGGCGCTCATCAGGGAGTCGAGCCCGGCAATGGTTGCCTTGAGCACGTTATGCGGATTGTTGGTTCCGATCGCCTTGGTCAGGATGTCGGAAATACCAAGGGCTTCCATGACCGCACGAACCGGACCACCGGCGATGATGCCGGTACCCTTGGAAGCGGGCTTGAGCATAACCCGGCCTGCGCCGAAACGCCCCAGGACCTCGTAAGGCAGGGTGCCATCCAGCACCGGCACGGTGATCAGGTTCTTCTTGGCCTGATCGCTGGCCTTACGAATTGCCTCGGGAACCTCATTGGCCTTGCCCAGGCCATAGCCGACCTTGCCCTTGCCGTCGCCGACGACAACCAGGGCGCTGAAGCTGAAACGACGGCCGCCCTTGACGACCTTGGCCACGCGGTTCAGGTAGACGATCTTTTCGATCATCCCGGAATCTTCGCGCTCCATGGGATTCTTCTGCTCTTTCATTAGAACTCAAGCCCCCCTTCCCGGGCGCCGTCGGCCAGGGCCTTAATGCGGCCGTGATAGAGATAGCCGTTGCGATCGAAAACAACGGTGGAGATGTTCTTTTCCTTGGCCTTGACAGCCATGTCCTTGCCAACCTTGGCCGCGGTCTCCTTGTCGAGCTTGACCTGTTCGCCTCCCTTGCTCAGCACGAGCGTGGAGGAGGACAGCAAGGTCTTGCCGGCGTCGTCGTCCACAAGCTGCACGTAGATGTGCTTGTTGGAACGAAACACAACCATTCTCGGACGGGCAGCCGTGCCGGATATCTTCTTGCGAATGCGCATCTTCCTGCGCTGACGCTGTTCCTTCTTGGTAACCTTCATGGCGCCATCCTACTTCTTGCCGCCGGACTTGCCAGCCTTGCGACGGATCTGCTCGTCCACATACTTGATGCCCTTGCCTTTGAACGGCTCGGGCGGACGCACCCGGCGAATCTTCGCAGCAACTTCGCCGACCAGTTCCTTATTGATGCCGGCGATCGTCAGCTTGTTGCCATCGACCTTGGCATCAATACCCGCAGGCATGGGAAACTCCACCGGATGGGAGTAGCCCACGGAAAGAACGACCTTCTTTCCCTGGACCTGGACCTTGTAACCGACGCCCACGATCTCCAGGGCCTTTTCAAAGCCCTTGGTCACGCCGTTGATTGCATTGGCCATGAGGGTACGCCGCAGGCCGTGTTGTTCGCGAGCAGTGCGGGAATCATCCTTGCGCTGCACGAGAACCTTGCCGCCCTCGACCGTGACTTCGATCTTGGGGTGAACGGGCGTGTCCAGCGTGCCCTTGGGTCCCTTGACCTGAATGGCCTCGCTGCCGACCTTGACTTCAACCCCTGAAGGGATCTGGATGGGATTTTTTCCTATTCGCGACATGGCTCCACCTTCTACCAGATTTCGCACAAAAGCTCGCCGCCGATATTCTCGGCCTTGGCGTTACCACCAGCGAGCAAGCCTTTGGAGGTGGACAGTATGCAGATGCCGAGTCCATTCTGGACGTCCGGAATCTCTTGCGCCGGAACATAGACGCGACGGCCAGGCGTGCTGATGCGGCGCATCCCCCTGATCAGGCGCTGTCCCTTGACATACTTGAGCTTTATCGTGATTTCGCGCTCGGCAAGCGAGTAGTCCTCAATGAAACCCTCATCCTTGAGGATGCGGGCGATGGACTCCTTGATCTTGGAGAGCGGGATTTTTGTTTCCGCATGCAGGGCGGAATGGGCATTGCGGATGCGACTCAGCATATCCGCAATAGGGTCAACTACAGCCATGGGTATCTCCTTCCTACCAGCTCGACTTCCTTACCCCAGGCAACTCGCCACTAAGAGCCTTGTTCCTGAAGCAGATACGGCAGATGCCGAACTTGCGCAGGTAGGCACGAGAGCGGCCGCAGATAGGGCAGCGGTTGTACGCCCGAGCGGAAAATTTGGGTTTACGGCGGGCTTTCACCATCATTGCGGTACGGGCCATTGAACTCTCCTTACTTCTTGAAGGGCATGCCCAGAAGGGAGAGCAGTACCTTCCCTTCCTTGTCGGAATTGGCCGTGGTGACGATTGTCACGTTCATGCCCTTGACCTTCTCCACCCTGTCCACCGTGAGCTCGGGGAAGATGGTATGGTCCTTGATGCCAAGGGTGAAATTGCCCCTGCCGTCGAAACCGCGGTCGGGTATGCCCTGGAAATCGCGCACACGCGGCAGGGCGAAGTTGACCAGCTTATCCAAGAAGTCCCACATGCGATCGCGACGCAGGGAGACGCGGCAGCCGATGGGCAAGCCTTCGCGCAGCTTGAAGGCAGCGATCGACTTTTTGGCCCTGGTGACGAGCGACTTCTGCCCGGCAATCAGGGTCAACTCTTCCTGTGCGTCTTCGATGAGCTTGTGGTTCTGGCTCGCCTCGCCAAGGCCGATGTTCAGGTAGATAGCCTTGATCTTAGGTATCTCCATCGGTGATTTGTAGCCGAATTCCTTGGCCAGTTCAGGCGCAACCTTCTCGGTATACAGCTTTTCCAGGCGTGTCATTGCGTACCTGCTACTTGATTATCTCGTTGCACTTCTTGCAGAAGCGCACCTTGTTGCCGTCTTCCGTGTACTTGTACCCTACCCGGGTCGGCTTGGCGCAGGCGTCGCAAACGACTGCCAGATTGGAGACATGGATGGGGGCTTCCTTCTCCACAATCCCGCCCTGCTGACCGCTATAGGGATTGCCACGGGTATGCCTCTTGACCAAATTGACCTTCTCGACCAGGACACGATCATGCTTGCGCAGGATCTTCAAGACCTTACCGATCTTGCCCTTGTCCTTGCCGGCGATGACCTGGACCTTATCGTCCTTGTGAATTCTGAACTGCTTCATCTTAGAGCACCTCGGGGGCCAGGGAGACAATCTTCATGAAGTTCTTCTGACGAAGCTCTCTGGCGACTGGGCCGAAAATGCGTGTGCCGACAGGCTCGAGCTGCTTGGTGAGCAGCACGGCCGAGTTGGTGTCGAACTTGATGAAGGATCCATCAGGACGACCCACTTCCTTAGTGGTGCGCACGACGACCGCCTTCATAACTTCGCCTTTCTTTACCTTTGCGTGGGGCATGGCTTCCTTGACGGAAACCACGATGATATCGCCCACGGAGGCATACCGGCGCTTACTGCCGCCAAGCACCTTGATGCAGGCGACTTTTTTGGCCCCGGAGTTGTCGGCCACGTCGAGCGTGGATTCAACCTGAATCATGGCGGACTCCCTGCCTTAAACCGCTTTCTCGAGCACTCTTTGCAACTGCCAGCGCTTCTGGCGGCTCAAGGGACGCGATTCTATGATCTCAACCTTGTCGCCGACCTTGCACTCATTGGCCGCGTCATGGGCCATGAACTTCTTGCGACGGCGGACGTATTTGCCAAACAGCGGATGCTTGACCATGGTTTCGACACGCACGACAATGGTCTTGTCACACTTGTCGCTGACCACTTCACCGATGAGAACCCGCTTGTTGCTGCTCTTTTCCATGCTCTCGCTCATGCCCTACGCTCCAGCCTTTTCCTGAATGATGGTCTCGATGCGGGCGATGGTCTTGCGCACGGCCTTGATACGCTGCGTATTCTCAAGCTGGGCCGTGGCATGCTGGAAGCGCAAGTTGAACAGCTCCTTGCGGTAATCCGCAAGCTTCTGCGCCACTGCGTCGGCATCGAGTTCCCGGATTTCTTTTGCCTTCATCATTGTCCAAGGCCCTCCTTGAGTACAATGGCGGTCTTGACCGGGAGCTTGTGCGAGGCGCGAACCAGGGCCTCCTTGGCCAGCTCCAGGGCAACGCCCTTGACCTCGTAAAGGACACGGCCGGGACGGACGGGGGCTACCCAGCCCACCGGAGCACCCTTGCCGCTGCCCTGACGGGTTTCAGCAGGCTTGGCGGTGATGGGCGCATCGGGGAAGATGCGGATCCAAACCTTACCGCCGCGCTTGATATGCCGCATGATGGCCACGCGGGCAGCTTCGATCTGCTGAGCAGTCAGCTTGCCATGCTCGAGTGTCTTAATGCCGATATCGCCAAAGGAGATTTCGGTGCCGCGAGTGGCATTCCCCTTCAGGCGGCCTTTCTGCCGTTTACGAAACTTAACTCTTTTGGGGCTAAGCATTACTGTTCAACCTCATCCAAGATTTCACCCTTGAAGATCCAGACCTTGACCCCGATGACTCCGTAGGTGGTGCGGGCCTCGGCGAATCCGTAATCAAGATCCGCGCGCAGGGTCTGCAGGGGTACGCGACCATCGCGGTACCACTCCTGACGGGCGATTTCAGCACCGGCCAAGCGTCCCGAGCAGGACAGCTTGATGCCTTCAGCGCCGAACTTCCTGGCCAACCCCACGGTGCGCTTCATGGCGCGGCGGAAAGCCACGCGACGCTCAAGCTGCAGGGCAATGTTCTCGGCCACGAGTTGGGCATCGATTTCCGGGCGACGGATTTCAATGACCTCAATGGAGAAGTCGCGCTGGAACTTGTGCTTGAGCGTGTCGCGAATCTTCTCGATCTCGATGCCTTTACGGCCGATGACGATGCCGGGACGGGCAGTATGGATAATGAGGCGAACCTTGCCCCCTGCGCGCTCGATTTCGATGCGCGAAAGACCGGCGTGGTACAGCGCCTTCTTCACGTACTTGCGGACTTTGTCGTCCTCGTACACGAATTCGGGATAGTCTTTCTTGCTGTACCAACGGGACAACCAGTTCTTGTTGTACCCAAGCCGAAAACCGTAGGGATGGACTTTCTGACCCATGTTCGCCTCTTAGCTTTCCTCGACAACCACGGTGATGTGGCTGGTCCGTTTCAGTATCCTGTAGGCGCGGCCCATTGCCCGGGGCATGATGCGTTTCCACATGGGCCCTGGGTTGACGATGACCTGCTTGACCGTCAGGGAGTCAATGTCCACGCCGGGAATCTGCTCTGCATTGGCTACAGCCGAGTGCAGAACCTTGCTGACCTCGAATGCCGCCTTCTTGGGCGTGAACTTCAGCACATTAAGCGCATCCTCAACAGGAAGACCATTAATGTTGCGTGCAACTAAGCGGGTCTTCTGGGGAGAAATGCGGATGAACTTAGCGGTTGCTCTGGCTTCCATCGCTCACCCCTTACTTCTTGCCCGCTTTGGTCTTCTTGTCCGCGGCATGGCCGAAATAGGTCCTCGTAGGAGAGAACTCCCCGAGCTTGTGACCGACCATATTCTCGCTAACGAACACAGGAATGAACTTGCGGCCGTTATGCACGGCGAAAGTCATCCCAACCATTTCCGGGACGATTGTTGAACGCCGGGACCAGGTCTTGATCACCCGGCGATCCCTGGTTTCGTTGGCCTTCTCCACCTTCTTCTGCAGGTGGGTATCGACGAAGGGCCCTTTCTTGAGAGATCTGGGCATGGTCTACTCCTATTTCTCGCCGCGCCGCTTGATGATCAGCTTGGAAGACTGCTTCTTGCGGCTTCTGGTCTTGTAGCCCTTGGTGGGCATGCCCCACGGCGACACAGGATGACGTCCGCCGGAGCTCCTGCCCTCGCCGCCGCCAAGCGGGTGATCGACGGGGTTCATGGCCACGCCGCGCACCTTGGGCCGCTGGCCGAGCCAACGATTGCGGCCGGCCTTGCCGAGGGAGATGTTCTCGTGCTGAATGTTGCCCACCTGGCCGACGGTGGCCGTGCAGGCTGCCAGCACCTTGCGCACCTCGCCCGAAGGCATGCGCAGCAGGGCATGGTTGCCTTCCTTCGCGATAACCTGGGCGTAGGTACCAGCAGCGCGGCAGAACTGGCCGCCGCGACCCGGGTACAATTCGACGTTGTGCACGATCGTACCGACGGGGATCTTGATCAGCGCCAAGGCATTGCCGGGCTTGATATCAGCAGTGTCGCCGGCCACGACGTTATCGCCGGCGTTGATGCCAACCGGAGCCAGGATGTAGCGCTTCTCACCATCGGCGTAGTGCAGCAGTGCGATGCGCGCGCTACGGTTGGGATCGTACTCTATGCTGGCGACCTTGGCCGGAACGCCAACCTTGTCGCGCTTGAAATCGATGATGCGGTACAGCTTCTTATGACCGCCGCCGCGCCGACGCGAGGTGATACGGCCATTATTATTGCGGCCGGCCTTCTTGCGGAGGCCTTCGGTCAGAGACTTCTCAGGTGCGATCTTTGTGATTTCCTCGAAGTCCGAGACCGTCTGGAAGCGACGTCCCGCAGACGTGGGCTTGAGCTTGCGAACAGCCATGTCTCTTACACTCCTTCGAAGAACTCGATTTTATCGCCCTTGGCCAGCGTGACGTAGGCCTTTTTAAAGCCTGGCGTCTTGCCGGTGATCCGGCCCATGCGCTGTCTCGCCATCGGCTGCCTGCGGATGACGTTCACAGCCTCGACTTTCACTTTGAAGGCCTCTTCCACGGCCCGCTGAATCTCGATCTTGTTGGCTTCCGGATGAACGTAGAAGGCAACCTGATTACCGGCGTCCTTCAGTTCCGTAGCCTTCTCGGATATCACAGGCTTGATGAGGATCTGTGTGTAATCCATGGCTATTTCAACCTTTCCTGTACGGACTCGACGGCGCTCTGGAGCATCACCAGCTGCGGGTACTTCAGCACATCGTAAACGTTGAGCTGGTCCGCCATAAGTACCTTGATGTCCGGGACATTCCGGGCCGAAAGAGTGAGCGTATTATCAACTTCATTCAGGACGATCAAGGCCTTTTCAAGTCCGAGTCCCTTGGCGACCGCGGCGAACTTCTTGGTCTTGATCTCATCCATGACGATGCCGTTCAGCACCATGAGGTCATTGGCTGCCAGGCGCGAAGACAAAGCCATCTTCAGTGCCAGGGACCTGACCTTCTTGTTCACCTTGAAGGCATACGACCGGGGCTGGGGGCCGAAGGTCGTGGCACCGTGACGCCACAACGGTGAACGGGAGCTGCCTGCGCGAGCGCGGCCGGTACCCTTCTGGCGCCAGGGTTTTTTCCCGCCGCCAGTGATGAGCGCGCGGTTCTTTGTCATATGTGTGCCGGAGCGGGCGGCAGCGCGCTGGGCCCGCACCACAAGATTCAGGATCTCGGGGCGCACCGGGACTTCGAAGACCTCGGGGGCCAGTTCGATGTCGCCGATTTCTTTCTTCGTTTGATCGATTATTTTCACGACAGCCATGGTCTTTCCCCTAGCTCTGCTTGCGTACCATGATCAGGCTGTTCTTGGCACCCGGTACCTGGCCGCGGATGAGGATGACGTTCTCCTCGGGCCGGACCTCGATGATCTCCAGATTCTGGTAGGTCACGCGACGATCGCCCATGTGGCCAGGCATCTTTTTGCCGGGAATGACGCGGCCTGGATACGTATTGTTACCCACGGAGCCAGGCGAGCGGTGCACCTTCTCTGCGCCGTGCGTCGCACGCAGGCCGGAGAAGTTGTGCCGCTTCATGACACCCTGAAAGCCCTTGCCCTTGGAAGTGCCGGTGACCTTGACGCGATCCCCGCGCTTAAACAGCTCGGTGGTCAGCTCCTGGCCCACTTCGTATCCAGACACATCCTGGATGCGGAACTCGCGCACGAAGCGGTGAGCGCCCTTGCCAGCCTTGGACTGATGACCGAGTTCGGGCTTGTTCAGCTTGCGCTCGGGGATGGAGTCAAAGCCGACCTGCAGGGCAGTGTAGCCGTCCTTGTCCGTATTCTTGATCTGGAGCACCGGACAGGGGCCGACAGCAATGACGGTCACCGGTGTGATGGTGCCGTCGTCGGCGAAGATCCTGGTCATGCCCAGCTTGCGGCCGAGTAATCCGAGATTGTGATTGGCCATGTCCTTCCTCACACTACAGCTTGATTTCGACATCCACGCCGGCAGGCAAAGACAGCTTGCCGAGCGCGTCCACGGTCTGCTGCGTGGGCTCAAGGATGTCCAGCAGGCGCTTATGGATGCGCTGTTCGAACTGCTCACGCGACTTCTTGTCCACGTGCACAGAGCGGTTGACCGTCACCTTATTGATGTTGGTCGGCAGCGGAATAGGCCCGGCAATAGCCGCTCCGGTATTGCGCGCCGTGTCAACAATTTCGGCCACCGCCTTGTCGAGAATGCGGTAGTCGTAGGCTTTGAGCTTGATGCGGATACGATCGCTCGTCATTGCAACCATTGTCTTACTCCGTGATTTCGGAGACAACGCCGGCGCCCACGGTGCGTCCACCCTCGCGGATGGCGAAACGCAGGCCCTTCTCCATGGCGATAGGAGCGATCAGATCGACCATGAACGTGGCGTTGTCGCCG
>JAEYOJ010000129.1 GCA_023411815.1 Pseudomonadota bacterium | reverse complement strand
CAACGAACTGCGCCAGTAGGCAGTCAAACCACAAGGAGCAGTGATGAAGAAGAATACACGCGACCTGCGCCGGGTGCATCGGCCCAGCAAGCCAAACCCCAACAGAGCCAGGGGCTCGCGTGCCAAGGGCCGCGTCATGGAGATGGAAGGGCTTTGGCCAAGGCCCCTTGGCAAGAGCATGGCCATCCTGCTGTGGGCCCTCAAGGAGATGGGCAAGGACATCAAGAAGACGTCCTTTGATTGCCTGCACATCGAGAAGGGCGCGCACATCGACTTCCGGGACCCGGCGTCCATTCGGGCCAACCTGGACAAGATCCGCTTCGTCGAACTGAAGACGTCGAACAGGCCTAACTTGGCCCCGGATTTCGACCGCTATTTCTGCTCAGTCACCCAGTCCGAACTGGATGCGGGCAGGCAACTTGGCGAGCAGTATGTGGTGCTCGTCTACAACCTGCTGACCGGCGCGCGTATGTGGCTGACCATGGCTGAACTGATGGCCCGGGCCAAGACGGTTACACCCTGCTATTCAATCAGGCTGTAGCGCTACACTGCCTTTAGCCTTTCCCGGTCGACTTCGTCACCCCACGGGTGCCGGCGTCGGCCCTCTCGCTCTCCACCGCACCACGCAACACTTCAAGTTCCATCTGCCTGGCTTGCGCAAGCGCAAGTGCTTCCCGAAGCTGCTCCCGCCGCTCCTCGTCCTGTTTGCGGACTTGGGTCATATCGGCTTCAAGGCGCGAGACGGCGGACTGTGCCGCTTCCAACTGCGCTCGCACGCTTGCGGCATCTTCCCTGGCCCTGGCGGCCCGCTCGATGTGTTCCTGCCGCTCACGGCTTTCGCGGTCCGCGCGCTCGGTGGCATCTTTAAGAAACGTCTTTGCGCGGGTCAGCTCATGTCTAAGCGCGTCAAGATCGCTTGTTAGCTCCGCATCACTGATCCGCAGGCCTTCAATTTCATCCTTGGCGTCCGCCAGCCAGGTCTCAAGGTTTTTGCGCGCCCTGGCCTCGCCCAAAGCACGCTCCTTAAGGATGGCGATTGTGTGCTCGGCCGTTTCGGCGTGCTCGCGAGCCTGATCATACCTTATCTGAAGGTCCTTGTGCGCGGCCTCGCGCTCCTCAGTCTTGCCCCGCAGGGCCTGCAGGTCTTCCTCTCGGCGCTCGAGCTCCACCTGGAGCATCTGGTGCTGGCCGTCTCGCGTATCAAGCCGAGACGCAAGCTCCTTCTTTTCCTTCGTGACTTCCTCGATTTCCATCTCGGCGCTCGCAAGGTCAGCCTCAATCTCACGTATCTGCGCTTTGGCTTCGTCAAGCCTTGCCTCAAAGCCCAGGGTCAGGCCGCATGTCAGCTCCCGCCTCAAATCCGCCGTCGCTTGGCGCACGGCCTGGCCAAGATTGTCCATGGCGGCCTGTACGCTTTCCGAGAGCGGCTCAGCCGACGTATCCTCCTGCTCCCGTACCGTGGCTGGATTGCTTTTCAACTCGCGCAGAAGACGCATGATGGTCGAGTTGGACCCGCCGCCGAGTTCCTTGCGGACGCATTCCAGCGTAACCCGCTCCCCGCGTCCCTCAAGGGCCGCGCAGGCCTGTTTCACCGATTCCAGGGTGGCGATGGCGCTCATAATACTGACCTGCCTGTATGTAGTGTATTACATACGGAAGATGTACTGTAGCATGGCGCGCCTGTCCACTGTGCTATGGGTAGATTCCATGAAGAGGTCCTTGGCCGATGCGTACTTGTACGCATCGGCCAAGAGGCATCACACAGGGGTGGGTGAATCCGTGCGCGCACGGATGCACCCGCCAGCCTGTGAGCGCCTTCATGAAGGCGTTCACAGGCTGGGGAGAGACCGCAAGGGAAGGAAAAGGGCGATAGCGGTAGCCCTGCCCAGGTTGGATGCAGGTAGCGGCGCGGCCGAGGCCATTGCGCCTTCCTGCTTTCCATGGCTTGGGAATTAGCGCCGCCTTCTTCTCTATATATGCCGCGCTGGCCTTGCAACCGTCAGTATGGGTTACATACTGACGGTTGCAAAAATACGTGGCAAGTGCCTGCCTTTATTCCTCTATCTTGCGCCTTAAAAAATGACGGACCGTATGACGGGCATTTGGAAATTATTTTTTCACCGGATATTGACTCTGCCTTTCCGGTGTGGATCAATATAGCTGAAGCCTTTGTCTGACCCTTCGGGGTGCTCCAAGTCCCAAGTATCCCATCCTGTCTGCCAGACACATTTTCTGGCGTGCATCGCGGCGCACGCGCCGCGCGTCATTTGTCTGCGCCTAATCGCGCGTATCCGTTCCACCATTCGCCCCTGAACACTCGTCCAACCTGACCTCGCCGCTATCCATCGGCGGCGCATGCCCCAGGCGCTGCAAGGTGCCTCTCGCCCAACATCTTGCATTCCCTTCCAGGGAAGACGTCCTCGCGATTTGTCCCAAGTCCCTGTCTACTGGTGAACCCTATAACCCCACGACAGTTGCACGCCATCTAGGAGGTGGTCGCCCGTCAAACGCTTCTCACGGAGTCCCTGCCGCGCATGCGGGGTACGGAATCATCCGTACCGGCTCAAGGCTCATTGAACAGCCACGACCTCGCGTCGAACGTAAGCGAATTCGGGTTCAAGGTAACTTTCGTGGGCCCGGTCCGGGAGACCGTGCCGGCATCCCATTGGCGGGACTTTCCCGCCTCCCTAGGGGGGCCGTTCCCCCCGCAAAACGACCTGACGGAGGTTAGCATCATGGCTGGAAAGAAGGAT
>JAEYOJ010000120.1 GCA_023411815.1 Pseudomonadota bacterium | reverse complement strand
TCAAGGCCGGCGTCATCGACCCCAAGAAGGTCACGCGCATCGCCCTGCAGAACGCCGCCTCCGTGGCCGGCCTGCTGCTGACCACCGAGTGCGCCATCGCCGAGAAGCCCAAGGAAGACAAGGGCGCTCCCGCCATGCCCGGCGGCATGGGCGGCATGGGCGGCATGGGCGGCATGTACTAGGCTGCAAGCCCTACCATCGGTTTCCTATAGGCGAAGGCCGGCCCCTTGCGGGGCCGGCCTTTTGCTATTGCGAAACCGTCCAGTCTTCAGTGAGCCGGCCGCCCTGCCCTCTCGACAGGACAGCCGGCTCGTCGGCACGCTCGGCACCGCCCCGAAAAGTAATCCTATAATGCCCTGGCCGTGACGGTGCGAAATTGGGTATGGTGCGATCCGGGGGAATGCCCAACGCGAGGAGGAGACCGTGAACTACGAAGAGTTCGTCATCGAGGTGGAGCGGCGCATGCCCGGCAGATCGCGGGAGGAAGCCGAACGCACGCTTACAGCGGTCGTGGCCGTTCTCGCCGAGCGTCTGGATCGCGACAAGCGGCGCAGTCTGGCGGCACACCTTCCGGACCGCCTCAAGGAGCTGCTCCCGGAGAAGGCGGTCACGGCCGGATACGGCTTTGACGAGTTCCTGTCCCGGATCGAGCGGCGGGCCAGCGTGCAGGGCTATGCTCCCAGGGATCTGGCCCTGGTGGTCACGAAGGTTCTGGGGCTCGGGATGGCCACGGGCGAGCTGCCGGAAATACTTCAGGACCTGCCCGAGGAGTACAGAAAGGGCCTGCTTCCCAAGCAGCCTGCGAAGCCGGAACGGGTTGGAAAGCCGCCCCTGAGAGGATGAGGCGGACATGCGCCGCCTCCTGGTGCGCGCTCGGACATGACGCATCCGGCAGGCTCTGCTCCGGACGGAAGGGATCGTCTCCCGCCAAGCTTTCGCCTGCAGCCCTCACGTGTCACGCGGGCTTCCGACGCAGCGCGGCCTTGGGGATGCCCGCTTCGCAGGGCACGCCCGCCTGGCACAGGCCGCAGCTGTTCACGCGGTCGCCGAGCTGTTCGCGTTCGACGAAGGGCGCGGTTGTGCCACGGATATAGGCCTGGCAGGCGACCTTGTCATGCCCGGCATGGCTGATGGCCCCTGCCGGGCAGCGCCACATGCACACCCCGCACTTGCCCGTGGCAGCCTGCAAACACCACTCATTATGCCGCGTATACGGCCTGGCCGTGGCCGGAATGTCGATGCGCGCGACCACGCTGCCCACGCGCACGGCCTTGCCCCGGGGCGTGATGAGCCCGTCCGACAGGCCGAAGGTGCCCAGGCCGGCCACGTGCGCAGCGTGCCGTTCGGACCAGCGCGAGGCAAAGCCGTACTTGTCCGACACCTCCCGCGACCACTGGGGCAGGAGCGTCGGCGCGCAGGCCGGATGACGCCGGCTGACCAGTTCGCGGACCGCTTCGGCGCGCAGGCGTTCATTGATCATTTCGCCGTGCAGGCGCACCTTGCTCCAGCGCAGGCTGGGCATGCCGACAGCCTTGCGATGGTCCGCGCGGGTGGCTGCGGTCTGGGGCAGAACCCAGGCGATGACCGTCAGTTCCTCCGGTTCGGCCGGGGCCTGCGGAAAGGCCAGGGCATAGGCCTCGGCGGGCGTCCAGAGGAACGCGCCGATGTCCCTCTTGAGGAAGTCCCACAAGGGATCGTCGCCACAGGCGAAGCCTACCAGGGGCTCGGCAAAGGCCGGCTCCCCGCTGTCGGGACTGTCCGGCGAGATGCGGTTGAAGGACTGGTCCGCCAGCCGATCGACAATGAAGGCTTCCACCCAGTGCATGGCGCGCTCCGCTGTTTTTCGTTCCGCCTCGTGCATGCCTGATCCATGTTTCATCCCACTTCCTACGCCAAGCATTCCGGCCGCACAATGCCGGTCCGCCTTCCGGGCAGCGGCTGGCACTGACCATGTCCTATCGCCCCTTGGGTGGTTGTCCGGGCTTGTCTTTGAATGTATCGTGCCGAATCTAAAACAAGAGCGGAGGCGACACCGACACATGGAAGCGCGCATCAGCATAGTCACCCTTGGCGTATCCGATCTGGCCCGCAGCAGAGCCTTCTACGAACGTCTCGGCTGGAAAGCCTCGCCCGCGAGCAACGAGCAGGTCACCTTTTTCCAGGCCGGCGGCATGGCCCTGGCGCTCTATGGCCGCAAGGCCCTGGCCGAGGATGCGACGCTGCCCGAATCCGAATGCGCTTTCGGCGGCATCACCTTGGCCCACAACGTGCGCGACAAGGCCGACGTAGCCGCGCTACTGGCGCAGGCCGAAGCCGCCGGCGGGCGCATCCTCAAGCCCGCGCAGGACGTGTTCTGGGGCGGCCACTCGGGCTATTTCGCCGATCCCGACGGGCACCCGTGGGAAGTGGCCTGGAACCCGTTTTTCACCCTGGACGGCAAGGGCAACCTCGTCCTGCCCTGAGCGCCCGGCTGCGCGCTGGAGCGCCGGCAGTACCCATATCTCCGAGAGCCTGCCTGCGCGGCGCGGCAGGCTTCTTCCCGCGCCCAGGACTCCCTTCCTCTTACGCCTTGGCCTGCACGCGCCTTTAGGCTAGGCAGGGAACGCCACAAAACTCGTCCCGAAGGTGCCCTCCATGCTTCACGGCGGCAATCTGCGCGAACTGGCCTGTCTGGCGGGCAGCGACCCGTCCGAGATCATCGACTTCTCGGCATCCATGAACCCTATGGGCCCGCCGCCATGGCTTCGCAGCGTCATTTCGAGAAACGTGGAAGTGCTGGCCCATTACCCTGACCCGGACTGCGCCGAACTGGTCGAGGCGGCCTGCCGACGCTACGGCGTGCGGCCAGAGGAGGTCGTGTGCGGAAACGGCACGAGCGACATCCTGGCCGTGCTGCCGCGCATAGCCGGCCTGAAGCGAGCCATCGTGCCCGTGCCATCCTACGCCGAGTACGAGCGCGCCTGCCGCCTGGATGGCCTGTCCGTGGAGCGCCTAGCGCTCCTGGCCGAGGAAGGCTTCGCCCTGCCCTGGGAGCGCCTGGAAGCCGCCCTGTCCGCAGGCCCGGCCCTTGTCTACCTGGGCCAGCCGAACAACCCCACGGGTCGCACCTTCCCGGCCGCGACCCTGCGCGAAATGGCCGGCCGCCATCCCGAATCGCTGTTCGTGGTGGACGAGGCCTTCGCGGACTTCGTGGCCGGGCTGGACCGGCTCACCATGGCGCTTCGCGATTCAACCGAGGGAGGGCGCCGCCCTCTCTCGGGCTTTCTCCCGGCAGGGAGCGGCGCTCCCTGCACCCCCGTTTCATTGCTCGACAAGAGCGAGGGGGTTCGGGGGAAATCATTTCCCCCGGCAGCCGGAGGCGCTCCTGATCCTCATCCCGTCGCAACAGACACCCGGCCGGCCAACGTGCTGACCCTGCTCTCGCTGACCAAGTTCTATTCCATGCCCGGCCTGCGCCTGGGGTTGGCCCTGGCCGAACCGGAGCTTGCCGCCAGGCTGCGCGAGCGGCTGCCGCCGTGGTCGGTCAACAGCCTGGCCCTGGCCGTGGGAGCGCGCGCCCTGGCGGACGAGGACTACGCCAGACGCAGCCTCGAACATGCCGCGACCTTGCGGCAGGCCCTGTTCGCCAGGCTTTCCGCCCTGCCCGGCCTGACCGTCTTTCCCGGCGAGGCCAACTTCCTGCTCTGCCGCGTGGACAAACCCGGCCTGGACGCGCAGGACGCCTTCGCGCATTGTCTGAAATCCAGACTCGCCATCCGGCGCTGCCAGACCTTCCCCGGGCTGAACGGCCGCTACTTCCGTACGGCCGTACGCGGCGAGGAGGACAATGCGCGCCTGGTCATGGCGCTGGCCGGCTTCCTGGGCGTCAATTCCGCCAAGCCCAAGCGCCGCACTCCGGCCGTCATGGTCCAGGGGGCCAGTTCCAATGCGGGCAAGTCGTTGCTCGTGGCGGCGCTGTGCCGCATCTTCCTGCAGGACGGCCTGTCGCCCGTGCCGTTCAAGGCCCAGAACATGTCCCTCAATTCCTTCGTCACGCCCGACGGCCGCGAGATCGGCCGGGCCCAGGCCCTGCAGGCCCAGGCCTGCCGCCTGCCGCCCGACGCGCGCATGAACCCGGTGCTACTCAAGCCCTGCTCGGACACGGGCTCGCAGGTCATCGTCATGGGCAAGCCCGTGGGCAACATGCGCGTGGCCCAGTACGTGGCCTACAAGCCCACGGCCTGGGAGGCCGCGCGCCAAGCCTACGATTCGCTGGCCGCCGAGGCCGGCGTCATGGTTCTGGAGGGCGCGGGCAGCCCGGCCGAGGTAAACCTCAAGCGCCACGACATCGTGAACATGGCCATGGCCCGCCATGCTGACGCGGTCGTACTGCTGGTCGCGGACATCGATCGGGGCGGGGCCTACGCCTCCCTGGCCGGGACCATGGACTGCCTGGAGGAATGGGAGCGCGGGCTGGTCAAGGGCTACGTGCTCAACAAGTTCCGGGGCGACGCCTCGCTGCTGGCCCCGGCCAACGACTGGCTGCTCGAATCCACGGGGCGGCCCGTGCTCGGCGTTGTGCCGTACTTCAAGGATCACGGCCTGCCCGAAGAGGATTCCGTGAGCTTCAAGTCCGGCCTTTGCCTGCGTCCGCCCGACGGTCAGCGTGAACTGGACATCGCGGTCATCGACCTGCCGCACGTGTCCAACTTCACGGACCTGGACGCCCTGAACCTGGAGCCTGACGCGGCCGTGCGGCTGGTGCGCGCCGTGGACGAACTGGGCAGGCCCGACGCCATAATCCTGCCCGGCAGCAAGAACACGCCGGGCGATCTGGCCTTCCTGCGCGTAAGCGGCCTGGCTCAAGCCGTTCGGGCCCTGGCGGACCGAAGCGTCATCGTGGGCCTGTGCGGCGGCTACCAGATGCTCGGCGCCGAGGTGCACGACCCGCTGGGGCTGGAGCGCGAGGCCGGCGCCGTGGAAGAGGGACTCGGACTGCTGCCCCTGCGCACGGAACTGCTGGCGCACAAGACCCTGATCCAGGCCAGCGGCACGCATGCGGCCAGCGGACAGGCCGTGCGCGGCTACGAAATCCACCACGGCCGTACCGAGGCGGTCGATGGCGGGTGCGTTCCGGCCATCACGGCGTCTGATGGATCAATTCTCGGCTTGGGACGGGCGGACGGTTCGGTATGGGGAACGTATATGCACGGGGTGTTCGACGCCGACGGATTCCGGCGCGCCTTCCTGAACGACCTGCGCGGACGCAAGGGCCTGCCCCCGCTGCCCCGCCCCGCCGCCCGCTACGATATCGAGCCGGCCCTGGACAGATTGGCCGAGGCGGTACGCGCCAGCCTGGACATGCGCAGGATTCGGGCACCCCTGGATCTCTGAGATACGAGGCATAAGGCAAACCCGTCTCGCGCCCTCATCCCGCTTGCGGAAACGGCTGCACAGGGCCGGGAAACCGGCCACAGGATAAACCACGAGCATGCGGATGCTGCTCAAGTGGCGCTCAGGCTCTACAACTCAAGAAATACTTGGGAGAACTGCTTCGAAAAGCTGTCGAAACGCATCCAATGCTCTTCGGGAAAATCAATCGGAGCGACACCAAGCCCAGCGACGCTGCCGCCGCTCACCTTGAAGCCATTCCGGACAGCCGCTTTCAGCGACTACTTCTTGGCGCGCCTCTCCCACAGCCGCATTTCCTTCATCTTCTTGCGGCGTTCGCGCTGCAGGCTCTTGCACACAAGCGGCATGTCATGCGGGTAGCCCCACTTGTCGCGATACTCATCTGGCGTCAAACCGTATTTGGCCAGATGCCGCTTGGTCAGCGTCTTGAAGGAGCAGCCGCATTCGAGGCATACGATGGACTTGTCACGCACGGCCTTCTTGGGATCCATGCCGGCTTCCTGAGCCTCGCCATTACCGTTGCCTTGAACATCAGCGAAACCCTCTCCCAGGCCCCTGATGCCTTCCCTAAGCTTCATGACCATGGAAGCGATCTCTTCCTCAGTCATATTTCTCACACTTGCCTGTGCTTTGACGATCTCCAATGCTTCCTTCAGATACTCATCCACTTGAGCAGCCTCCGTTGTATTTCGTCATCAACTATCATGGTTCAACTGCGTGTCAAAGACTTTTTTACCATTGCTCCGGTACTAGCTACTAAGGACATGTCTCTTCAAGTTCCGCGATCCTTTATAGTAAAACCTCGACAATGGCGTTGCTGATTACTTGAGCACATTTCCTTTTCGCTGACGAATTTCGACCTCCTGTCCCGCTGTACTGACAACTCACAAGAGTCCGTAGGGCTTTCATAGCCACCTACCTGCAGCCTTATGGATTGATCTGGCGAAGGGGATTCTTCCGTCATCGCCCGGAGGCCTATGCACACCACCTTTCCGCCGATGCGCCGAGCCCCCTGCCGCAAGACTCCATCAAGCGAATTCGCTCTGATGCCAGAGTGCCGGCCGCAGAGGCAAATCTCAGTCTGCGCGGCGGAACAATCCCGCCAGTTTCAAACGTGGCTGCAGGAAACGCAGGAACCGTGTTTCACAGCCACGCTGTGCGGCAGCCCTGATTACACGGGCAAGGAGGAGATTGGCGAACCGGCACGGCGTGGCCGTCCTGCCGCTCCGCGAGAGATTGGAGGCGCGAGATCGGCTGGCCCGGTGGCCCTCAGGCTGGCGGAAGATTCTTCAGGATGGCAACAGGGCCCCAGTAGGCGCTTGGGCACTGCTCAGGCGGATTCCCCGTGGCACAGCAAGACCATCGGCGCATAGAACGCGCCACGGGCTTGTCGCCCTCGGTTGATCCGAAACGACCCGGACATATGTGACGGGCAAGGCACGCGAAAACTGAGCCGGGCTGTGACTTGGGTACAGCCCGGCTCGATCGAAACAATCTGGCTGGAAAAATCTTTGCGGATGGGCCTGAAAGGACAGAACCCTGCCTGAGGCGGGCGGATGCCCTAGGTCGCGAAACGCAGCCGGCCCTTGCCCAGCAGGTCGTGCAGGTGGAGCATGCCCTGCAGCACGCCGGCGTCGTCCACCACGGGCAGCACGGTGATCTGGTGGGCTTCCATGATGTCCATGGCCTCGGCGGCCTTGCTGCCGGGGCGCAGGGTCTTGGGCGAGGTGATCATGATCTCGCTTATGGGGCGGTGCATGTCCAGGCCGCCTGCCATGGCCAGGCGGCGCACGTCGCCGTCCACGAAAATGCCCTGCAGCCGTCCCTGGCGGTCCACCACGGCCACCATGCCCAACCGGCCGCGATGTAGCTCGGCCATGGCCGCCCCCAGGTCCGAGCCCGCGCCCACCACGGGCAGGTTGCGCGTGTGCATCATGTCGCCGACCTTGCGGGACAACCGCTGCCCCAGCGCGCCGCCGGGATGGCACATGCGGAAGTCCGCCTCGGTGAAGGGCTTGCACTGCAGCAGGCACACGGCCAGAGCGTCGCCGACGGCCAGGGCCGCCGTGGTGCTTGCCGTGGGTGCCAGGTTCAGGGGGCAGGCCTCCCGCGCGACCTTGGCCTGCACGACAACGTCGGCCAGCCGGCCCAGGGTGGAGTCGCGATTGCCGGTGATGGCAACGATCTGCGCGCCCATGGCCTTGAAGCTGGGCACGATGGCATTGAGTTCGTCGGTCTCGCCGGAGTTGGACAGGGCCAGCACCACGTCGCCGGGCCGGATCATGCCCAGGTCGCCGTGCGCGCCCTCCACCGGATGCAGGAACGCGGCGGCCGTGCCCGTGCTGGACATGGTTGCCGCGATCTTGCGGCCCACCAGGCCGGACTTGCCAACGCCCGAGACGATGACCCGGCCATGACAGGCCGCCAGCATCTCCACGGCCAGGGCAAAGCTCACGTCCAGGCCGTCCCGGACCTGCGACAAACCCTCGATCTCGATATCCAGGACTTCCTTGGCCAGGGCCAGCCAGTCGCGCTTGGCGATGGGATCATTCATATCGAAGCAGACTCCGCTCTACCAGGACAGGGCCACATCGTCCTCCAGGCACAGCTTGCACGCGCCCGGAGCCGGATCGATGGGGTAATTGCCGTCGAAACAGGCCTTGCAGTACTCGTCCTTGTGGCCCACGGCCTCCATGAGGCCGGGAATGCTCAGGTAGTGCAGGCTGTCCAGGCCGATGAAGCGGGCGATGTCCTCGACCTTGTTGTTGGCCGCGATGAGCTCGCCCTTGGAGGAAAAGTCGATGCCATAAAAACAGGGGTGCATGATGGGCGGGCAGGACACGCGCATGTGGATCTCTCGCGCGCCCAATTCGCGCAGCTTCTTCACGCGCGTGCGGATGGTCGTGCCGCGCACGATGGAGTCCTCCACGATGAGGATGCGCTTGCCCTTGATCATGCTGCGCACGGGGTTCAGCTTGATGCGCACGCCGAAGTCGCGCATGTCCTGGGAGGGCTGGATGAACGTGCGGCCCACGTAGTGGTTGCGGATCATGCACAGCTCCAGCGGCAGGCCCGAGCACTGGGAATAGCCGATGGACGCGTAGTTGCCAGAATCCGGAAACGGCATGACGAAATCGGCGTCCACGGGCGCTTCCTTGGCCAGGATGCAGCCCATGAGCTTGCGCTTCTCGTAGACCACGTCGCCGAAAACGATGGAATCGGGCCGGGCGAAGTAGATGAGCTCGAAGATGCACTGGCGCTTGGGCTCGGTCTCGGCCAAGGGCATGGAGCGAACGCACTTGTTCTCGATGACCAGCATCTCGCCGGGCTTGATCTCGCGCAGGTACTCGGCCTCCAGCAGGTCGAAGGCGCAGGTCTCGGAGGCGATGACGTAGGAGTCGGCCACCCGGCCCAGGGACAACGGCCGGAAGCCGTGCGGGTCGCGCACGGCGATGAGCTTGTCGTCGACCAGGATGAGCAGCGAATAGGAGCCCTTGACCTTGGAGCAGGCCATGGCCACGGCCTTCTCGATGGACCCGTGCGAGTTAAGGTAGCGGGCCATGAGGTGCACGAAGACCTCGCTGTCCATGGTCGTCTGGAAGATGGAGCCGGAGTTTTCCAGCTCCTTGCGCAGCTCCATGGTGTTCACGAGGTTGCCGTTGTGCGCGATGGCCACATGGCGGTTGCCGAAGCGCACCAGGAACGGCTGTGCGTTGCGCAAAAGCGACGCGCCCGTGGTGGAGTAGCGCACGTGGCCCACAGCGATGTTGCCCTTGAGCTCCTTGCCCAGGTGGCGCTCGTTGAACACGTCCGCCACAAGGCCCATGCCCTTCTGCTCGCGGATGAGAGTTCCGTCCCAGGTCACGATGCCGGCCGACTCCTGGCCCCGGTGCTGCATGGCGTAAAGGCCGAAATAGGCCATGCGCGCGGCCTCGGTGTGGCCGTAGATGCCGAACAATCCGCAGTATTCACGTTTCATTGAAAAATCCCTGCGCTGCTTCATGAGCAGGAAAAACACCCGATTGAAAACCGCATGAAACCGCCGGAAGGCCTAGAACAGGTTGCTTTTGATATGCCCGCAGGCTCGGACCTAGCCGCGCCCCTCGCCCAAAAGCAGACCCCAGGCCAACGACAACAGGGCCAGACCGATATAGATCCAGCCAAGCCACTTGACCCTGCGGCTGAAATCCGCCTTGATCCCAGCCCAGCTCCGCCTGCCGGCGAACCAGTCCAGGGCATACATAAGCGCTGTGACGGCGATGTACAGGAGGAGCAGGAGCCCGGCGATCTTCAAGAGAAAGCGCATGCCTTCCTGCTGCCTCCCTCAATTCCATACGTCAAGCCGCATCCGCAGGCCGCGTCGTGCGGCCTACTTCTTCGGCCCGTAGTACTCCTGCAGCCCGCGCACGCCAAGCTCGTTCTTGCGCAGCTCCTGGATGGCCTGGGCCACGGCCGCCGCGCCGGAGATGGTCGTGGTGTACGGGATGCCGTACAGGAGCGTGGACTGGCGCAGATCCTTGGAGTCCTGCACGGTCTTCTTGCCCGAGGCCGTGTTGATGACCAGCTGGACCTGCTTGTTCTTGATGAGGTCCACGATGTTCGGACGGCCCTCGTAGACCTTGAGCACGACCTCGGCCTGGATGCCGTATTCGCGCAGGACCTTGGCCGTGCCGGCGGTGGCCAGGACCTTGAAGCCCATGTCGCGGAAGGTCGTGGCCGCGGGCACGATGGCCTCCTTGTCCCGGTCGTTGACCGAGATGAACACCGCGCCGCTCTTGGGCAGCTTCTGGCCGGCGGCGAACTGGCTCTTGGCAAAGGCCAGGCCGAAGCTCGTGTCGATGCCCATGACCTCGCCGGTGGAGCGCATCTCGGGTCCGAGCAGGACGTCCACGTTGGGGAAACGGCTGAAGGGGAACACGCTCTCCTTGACCGACACGTAGCCGCTCTTGCGCATGGACCAGGGGTCCAGCTCCTTGAGGCTCGCGCCGAGCATGACCTGCGTGGCCAGCCTGGGCAGCGGCACGCCCGTGGCCTTGGACACGAAGGGCGCGGTGCGCGAGGCGCGCGGGTTTACCTCCAGGATGTAGACCACGTCGTCCTTGATGGCGAATTGGATGTTCATGAGCCCCACCACGCCCAGCTCCTGGGCCAGGGCGACGGTCTGGCGCTCGATCTCGGCCTGCAGTTCCTTGCCGATCGTGTGCGGCGGGATGACGCAGGCCGAGTCGCCGGAGTGGATGCCGGCCTCCTCGATGTGCTCCATGATGCCGGCCACGTAGGTGTCCGTGCCGTCTGACAGGGCGTCCACGTCCACCTCGATGGCGTTCTCCAGGAATTTGTCCACCAGGATGGGATGCTCGGGCGCGACCAGGACTTCCTTCTTGAAGTAGGCCGACAGCTCCTCGGGCGAGTAGATGATGGCCATGGCCCGGCCGCCGAGCACGTAGGACGGCCGCACGACCACGGGGTAGCCGATCTTCGCGGCCTTGGTCAGGGCCTCGCCCTCGCTGAAGGCCGTGGCGTTGGGCGGCTGCTTGAGGTTCAGCTTGTTGAGCAGGGCCTGGAAGCGCTCGCGGTCCTCGGCGCGGTCGATGGAATCAGGGCTGGTGCCCAGGATCTTCACGCCGTTGCGCAGGAGCGGCACGGCCAGGTTCAGCGGGGTCTGCCCGCCGAACTGCACCACCACGCCCTCGGGCTTCTCTAGGTCGATGATGTTGAGCACGTCCTCCAGGGTCAGCGGCTCGAAGTAGAGGCGCGTGGAGGTGTCGTAGTCCGTGGAGACCGTCTCGGGGTTGGAGTTGACCATGATGGACTCGACCCCGAGCTCCTTGAGGGCGAAGGAGCAGTGGCAGCAGCAGTAGTCGAACTCGATGCCCTGGCCGATGCGGTTGGGTCCGCCGCCCAGGATGACCACCTTGCGCTTGTCGCCGGGCTGCATCTCGCTGCCCTTCTCGTAGGTCGAGTAGTAATAAGGCGTGTAGGCCTCGAACTCGGCGGCGCAGGTGTCCACCAGGTAATAGGTGGGCGTGACGCCCAGGGCCTTACGCAGGTCGCGCACGTCCTTGGGGGTACGCTTCCACAGGGCGGCCAGTTGCGGGTCGGAGAAGCCCAGGGTCTTGGCCTTCTCCAGCATGGGCAGCAGCCTGGCGTTGTCGGTGGAAATGGATTCGTGCAGGCCGAACTCCCTGAGCTCATCCTCGGCGTCCACGATTTCGCGGATCTGGCGCAGGAACCAGGGGTCGATGGCCGTAAGCTCGAAGATTTCCTCGTTGCTCAGGCCGCAGCGCATGGCCTGGCGCACGGCCAGCAGCCGCTTGGAGTTGGGCTTGCGCAGGGACGCGGACAGGGCGTCACGGTCGCACTCGGGCGCGCCGAAATCGCCGCCCAGGCCGGGCAGGCCCGTTTCCAGGGAGCGCATGCCCTTCTGCAGGGCCTCCTTGAAGGTGCGGCCGATGGCCATGGTCTCGCCCACGCTCTTCATGGCCGTGGTCAGGTAGTCCTCGGCGCCGGGAAACTTCTCGAAAGTGAAGCGCGGGATCTTGACCACGCAGTAGTCGATGGTCGGCTCGAAGGAGGCCATGGTCTCGCGCGTGATGTCGTTGGGAATCTCGTCCAGGGTGTAGCCCACGGCGAGCTTGGCCGCGATCTTGGCGATGGGGAATCCTGTCGCCTTCGACGCCAGGGCCGAGGAGCGAGACACGCGCGGGTTCATCTCGATGACGACCATGTCGCCGTCGGCCGGGTTCACGGCGAACTGCACGTTGGAGCCGCCCGTGGACACGCCGATCTCGCGCATGATGGCCAGGGCCGCGTCGCGCATCTTCTGGTATTCGTCGTCGGTCAGCGTCTGGGCCGGGGCCACGGTGATGGAATCGCCCGTGTGCACGCCCATGGGGTCAAGGTTCTCGATGGAGCAGATGATCACGCCGTTGCCGGCGGTATCGCACATGACCTCCAGCTCGTACTCCTTCCAGCCGAGCACGGACTGCTCCAGCATGACCTCGCTCTTGACGCTGGCGTCCAGGCCGCGGCCCGCGATGGCCTCCAGATCTTCCATGTTGTAGGCCACGCCGCCGCCCGTGCCGCCCAGGGTGAAGGCCGGGCGAATGATGATGGGGAAGGCTATCTTCTGGCCCCACTCGCGCACGTCGTCCATGTTGCGGGCGATGCCGCTCTGCGGGACCTTGAGGCCGATGCGCTCCATGGCCTCGCGGAACTCCTGGCGGCTCTCGGCCTTGCGGATGGCCACCTGGCTGGCGCCGATGAGCTCCACGCCGAACTGGTCCAGCACGCCGGACTCGGCCACGGCCAAGGCCGTGTTCAAGCCGGTCTGGCCGCCCAGGGTAGGCAGCAGCGCGTCGGGACGCTCCTTCTCGATGATCTTGGCCACCACTTCGGGCGTGATGGGCTCGATGTAGGTGCGGTCGGCCAACTCAGGGTCGGTCATGATGGTGGCCGGGTTGGAGTTGACCAATACGACCTCGTAGCCCTCTTCTTTGAGAGCCTTGACGGCCTGGGTGCCGGAGTAGTCGAACTCGCAACCCTGTCCGATGACGATGGGGCCGGAGCCGATGAGCATGATCTTTTTCAGGTCGGTGCGTTTGGGCATGGCGTTCGCTGGTCGTGAGAGGTTGGCGCTTGGCGGGAACGCAGGGGATTTACCTGATCGACCCGCCAGGCGCAAGGCGCTTTGCGGCCTAAGCGTCTGGCGTCGCCGTGGCTTGGAAGCGCGGGAATATAACGCACAACCACGCGCTCGGCAATCGCCGCGACCGGACTTTTCCCGGCGGCTTGCATTTCCGGTCCGCCTGGAGCACACAGGCGGCGGTTCCAATATATCATATTCCGGTCCACTTGCCGGATCGACTCGAATCCGTCACGGACGGCGCGTAAGGACAGCCGCATGCAGAACCACAAGCCCGTGCAAGTCATCGGCGTGCCCCTGGACCTGGGCGTCAGCAAGCTCGGCGTGGACATGGGCCCCACGGCCCTGCGCTACGCCGGAATCTTCGAGGCCCTGCGCTACGCGGGCATAGACTACCGCGACGCAGGCGACATCGACGTGCTGCGCAACTTCTCCCTCGATCCGCTTCCTCCGGCCCAGCGCGAGCAGGCCAAGCTGCGCGAGATCATCCGCACGTCCGAGACCCTGGCCGGCTTCACGGCCAAGGCCGTCGAGCAGGGGCACATGCCCGTGGTGCTGGGCGGCGACCACTCCACGGCCATCGGCTCCGTGGCCGGAGCGGCCAAGGCGAGAGGTCGCATCGGGCTCATCTGGATCGACGCGCACCCCGACGCCAACACGCCCGAAACGAGCCCCAGCGGCAACGTGCACGGCATGCCCCTGGCCATCTCCCTCGGCCACGGCGTGCCGGAGCTGGTCGACTGCCTGGGCTTTTCGCCCAAGGTGCGGCCCGAGGACGTGTGCATCGTGGGCGCCAAGGACATCGATCCCGAGGAGCGCAAGTTTCTGACGCGCCTGGGCATCCGCATGTTCACGACCTTCGACATCGAGAATCGGGGTCTGGCCAGGGTCATGCAGGATGCAGTGGACATCGTCAGCCGGGGCACCAACGGTGTGTACGTGAGCTTCGACGCCGACGTCATGGACAAGCGCGTGGCGCCGGGCACGGGCATCACCACCCGTGGCGGACTGAGCTACCGCGAGATATCCTTCATCATGCGCTCCATCGGAGCGGGCGTGGACCTCATCGGCTTCGACATCATCGAGGTCAATCCCCTGCTGGACAAGGCCAATGCCACGGCCGAACTGTGCGTGGAGCTTGCCATGGCCATGCTCGGGGTCAAGTACACGGACTACGAGAAGAAATACCTGGCCGAAAACCGGCGCGGGCAGGAGCGCAACGGACGGAGCGCGGACGAGCCCGGCGAGTAGCCGCAGCGGGCTCGGATTCGCCGTCCGACCTGATTTGGCCGCGGCCTAGCAGCAGTCCGAACCGCAGTCGCAGCTAGCCGGGCCGCCCGTGAGCCAGCCCTTGATAATGGCCTGGGCGCAGCCGACGCCGGGGCTGACGCGGATGGCTCCGGTCGGGCAGTTCAGGGCGCAGGCCCCGCACTCCATGCACGCGTCGCGGTCCACGGTTTCGGCCTTGCCCTCGCGGAACTCGAACACGCGGTGCGGACAGACCACGGTGCACATGCCGCAGCCCGCGCACTTGTCGCGGTTCAGCTCCAGGCTGACCACGCCTTTCAGGTAACGCAATTCCTGCATCGCTTCCTCTCCCATCGGTAAACCGTCAAAAGCCACCCGCCGTCAGGACAGGCAGTGGAAGCCCCCGGAGCACCAGGGGCAGTGGCCGCAGGGCACCTCCACGCCGTGGCAGTCGTACTCGAAGGGCTGCTCGCCGAGAATGTCGGCGCAGGGCGCGGCGGTGCAGCTGCCGCAGTGCGGGTAGTCGTAATCGAGCACCGCGCGCCGGAAGGTCTGGAACTCCCGCCCGTTCCAGATGTCCTGCAGCGAACGCTCGCGCACGTTGCCGAACACCTTGGGGCGCACGCGCTTCAGCGCGCCGTCCAGGAAGCAGGAGTAGCCGTGCCACAGGAAATAACATGGCGTGACGTCGCCCGTGGCCGTGACGAACACGCCGCCGTCCTCCACGAACTCGCAGCGCCGGTCCAGCCTGGGCGAAACCGCGGGCAACGTCAGGCGAACGCCGCAACGGTTCGCGGCCTCCTCGGCCCTGGCGAAAGTTTCGCGCACCTCCTGGAGACTGCCGAGATCCTCGGCCACGAGGTTGGGCAGGTGCAACGGGATGCCTTTGCGCTCGGCGTCGGCGGCCATGGCCTCCACGAAGCTGATGAGGCGCTTGTCCTCCTCGCTGCGCAGAAACCTGAAGAAGGCGGCCAGAAAGCGCGACAGATCCAGACCCTGCTCCCGCGCCTTGGCCCGCCACGGGGCGAAGAACTCCAGGCTCGCGTCCGGACTCACGCCGAACAGCGAGCCCTTGGCGGCGCTGCGGTCATAGGGCAGCAGCTGGCTGGCCAACATGAAGGACGCCCCGCGCCGCGCGACCCACTCGACGAGATCCGGCAGGCCGTCCAGGGTGTCGCGGCTCACGACGACTTCCACGCCGGCCTCGAAAGGCCTGCCGCTTTCGGACCGAGTGGCTGTCCTGGCTTCGCGCAGCACGGCCAGAGCCCGCTCCAGTCCGTCCAGTTCGGCACCGGCGCGCACCCGGCGCAGGGTTTCGGGTGAACAGGAGTCCACGGACAGGCAGAGCCTGTCCAGCCCGGCCAGCAGTAGGGCCCGGGCGCGCTCGGGCGTCAGCAGCAGGCCGTTGGACTGGAATCCTATCCAGCCGCTCTCGGGCATGGCCTGCCTGGCCAGGGCCACCATGCGGGGCAGCTCCGGGTGCAGCAGGGATTCGCCGACGCCGTTGAGCACCACGGCCTCGGCCTGGGCCAGGGCCGGCAGCAGGCGCTCGAACACGGCCAGCGGCATGTCGCCCTCGGTGATCTCGCAGTCCTTGGTCTGTTTCACGCACATGGCGCAGCGCAGGTTGCAGCGCGTGGTGCTTTCGACAAAGAACTTTGACGGCAGGCGGCGGAAAGCCGGCGAAACGGCCTTGGGATCTGTAAATGCGTTGGTCATATGCTCCTGCTGCAAATGCTGTAGTTTTGCCGCCTCATGCGGCGAAAGGCGATACGAGCCAGGCTATCAAGGCCGCCAGCATGAGACCGGCCTGCAGCGGCATGTAGCGGCGCAGTTCGCGCTCCACGCCCGAAGGCGAGGTGAAGGTGCTCGATCCGGTGTAGTTGAGCCCATACCAGGAGCCCACGGCCGTCGCGGCCAGGATCATGGCCAGGCCGTCCAGCCAGCCGCGGCCGCCGACGAACAGGGCCGCCGCAAGGGTGCCCATGGCCAGGCCGGCCAGGCCTCCCTTGAGGGCGAAGGAGCGGAAAGGCAGCCAGGGCAGCAGCGCCGGCATGGCGAAAGCCCCTCCGAAAAAGCCCAGGGCCAGGGACGCGAAGGCCGCCGGCCAGCGGTCGAGCATGCGCCCCAGGGACCACACGCCGGGTCCGAGACCCGCGAGGAGGAGCAGGGCCAGGGCCGCGTACAGGGCCTTGCGCCGGGCGTTGTGGATCTCAACGGGCGCGACGGCGAGCCTGTCCCACAGGCCGAAGGAAACCCTGCGCATCTCCGGGGAAGCCTGCATGTCCGCCTTGAGGAAGTCCCTCAGGTCGCGGGCGCGCACGGGGCCGAAGACGACCTTGAAGCCGCAGCCCCGCCGCACGTCCCGCGCGGCCACGCCCGGCGCCGCGAGCTGGGGCAGCACCAGGGTGCGGTGGGCGACCAGCCGGTCCAGGCCGCAGGCGCGCACGCGGCGCACGACCTCCCCGGCGCTGAAGGTTTTCTTGCCCGCCGCGCACCAGACATTGACGCCCTTGGTGTCCAGCACGAGCAGCCAGGCGTCCAGCCCGGACAACTCCTTGCGCAGGGCGTCGAAGGTCAGTTTGTAGTTGGCCGTGACGATCACCGGGCTCTGCGCGCCGGGCGAGCCCACGGCATGGAGGCCCGGAACCACGCGGTAGCGCCCCCGACCGATGCCCCAGCGCACGCCCACGCCCCCCAGGCGGTCGGCGGAAGACAGACGGGTGGCCACCTGCGGCACAGGCCCCAGCGGAGTCGCGTGCCAGCCAAGTACGAAAGGTTCCTGGCGGAAGCCGGGGCGTTCGCCCGCGAACCCGGTCGACGGAGTCTCCGGACAGTGGATCGGCTCGCCGGTTTCGCCCACGCACGTTTGAGGCGCCGGGCCGCAACAGGGGGCGTCGCCCGCCATGGACAACATTTCCGGACGACTGGTCGCCGAGGTCGCCGACCTCGGCCTGGGCTGGGCCTCTCAGCAGGCGTCCTGCCCGTGCGAAGCCGAAGGCTTTTTGAACAGCATTGGATTCTCCAGGGACCAAGCGGGGAAAAGACCTGCGGACACGATAATGCCTCCCGATCCGCTTGTGAAGCGTCTAGAGGCTGTTATGAACTGTAGATAGTGCTTATAGAGTGAGCATGACTCACCCAAAGCCCTATCCCACGGACGTAAGCGACGAGGAGTGGTCCTTCGTCGCACCCTATCTTACTCTTCTGCCTGA
>JAEYOJ010000062.1 GCA_023411815.1 Pseudomonadota bacterium | reverse complement strand
GTCCTGGCCCGCAGGGGCTTGCCGCCCTTGGCCAGCTTGCAGTGCGGGTACTCTGGCAGGACCACGAGCACGGGAATGCCGTTTTCGGTCTCGCCGCTTTGCTTGAAGGTGCTCACGCCGCTTCCTCCTTGAGCTTCTCCTGGCGCAGCTCGATGAAGAACTCGTCGCTCGTGTCGAGCTTTACGCCGACCGTCTCCTGGCGCTCCTCGGGCCAGGCCTGCAGGGCCTCCTTGTTGACCTCTTCCTTGATGCGGATGCCCTCGGTCAGCTTCAGCTCCTTGAGGCGCTGGAGAACCATTTCCCACTTGAACTTGGACAGGAGCTTGAGTTTGGTTGATTTGCGGAAGCCGAACACGCCGAAGGCGCGCTCCACGGACTTGCGCTTCTTGAACAGGTCGGCCTTGTTGTAGGCTCCGAACAAGGCCAGGGCTTCCTCCAGCTCCTTCTTGCGCGCGGCCAGCGGCGCGGCCGCCTTCTTGGCCTCGGCCTTGGCCTGGTCCAGGGCCTCGTTCATGGCCGCCTCGACCTCGCCCAGCCTGCGCCCGATGCGGCACAGCTCTTCCAGCACGGCATCGGCCTGGGTCATATCCTCGATCGTCATCACTTGCGGTTTGCTCCTCGCCACGGTCATTCTCCCTTGATTTGCCGGTTACGCGCGAAAGCAGTCGTTCAGTTTGCCGCAGACAAGGCACTCGCTCAGAGGCACGGACTCGCCAGGCCGGGGTCCGTTCTCGGGGCAGGTCATGTAGAGCTTTTGGCCGTCTGTCAGCCCGGACATGATGCCCAGGGATTCCAGGTTGGCCAGGGGCTCCTGGATGCCACGTAGCTGCGCGTGGATGGGGCGCAACCGCTCCCAGACGTCGGACGGCACCGTGCCGGCCAGGGAGCCCAGGTCGTTCAAGGCGCTTTCGAATTTCTCGGTGATCATGCCTTCCTCCTGTAGCGCTTGATGCGCCTGACGGTTTCGCGGATGACCGGCCGCTGCGGGCCGGGGTCCTGCTTGAGTTCGTAGATGGCCTGCTGGCCGGTGCGGCCGACCTCGACCAGCAGGCCGGACAGGCACAGCAGACGGACGTAATCCGCCACTGCGCCCTTGGCGCAGCCGGTGGCTCCGGCCAACTGCTTGCGGGTGAACCTGCGCAGTTCGCGCACGCCGGCCCACATGCGGTCGCGGGCGGTGTCGGACTCTATTCCGCGCAGGCTGCCCGGCTGGGCAAAAGCCTTCTGCACGCGCAACCACGCGCCGGGCGTGGACTCGCGCAACAGGCGCACTTCACCCGAGGCCGTGTCCAGCACCAGCTCCAAGCTGATGCGCTCCTGGCCGTCCGGGCTCGGCGCGGCCAGAGTGGAGCGGGCGGCCTGGGTGGCGCGCCAGCGGCCGAGAGCGTGGGGCTTCACGTAGCCGGCGGATTCGAGCCAGGCGCAGTAATCGACCGCCTGCTGCACTCCCACGCCCGCGATGCGCGCGACATCGTGCATGCTCCAGCCCGGGTTGCTCGTGCCGATGACCCGCCACATGCGTTCGCGCTCGGACTGGTCCATCAGTTCCTCCAGCCGGCGACCTGGCGCGCTACGTCGCCGGCCAGCTTGGCGTCGATGAGCGTGGTTTCCCGCGCCTTGGCCGCCCGCTCCAACTGGCCGAGCAGCGTCCAGACCAGCCGGAAGTCGCCGTCCGCGCGGCGCACGATGAGCGCGCCGGCCTCGGGGGCTATCTCCAGGCCGGCGGCCTCCTCTGCCAGGATGGCCACGTCCTCTTCCGTGACCGGGCCGAATTCGATGACCTGCTTGACGCGGCTCCAGATGCGGCGGCGTTCGCCGAGCAGCCCCTTCAGCTCCAGCTCGCCGATAAGCACCACCGGGGAGCCGGTCATGTCATGGATGTCGCGCAGATCCTCGATGCGCTCCACGTGCAGCCGGTCGGCCTCATCGACGAAGATCGTGCGCGGGGCAGCGTCCAGTGATTCGATCACGCGGCGTTTGCAGACCGCGAAGGATGCCGGGCTCTCGCCGCTGGTGAGCAGGCACAGGGCCTGGGCGAAGGCGGTCTTGGTCCAGCCGCCCATCACGCGCAGGTAGATGCCGCCGGCCTGGGCGTAGTAGTTGCGGGCGGTCTCGGTTTTGCCGCGCCCGGCCTGGCCGTAGACCAGCGCGAAGCCGGTCTCGCCCTCCATGGTGTCCTCCAGGGCGCGTACCTTGCGCCGGAATTCCGTGACGTTGCCTGTTTCGATGAACACGTCCTTGCGCATGGCGTCTCCTTATGTGTTGGCCCGTCTGCGGGCGTACAACCTGGCGAGGCGTTCGAAGCGGGCCTGGGCCACCTCGCGGTATTCCTCGGTCGCCTCGTAGGCGGCCATGAATTCCCTGTCCGGTTCGCGCAACGTCAGGCCGTCGCGCTGGGCCAGGCCGAACAGGTATTCGTACTTGTCGAGTTCACTGGTGATATGCGGCAATTCGGCGGGCGGCGTGTAATCGCGGGCTTCGCGGGTCTCGCGGGCCTTGCGCACCGCGCTTTCGATGCACCGGACTTTTGATTGCGGCAGGTTCGGCGCGGCCGTGCCTGATTCAATCGCCGCCGTCTCAACTGTTGCTTCGGTCAGCTCGGCCATGCGCCTGCGCTGGTCGGCCAGGGCGTCGTTCAGCACGCCGCGCGCGATGGACGAGGCGTCCCGCTCCTGGGCCTTCTTGAGGCTGACGGCCTGCTCCAGCTCGCGCAGGTCCTGCGCGTCGCCCAGGATGCGCGCCACGGGATGGATTCCCCGCACGCGCCTGGCCTCGCACAAAAGCGTCTTGCCCTGGGCGTCGTAGACCAGGATGCTTCCGGGGTCGTGCAGGTCGTAGCGCACCAGCACGCCGTGCGTGCGCGAGTAGAGTTCCGGGGCGTAGTAGCGCCGGCCGAAGAGCTTGATGCCGTCGCGGGTGATCTTGGTGACGTGCTGGCCCATCATGAGGTGGCGCAGGCGGCGTGCGTCCACGCCGGGGCCGCGCCCGGCCAGGAAGACTTCCGCCGGGCATTTGCCCTGCAGGTGGCCGCGCTGGGGACGGTTTATGTACTCGTCGATCCAGCGGGCCACGGCCGCGTGGGTTTCCTCTAAGGTCAATGGCCGTCCGCCGGCCGCCTCGTAGGCCTTGCGGTGCAGGGGCTCGCCACGGTTCAGGCGCGGGGGCTTGGTCGCGATGGACGCGCCGACATAGGACGGCACCCATTGCTCCAGGTCGTGCAGCGTGCCGAAGAAGCGTTCGATGGTCTTGGATTGCCCGTGGTAGGGCCAGGCGAAGATAGTGTGGATGCCAAGCTCGCCGAACAGGCCGGACAGGCCGGTTTGGCGGAAATCCACGCCGTGGAAGTACTTGGCCCGGAAGGCCTTGCCGTTGTCCAGGTAGGCAACGCGCGGCAGCTTGCCCAAGGTCATGCATGCCCGGCGGAAGGCCGCCGCGATGGACTGCACGTTTTCCGTGGGCATGATCTCCCAGCCGAGCGGGCAGTTGGAGGCCATGTCGTACCAGAGCACCAGCTCCATGCGCTGGGGCTTGCCGGTCCAGGGGTTGAGCGTCTCGAAGTTGAGCACGTGGCCATCGGCCACGATGACGTCGCCGACCGCGATGCGCGAGTAGTCGCGGTCGATGTAGAAGGCGGCCAGGTCGTTCCAGGCCTTCTTGCCCTGGCGAGTGTAGACCCAGGTGCCGAAATTCGTCTCCTGCCACTTGCGCAGGAAGCGGCGCATGGTGGCCTCGCTGGGCGTCGACAGCTCCTGGGCGCGCATGACCGACTCGGCCATGCGCGCGGCCGAGGCCACGGTGGGCGCGTTTGGCTGCAGCACGGCCCGCAGGAGGATCTCCACGTGCTCCTTGGCCATGACTTGGCGTTCGGAGTTGTGCGTGCCCCGGCGGTCCACCAGGCTGACCACGCTGCCCTGACGGCGCAGACTGACCTTCCAGCGCTCGATGGACTTCCAGCTCACGCTCGGGCCGAGGATTTCCAGCAGCCTGGGCCATGCGCTGCCCTGGTAGGCCAGCACGAAACTCTCGCGCGCCGCGTCCTTTGTCCCGCCCTTGGCCTTGCGCACCCACTCCACGTACAGGGCTACCAGGTCGGCCTTGGCCAGGGCCTTGCCCTTCTTGGCCTCGGCTAAAGGCGCGGTGGCCAGGGTCGGTGCGTCCGGGGTCGGAAGTGGCTGGGCGGATTCATCTTCGTGGCGCAGGAGCTTTATGCGCAGGGATTCGGGCATGGAGGACACGAGCCATTCATGGCCACCGCCCCGGCCCTTGCGCGGGCGGGACTGCCAACCTTTGGCCTTGGCCTGGTTGAGCAACCCCTGTTTCGAGAGACCGAGGAGCGTGTACAGCTCTTTAGTCGTGTAAGCGTCCTGCATGCGTAGTCTCTGATCCACTGGATGTACGTTCCGGTCCTACATGGCTGGGCCGAGCAAGGCCCTGCATCCACTTGAGTTGCAGGGCCTTGCTCGGGCTCAGGCCGCTTGCTGTTTTCCGCTGTCCAGATCCTCGGGCAGGGCCAGCCACTTCTTGGGGCAGCCCTTGCCCAGCAAGGCCTTCAGGACCCGGCGATTGTTCTTACCGCCGGATATCGTCTGGCTGACCAACGGGTGGGACACCCCAATTTCCCTGGCGAGCCCTGTTGGCGTGATGCCCTTTCTCACCATCCAAGACCGGATCAATACCGAGTTACGTTTCATCACACCCCTGCCTTGAGCCTTTGCCTTTCGCGCTTGAGCGCTTCCATTTCTTCCTCGATCTCGGCCATGCGCAGACGGCGGGCCTGCTGCTCGTCAATGAGGTGCAGGCCGTGGGGAGCCACGAGCGCCTGCAGAGGCGCACGGTCCTGCACGACCCGGCAGAAGACCCCGATAGCGCGGGCCGAAGGAATGTGCTCGCGGTCCAGGGGGTTCAGCCACTTCTCCAGCGTGGCCATCGCAAGGGCCTTGGCGTTACCGCCGCCCAGCCGGATGCCGGCCTGTCCGGCCAGATCGTTCATGTGGTCGCAGATCTGCTCGCGCGACAGGCCGCTAGTCCGCGCGGCCTCGCGCATGGCGGCCTTCACCACCGGGTCGATGTCGAGGCCCGGCGCGAAAAGGGAGAGCTGACTGGTCTGCCGATGCTTATTCATCCGATCTGATTGATCCTTCGGACGTTGACCCGAATTTACGGGCCGGATACTAGTTACGCCTGTGGCGGCTAAACTTGTTACCGCCGTACAAGCCCTGGTTAAAGGTTTTATCTTTGACTGTCAATAAATAAGCCTTTGACAAAACGAAAAACTCGTTTTTCGAGGAAGTGGTGTTAGTGCTGCGATAATATTGAATAATTTTACTAAGGTCACATGGACACTTTCATGGACAGTTCTCAAGTTAAAGAGTCAACCTTTGATGAACAACTTGCCCGCCTCAAGCAGGCCGCCGGAGTCGATTCGGATACGGCGTTGGCAAGAAGCCTTGGCATAAGCCAGGGTTCCATATCCGCCGCCAAGCAGAAGCAACAAATCCCCCCGAGTTGGGTAAAGTCCATATCAAACAATTTTTCCGTTAGTGCGGACTGGCTCTTTTTTGGTGAAGGGTCCATGCGCAGAAGCACGACGACTGCCGAGCCTGTAGGCGCTGGCGTTCCCATGCAGGGCGCTCAAGTCTGCGATCCTGCATTCATCATGGTGCCAAAAGTCGAGGCGCGGCTGAGTGCAGGAAACGGGAGCTTGCTCACAAGCAAGGAAATAGACGGGTATTATGCGTTCAAATCGGAATGGCTAAGGAAGAAAGGCAACCCAAAGACAATGGTTCTTGTGCGTGTCTCCGGGGATTCCATGTCTCCTGAGATTGAAGACGAGGACAATGTATTAATTGACGAGAACCAAAAAGATGTTTTGCCAGGAAAGAAATATGCCGTGGGAATAGACGATGAGGTCTATATTAAATATATAGACCGCATACCTGGGAAATATATTTTGCGAAGTGTGAACAGGCAGTATGCTCCGATCGAAGTAGATATGCTGGATGAAAGTCGCAATGTGCGGATCATCGGCCGGATGTTATGGTTGGCGCGGGAGTCGAGATAGCCTGGAGTAGAGCATGGATGCAGTGATTATTCTGTTTACCCTGCTGGTGTGGGCGAGCCTGTGCGCGGCAGTGGTGGGCCTTATCAAGCCTTCGCTGGTACGTGTCGGCAGCAGGGGCAAGGCTTTGGGGGTATACTGCGGGCTCGCGTTTCTGTTCATGGTTGCAGCTGCCGTTGTTGTACCGAAGCCAGAGAAGACGGAATCCGCTCAATCCATGCAAGGGCAGTCAATACAGGTAACTCTTGACGATCATACGGGCAAATCCGCAGCCAACAATAATCCACGTCATGATGATGTGTCACAAGCTGTAGACTATAAAATAGTTAAAAAGGGCGACGTTAGTTTTGCAGGCCGTAAGCGCATAAAAATTTTCATCGTAGCCGATCAACTTAATCTTACTTATGAGCAAAAGGCGCAAACTGCGATGCGCGCCGCCTTGGATATACAGAAAGAGACACGGGCCAATTTTGTGTCGGCAATTTTGGAAATGGTACCAGAAGCCTCAGGCTACGGATTTGCCCTCGCAATGGCTGATTATTCGCCCGATAATGGAGGCGTTTCTGGGAATGATAAGCAGACCTGGAAGGTTGATTCCTCACATGAAAATCCAACTGAAACCGATTTGCAGGTGATGAAGGCCTGGTATCAGAACCGGGACAGGTTTCAAAAAGACGGCATGACTGACGAGCCCAAGCTTAAGGCGTTCATAGCCTCGCAGATCGGCCTAAAGCCTAACCAGGTCAGCTTGCCGTGGATTTCCAGGGAGGCGTACTTCGAACTGTAGCCCTTCTCATCTTGGATGATAAAAAAGGCCGCAAGCTCGCGAATTTCTCATCTTGGATTTCGCGTTCTCGCGGCCCTTTCGATTTCCCGATGTCCCGCGTCAGTTCTGCATTCGTCCGATGACTGTCCGATGATTCCCCGGCGTTTCCTAATTTCTCAAGTCGGCTGAGTCCCCATAGAGGGCGGCGCCCTCCTCGATTCGTTGTTGATTGCGGGTCCGGGGCGGGATCAGCGTTCGGACAGCCAGGTGCGGAAAGCCGCCACTTCCTGGGGCCACCTGAGGGAAGACAGGCGGACCTCCAGAAACTGGCGGTAGAGCGCATCGATGAAGCCGATGCTCTTCTCCAGCAGGTAGAGCTTCTCCAGCCACGCGCCGTCGGGGTCCTCGCCCTGCTCGCGGCGCGTGTCCACCTTGGGCGTGCGCACGGAATTGTAGGCGAAGTCCTCGGCCTTGAGCTGCATGGTCCACTCCTCGCCGTCCTGGGCCAGGCGCAGCAGGGCGCGGTTGACCTTCTTGCCCGTGGTCAGGCCCATACGGGCCTCGCGCAGCTCGGCATGCGGGCCGGCCACGGTGGCAACCTCCTTGCCCTCGCCGCTGCCGCCCTCCACGGACACGCGCTGCTCCATGTACACTTCGAACCATTCATCGCCGCCGGCCTTGAAGCGGCCGCCTTCGCGCTCGCTCTTGAACCACAGCCAGGTAAGGAACTCCTGGCCCAGGATGGCGCTCTCGCGCTCGGAAAGATAGAGCCCTTCGGACATGAGACGGCCTCCTAGCCGGGGAAGTCGGTGGGTTCCAGGGATTCGAGCCGGGACAAGGCCTCCTCGCCCAGCATGCGCGCGGCCAGGAAGAAGGGCGTCAGCGGCTCCAGGGCCAGTTCGAAGGTCAGCGTGAACAGGTCCTCGAACAGGCTGCGCACCTTGGAGTTGGTCGAGGCCAGGTAGACCGTGTGCGTGCGCACGTCCCAGGCCGCCTCGAACACGGCCGGCACGGGCAGGGCCCTGGCGCGCAGCTTGAGCATGACCTGCTCGCGTATCTCGCGCTTGCGGTCCTTGGACATGAAGCGCTTGTCCGGGTCCTCGATGGACTCCAGGAAGGAGCGCTCGGCGATGGCCACGTGCTTCTTGAACACCGCGGGCTGCACGCGGCGCGTGTCCAGGCGCAGGGAAAAGACCAGGAAATTTCCCTTCTCCGGCGGAGAGGTTTTCCATCTGTTGTCCAGGTAGTCGTCGGCGCAGACCCAGCCGAAGGAGCGCTCGTCGGCGGTGTGGTCGATGTCCTGGAAGGCGTGCTTGACCAGCCGCTCCGGCGCTTCGCGCAGGATATGGTCGTTCACGTCGTCCATGATGCGGTAGCGTGACAGGCTCACGCTTGCGGAAAAGAAGGCCAAGGCGGCTCCTCCCGGTTATATTGCGTTGATCGGATAGAGCAATGCAAGGCAGCACCGCCATACCGCATATCAACGCGGCTTGCCACTCCCATGGCGGCCGGCGGACCGCCAGGAATGCCGCCAACAAATCAAAGCACTTGTCAAGTCGCCTTATGTAAGGCTATTGGAGAGCGTTTTCCGCCTATTGTAACCGATTCGTCGTTTACGCCGCCAAGGCGGGAGAACTCGCGTCGAGCGTGAACCCATACCTTCGGGAGGAGCTGCAGATGCTCAAGAAAGTCTTCTCGTTCCTGTTGCTAGTTGTGCTGGCCGTTCCCTCCATGGCCTCGGCCAAGGATATCGTCATCGCCAGCGACGCCACCTGGCCGCCCATGGAGATGCTTGATTCCAGCAAGAAGGTCGTGGGCTTCGCGCCCGACCTGTTGCAGGCCATCGGCAAGGCCGCCGGCTTCAATCCCGTCATCAAGAACGTGGCCTGGGACGGCATCTTCGCCGGCCTGCTCGCCGGCAAGTACGACATGGTCAGCTCCTCCGTGTCCATCACTGACGAGCGCAAGAACGCCATGCTCTTCTCCGAGCCCTATTTCGAGGTCAAACAGGCCGTGATCGTGCAGAAGGGTTCCGGTATCAAGTCCGCCGCCGACCTGGTCGGCAAGACCGTGGGCGCTCAGATCGGCACCACCGGCTACTTCGCTGTCAAGGACCTCAAGGGCGTGACCGCCAAGACCTACGATGAAGTGGGCCTGGCCGTGGAAGACCTCTACAGCGGCCGCATCAACGCAGTGTCCTGCGACGATCCCGTGGCCGCCAACTACGCCCTGCTGCAGCCCGAGTACTCCGGCAAGCTGGAGATCTCCTTCATCCTGCCCTCCGAGGAGAAGGAATACTACGGCTTCGCCTTCCCCAAGAACAAGAAGGGCGAGGAGAACGCCGCCCTGGTCAATAAGGGCCTGGCCAAGATCAAGGCCGACGGCACCTACGACGCCATCGTGAAGAAGTGGTTCAGCGCCAAGTAGGCCCTGCAGGAATGCCTTTGGACAAAGCATGAAGCATCGAGCCGGGACCGCGGGCTTCCGAGGTCCCGGCTTTGTTTTCCTCCACCGGTAACCCCATTTACAGCCATGCCCGAAGACAGAATGCAATTCGAAATCACGGAGGGCTCGGCCATCAAGCGACCGAAGTACAGCGGCCTGCTCAATGCCTGGACGCTCTCCTTCGTCGGCGCGCTGGCGGCCATCCTGTACCTCGTCTATTCCAGGCCCGACCCCTACTGGCGCATCCTGAAGTTCCTCCCGGACGGCATCCTGGTGACATTCCAGGTCACCGTCGCCTCCATCTTCTTCGCCCTGCTCCTGGGCCTGCTCACGGGACTCGGCCGCGTCTCCAGCAACAGGGTCGTCAACGTCGTGGCCTCCACGTACGTCGAGGTCGTGCGCGGCATCCCGCTCCTGGTGCAGCTCTTTTACGTCTATTACGCCCTGGGCCGCTACCTCCAGGTGCCGGACATGATAGCCGCCATCCTGGCCATGAGCATCTGTTACGGCGCGTACATGGGCGAGATATTCAGGGCCGGCATCCAGTCCATCGACAAGGGCCAGACCGAGGCGGCGCGCTCCCTGGGCTTCTCCAAGCGGCAGACCATGAGGCTGGTCATCCTGCCCCAGGCCTGGAGGACCATCCTGCCACCCGTGGGCAACGAGTTCATCATGCTGCTCAAGGACACGTCCCTGGTCTCCATCCTGGCCGTCACGGACATGCTGCGCCGGGGCCGCGAGTTCGCCAGCGAGACGTTCTTCTATTTCGAGACCTACACCATGATCGCGCTCATCTATCTCGTCATCACGCTGCTCCTGTCCCGCGGCGTAGCCCACATGGAACGGAGGCTCTCCTATGACTAAGGCCGAGCCGATCATCAGCATCCGCAACGTGCGGAAGTCCTTCGGCCAGCTCAAGGCCCTGAAGGACGTATCGCTGAGCGTGCGCAAGGGCGAGAAGGTGGTCATCATCGGTCCCAGCGGATCAGGCAAGTCGACGCTCCTGCGCTCCATCAACCGCCTGGAGGAGATCGATTCCGGTCAGATCATCGTGGACGGGCAGGACCTCTACTCGCCGCAGGTGGACATCAACCTCGTGCGCCAGGAACTGGGCATGGTCTTCCAGAGCTTCAATCTTTTCCCGCACAAGACCGTGCTCGAAAACCTGACCATGGCACCCATGAAGCTCAAGAAGGTCTCCCGCGAGCAGGCCGAGCAGAAGGCCATGGAACTCCTGGCCAGGGTCGGCATCAAGGAGAAGGCCTCGGTCTATCCGCGCAAACTCTCGGGCGGCCAGCAGCAGCGCGTGGCCATAGCCCGCGCCCTGGCCATGAACCCCAAGATCATGCTCTTCGACGAGCCGACCTCGGCCCTGGATCCGGAAATGATCGGCGAAGTGCTGGACGTCATGAAGGCCCTGGCCCGTTCGGGCATGACCATGGTCGTGGTCACGCACGAAATGGGCTTCGCCCGCGAAGTGGCCGACCGGGTCATCTTCATGGATCACGGGGAGATCATCGAGACCGGCACGCCCGAGCACTTCTTCGTCAATCCCGAGCACGACCGCACCAAGCTCTTCCTGAGCCAGATTCTGTAAGACCGAACCGGGAGGGCGCCGCCCTCCCGGTTCACCAGACAGCGGCGCGCCACTGGCGTCCCACCTAGTAAGCACGCACCCAATTCCAGAAATCCCTTACCCGACCGGGATCACTTCTTTTCCCCAGCCCTGGCGCCTTCTCGATGTCACCCCTTGCCCGCCTTAACAGACTGTTGAAAGAGTCCGTCCTGGACCTTTCAACTCCGGGATGGTCGCAACGCCCCCGGCGGGCCATGCTGGTCCGCACAGCCAGTTCTTCAACAAGCTGCCATTGCGAAACCGCCTTCGGAAGCCTGACATTGGGCTGGCCGCCGAGGCAGCCAATTGACTTCCGGCCTTCGGGAAGCCGTGGTGACCATGTCTCGCGTAGCCTGTTGGGATATCTGACAACGTTACAACCATCTTTGAAAACGCATATCACGCCTTCGCCGAAGGCGACATGCCCTTATATCTGGGAAAATCCGATACGGGCACTATTCCACTATGAATATGCGATATTGTAATTGTTTTTCTTACGCATCCCACCCATGCCGGCAGATTCGTTATAGCCTGGAGTTGCCATTTCCATCCACCTATCTTGGCCCGATTAGTTATCAATTGACAAATGTTTATTGCGATAAGCCTTCTCAAAGACTCAAAGTTGACACAGAAGAACTATTCTCATAGTAAATAAGCACTCTACTATCATCTGAAGGAACTACTGCATGAAAATCAGAGCGCAGCATATCAGCACGATAATTATTGTCATTGTTTCCGCAGCCTTTATTGCAGCAGTCGGCGGCATGGTCATGTACGTCAGCCACACATCCTACGACCTTGCCCTCAACCTGCAGACACATGCCGTGTCCCAATCCACGCGATCCGTGGTCCAGGCCTTGAGTTGGGAGCTGCGCGGTAATGCCCATACTGCCCAAACCCTGGCCAATCAAGCCGCCATCGTCGAATCTCTGTCCACGGGAGGAGCCCAGCGCGCTTCCGAGCGGCTAACGGACTACATGCGCTCTTACAGGAAGGCTTATTGGGGCATTGCCGTCTTCGACCGGCAGGGCAAGATCCTCGCGGGCGTGGACAACAAGACGGGCAACCTCGCCGGCCGCGATCTGCATGACCAGGACTACGTGCGTGCCGTCCTGGACGGCGGCAGGGAGCATATATCCCGTTCGGTCTTCCGGCCTGATGGAAGCCAGACTCTGGTTTACGCCGTGGCAGCGCCCGTGCGCTCCGCATCGGGCGCGATCCTCGGCGGCGTCGCCGTATTTCCGCTCTGGGAGCAGTTCACATCCATCTTCCTCGCCAACGAGCGCTTCGGCGAACGCGGCTACGGCTTCATAATCGACGCTGACGGGCTTCTCATCGCCCACCCGAACGCAGGAGTGCTTTTCACGTCTTCGACGATATCCGACACCATCAAGGCCAACGAGGCCAAAGGCAATTTCTTCTTTGAATACGACTACCAGGGCGAAGCCAAGTTCCTGACCGTGAGGCGCGTACCCGAAACGGGCTGGGCAGTGTGCATGAGCGGCTACATGGACGAGCTGACCGTGACGGCCAAGCGGCAGACCTTCACGCTCATGGGCATCGGCGCGGCCATCATCGTCTGCCTCGTCGGCCTGCTGGCTTTGGTCATGCGCCGCAATGTGACCCAGCCGGTGCAGGCCATCGAGGAGTTCACCAAACATATCGCCAGGGGGGACTTCAAGGCCAGGCTAGACGGGACGTTCAAGTACGAGTTCGCGGCCCTGAGCCATAACGTGGCGGCCATGGTGGCCGAACTGAAGAACAAGCTCGGCTTCGCACAGGGCCTCATGCACGGCATGACCGTGCCTTGCCTCGTGGTGGACACGAACGAGCATATCACCTTCATCAACCAGCCCTGCCTGGACATGCTCCAACTCGACGGCCCGCCGGAGCGTCATCTCGGCAAAAGCATGGCCCAGCTCTTTTACAAAGACGCCACACGCTCGACTCTCGTAGGCAAGTGCATGAAAACGGGTGAAACCGTACGCAACCAGGAGCTCCAGGTCGCAGGTCACAAGGGTGGGCTCGTGCATGCCTTTGCCAACATAGCTTCCCTGACGGACCTGGACGGCCGGATCATTGGCGGGTTCTGTATTTACGTGGATCTGAGCAAGAGCAAGGAACAGGAAGCACTCATCCGCCAGCAAAACGAAAGCATGGCGCGCGTGGCCCAAGAGGCCGACCTGATCTCCGAACGTGTCTCTTCGGCCTCCGAGGAGCTCTCGGCCCAGGTGGAGCAGTCCAGCCAGGGCGCAGGCGTGCAGCAGACGCGCACGGGCGAGGCCGCCACGGCCATGGAGCAGATGAACTCGAGCGTGCTGGAGGTCGCCC
>JAEYOJ010000061.1 GCA_023411815.1 Pseudomonadota bacterium | reverse complement strand
CAGGCGGCAATGCCTGGACCGGGAAATGCTCAGGGCATGACACCGTCCCGCCGGGCGGCGTGAACAGTAACCCGGCTACACCTTATTTCCGCCGCCGACCTGTCCTGACAACCGGGACCACCTCTGGCATCATCACGAGCCTGGGCGACTATGCGGCCTATCACTTTTCGACGGAGGAGCGGCTCATGGACGCGCACGGCTACTCAGAAGCCGCGGAGCACCGCGCCGAGCACCGCGAGTTCGTCGGCAGGAGCATCGACTTTCTTTTGGACTATGCCTCGGACAAGACGGAAAACCTGGCCCCCGAAGTGCTCGACTATGTGGAAGACTGGCTGCTCAAACACATTCGTGGTACGGACGTGAAACTGGGCGAATTCCTGCGCGCCAAGGGCGTTAAATAAGAATTCTGGCCCTCGAGCCGAGATGGCAAGGAGAGATGCCCGCAACTGCTGCTTTCGGCAGAGCGGCGGTCGCGCGTAGCGAAGTCAGTCAGCAGGCCTGCGCTGCATGAATTTGGCTTCGGCCCAGGCCATGAGCCGCTCCTCCAGCATCATTTCTGCCCTGAGCCGATAGAGAGGCGGATGAGAAGACAGTATCCATGCACGTATCTCAAGAGAGACATCGCATGGAACCGATTGCACGAACCGTACGTGAAGATCTCCGGTAACTCCCTGCACCTCACTGTGAAAAAGGCAGTGCGTCATCGCAGCGTCCAGCAAAGACGAGATGACGCCGCCATGAATGATGCCGTCATATCCTTGAAGTTCGGCATGTGTTTTGAATCGTGTCTTAACGCCGCCATCTCCTGTCGCTTGAAAAGACAGGTTCATTGACCTTGGATTGTGGGCTCCGCAGAGCAGACACCCGCCGTGGCCATTGCTGGCGCTAACCGTTGCAGAGTCTCCGGTGTTCAAGGATGTTTCCCTTCCGGCCTGGAAACCCGACCTGGATTATCCACTGGTTATGTCTCGATATTATAGCGGATTGCAGGCCTCGGGGGGACGGTTGCGCCCGCTTCCCTCCCGAGGCCCACTGAGCGATCAGGCTGTCACGGCTTGCAGATCGAGCATGGGCTGGACAACCGCGCGCATGACCTTGGACGTCTCGCTGTCGGGATACACCTTGACGTAGGCGAAGCCCTCGTCGCCCGCGCGGGCCAGTTCCGGGTCCACCGGGATGCGCCCAAGGAACGGCACGCCCATTTCCATGGCCATCCGCTCGCCGGCGCCGGACTTGAAAATCTCATGGCGCTTGCCGCACTCCGGGCAGACGAAGCCGCTCATATTCTCGACCACGCCCAGGATTTGACTCTCGGTGCGCTTGCAGAACGTGATTGACCGGCGCACATCGTCGATGGCCAGCATCTGCGGAGTGGTGACGATGACCGATTTGGTCTCCTGTCCGATGAGCTGCATGACCGAGAGGGGTTCGTCGCCAGTGCCCGGAGGGCAGTCAACGATGAGGAAATCCAGCTCGCCCCAGGCCACGTTCTGCAGGAACTGGCGGATGAGGCCCATCTTCACCGGACCGCGCCAGATGACCGCTTCGTTCCGGTCGGGCAGCAGAAAGCCCAGGGACATGACCCACAGGTTCTTGCTCCAGGGAATGGGCTCGATGTAGTCCTTCTCGATATGGGCCTGCTGGCCCGACAGGCTCAGGAGCCGGGGAATGCTGGGGCCGTGCACGTCCACGTCGAGCAGGCCGACCTTCTTGCCGGCCAGGGACAGGGACAAGGCGATATTGGCGGCCATGGTGGACTTGCCCACGCCGCCCTTGCCGGACATGACCACTATCTTGTTCTTGATTCGGCCGAGATTCTCCGCCAGCTTGAGATCCTCGGGGCTTTGCTCCTTCTTGCCGCAGTCCTTGCCTTCTTTCTGGTAGGAACAATTCCCGTTTTCGCCGCAACTGCTGCATGAATTACTCATGTGTGTCCTCTTTCAATGCATATGCACGGACATGTCCGCGACAACATGTGACGGTTGAAGTGTACTTACGGCATCGATCAGGCGAAAATATCCTTGGGCAGATAAGGGTGCGTGCCTTCGATGACCGGGATGCCTGCTTTGGCCCTGATCTTGGCCAGAAGTGTTTCCCTGTGCGGACAGTGGTCCGTGATGCAAGGCCCCACGTGGATAGCCGTGGGCTTCTCGCCAAGCGGCGCGTTCCACAGCTTGACCTGGGCCAGACGTGTGACGATGGTCGCTCCCGGGCAGTCCCCGCAGTTGAGCAGGCCCATGACCTGCGCCTCGACGCCTTGGTACGTATTGAAAACGCCTTCGCGACGGTTGAAGCCCACCAGACATCGCGAACAGCCGATGCAAACGTCATCCATGGCTTTCTTGCAGCCGATGATAAGGATCTTCTCCATGTCACTTCCTCTTCGTGAGGTATACGTGGATCGCCTCGTGCAACGCACTGGTCGCCAGCTTCGCGCAGTGGCTTTCCTCTACCGGGAAACCGGGAAGCCGCTCCAGGAGCGTATCCGCTTCCACGGTCGCGGCCTGGTCCAGGGTCGAGCCAAGGACCAACTCGGCGGCCAGCCCGGCGCAAATCTGGCTCGCGCCGCATCCGTCGGACCACCCCGAGGCATCCACGATGCACTCTCCGTCGATCTTCAGAAATATCTCGATGGTATCCCCGCACGAGCCCGTAAGCCTGCCGCTGCAACTCGCACCCTTCATGCGCCCCATCCGTTCGCCCTTCAGCCATCGTTCGAAGCCGGCTTGGCCGTACTTGGCCTTTGCCTGCGCATCGATCTTTTCCTGAAGATCAAAGGCCAACATTTCCAGGTCATGTACCATACGGCGCTCCGGATCAGGCCTTGCCGCAGCACGAGCCCGGCACGCAGCCGGCTTCGCCGGGACGGGAGCCGCAGCAGCCGTGGCCCGAGGAACCGGGCAACGCCGAGCGCGCCTTGCCGGTGAGCGACGACGGCGCGGCTAGTTCCCTGCTGGCCGAGCCGCCGCATTTGGGACAGACCGGCTTGTCGTCTGCCTTGGCGATCTCTTCAAAGGCGGTGCCGCAACTCCCGCAACGATAATCGTACAATGGCATCGAGCATGTCTCCTTGGCGGTTCCTGGCCGTCCATTCGTGATCGGTATTCTCGGAACCGGGCCTGCCTACCCTTTCACCCGATGAATTCTTGCTGATCAGCGCATGCGCGCTTCACGCACGCCCAATCCAGTCCACAAATAAACCACGCGGGTCCAGGGGCGCGCCTTATCTGATCATGGCCCCGGGGGATAAGTCTGGGAAAGGCTTTGCCCTTCCCAGCACTTGTGCAAAACGCCCTAGAGCATTTTGCTTTTGAAAATGCTCTGCAAGCCATGCGTCGGCATGGCTTTACGCTGCGTAGGCGTAGGCGCAATTCACTTGCGCCGCAGGCGCCGGAGCGGGCGTCTAAAAAGCAACTACTCTAATGATCGCAGGTGTTGGGTCCGGTGGCCAACTTGCCGCCCAGATAGGCCTCGGCGATCTCCATGGGTGCTCCGCCCTGGGCGCCGACCACGACCTTGACCCCGTGCTCGGCGAATATGCCCTGGGCGCGCTGGCCCATGCCGCCCGCGATGACCAGGCCTACGCCCAGCTCCGCCAGCCACTTGGGCAGCACGCCCGGCTCGTGTGGCGGCGGCACGTGCAGGCTCATGGCGCCCACGCGGCCGCCTGCCTCGTCGATATCGAGCAGGGCGAACTGCTCGCAATGTCCGAAGTGCTGGCACAACTTTCCGCCAGCGACGGGAATGGCGATCTTCATGCGTCCTCCGTTATGTGATTCCATGCGTCCAGAAAGAGCCGGAAAGCGGGCGGATGGACCCAGACGTCCGGGGATAGGGGCTTCCCGGCATGCCGGATATCCTTCCGCCCGCTGCGCGGCGCTACCAGTGTCCGTCCCTGTCTGCGCCGGAGGCCGGGCTCAGGCGGCCGGCCTTGAAGGCTTCCAGCGCTTCCCGCACCGTGCCTCCGTCCTGCAGATAGACGTTGATGCCGCCCCGATCCAGGGCCATATAGGCCTTGGGCCCCACATGGCCGGTGATGACCGCCCCTGCGCCGGCGTTGGCCACGCACTGGGCCGACTGGATGCCCGCGCCCTGGGCCAGGGCCAGGTTCTGCGAGTTGGGCACATAGGTGTGCTCCAGCGTATCCGAATCAACGACCATAAAGCCGGCGGCCCGGCCGAAGCGCGGGTCCAGCGGACTGTCCAGTTCTTTGCCTTGCGTGCTCACGGCGATTTTCATGGTTCATTTCTCCTGTTGATATCGTTGCCGACAGCGCCTTCCGACGGTCGAGTCACGTCCTCGCTCGCACTGCCGATTCGCCGGACCCGAGCAGCCAGGCATTATCAGCGTATCCAACCTGCCTTGTGCCTGGGCCTGGAGCACTTGCTCCACGCTTCCGGCGATCCATGGCAGGACCGTTATGCCCCTACGCTCCAGGGTCATGCGGCAACAGCCTGTAAGCGCTCCGCAGATCAAGGCCGAGGCGCCCCGGCCGACGATCAACTCCGCCAGCCGCCCCACGGAAGCGCCTGAACAGGCGCAAGCCTCGTGCAAAACGACCGGCTCGCGCTCCATGTTGTAGAAGCGCAATTCACTTGCTGTCTCGAACAGGGTGGCCAAACGGCCTTCATGGCAAGCCAGACAAAGCTTGGTCGGCCCTGCGTGGCTAAACTTTGCTCCGGTCATACGCACCGATGGATAGCATGGGGAATGCCATCCATGGAAAATCAAGCGCTTACAGAGAAATGAAGGCTAGGCTGGGGGGAAAGGGATTAATAAGAGGCTAAATATGATCCACACTGGTTTATAGTGGAGCAGTTTTATCCTGATTCAGCGCGCTGCATAATACGGCGCAATGTATCCTTGCTGATACCCAGCTCGCGGGCGGCCGGTCGTTTGCGGCCCTTATGCCGGGCCAGGGCGTCGACCACGGCCTTGTAGCGGATATCCTCCATGGTCATGGGTTGCGAGCCTGCATGATCCGCGGTTCTATCAGCAGGCTGCAGATATTCGGGCAGGTGCTCCAGCTGGATGAACCCGCCGTGGCAGAGGATGAAGGCGTACTCGATGATGTTCTCCAGTTCGCGCACGTTGCCGGGGAAGGGATAGCGCACGAGCAGGCCCATGACATCCTCCGACACGCCTTGGATGTCCTTGCCCGTGAGTGCGTTGCGCTTGGCCACGAAATGCGCCGCCAGCAGCGGGATGTCCTCGGGCCGCTCGCGCAGCGGCGGCAGGCGCAACTGGACCACGTTTAGCCGGTAGTAGAGGTCTTGGCGGAAATCGCCCTGCTCGACCATGGCCGACAGGTCGCGGTTGGTGGCCGCCACCACGCGCACGTCGGCGGGCTCGCTGCGCACCGCGCCCAGCGGCTCGTAGCTGCGCTCCTGAAGCACGCGCAGGATCTTGACCTGCAGCGCCATGGGCAGGTCGCCGATCTCGTCCAGAAAGATGGTTCCGCCCTGGGCCAGGGCGAAACGGCCCGGCTTGTCGCGGCGGGCGTCGGTGAAGGCCCCGGCCTTATAGCCGAACAGCTCGGATTCCAGGAGGTTTTCGGGCAGGGCCCCACAGTTCACGGCCACGAAGGGCTTGGCCTTGCGCGGGCTCAGGTTGTGGATGGCCCTGGCGAAGAGCTCCTTGCCCGTGCCCGACTCGCCCAGCACGAGCACCGTGGACAGGCTCTCGGCGATCTGCGGCAGGATGTCCAGGATGCGGATGATGGCCCGGCTGCGCGTGCGGATGTCTTCCAGGCTGTGCAGGCCCTGCAGCTCCTTGCGCATGAGCTGCAGCTCCGAGAGGTCGCGGAAGGTCTCCACCCCGCCGATGACCCTTCCCCGGCCGTCGCGCAGCGGCGCGGCGCTGATTGACACGGGCAGGCGCACCCCGTCCGTGCGGATGATGGAGATGGATTTGTTGCTCACCGTGCGGCCTTCGGCCAGGCAGGCGTGGATGGCGCAGGCGCCGTCGCAGATGCTTGAATGGAAGACCTCGCGGCAGGTGCGCCCGATGGCCTGCTCGGCCGGCACCCCGGTGATCTCGGCGGCCGCGCGGTTGAAGGAAGTGATGACCCAGTCCAGGTCCACGGTGAACACGCCGTCGGCCACGCTGTCCATGATGGCCTCGCAGGGGATGTCCGCGGGAAAGCTATGAATCGGTTTTCGTTTGCTCATGGCCGTGCGTGTTCCAGTTGAGGTTTCGGCCACGGTACTCCGGTTTTAATAGTAACGCAAATTTAGCCGCTTTTTGCTGCACTGCTCATACTATAAACTTAATATATTGATATATCTCTATAAATTTTAATGGCACGCCTTATGTAAGACCGAAGCAAAACTCGCACAAGGAGGATATACATATGCCTGGTTTCAACGGAACAGGACCTCTCGGAAAAGGCCCCGGCACCGGACGCGGACGCGGCGCCTGCATGGCAGGCTCCGGCTTAGGCATCGGGCGCATGGCTGGGCGCGGTCGCGGTCTTGGCCTGGGTCGCCAGGGCGTCTTTGCACAAGATGCCGGCGACGCTCAGGCTGACCGCATCGCCGCTCTGGAGGCGGAGATCGCCGACCTCAAGAACAAGCTGGCCCAAAGCGGTCGATAAGCAGATCAACTTAAACACGTTCGCTTCGGCGTTGGCGGCGCAAGTGAATTGCGCCTACGCCTGCGCGACGGCAAGCCAGGCCAGGACCTGTCTTGCAGAGCATTTTCAAAGCGACGATGGTACAGGCCTCCCGACTCGCTCCTCCATCAGTCCCGGCTCAAGCCATGGGCCGGGACACTGGAGAGGGGGCAACTATATATAAATGGAAAGGACAGCATGAAGCTCGCCATAGCCAGCGGCAAAGGCGGCACGGGCAAGACAACCGTTGCAGTCAACCTCGCCGCCATACTTGCGCGCCAGGGCCTTGCCCCGACCCTGGTGGATTGCGACGTGGAGGAGCCCAACAGCCACATCTTCCTGTCTCCGGATTGGGAACGGGAACAGCGGATCACGCAGCCCGTTCCGCGCATAGACAATAAAGCCTGTATGGGTTCCGAATGCAGGCGCTGCATCGATCTCTGTCGTTTCAAGGCGCTCATCTGGATGGGGGGAGAAGTCATGGTCTTCCCGGAACTGTGCCACGGCTGCGAATTGTGCGCCGAAGCCTGCCCGGCGGAAGCCGTGAGCTGGTCCGAGCGCGAGGTCGGAGTGGTACGTGCCGGTTCGGCGCGCGGCGTTCGCTTTTGGGGCGGGCTCATGCGCGTGGGCGAGGCCATGTCCACGCCGCTCATCCGCGCGGTCAAGCACGAGGCCGGGAGCGCTGACCTGCAGATATGGGACTGCCCGCCAGGCACGGCCTGTCCGGCGGTGGCCTCCTTGCAAGGCGCGGACGTGGCCCTGCTGGTGACCGAGCCCACGGCCTTCGGGCTGCATGACCTGACACTTGCCGTGGATCTGGCGCGCGTGCTGGGCCTGCCCTTCGGCGTGGTTCTCAACCGTGCCGGCATGGGCGACGACAGGGTGGAGCGCTATCTGGAAAGGGAGTCCATCCCATTGCTGACAAGCCTGCCCTACAGCCGTGAAGCGGCTTCGGCCTGCGCCGACGGCCATCTGCTCGTGGACGTACAGCCGGCCATGGGCGAGGCCTACGTGCGATTATGGGAAGCCTTGCGGGGCTTGTTGCCCCAGGAGGTCACGGCATGAGTCAGATCGTCGTACTGAGCGGCAAGGGCGGCACGGGCAAGACGAGCATCGTGGCCGGGCTTGCCACGGTCATGACTTCCAAGGTCTTGGCCGACTGCGATGTGGACGCGGCGGACCTGCACCTGATCGCCAAGCCGCAAGTCGTCACCACCCAAGACTTCATCAGCGGCGAGCTGGCGCGTATCGATCCGCAGGAATGCTCGCATTGTCTGCTCTGTCAGTCCAGATGTCGCTTCGAGGCGATCACGGATGAGCCGAGAGTGCTTCAAGAGCACTGTGAAGGTTGCGGATTGTGCGCCTTCACCTGCCCCGTGGAAGCCATACACATGGAACCTCGCCACTGCGGCTGGTGGTACGAATCGCGCACGCGCTTCGGCAGCATGGTTCATGCCGCGCTCAAGCCCGGCGCGGAGAACTCGGGCCGTCTGGTTACCACGGTGCGCCGCCGGGCCGCCGAGCTTGCGGAGCAAGAGGGCTGCGCTCATCTGCTCGTGGACGGTTCGCCGGGAATCGGCTGTCCGGTCATCGCCTCCCTGACCGGCGCGGACCTGGCCTTGCTCGTGGTCGAGCCCACGGTTTCGGCCCTTCACGATCTGCGGCGGGTGCACGAGTTGGCCCGCCATTTCCGGATTCCCTGCCTCGTGTTGCTCAACAAGGCGGACCTGAGCGATGAGCGTGTGAGGGAAATACGAGAATTCTGCGCCGGAAGCGATCTGCCCCTGATAGCCGAGATCCCCTACGATCAGGTGTTCACCAAGGCCCAACTGGCAGGCCAAAGCGTGGTCGAGTTGGACCCGGACAACCAGAGGCCGCGCTTCGAGGCGATCTGGAGCCGGATGCGTGATGTATTGGAGAAGACAAGCCTGGTGCGTTTGTAAGCGTACGTAAACCGAGACTGGCTTTCTGACCAAGTCATGATAGAACGCCTACGGAAGACCGGGAGGCATCCCCCGGTCGCCGAGGCATCTTGCATGCATCCTTTATTGCGAGGAGCAGCCCATGCGCCTGACGGAATCCACCGAAGTGTTCGATGCCCTTGGCTTCGGCTTCTTCGTCGTGGACGAGGGCTGGAACGTGCTCCTTTTCAACCGGGAAGCCGAGTGCATCACCGGTTTCACCCGCAGGGAGGCTCTGGGCTGCAAGTGCTCGGAAGTGTTCCACACCGAGTTCTGCAACGCGCGCTGCCCGCTGCAGCAGGCCCTGGTTTCCGGCAACCGGGTTTCCAGGCGGCAGGTGCATTTCCTGAGCCGCGACAACCGCCGGGTGGCCCTGGAGGTCTCAGCCGCACCCTTCAAGGATGCCGGCGAGCGGACCATGGGCGTGCTTTGCTTCCGCGAGGTCCTCGCCAACCATGCCGGCACGGACCAGCCGGGCAATGACCCCCTGCGCCGCCTGGTCTTCCGCCATCCGCTCATGCTACAGCTTCTGGACATCCTGCGCATGGTCGCGCCCACTGACGCATCGGTTCTGCTCACCGGCGAGACCGGCACGGGCAAAGGGGTGCTGGCCAGGGCGCTGCACGACCTGAGCCGCCGCCGAGTGGGACCCTTCGTGGGAGTCAACTGCGCGGCCCTGCCGGACAAGCTCCTGGAGTCCGAGCTGTTCGGCTACAGGAAAGGTGCGTTCACCGACGCCCGCGCGGACAAGCCGGGCATGTTCGAACTGGCCCAGGGCGGAACCATCTTCCTGGACGAGATCGGCGACCTGCCCCCCGATCTGCAGGCCAAGCTCCTGCAGGTCCTGGAGGAACGCCGCTTCTATCCCCTGGGCGCGACCAAGCCGGTATCGGTCAACGTGCGCGTGGTGGCCGCCAGCAACCTGGACCTGGCCCGGCGCACGGCCGAAGGCCTGTTCCGCTCGGACCTCTACTACCGGCTGCGGGTGGTGGAGCTGCACATTCCGCCCCTGCGCGAACGAAGCGCTGACATCGTGCCCCTGGCCGAGCTGTTCCTTGCCCGTGCGGCCGAGCGCTACGCCAAGCGGGCCACGCACCTGGACGAAGCGGCCAAGAGGCTGCTGTCCGCCTACCCCTTCCCCGGCAACGTTCGCGAGCTCAAGCATCTCATGGAGCACGCCGTGATTCTGAGCGAAGGCGTCACGCTCACGCCCGCGCACTTTCCGTCTCCCATGGCCGTCCATGCCGAAACATCCCGGGAAAGCCTCCCGGCATGCCCGGCACAGGCGGCCGGACATCCGTACGCGATCGAGCGCCACCAGGGCGGCAGCCTGCTCGAACGCGAACGCGATCTGCTGATCCAGGCCCTGTCGGACAACGACTGGTCCATCCTGCAGACCGCCGCTCAACTGGGCATCAACCGCACCACGCTATGGCGACGCATGCGCAAGCACGGCATCTGAAATAAAAGAGGCCGGGGAAGGGGGTCTTCCCCGGCCTTGCCGGAAGTGCGAGATTCTGTTCGCAGCAGGATGCAAATCCGGGGTCCGGCCCATGCCGAACCCCGGCTCCGACTCAGTTCAATGCCTTACCCGAAGACGCGCAGGGGCCGCAGCAGCTTGGCGAACATCTGCTTGCGGGTCATGCCCGGAGTATCGGCCGACGCGCTCAGGTACTGGTGGTACTGCGCGGCCGGCTCCTCGGTGAGCACGATGACGCGCACCATGTCGGCGTCCACCAGCTCGGCGCGGGGGTAGTGCTTCTTGACTTCGGCCAGGCGCTTTTCGGCCAGGGCGAGCATCTCCTCGCGGTCGCCGAAGTTCATGGTCCCCGTGGGGCAGGACTGAACGCAGGCGGGCTTCATGCCGTTCTGCACCCGGTCGAAGCACATGGTGCACTTGCTCCACATGCCGGTCTTGGCGTCACGGCGCGGGATGTCGTACGGGCACAGGTCCGTGGACGCCGTGTCCTCCGGGATGGCTGCGGTGTACTTGGTGTACACAACCGCGCCGGTCTCCTCGTCGTGGATGATGGCCCGCTCGTCATAGCCGTCGGCGACCATCTTGCAAGGCGGTTCGACGCAGTGACGGCACTGGTCCGGGAAGAACAGCCACTTGAGATCGCCGTTCGTCTCTACTTCGTTGAAACGCACCAGCTTGAACGTGTGGTAGTCAAGGTCCCTAGGGTTCTGCCGACTGCCCCAGTTGGCAGTCTCCGTGGCAGGGTTCTTGTTCCACTGCTTGCAGGCCACCTGGCAACCACGGCAGGCCGTGCAGCGCGTGAGGTCCATGAAGAAACTCTTGGACATCTGTCGGTCCTCCTATGGCTAGGCCTTGTCCTTGGTTACGTTGACCATGAAAGCCTTGGTCTCGGGAATGCCCGTGTTCGGGTCGCCCACGGACGGGGTGAGCAGGTTGGCCGACTCGCCGCCGTTCTTGGGGTAAACCCAGCCGTAGTGCCAGGGAATGCCGACCTGATGGATGACGTTCCCCTGGACAGTGAAGGGCTTCAGCCGCTTGGTCACCATGGCGATGGCCCAGACCTTGCCGCGCAGGCTTTCCACCCAGCACTTGTCGCCGTTCTTGATGCCGCGCATCTCGGCCAGCTCGGGGCTCATCTCCACGAACATCTGCGGCTCGGCTTCAAGCAGCCAAGGCGTATAGCGGGTCATAAGGCCCGTCTGCCAGTGCTCGGTCACGCGGTAGGTGGAGCACACGAACGGGTAGCGCGGATCGCAGACCGCCTTGCGCTCTTCCTTGAAGGACAGCGCCGTGGGGTTGTGCAGCGTGCCGGAGAACGGATGCTTTTCGATGGGGCATTCCAGCGGCTCGTAGTACTCGGGCAGCGGGCCGTCATTGCGGCCGGGGCTGAACGTCGCACCGAGGCCGTCGGGCTTCATGATGAACGGGTACCTGCCCTTGGCGTCGTCGGCCATGGGCTCCCACGGGCCGTCCGGCACGTCGCCGACCCACTTGCCGTCTTCCCAGGCGATGAGCGCCTTCTTGGGTGCCCAGGGCTTGCCGTTCGGATCGACCGAGGCGCGGTTGTAGAGCACGCGGCGGTTGACCGGCCAGGCCCAGGCCCACTTGGGGAACAGGCCGACGTTGGCCTGCATGGGCGTCTGCGTTTTGTCGCGGCGGGCGGCCTGGTTGCCTTCATCGGTATACGAGCCGGTGTAGACCCAGCAGCCCGAGGTCGTGGAGCCGTCGGCGGTGAGGAAGGCGAAGCTCGGGACCTGCTGGCCCTTCTTGAACTGCTTGCCGTTCACTTCGGCATCGCGCAGGAAGTAGCCGTTGATGAGCTTGGCCACCTTGTGCGGATCGAAGACATGGTGCGTGGCGTGGTCCCAGTTGAGCTTGAGCACCGGATCGGGGAAGGCGCCCTTCTCCTTCTTGTAGAGCGCGCGCACTTGCTCGAACAGCTCATAGATGATGTCGCCGTCGGGCTTGGTCTGGCCCATGGGCTTGGGACCGGCGTAACGCCACTGCATCCAGCGGCCCGAGTTGATGATGGAGCCTTCCTTCTCGTAGGACACGGCGCAGGGCAGGAAGAAGACCTCGGTCTTGACCTTCTTGGGGTCCATGCCAGGGCCCTTCCAGAACGAGCCGGTCTCGTTCTCGAAGATGTTCACGTTGACCATCCAGTCCAGCGTGGCCAGGGCCTGGCGGGTCTTCTCGGCGTTGGCGCCGCCACAGGCCGGGTTCTGGCCCCAGGCGAAGAAGCCCTTGAAGCCCTTCTTGGACATGCGGTCGAACATGGACAGCCAGGTGTAATTGCGGCCGTCCTCGAGCTTGGGCAGGTAGCCGTAGCCCGTCTCGACCTCTTCGGAGGGATACATGGCCTTGATGAGGCTGGCCATGTACTTGGGCTTGTTCTGCCACCAGTTGGCGCTCTTGGGGTCGGCGCTCTTGGGCGTATGCTTCTCGTTGTAGGCCGCCATCGTGGGCAGGCTGGCCGTGGGCGTGTCCATGTAGCCGGGCAGGATGTGCACGAGCAGGCCGTGGTCCGTGGAGCCCTGCACGTTGGACTCGCCGCGAAGGGCGTTGATGCCGCCGCCGGCCATGCCCACGTTACCCAGCAGGAGCTGGACGATGGTCATGGCGCGGATGTTCTGCACGCCCACGGTGTGCTGGGTCTGGCCCATGGCGTACATGATCGTGCCGGACTTGTCGGGCTTGCCCGTGGCCGCGAAAGCCTTGTAAAGCTTGAGCAGGTCTTCCTTGGACGTACCCGAGATGGAGGACACCGTATCCAGATCATAACGCGCGTAGTGCTTCCTCATGATCTGGAATGCGCAACGCTCGTGCTTGAGCGACGGGTCGCGCTTGGGCATCCCCTTCTCGTCCTTCTCGAAGGCCCAGGTGGACTTGTCGTAGGTGCCCTTCTCGGGGTCGAAACCCGAGAAGATGCCGTCCTTGAAGGTGTACTTCTCGCCCACGATGAACGAGGCGTTGGTGTACTCGGCCACGTACTGCGGGAAGTAAAGGCCCTGATCGATGATGTACTTGATCATGCCGCCCAGGATGGCGATGTCCGAGCCCGAGCGCATGGGCACATAAATATCGGAGCGGGCCGAGGTCCTGGTGAAGCGCGGGTCCACATGGATGACGGTCGCGCCGTTGTCCTTGGCCTTCATGACCCATCTGAAGGAGATGGGATGGTTTTCGGCGGCATTGCTGCCCATGATGAGGATCGCATCAGCGTTCTTGATGTCGATCCAGTGGTTGGTCATCGCACCGCGTCCGAACGACTCTGCCAGAGCCGCTACAGTTGCGCTGTGTCAGATACGCGCCTGGTGCTCGATGTACGTGAGCCCCAGGCCGCGAAGCATTTCCTGATAAATCCAGCACTCTTCGTTGTCCATGGCCGCCGAACCGACCGAGGCCATGCCTTCGCAACGGTTGACCACGTTGCCCTGGGCGTCCTTGACCTCGAAGGTCTTGTCGCGGGTGTCCTTGATGCGGCGGGCGATGGTCTTAAGCATCCAGTCCCAGCTCTTCTCCTCCCACTTGTCGGAGTTGCGAGCGCGATACAGGGGCTTGAGAACGCGCTTGTCGTTCTCGGCGAGCTGGTAGAGGCTGGCGCCCTTGGCGCACAGCGAGCCTTCATTGATCGGATGGTCGGGATCGCCCTCGACGTTGATGGCCCGGCCTGCGCCGTCCTTGGCCGTGCTGACGATAAGGCCGCAGCCCACTGCACAGTAGCAGCACACGCTCGTGGTCTGCTTGGCGTTCTGCAGCTTGAACTGCTGCGCTCTCGCAACGGTGGGCTTCAGATCGAAGCCCAGGCCGCCGAAGGCGGTGGCGGCTACCGCCACGCCCGAGAGCTTGAGGAAATTGCGGCGACAGATGCTCATGTCTCCTCCTCTAGCCGTTTACAAATGGATCAACTCCCACCGGTCTCGCGCGAAAGCCAGAGCATCAGGCCGTAGCCCGCATTGATCCTGGCCTCCGGGAGCGGCTTTGCCTCGACGGTAGCTGTGTCCCTGCCGTGCCTGCACGCGAGCAGGCACGCCCTGGCCACGACAGGCGCAAGATCGAACCCCAGGCCGCCGAAAGGCAGTCCTGCGGGGGCGATGCAGCGCGTGTTCATGATGACGTCAGGCATATCCTTACCTCCCGTGTCCCGTCGCAAGCCTACAGGGACTCCGGTATTCTCCTGCATAGGTCCGAACACCTCCGGGGTCAAAAATCACTGACTTGCTCACATTTTGGCACCTGACGCATCCGGCTGAAATGCCGTACGAAGCCGGGCTGACAAGGCTTTCTGGTGGAGAGATTCGGCAGGAGAGGCGTCGGCTTACTCGAATTCCGGCACCAGCCTGCACAGGCTGGACACGAGCAGCGGGAACAATTCCTCGTTGCGGTGGTTGTAGCGGAACTCCAGTTCCTTGAGATAGAGCGGAAAGCGTCGGGAGGTCACTCCGTTGTACTGACGCAGCCGGGACTGGGCAAAGCTCCAGAATCCGCTCACCAGAGAGTCCACGTAAGCCACGCGTTCACGGCTGTTGATGATATGCAGGGGGATGGTCTCGTCGCCGCAGAAGATGAGCGCGTCGTAATGCTTGTACTTGTCGGTGTAGGCGATGTTGCCCATGCGCTCGAGCTTGAGCTTGAAATTGAAATGGAAGTGCAGGACCGTCTCGGCGGTCATGTAGGGCAGCAGGTCCACGAAGGCCCAGCCCGCCTTCTCCATGAGCCCGAAGACCGGGAAGGAGCCCATGCGGTCCTTGCCCTTCTCCATGCTGATGCGCCCTCTCTCGAAGCCCAGGTCAAGGCCGAACGCGCCCGTAAGCAGTTGCTTGGCGTCCAGGGCCTGGGACAGCAGGGAAAAACGCAGGGTGGTCACTGCCTTGTAGACCGTGTTGTAGGACAGCCCGAGCTGGGGGGCCATGCGGTTGGCGGTCAGCTCCTGCTCGAACAGCTTGAGCAGGCGCAACCAGTCCAGGCAGGACAAACCGCCCACGTTGATCCAGCGTCTGGAAAGCTCGTGGAACGTGTAGCGGCAGCGCGAGCAGCGCAACCGTTCGTCGGACAGGCGGTAGATGCGAGCCTCATCGCACTTGGGACAACGCAGATCGCCGTTTTGCCCGCAATGCGACAGAACGTAGCTCCTGGCGGCCGCATCGGAGGCGAACAGCCCCTGCGCGAATTCGGGAACGAGCCGAATGTCCGGCATCCCGGCCGAATCCTCCCGGCGCTCTTGCCCCTCCGATGGCGCGTTGGCCTGTCGGTTCACGTCGTTGTCCCGCATTTTCGCTATCTGCCTGCCCATCCGGCGGCCTGCCGTTTATCCGCCTATGGCCGACATGCGCTTGCCGGCCACGGAGTGACCCTTGGCCCTGGCGGCGAGCAGCTTGTAGCCTAGGGGCTTGCGCGTGCTGGCCAGGCGCATGGCCCGCAAGACCGCATCGGGGCCCAGGCGCGGGTGGCGCAGCATGGGCAGCAGGCGGTACTCGCGGTCCGAGAAGAGGCAGGTGCGCAGCCTGCCGTCAGGGGTTATGCGCAGACGGTTGCATGTGCCGCAGAAGTGGGCCGACAGGGGTGAGATGATCCCGAGCCTGCCCTGGCCGCCCTTGATGAAATACACGCGCGCCGGGCCGTGATCTGCATCGGGTCCGCCGTCGGAAACCTTGACGGGCTCAAGCTCGACCAGTTTCCCGGCCTGACGCAGGATGTCGTCCGCCGGCCAGTAGCGCATGTCCGACCACAGATCGTCGTCGCCCATGGGCATGAACTCGATGAAACGCATATCCAGGGGATTGTCGCGGGCCAAGGCGAGGAACGCCGGCAACTCGTCGTCGTTGACCCCGCGCATGGCCACGGCGTTGACCTTGAGCCGGATGCCCGCGGCCATGACCTCGTCCATGGCCGAACGCACCTGGCGGAAGAAATCGCGGCCTGTGATGTCCACGAACTTGCGCGGATTCAGGGTGTCCAGGGATACGTTCAGGTGCGTGACGCCCAGGTCCTTGAGTGTCCTGACCTTGCCCCCGAGCAGCGTGGCGTTGGTGGTGATGCGCAGGTCCAGTTCTGGGTGGCGGGCCAGAATTTGCTCCACGAGCCACAGGAAGTCCTTGCGCACGAAAGGCTCGCCTCCGGTGAGACGCACCTTGCGGATGCCCAGTTCCCGCGCTAGGTCCACGATTGTCAGGAGCTCCTCGTAGCGCAGGATGCTCCGGTGGTCGATGAAGCGGATGTCCCTGGAGAAACAGTAGGCGCAACGCAGGTTACAGCGATCCGTGACGGACAGCCGCAGGTAGCTCACGGTGCGGCCGTGGCTGTCCAGGATGCGTTCCGCCGCGTTCAGATTCCCGGTGCCGGTCATGCCGCGCCCTCCGCCTGGCCGGCGGCCCTGGCCTCCAGCTTGCGCATGAGCGCCAGGTCCGCCGGGTAGTTGATATTGAAGAAAGGCAAGGCCTGCTCCTGGCTGTACGGCACATGGCAGCGCCGCTCGCGCGGCACGATGCGCGAGAGCTTGTGCTCGCCCCTGGCCACGGCGTCCTCCAGCACGGGCAGGACTCCTGGTTCGTAGATGGCCACCAGGGACTCGATGTACTCGGTCTCGATCTGACCGTAGGTGGTCATGAGCACTGGCCGCGCGCAGGACGCCCTGGCGTGCAGGAGCCGCTCCAGGTCGGCGCGCTCGATGAAGGGTAGATCGCAGGACAGCACGAGGCAGGGCCGGTCCAGAGCGCGCAGGGCCGTGATGATGCCGCCCACGGGCCCCTTGCCGGGGATGTCGTCGAGCTTCCAGGGCAGGCTCAGGCCGTGGTCGGCCGGATCACGGCCGATGACCCAGACCTCGGGCGTCACGGAGCGCAGCAGCCCCGCCGTGCGCGTCAGGAGGTCCCGGCCTTCGAACAGGATGCGAGCCTTGTCGCGGCCGAGCCTGCTGCTCTTGCCTCCCGCCAGGACCACTCCGACCAGGGACCGCCCGCTCATCAGGTTCATAGACCTATCCTGCCCTTGGAATCCTCGAAGACGGTGAAGCGACCCTCGCGGGCAAAGCCCACCAGGCTCAGACCGGATTTGGCGGCCATTTCCAGGGACGCCGTGGTCACGGCCGACTTGCTGACCACCATGGGCACGCCCAGCTTGCGGATCTTGAGGCACAGGCTGGCCGTGACCCGGGCCGAGACGAACAGGGCCAGGGACGCCGGGTCGCGCCTTTCGCGCAGCAGCCAGCCGGCGCAACGGTCGATGCAGTTGTGGCGGCCGATATCCTGGGCCATGAAGGGGAATTCCCCGGCCGCAGGATCGTACAGCGCCGCGCGGTGGAAGCAGCCCGTGTCCTGCCACAGGCCTTCGATGCGGAACAGCTCTTCCATGGCCGTCAACACGCCCTGGGCCGAAAGCGGGCCGGGGAACGGATCGGCCTTTTGACTCTCTTGCCCGGACAGATCCGGCTGGTTCATGCGCAGGTCCAGATGGAAGTTGTTGCCCTGCCGGGCCGTGAGCACCGGTTCCTGCAAGGCGCCGCAGACCTCCAGCCTGACATGGCCCAGGGCCAGTGTCTCCAGATCATACGGGTAGGCCCACAGGAAACGCGGCTGCTTACCCGCCACGGCCACGGCGATGACCTCCTCGCGGGTGACCACGTCCTCGAAGTCGCGCCAGGAGCCGTCCTTGTACTGGCGGCAGGCGACCTGGACCAGATTCTCCGCCGGCTTGGCCGTCATGGCTAGAACCCCCAGGCCGACAGGGTCGGCCGGCTGTAGCCCTCTTCGACGGCGCGGATGTCCAGGGCCAGGGATTCAAGATCGTCCAGGGCCGGCACGCAGAGCCGGTCGAAATTGCGGAAATCCGCGGTCTTCACGTAGCGCTTGCACGAGTGGCACAGCTCCACGCGATAGCCCGGTTCGTCCTTGGACTCGAAGTACTCCAGGTGCTGCTGGTTGTCCTCGCCGCAATAGGCGCAGGCCAACCGCTTGGCCCTGTAGTCGCTGTGGCAGAAGGAGCAGCTCATGTAGCGGTAGCCTTCCTTCTCGCGCAGGGAGCTGATGTATGGCAGGCTGCCGCAGACCGGACAGTGGCCGTTGGTGTTGACCGTGTCCAGCTTGGCCTTGTCGGCCACGGCTTCGGCGGCCGCGCGCAGGCTCGGCGTCAGGCTGGCCTGGGCCAGGAAGGACAGCAGCCTGGGCGCGCCGGGTGTCTTTTGGCCCCACTCCTGGAAGTAGGCATCGTCGCCCGCCAGGAAGCGGGACAGGGCCTCGTCCGGGCCCAGCGAGCCGTCTTCCACGGCCTGGCGCACGACCGCGGACGCCTCGGCCAGGGTTCCGCCGGCTTCCGCGGCCACGTCCAGCAGTTCGCCGAACAGGCGCAGGGCCTGCCCGCGGTCATGGACGAATTCCGACCTGGGCAGGAGCGGCGCGCCAAGGGCCGCGCGCAGGGCGTCGCCCAGCCCGTCCGGCACCTCCACGCATGCTTCGCGCCTCGCATCCAACTGCAGGCGCGCGGTGCGGCCGACCATGTCCAGCAGCTCCCTGGGCAGGAAGCCCTTCTTCTCGACCGCCGCCAACTTGCGCTCCAAGCGGCGCTTCTCGGTATCATAATCGAACGCCATTGCTCCTCCACTGTTGAATAAGGAACTTGCATATTTCAGGGCTTACAGGCAAAGACGCGTGGATTACTCACGGTTTGGCACAAACATAACCTCTTCAGCTGGAAAGGCAAGCCTGGCCGGCAAATCAAGGCGCTCCAACGCCTTGCGCGCCCACCGCCGAGGTTGGATTAGATCTTATCCCAAAAGTCGGGGCTTTTCTTTATGTCTGAATTGCCATAGGGGAGGAATTACGTCTGGCTAACCAAAGCATGGAGGATTTCCGGACATGAAGAAGACCCTGCGCATACTCTCCCGGAGCTTGACTCTCACACTGGCGGCGGCACTGACGCTGGCTGCACCCATCATGGCCGCCGAAACGCTCATGATGGCCACCACGACCTCCACCGACGACACGGGCCTGCTGGATTATCTGGCGCCCAAGTTCACCGAGGACACCGGCATCGAGCTGCGCTGGACCGCCACGGGCACGGGCAAGGCCCTCAAGCTCGGCGAGACCTGCGACGTGGACGTGCTGCTGGTGCATGCGCCCGCGGCCGAAATGAAGTTCGTGGAGCAGGGCTTCGGCGATACTCGCACCGAGGTCATGTATAACGACTTCGTCATCATGGGACCCAAGTCCGACCCGGCGAAAGTAAAGGGCAAGAGCGTGGCCGAGGCCCTGGCCGCCATCCGCAAGACGGGCGCGACCTTTGTCAGCCGCGGCGACAAGTCCGGCACGCATCAGGCCGAGCTGGCCCTGTGGGATAAGGTCGGCGGCGGAACGCCCGACAAGGAAAAGTGGTACGTATCCACGGGCCAGGGCATGCTGCAGAGCATCGCCGTCGCCACGGAGAAGAACGGTTACGTGCTGGCCGATCGCGGCACGTTCATCAAGTACGAAGCCGACAACAAGGGCAACCCGCCGCTGGTCATCCTGGTGGAGGGCGACAAGGTGCTCTTCAACCAGTACAGCGTTGTCACCTTGAGCCAGAAGAACTGCCCCAAGGCCAAGCACGAACTGGCCAAGAAGTATTCCGACTGGATGGCCAGCAAAAAGACCCAGAAGGCCATCGCCGACTTCAAGCTCATGGGCAAGCAGCTCTTCACGCCCAACGCCAAGTAGCGGAGGCGCACCCGACGACAAAGGGGAGGGCTCGGCCCTCCCCTTTCGTTTTCTCATCCTTCCCCGGATTCCACTTCCTCCGGGAGCGGCGGGAACAGGCGCGCGAGCACCCGATCCAGTTCGGCGGAATCCACGGGCTTGGTCAGATAGCCGTTCATGCCCTCGGCCAGAAGCCGTTCGCGGTCTCCCTGCAGGGCATAGGCTGTCAGGGCGACGATGGGCGTGGCCGAATCCACGCCCGGAGGCGGATTGGCGCGGATGACACGCGTGGCCTCCACGCCGTCCATGACCGGCATGCGCGCGTCCATGAGGATCAGGTCGTAACGCTCGGCCTGGAGGCTCCGCACGGCCTCCAGGCCGTTGCCCGCGATAGTGACGCTGTGTCCCCTGTCTTCGAGCAGGGTCGAGACGAAGAACTGGTTGATCTCATTGTCCTCGGCGAGCAGGATTTTCAGCGGCCGCACGCGGACGGCGGACGTGTTCACGCCCGCAGGCTGAACCTCCGGGGAGGCCTGCTGTTCTGTGCCGGGCTGTCGGCCGAAGGGCAGGCTGACGTGGAACGTGCTGCCGATGCCGAGCTCGCTTTCCAGCCATATGCGGCCGCCCATCAGGTCCACGAGCCGCCGGCAGATGGACAGGCCCAGGCCCGTGCCAACATGTTCGGCCGAGTCGTCGAGTCGGGTGAAGTTCTCGAAGATCGCCGGGAACTCGTCCTGGGCTATTCCGATGCCGGTATCGACGACCGAGAACAGCAGCCGGACGTCGCCCTGTCCGGAGACTCCTTCCCCATCCAGTCCGACCCGCAGCAGCACGCCGCCCTGCCGGGTGAACTTGAGGCCATTGCCGAGCAGGTTGACCAGGATCTGACGCAGGCGTCCGGCATCGCCCTGCACGTGCGTGGGAACGTGCTCATCCAGGCGGCACTCCAGCATGAGCCCTTTCTGTTCCGCCAGCACGGTCAGGGACTCGACCAGCAGGGAAATCTCGGTCCGCAGATCGAAGCCGTGCCGCTCGATGCGCATCCGCCCGGCCTCGATCCTGGACAGGTCGAGGATGTCGCTGATGATGTCCAGGAGATGCTTGCCCGACTCCCGCGCAAGGCGCAGGAATTGCCGTGTCCGCTCCTCGCGGGTGCCCGATTCGGCCAGTTCGGCCATGCCCAGCATGCCGTTCAGGGGCGTGCGTATCTCGTGGCTCATGTGCGCCAGGAACTCGCTCTTGGCCCTGCTGGCCTCCTCCGCCACCTCCTTGGCCCGGCGCAATTCGCATTCCAGCTCCTTGAGCGCGGTCACGTTGCGCCCGACCACCAGCGCGCTCTCGACTTTTCCATCGGAGGAGAACTCCGGAATAACGATGGTGCTCAGGTGGACCACGCCCGAGGGGCTTCGATAGGGGCTTTCGAAGCTCCTGCGCTCTCCGCTGGCGAAAACCTCGTCCAGGGCCTTGCGGTACTGGACCAGGTATTCCTCACGTTCGGGCAGCCGGGGCTCGGAGATGTGCTTGTCCGCATACCGTGCGGCGGACATGCCGGTATAGTACTCCCAGGCCGGGTTGATGTACGTGCGGCAGTACTGCCGGTTCACGCGCACGATCAGGTCCGGGGCGTTCTCCACGAGAGTGCGTATCTCGTTGCGGCTCTTGCGCAGGGCTTCCATGGTCTCGTGGAGTTCCGTGATGTCCTGGAATACGGCCACGGCACCGGCGGGTCGATCCTGCTCGTCTCGAATGGAGGCCGTGTTGCACAATATCTGCCGGCGGGTACCATCCGGCCGGACAATGGACATCTTGACGCGGAAGCAGCTCTCGCCGTGCATGATCGAGCGCATCATGGGCAGGTCATCCCTGGCCCACGGTTTGCCGTCGGGATGGCGGGCAAGAGCTCTGGCGATCTCCCATATGGTTGTGCCGCTCGGAATGGATGCGCCGTGGATGTCCTCGGCCGCCGGATTGGCCATGGTCAGCCGCCCGGAGGAATCCACAACGAGGATGCCGCCCGGCGCGCTCTTGAACACGGCCTGCAACAGGGCCCGCTCGGACTGGAGCGCGGCCAGGAGGTCTTCGCGCTGCTGCTCCAGCGCGTACTTGTCGGTCATGTCCTTGAACGTGGCCACGGCTCCGAGCAGAGCGCCGTCGGCGCTCTTGATGGGCGCGGCGCTCAGGCAGATCAGCTTGCCGCCGCGCCCCCGGCGCACGACCATCGATTCGGAGTACACCGTTTCGCCCCGCAGGGCGCGAAAGACGGGACGCTGATCGTCGGACAGGACATGGCCTTCCGGCGTCTCCAGACGCAGCATGGCGCAGCGCTCGACCAAGCTCATGGTCCGCTCCTCGGGCGGCCGGTCAAGGATGACCTCTCCGGCCCGATTCATGAAGCGCAGTTCGCCGTTCGGCCCGTAGATGCCGACGCCGTCGGCCATGGAGGCCAGGATGGCCGACAGCTCGCCCGACAGGGCTTCGGCCTGCTCCTTGGCCAGCCGATGGGAGCGCTCCAGGCGCTTTTCCTTGGTGATGTCCCGCGCGAAACCGAGCACGGCCACGCCATGCCCTTGTGCATCCCGCTGGAGGGCAAAGCGGAACTGGAGGACCACCTCGCCCCGCAGGGTGTACAGACTCACTTCTTCCAAGACGCCCCGGCCCGTGGCCGTGACCTCGGACACGGCCTGTCGGATTCGCTCGGAATCATCCTCCGGGAAACCGACTTCCCGTGGCGTGAGGCCGATGATGGCCTCGGGCCGCAGGCCGGTCAGCCCCTCGACGGCCGGGTTGGCGAAAAGAACGCGCCCCTCGCCGCAGAAGCGCATGACGAGGTCCGGCGCGCTCTCGATCATTTCCCGATAGCCGTCCAATCGAGCGATCTCCGCGCGAAGCCGCTCGTTTTCCCTTGCGAGATCGGCCAAGTGATCATCCTCTCATATCTGGTATGCCTTTAGCGGGTCATATGCCCTTGCCCGCCGGCATGCAATGATTGCCACCACTCATGAGCGCCGGATGCGCCCGGACGCTTTAGGCACATGCCGCGCAATGGCCAGGAAGCGAACGGAAGCCATAATGTCCCAGGCACAATCCGACAGCAACCGGCACTTCCATTTCAACCATGATGGTCGTCCGTGCTTTGGACTTCCCACCTCCATCCGTAAAGCCCAGGCTTATGTCTCATGCTGAGGGATTCAGCCCTGCCCTAATACGAATCTGGAGCATGCAGCGCATTACTTGAACACTCTATTCTATTGTCACGATTTAAATTTTATCCGTGATCAATACACTTATCGATTGATATATTATTTGCAGGCATGCTATCATGTGCACTGACTAGGCAATTTAATTGCTCTTGCATGCAGATTTCACTTTTGAAATACGAAGTTACATTTTGGTAGCCATAGAAATGGCGTAAATGACTCGTTGCTTCATTAACAGCCATTTGGCTCCTGGCATTGCTGTTGCTGACAAGAGCCCATTGTAGTTCACCCATCAGGAGAGATCCATGGGCGTTGACGCATTCCTGTCCCCCCTGCTGCTAACCCTGCGCGTTGCCGGCTTGGCCACCGCCGCGGCTCTGCTCACGGGGGTGGTCTGCGCCTATGTCCTGGCGCGCTACCGCTTTCCGGGCCGCGACTGGCTGGACGCAGTGCTGACCCTGCCCCTGGTGCTGCCGCCCACGGTGCTGGGCTACTATCTCATCGTGCTCATCGGCCGTCGCGGCCTGCTGGGCAAATGGCTGTACGACAACTTCGGCCTGAACCTCATGTTCACCTGGCAAGGCGCGGTCATAGCCGCATCCGTGGTCGCCTTCCCCCTCGTGTTCAAATCCGCCCGAGCCGCTTTGGAGGGCGTAAGCGCAAACCTGGAGAACGCCGCGCGCACCCTGGGCGCGAGCGAGCTGGAGGTTTTCCTGCGCGTGTCGCTGCCGCTGGCGCTGCGCGGCATCATGGCCGGAACCATGCTGGCCTTGGCCAGGGCCATGGGAGAGTTCGGGGCCACGCTCATGGTCGCCGGCAACCTGCCCGGCAAGACCCAGACCTTGTCCCTGGCCGTGTACAGCGCCACGCAGTCAGGCCAGGACGACCTGGCCAACGCCCTGGTGGTTACCATCTCCATCGTCTGCGTTCTTATCCTCGTGATCACAAGCAAACTCGTGAAGCCCAAGGCATAAGCCGCTCCGTTCAATAACAAGGAGAACGCCATGAAACGCCTGATTCTGTCCTGTTTCCTCGCCCTGACCATGGTGATCCCGGCGCGAGCCGCGGAGTTGACCGTTTCAGCCGCGGCCAGCCTTACCGACGCCTTCAATGAACTCAAACCATTGTTCGAGACCGCGCATCCCGGCAACACGCTGGTCATGAACTTCGCGGCCTCCGGCCCACTCTACAAGCAGATCGAACAGGGAGCGCCCGTGGACGTGTTCGTCTCCGCCAACCAGAAGTGGATGGACAAGGCCGAGCAGAACGGATTCGTGGCCGCAGGCACGCGCAAGGACTTCGCGGCCAATGCTCTGGTGCTGGCCGTGCCCGCCGATAATCCGTCCAAGATCGGTGCCGCCGCCGACCTGGAAAGGAAGGGCGTCCAGCGCATTGCCCTGGGCACGCCCGAGACCGTGCCTGCGGGACAGTACGCCAAGCAGGCCCTGGTCAAGGCCGGCACGTGGGACACCCTAGCGCCCAAGTTCATCTATGGCGAGTCCGTGCGCCAGGTGCTCGATTACCTGGCACGCGGCGAGGTGGACGCCGGTTTCGTCTACGCCACCGACGCCGCCTCCGAAAAGGAAAAGGTCAAGATCGTGGCCGAGCTGAAATTGGAGCAGCCGGTAACTTATCCCATCGCGGTCATGGCCGACTCGACGCGCAAGGAGCTCGCCTTATCCTTCCTTGATTTCCTGGGCAGCGACAAAGGCCAGGCAATCCTGTCCAAATGGGGCTTCAGGAAGCCTTAACTTCCGGCGGTTCGGCCATGCCGTAGGTGCAGTATGTTTTTCCGCATCGACATCGAAAAGCGGCTCGCGAACCATTCGCGGCAATTCACCCTGCGAAGCCGTATCACGACCCACGGCGAGCGGCTGGCCCTGTTCGGTCCCTCGGGCTCGGGCAAGTCCCTGACGCTCCAGGCCCTGGCCGGGCTGCTGCGCCCGGACCGGGGGCACATCGCCATGGGCGAGCGCGTGCTGTTCGACTCGGAGCAGGGCCTGTTCGTGCCGCCCAGGCAGCGCAAGGTCGGATTCGTGTTCCAGGACTATGCCCTGTTCCCGCACCTGACCGTGCGCCAGAACGCGGCCTTCGGCTTGCGCAGGCTCTTCCGCAGGCTTACGGCAGTACAATCCAGACGTGTGGATGATGTCCTGGAGATGTTCGGGCTGGCCGAACTGGCGAGCTGCCTGCCCGGGGAGATCTCGGGCGGCCAGCGTCAGCGCGTGGCCCTGGCCAGGGCCGTGACTCCCGGCCCTGAACTGCTTTTGCTGGACGAGCCGTTCTCCGCCCTGGATCAACCCCTGCGGGTGCGCATGCGCCGCGAGATGCGCCGCCTGCTTGAAATGCTGGGCATCCCTGCCGTGCTCGTGACCCACGATCCCGAGGACGTGCAGGCCCTGGCCGATATCGTTGCGGTCTACAAGGAAGGCCGCGTCGTCCACGTGGTCGAGGCCGGGAATTCGGGCGCGAACGGCCCGAGTGCGTGGCTGGAAAGCTTCGAAGCGGTCCAGTGAGGAAGTAGCCCTTCCCCAGGCCCGCTCGGCAGGCGTTTCGGTTCCCGCGCCCCAAGGCCCGAGGCGGCCGGAAACCGCTCCCGGTCCAATCGCAGACCGCAATGAAAAAAGGAAAGGCCCGCCAGACGGCGGGCCTTTCGAGGTAAGCGGGACTTGGGGTCTATCGTAAGCTACTTGATGAACAGCATTTCCATGTAGCTGGGCAGGGGCCACAGATCGTCGGCCACCATGGTCTCCAGCTCGTCGGCCACGGCGCGGACGTCGTTCATGGCCGGCAGCACGACGCCGCAGAGGTGCTTGGCCTCCGACATGACATCGGGCATGTGCTTGGCCATGGCCTTCTCCAGCTTGTCCACGGCATTCAGCAGGGCCGCGGACTTCTCCTTGACCGGCTTTTCCAGGGCCGAGCCCGTGCCGTCCAGTTCCTTGGCGTAGCGCAGGGCGGCCGGGTAGATGGTCGTCTTGGCCATCTTGACCACCAGGTTGGCCTCGGACATCACGGTGCGGCAGTAATACTCGGTGTAGATCTCCTGGCGGGAGCGCAACTCACGCTCGGAGAAGATGCCGTACTTGGTGAACAGTTCGACGGCCTCGGACCTGGTCAGCTCGGGCAGGGCCTCGGGCGTGCAGCGCAGGTTGGGCAGGCCGCGCTTCTCGGCCTCCTTGTGCCAGGCATCGGAGTAGCCGTCGCCGTTGAAGATGATGGCGTCGTGCTTCTGCATGATGTCCTGCAGCACTTCCTGCACGGCCTTGCTGAGCTTCTTCGGGTCGCCGCCGGTCTTCTTCTCCAGCTCGTTGGCGATGAAGTCCAGGGATTCGGTAATCATCGTGTTCAGGGCCACCTGCGGGCCGGCCACGGACATGGAGGAGCCCACGGCGCGGAACTCGAAGCGGTTGCCCGTGAAGGCGAAGGGGCTGGTGCGGTTGCGGTCGCCCGGATCCATGGGCAGCGGCGGCAGGGTGTCCACGCCGATGTTCATGACGCTCTTGGCCTTGGACGACTTTGCACCGCCGTTCTTGATCTGGGTGAACACGTCGGTGAGCATCTCGCCCAGGTACATGGACATGATGGCCGGGGGCGCCTCGTTGGCGCCCAGGCGGTGGTCGTTGCTGGCCGTGGCCACGGTGGAGCGCAGCAGGCCGCCGTACTTGTGCAGGGCGCGGATGGCGGCGGCGCAGAAGACCAGGAACTGCATGTTCTCATGCGGCGTGTCGCCCGGATCGAACAGGGAGCCGAGCTCGGAGTTGCCGATGGAGTAGTTCAGGTGCTTGCCCGAGCCGTTGATGCCGGCGAAGGGCTTCTCGTGCAGCAGGCAGGCCAGGCCGTAGCGCTTGGCCACGCGGCGCAGGGTGTGCATGACCAGCTGGTTGTGGTCCGTGGCCGTGTTGCCTTCCTCGAAGAGAGGGGCGATCTCGTACTGGGAAGGCGCGACTTCGTTGTGGCGCGTCTTCACCGGAATGCCCATTTTGTAAAGATCCTCCTCGACCTCCATCATGCAGTTGAGCACGCGGCGAGGAATGGCTCCGAAATACTGGTCCTCGAACTCCTGGCCCTTGGGCGGCTTGCAGCCGAACAGGCTGCGACCGGCGATGAACAGGTCGGGCCGGGCGAAGAAGAAGTTGCGGTCGATGAGGAAGTACTCCTGCTCGATGCCGGCGAAGCAGGTAACGCGGTCCTTGGGCTCCTTGCCGAAGAACTTGAGCACGCGCCGGGCCTGCTTGTCCAGGGCCTGCAGCGAGCGCAGCAGCGGAGTCTTCTTGTCCAGGGCCTCGCCGGTCCAGGACAGAAAGGCCGTGGGGATGCACAGGGTCGTGCCGTTGGGGCTCTCCATGATGTAGGCCGGAGAGGTCACGTCCCAGGCGGTGTAACCACGGGCCTCGAAGGTCGAGCGCAGGCCGCCGGAGGGGAAGGACGAGGCGTCGGGCTCGCCCTGGATGAGCTGCTTGCCGTCGAACTCGGCGATGGCGCCGCCCTTGCCGTCGGGCACAAGGAAGGAGTCGTGCTTCTCGGCAGTCAGACCGGTAAGCGGATAGAAGACGTGCGTGTAGTGCGTGGCGCCCTTGGCGATGGCCCAATCCTTCATGGCCGTGGCGACGGCGTCGGCCACCGTGGGATCGAGCTTCGCTCCGGCCTTGATGGTCTTCTTCAGCGACTTGAAGATGGCCTTCGGAAGCCGCTCCTGCATGACCGTTTCGCTGAAGACGTTGATGCCGTAGAGATTTTCCGGCTTGAACCCCTCGACAGGCTTGCCGGGCTTTTCGGCCTTGTACTTGGTGATGGCCGCGATGGCGTTCATGCGGGCCTGGGATCCGCTCATGCCTCGTGTCTCCTTGCGCAATGTGGTGGAACCTGGCCGGCATGACGGGCAACTGCGCTCCGCACCGGCTCTCGGGCCTTGTTTCCCTATGCGGTAATGGCCGATTCCTGGTTTGAAACCGGGCCTATTCCCTTACTTGTCTCTCTTCTGTATCACGTTCCGCGCCATATTAACTTTATACTTTATTTACAAATAGTTACAAATCAAGCTATCCTTCGGAACTTGAGAATTGTTGCAAAAATGAATAAGTTTCCCAAAAATTCAATGACATTATTGCAAATCGCGACCCGATCGCAGCCAAGCCACCGGACCCATGCGTCAACCGGATGCGACCGCCTGCCGGAAGCGCCTTCATATCGCTGCGGCGGCCACTTATGGCCTTTATTCCTGAATATTTCAACATTCGCTTCCCCCTTTTCCAAACTTGCCAAGCAAAACAAGCCAAACCTCCCGCGCATGGCGGTTTACGCAACTCAAAGGCACGTACAGAATAAGTCTCTATTTATTAGTAGGATAGAATATTACAATGGATATCCATGCAAGCCGCTCGCCCCGCTTCACTTGGTTTTACTAAATTGTCATAATTGCTTTAAGCAATCCTGGATGTGCCCTTTGCAGACCAAAAGCCTTTGAAAATCGCTGGAAGTAGGCTATGAATTCGTTATTTGGGCCTACTTGGCTCCGGACGAACCGCACGTCCGGCTCCACGGCAGGCGCCAGGCCATGGTGAACACGCAGGGGACGGCCGCCAAGCCACCGCTGGTCATGCCCCATAACGGACTTTCAGGAGGAAGACATATGGAGATGCCCGTATTCAACTGCAAGAACGCCGATGATGTGCTCAAGGCGATCAAGGATTACAAAATCAGCTTCATCCAGTTCTGGTTCATCGACATCCTGGGCACCCTCAAGAGCTTCCAGATCCTCCCGGGCGAACTGGAAACCGCCTTCGAGGAGGGCATGGGCTTCGACGGCTCCTCCATTCTCGGCTTCACGCGCATCGAGGAGTCGGACATGGTGGCCTTTCCCGACCCCACCACCTTCCAGCTGGCCGCCTGGCGGCCTACCGACCGTCCCGTGGCGCGCATGTTCTGCGACATCAAGAATCCCGACGGCACGCCTTTCGTCGGCGACCCGCGCTATGTGCTCAAGGCCCAGTTGGAGAAGGCTGCGGCCAAGGGCTACACCATGTACGTGGGCCCGGAGCTCGAATTCTTCATCTTCGCCAGCCCCACGGAGCCGACCATTCTGGACATGGGCGGCTACTTCGACGCCCCGCCGCTCGACCTGGGCAACGACATCCGCCGCGACATCATCTTCAACCTGGAGCGCATGGGCATCGCCGTGGAATACAGCCACCACGAGGTCGCGCCCTCGCAGCACGAAATCGACCTGCGCTACCAGGAAGCCCTGAAGATGGCCGACATCGCGGTGACCTACAAGGTCATCGTCAAGGAGACGGCCCGCAAGCACGGCGTCTATGCGACCTTCATGCCCAAGCCCCTGTTCGGCGAGAACGGCTCGGGCATGCACGTGCACCAGTCCCTGTTCAAGAACGGCCGCAACGCCTTCTTCGACGCCGGCGAATCGCACAACCTGTCCAAGGAGTGCAAGAGCTACATCGCCGGCCTGCTGCGCCATGCGCCCGAGCTCGTGGCCATAACCAACCCCCTGGTCAACTCCTACAAGCGTCTGGTGCCCGGCTACGAGGCCCCGGTGTACATCGCCTGGGCCAACCGCAACCGCTCGGCGCTCATACGCGTGCCCATGTACAAGCCCGGCAAGGAGGCCGCCACGCGCATAGAACTGCGCTGCCCGGACCCGACCTGCAACCCGTATCTGGCCTTCGCCGTCATGCTCGGCTGCGGCCTCAAGGGCATCGAGGAAGGCTACGAACTGACCACGCCGGTGGAGGACAACATCTTCAAGATGACCGAGGACGAGATGGCCAAGCGCGGCATATCGGCCGTGCCCGGCTCGCTCAACGAGGCGGTCGCCAATCTTGAGAAGTCCTCGGTGCTCAAGGACATCCTGGGCGAGCACATGCACCGCGAGTACGTCAAGGCCAAGAAGGCCGAATGGGACGAATTCCGCATGCACGTCTCGAAATACGAGATCGACAAGTACCTGCCCACGACATAGGCAGATATCGCTTCCCGCAAGACAAGCCCCCGAAGATACATTCGGGGGCTTTTTTTCGTGCCATGGACCGCCCGCTGCTGGACCGCGAGGCGGAAGCACAACGGCTTGCCGCTTCCGGTACAGAATACCGGGCTGGCCTCAGGGCAGCACGGATTGATTCTCCCTGAATCCCTCGGCCACGTGCTCGGCCAGGCAGCCCACCACCGGCGAGCGCGATTCCGGATTGCGGCGCAGCATGAGCCGGGCCGTGGGCAGGGCCGGGAAGCCCATGTCGGGAGTGAGCAGCCGCGCGCCCATGGGCACGGCGCTCAGGCCGATGGGCGCCACGGCCAGGCCCGCCAGCATGGCCGCCTGGATGCCGAAAATGCTCGAACTCACGTAGGCCACGCGATGGGCGCGGCCCACGCTGTCGAGAGCGCGTATGGCCCAGTCCCGGAAGGCGCAGCCCTGGTGGAACATGGCCAGGGGCAGCGGGTCCATCTCATGGACGACATGCTGGGACGATGCGGCCCAGACCACGGGTTCGTGGGCGATGACCTCGCCCGGACAGGGTTCTTCTCAGGCCGTGACCACGATGAGGTCCAGGCTTCCCTGGTCGAGCAGCTGGTGCAGGCGGACGCTGGGCTCGCAGCGCACATAGACCTGCACGCGCGGGAAGGCCTGGGCGAAACGGGCCAGGATGTGCGGCAGGAAGCGCGCGGCGTAGTCGTCGGGCGAGCCGAGGCGCACAAGGCCGACCATCTCGGGCCTGGACAGGGCCGACACGGCCTCGTCGTGCAGCAGCAGCATGCGCCGGGCAAAAGGCAGCAAGGCCTCGCCGGCCGGGGTGAGCGCGATCTCCCGCCCGTTGCGCTCGAACAGCTCCTGGCCGAGCTCCTGCTCCAGCCGTTTGATCTGCTGGCTCACCGCCGACTGGGTCAGATTCACGTTCTGCGCCGCGCGAGTGAAGCTGCGCGCATCGGCCACGGTCATGAATGTCCTGAGCAGTTCGTTGGGCAGTTGCATGGGCCCTCCCATTAGCTGCGCTTATGGTCATCATGAAAGCTATTCGTTTGTCTTATTTGTCGATCTGCCCCATGGTGTTCGGGAAGTCAAGGCCAATCAAGGAGGTACGGCCATGAGCGGAAGCGTATCGGACATCGTGTCAGGCAGGGGAAACCTAGTGCAGCGGTTGATGCGTTCATTGTCCGCCGGGTTTCGGGCCTGGCGGCAAAGGCAGCGTGAATGGGCCCTGCTGCGCGAGATGCAGGCCTTGGACGACCATCTCCTCAAGGACATCGGCTACCGCCGCGACGATTTGCTCGTCGCGGTCCGAACCGATCTCGCTTCCGAGCCGGCAATAGACGAACCGGCGCGTAAAACCTCCCCTCGAACTGCGGGCCGCTGCCGCTTGTGCGGCGCGCCTCTGCCGGGTTGCCAGGTCTAGCCGCGCCTGGTTTGCCGCGTATCCAACTGGGGTTCTGGACAATTGCCTGAAACCTGTTAGGTTGATTGCTAAATCATTTTCATTCTTTGCCAACAGCATCAATTCCTCAGGAGGATTGCATGTCCAAGAAGTCCTTGCGCGGCACGCAGACCGAGATAAACCTGCTGACCGCCTTCGCCGGCGAGTCCCAGGCCCGCAACCGCTACAACTACTTCGCCTCCAAGGCCAAGAGCGAAGGCTTCGTGCAGATTTCGCACATCTTCGAAGAGACGGCCAACCAGGAGAAGGAGCACGCCAAGCGCTTCTTCAAGTTCCTCGAAGGCGGCGAGGCCATGGTCCAGTACGCCTTCCCGGCCGGCATCATCGGCTCCACCCGCGACAACCTCATCGCCTCGGCCGACGGCGAACGTCACGAGCACATGGACATGTACCCCGGCTACGCCGAGGTGGCCATGTCCGAGGGCTTCCCGGAAATCGCCGTGGTCTTCCGCAAGGTCTCCGTGGCCGAGCAGTTCCACGAGCGCCGCTACCGCGAGCTGGCCGAGAACATCGACAAGGGCCGCGTGTTCCGCAGGCCCGAGAAGGTCGTCTGGCGCTGCCGCAACTGCGGATACCTGCACGAGGATTTCAGCGCGCCGGATCTCTGTCCCGCCTGCATACACCCGCAGGCCCACTTCGAACTGCTCAAGGTCAACTGGTAAAAGCCGAAAACGAATATGCCTCCGGCGGCTGGGGGGAATCATTCCCCCCAGACCCCCCGCATTTTTTGGGCGGATTCAGCGCCGAAGCGGCGCTGAATCCGCCCAAATGTTTGTGAGGCCAGGAACAGTTTGATTCTTGAAAACCACAAGGCCTGTCGAATCCGATGGTTCCTCCATCGGATTCGACAGGCCCTGAAAGAAGGGTCCAGGGAGCAGCGCTCCCTGGTGGGCGGGGTCCGGGAAGGGCAAAGCCCTTCCGGCTCTTGTCCGCCTACAGCCGCACTTCGCCGCTGGCCAGGTCTTCCAGGCCGGCCCGATCCAGCAGGCGGATGCTGCGGCCGCGGACCTCGATGAAGCTCTGCTCGGCCATGCGCGAGAGCGCCCGCGAGAGCGTTTCGCGCGTGGCGCCCAGGAAGCTGGCCAGCAGCCCCTTGGCCATGTCCAGTTCCACCTCTTCCGCCCCGCCTTCGCGCTCGCTCAGGTCCAGCAGGTAGGCAGACAGCCGCTGTGGAATCTCCTGCAGGGTCAGGGCCTCGATCTTGGCCGCGAATTCACGCAGCTTGCCCGACAGCGAGGCCAACATGTTCATGGCCAGGGTCGAGTCCTCGCGGATGAGCCGCACCAGCTCCGCGCGGGGCAGGAAGATGACCTTGCCCTTCTCCACGGCCGCCGCGCTGGCCGGAAAGCGGCCGCCCATGAACATGGGCACCTCGCCGAAGGTCTCGGCCGGGCCGTATATGTGCAGCACGGCCTCGCGCCCGTCGGGCGCGGAGCGGAAGACCTTCACCTTGCCCTCGACCACGACGTAGAAGCCTTCGGCCTCGCCGCGCTCGAAAAAGAGCATCTGCCCTCTGTCCACCGGCCTGTCCACGGCGATGCGGGCGATGCGTTCGAGCTGTTCCGGCTGCAAACCGGCGAACAGCGGCACGCCGGACAATGTATTCATCAAGTTCATTGCGCTCTCCTGACGAAAAAAATAATGCCTTGTGATGCGGGTCACGGTCAATGCTCGCGTATGATCCTATATTCTCCTCGCAGACGACACGACACCACGACAGCCAAGGAGGCCTACATGCGCAAGATCGAGATGTTCAAGGAGAACGGTTTCAAGGACAAGACCTTCTCCATGCTGCTGGTACACGAATCCCCGGACTTCAAGATCATCAATTTCAACTTCAAGGCCGGCCAGAGCCTGCCCGTGCACGCTCATGACCTGGACGGACAGGTTTCCATCGCAGTCATCGAGGGCGATGGAGAGTTCCTGGCCGAGAACGAACAGACAATGCCCGCGCATGCCGGCGACGTGCTCGTGTGCGACATACGTGTGCCCCACGGCGTGCGGGCCAAGACAGATATGCGCGTGCTCGTGCATATCGCCCCGCCTATCTAGAGGTGTGACGGGTGCTCACATCGACTGAACGAGTGTGCAAACGAGCTTCTTCAATACATCAAGCTGCATGAATGGTCGCAATGCGTGCAGCACTCCGGGGCCGCCCGTCGTTCGGGCGGCCCCGTTCAAAGCCTTTTAGTTCATTTTTCTCTGATTCAACGCAGAGTTATTATCGAAGACATATCTTCTCCATCCATGGCTTCAGCAGTCTTCCTTCCGCTCGACAAAGCATTCGAGTCAAGCCAACTTATTTTTCATTTAATTCGCCAAAACTTATACATATGCACCACAGACTTTTTTGTTGCATGCTGGCTATCAATTCACATGCTGACAATCTATTTCTTCAAACCACATTGACGCAATCGATCAGCTTATGTAGCATCCAGCCATACTCTTGTGATCCACTGAAGGAAGCTTTGTATGCGAATAAGAGCGAGACAGATAAGCACTGTTGTTCTGTCCATCGTTTCACTGGCCATCGTGACCGCCGTGGCGGCCATGATCATGTACGTCTCCAGGACGTCCTATGACCTTGCCTTGCAGCTGCAGAAACAATCGATGGAGCAATCCGTACAATCCGTATCCAATGCCTTGAGCTGGCAAATGGCCGAGCACAAGGACCTGGCCGGGACACTGGCTAGCCAGGCAGCCATCAGAGAAGCCCTGCAAACAGGCAATCCCGTTCGGGCAGCCGAGCGGCTGGAAAGCTATATGCGTTCCTTCGGTGATTCCTTCTGGAGCATGTTGGCTCTCGACCGCAACGGCGTCGTGCTGGCGGGCTTCGATCAAAACATGCGCAGCCTGGCCGGCCAGAACCTCTCCGACAAGGACTACGTGCGAGCGGCGCTGGGCAGCCAAGAGGCTCAGATATCCCGTTCCGTGTTCCGGGAAAGTGAGCGCCTCGTGTTTGCCGTGGCCGCGCCGGTGCGCGGCGTGAACGGCCAAACCATAGGTTGCGTGGTCTTTCTGCCGCTCTGGGAGCGCTTCACGGAAAAGTTCCTGGACCCCATCCGCTTCGGCAAGCGTGGGTATGGATTCATCCTGGACGCCAGCGGCGTGCTCATCGCCCATGCCGCGGACAAGAATCTGATCCTCAGGGACATCTCGCAGCAGGATTTCGTTCGGCAGGCCCTGCGCGCCAGGGACGTGGACATTGAGTACGAATGGGAGGGCGAAGACAAATTCCTGAGCGCGCAACATGAGCCGGAGTCGGGCTGGGTCGTGTGCATGAGCGCTTACGTGGACGAGCTGACCGCGACGGCCAGGCAGCAGACCCTCGCGCTCATGGGCATCGGCGCGGCCATCATCGTCTGTCTCGTCGGCCTGCTTGCCCTGGTCATGCGCCGTAACGTTACCCGGCCGGTTCAGGCCATCGAGGAGTTCACCAAGCACGTCGCCCAAGGCGACTTCAAGGCCAGCCTCGACGGTACGTTCAAGTACGAGTTCGCGGCCCTGAGCCGGAACGTGGCGAGCATGGTGGCCGAACTGAAGAACAAACTCGGCTTCGCCCAGGGTCTGCTGGACGGCCTGACCATCCCGTGCATCGTCTGCGACCCGCAGGAGCGCATCCTGTTCGTGAACCAGGCCTGCCTGGACTTCCTGGAAGTGTCCGGCAAGCCCTCGGATTACCACGGCCAAAGTGTTGGCCAGTTCCTGTATGCCGACGCCGGCAAGCAAACCGTCATCGGCCAGGCCATCCGCGACAGACGGCCCGTGCGCAACGTGCAGGCGGAGTTCGTCAGCCGCAAGGGCCGCCGCCTGTTCACCCAGATCGACGCCGCGCCCATGTACGACCTGGACGGCACGCTCATCGCCGGCTTTGGCATGTACTCCGACCTGACCACCCTGCGCGAGCAGCAGATGCTCATCGAGGAGCAGAACAAGCGCATCGCCCAGGCCGCCATCGAGGCCGAGCGCGTATCCGACCAGGTGGCCTCGGCCTCCGAGGAGCTCTCGGCCCAGGTGGAGCAGTCCAGCCAGGGCGCAGGCGTGCAGCAGACGCGCACGGGCGAGGCCGCCACGGCCATGGAGCAGATGAACTCGAGCGTGCTGGAGGTCGCCC
>JAEYOJ010000049.1 GCA_023411815.1 Pseudomonadota bacterium | reverse complement strand
GTTGCACCGAGTTGCGGCCGCAGAGGACGGCCGTGTGACTCCCCCGTTTGCCTTCCAGCCAGGGAAACTCCCGGCCGCTGCACGCGGGGCACTCGGCGGCTGGCTGAAAGTTGTCGAGCTTGATCTGGCGGATCGTGTTCTCCCACAGGTCGAATACGTTCCAGGTTTTAGACACCGCTTCCATGCGCCCGCTGAGAATCTTCAAAGCTTCATTCGCTTCCAGCGAGGCAATCACGCTGATGATCGTCGCCAGAATGCCCGCGCTATCGCACGTCTCGGTGCTTCCCGGCGGCGGCGGATCGGGCATCAGGCAGCGGAGGCAGGGGGACTGGCCGGGAATGACCGTCAGCGTCTGCCCCTCGGCCCCGATGCAGCCGCCATAGACCCAAGGGATGCCGAGCTTCAGCGCGGCATCGTTGAGCAGATAGCGGGTTTCAAAATTGTCGGTCCCGTCGACGATCACCCCCGCGCCGCGCGCGAGCCGCTCGATGTTCGTAGGGTCAACGTCGGTCACTTCGGCTTCGACCACGATCTGCGAATTGATTCGCACCAGCCGGTTACGGGCGGCAATCGCCTTCGGAAGGCCGGAAGCCACGTCGTCCTCGTCGTACAGCACCTGCCGCTGCAAGTTGTTCAGTTCCAGAAAGTCCCGATCGACAATTCGCAGCCGCCCCACGCCGGCGCGGGCCAGAGTATTGGCGATGACGCTGCCGAGCGCGCCGCAACCGACCACCAGCGCCGTCGCCTCGGCGAGCTTGCGCTGGCCTGCGACGCCGAGCGGGGCGTAACGCATCTGGCGCGCATAGCGGGCAAAGCGCGGGTCCGATTGCGGCTCATCGTGTTGGGTCATGGGTCGTCACACAAAATAACCGGCGAATTGGCCATAGCCTTCCCGAACGAGCAAGGCCTGTAATTGATCGCAATTCCGCCGTGCTTCTTCCAAAGGGTCGCAGCTACCAATCGGGGCGGACCAAAAGATCGGCTTATCGAGCGTGCGAAGCCAGGCAGCGTCGATATTCGTTCCGCCGTAAGGCACCCAGACGATATCTCCCCAGACCTCCGCACGCGCCCCTTCGATGCATTGGGCAAGGATGATGTTCGGCGCCGCTTCTCGGAACTGGCCGGCCGCGGCGGATTGGCCCCGCACAACCGCAAATCCAACGGCGGGCGAACGCGAGGACCACCGCAACTGCTTCACGATATCTTCCGACGATCCGGCGACTTCCAGCGCGACGTTAGCGCCCTGCCGCGACGCTTCGTAGAGCGGTTCTTCGTTCGTCTCCGAAAGTACCAGAACCAGACGCTGCTCCCGCGCTCCCGCGAGATCCAGCGGACACTGATCGACGACGCGCACCCCGCGCGGAATCCACGGCTTGCCTTCTCGCAGCAGATGCCGCGTGCCGGGGCGAATCGGTTTGAAACCGAGCACGCGTTTCTCGACAAGGGATGGTTCGCCATCGCGGCGCAGTTCGATCGTCACGTCGTAGATGTTGGGCGATTCGGGAGACCAGTAGCTCGGGTCGGGCACGACTGCGCGGGCCAGATGCGTCGGCCCCGGTCCCAGGTCTGTGAACGAGAGCGTGGTCGGCAAGGTTTGATGTCGCACCGACCGGGGGCCGCGGATCAGGCCGCTGAGCCCCCACCCAGCCCGGTACGCCACGCCAGTCAACCGCGCATAGACCACCGCCCGCGTTGGCGAAAGCTCGGTCCAAAAGACATCGAGCGAAGCGAGCGGATCATCGGCAACAACACCCAGCACGAAATCCCCCGAACGCCAACGGCGTTCCAAAGCACTTATGGAACCCTTTCAGGGTTCGCCGTGAAACCATCCGTCCGATACCCCAGGCTGCGCCGCACGACCCTGAGCTTTGTCATTCAACCGCTTTGCGGTAGAAGCCCAAGCCGCGCCCCTCTTACCTCTTACCTCTGAACCCACCCTCACGCCGTCTGCTCCTCCCAAGTCCGCACCAGCAGCGGCGCCAGGTACTTGCCGGTCACCGAATTCGGATCGGCGGCAATTTCCTCGGGCGTGCCGCGGGCGATCACCTGGCCTCCTTCGCTTCCTGCGCCGGGCCCCATGTCGATGATGTAGTCGGCGGCCCGCATCAGTTGCAGGTTGTGCTCGACGATGATCAGCGAGTGACCGATGCCTAGCAGCGCGTCGAAGCAATCGAGCAATTGCACCACGTCGGAGAAGTGCAGGCCGGTTGTCGGCTCATCGAGAATGAACAGCGTTCGGCTGCGGGTGGCCTCGGAGAGGTAGGCTGCCAGCTTCAGCCGCTGGGCCTCGCCGCCGGAGAGGGTGTTGGCCGGCTGGCCGAGTTGCAGGTAATCGAGCCCGACGTCGATAAGCTGCTTCAGCTTCGTCTGGACTTTGGATTGTCCGCGGAAGAAGGCAAACGCCTCGCGGACAGTCATCTCCAGCACGTCGGCGATATTCCGGCCCCGATACTGCACGGCCAAGATCTCGCGGCGATACCGCGCGCCGCCGCACGTGCCGCATTTCATGAACAGATCGGGCATGAACTGCATGTCGATCTGCACATAGCCTTCTCCCTGGCAGGCATCGCAGCGGCCGCCGTCGATGTTGAAGCTGAAATGCCCCGGCCCGTAGTTGTGCGTGCGGGCTTCGATCGTTTCCGCGAACACGGCGCGAATCGGGTCGAACGCCTTGATGTAGGTCACCGGATTGGAGCGCGGCGAGCGACCGATCGGGGTCTGGTCAACCAGCACCACGTCGTCGACCTGGCCGTCGCCGACCACGTCGTCATACGGCAGCGGCTTGTCGCAGTCTTTTCGCTTACGGCGGCAAATGGCGCCATAGAGCGTGTCCTGCACGAGGGTGCTTTTGCCGGCTCCGCTCACTCCGCTGACCACGCACATCAGGCCAAGCGGAAACTCCACCGTCAGATTCTTGAGATTATTGCCCCTCGCGCCCATCAACTTGACGAAACCGCGCGACAGGGGCCGCCGTTGCTGCGGCAGCGACACGCCGCGCCGCCCCGCGAGGAAGTCGCCGGTCAAGCTCCCCCCGGCGACGAGCATCTCCGGCAG
>JAEYOJ010000016.1 GCA_023411815.1 Pseudomonadota bacterium | reverse complement strand
GTAGTTGGTCTGGATGGCCAGCATGAGCTGCAGTTCGGCCTGCCTGAGCTGCGCCTCGGCCTGCTCCTTGGCCAGCTTGGCCCGCTGGTAGGAGTTCAGAAGGCGGAAGCCCGTGAACAGAGGCTGGGTCAGCGAGGCGGTGAACGAATAGAGGTTCGAAGGCTCGTCGACTCCGGCGCTTCTGAACGACGAAAGGGAGCGGTTCTCGGAGCCGAGGTAATGCTCGGCGCCGTAGCCCACGTCCACCTTGAAGCCGAACTCGCCCAACTGGGCCAGGCGGTTGTAATCGCCGGCGCGCACGGCGAAGCGGGCCGCGCGTATCTGCGGGTTGGCCTGCAGGCCGCGCCTGACCGCGCCCTCCAGGCCGAAGGTCATGTCGCCGGGCTGCCTGTTGACCACCGCGTCCTCGACGCCGGTTGGCACGGGCTTGGTGATGTCCTGGCGCATGATGCCGGCGTAAGGGTCGTCGCGCTGCATCTGAGCGTTTGGCCCGGGCGCATCCTGGCGCATGCCGGATCCGCCCTGTTGGGCCAGGGTATTGGAGACCGGGGCGAATGCTATGAGCAGGGCCGTTGTCGACAGAATGAAAAACAGATTACGCATATGAGACTCCATGATACGGGCAGGCCGAGGCCAGTCCGCGCAAGGCGTTATTCGGAAATTCGCGCATGTATGAAAAGGCTTACCGCAGGTTGATCAGCAAATGGTCCAGGGACGTCTCGAAGGTCGCGAACTCGCCCTTGTCCAGACCGTCGACGAGCCGGTCGTCCATGCCCAGGATGACCTGGTGGAGCTTGCCGCACATGTCTCGGCCCGCCATGGTCAGGTGCACGCGGTGGCGCCGCTTGTCCCGGCGGTCGCGGCCGCGAACCGCCAGGCCGCGCTCTTCCAGCGTGTCCAGGATGCGCGTGATGGTCGAGCCGTCCTTGCAGGTCTGCTCGGCCAGTTCGCTTTGCGACAGGCCGTCGGCAAGGAAGAGTTTGTTCATCACGGCCCACTGCTCCGGGGTGGCGTCCAGGCCGTCGGCCAGGAACGCGCGCCGCAGTTCCTTCTTCATGCGCAGGGCGAGCTTGACCACCTTGAAGCCCACGGACTTGTTCAAATCGTCCGGATCGAGACCGTTAAACATAGGCTCTCCCGAAGGCGTTTCCGCGCGATGCCCGTACGGGTTGCACGGCCGCGATCAGGCCTTGTCGCCGCAAGGTCCGATCGCGGCATGCTCCCGTCATGAGCGCCGCGGGTTGCCGTCTAGTGTCGCGTCAAGCGACACTTGTCGCTGACCCGTCAGGGTCAGCGCGCCGCCATGGGCGGCGTGAGCCAGGCAAAAATCGCCCCGGCTGCGATACAACGCCTGGCGGTCTTCACGTCGAACCGACAGGTGAGACGTGACATGACACTAGTGCTGCTCCCTCAATGCCGATGGTTGGGGCGCGGGCCGTTTTGACCTGGACAGGCGCGTCACCAGCACGAAGAACGCCGGGACGAAGAAGATGCCCAACGCCGTGGCGGCCGCCGTGCCGCCCATGACTCCGATGCCGATGGCGTTCTGGCTGCCCGAGCCGGCGCCCGAGCTGACGGCCAGGGGCAGAACGCCGAGCAGGAAGGCCAGGGAGGTCATGATGATGGGCCGCAGGCGCAGCTTCGCCGCCTCGATGGTGGCCTCGATCAGTCCCATGCCCTGTTCGTGCAGGGCCTTGGCGAACTCGACGATGAGGATGGCGTTCTTGGCGGACAGGCCGATGGTGGCCAGCAGGCCCACCTGGAAGTAGACGTCGTTGGGCAGCCCGAACAGGCTCGCCGCCGCCACCGCGCCGGCCACGCCGAATGGGACCACCAGGATGACCGAGAAGGGGATCGACCAGCTTTCGTACAGCGCGGCCAGACAGAGGAAGACCACCAGGATCGAGATGGAGTAGAGCATCAGGGTTTGGGAGCCGGCCAGCCGTTCCTGATAGGAAAGGCCTGTCCAGGCGTAGCCGATGCCGGCCGGCAGCTTGGCGGCCAGCTCCTCCATGGCCAGCATGGCGTCGCCCGTGCTCTTGCCCGGCCTGGCCTGGCCCAGGATCTCGACGGCGGGCACGCCGTTGTAGCGCTCAAGCCTTGGAGATCCGTAGGTCCACTGCGTCCGGCCGAACTCGGAGAAGGGCACCATTTTCCCGGAGGCGTTGCGGACGTGCCACTTGTCCATGTCTTCGGGCATCATGCGGAAAGGCGCGTCGCCCTGCATGTAGACCTTCTTGATGCGCCCCTTGTCGATGAAGTCGTTGACGTAGGCTCCGCCCCAAGCGACCGACAGCATGCCGTTGATGTCGCCGATGGACAGGCCGAGCGCCCCGGCCTTTTCGTTGTTGATCTCGATCTGATACTGGGGGGTGTCCTCCATGCCGTTGGGCCTGACCATGACGAGGTCCGGATGGCCGGCCGCCATGCCGAGGAGCTGGTTGCGCGCCTCCATCAGCTTCGTGTGGCCGAGGCCGGCGCGGTCCTGCAGCTCGAAGTCGAAGCCGGTGGCGTTGCCGAGCTCCATTACCGCTGGCGGGACGAAGGCGAAGACCATGGCCTCCCGGATGCGGGAGAACTTGGCCATGGCCCGGCCGGCGATGGCCTTGACCTTCTGGTCGTCCCGCTTGCGCAGGTCCCAATCCTTGAGCCGCACGAAGGCCATGCCGTTGTTCTGGCCGCTGCCGGCGAAGCTGAATCCGGCGACTGTCATGATCGATTCCACCGTCTCGCTCTCGTCCTGGAGGAAATGCTGCTCGACGGCTTCCAACGTCTTGACGGTGCGTTCCTGGGGTGCTCCGACCGGCAACTGTGCCTGCACGAACAGGATGCCCTGGTCCTCGTCGGGCAGGAAGCCCGTGGGCAGGCGCAGGAACATGAGGCCCATGGCCGCCACGACCGCGAGGTAGACGAGCATGCAGCGGGTTCTCCGGCCGAGCATCCAGCCAACCACGGACTGGTAGCCCCGGTTGCTCCGGTCGAACGTGCGATTGAACCAGCCGAAGAAGCCGTGCTGGGCCAGGTTGTGGCCGCGCGCGACAGGCTTGAGCATGGTGGCGCACAAGGCGGGAGTCAGGGTCATGGCCACGAGCACCGACAGGGCCATGGCCGAGACGATGGTGATGGAGAACTGGCGGTAGATGACGCCTGTCGAGCCGCCGAAGAAGGCCATGGGCACGAACACGGCCGCGAGCACCATGGCGATGCCCACCAGCGCCCCGGATATCTGGCCCATGGACTTGCGGGCGGCCTCCCGGGGCGACAGACCCTCCTCGGACATCACGCGTTCGACGTTCTCGACCACCACGATGGCGTCGTCGACCAGCAGGCCGATGGCCAGCACCATGCCGAACATGGTCAGGGTGTTGATGGAGAAGCCGCAGACCGCGAGCACGCCGAAGGTTCCCAGGAGCACCACCGGCACGGCGATGGTCGGAATGAGCGTGGCGCGGAAGTTCTGCAGGAAGAGGAACATGACCAGGAAGACGAGGGCGACGGCCTCGGCCAGGGTCTTGACCACTTCCTCGATGGATATCCGCACGAAGGGAGTGGTGTCGAAGGCCTCCTTCACCTGCATGCCGGTGGGGAAGGTCTTGGACATCTCCTGCAGCTGCTTGCGCACCGCCGCGACCGTATCCAGGGCATTGGCGCCCGAGGCCTGCTTGATGGCCAGACCGGTCGCCGCCTTGCCGTTGAAGCGCGCCATGGTCGAATAGTTCTCGTTGCCGATCTCGATGCGCGCCACGTCGCGCAGGCGCACCACTGCGCCGTCCTCGGCCACGCGCAGCTGGATGGCCCCGAACTGCTCCGGCGTCTCCAGCCGCTTCTGGGCCATGACGGTGAAGTTGATCTCCTGGCCCGGGGTGGAGGGCAGGCCGCCGATCTGGCCCGCGGAGATCTCGGCGTTCTGGGCCAGTATCGCCGCGCTCACGTCCGCGGGCGTCAGGCTGTAGCTGTACAGCTTGTGCGGGTCGAGCCAGACGCGCATGGCGTACTGCGCGCCGAAGAGTTGCGTGTCGCCCACGCCCTCGACGCGGCTGATATGGTCCTGGACGTTGGCCGCCACGTAGTCGGCCAGGTCCGCGCTGTTCATGGAGCCGTCCTCGGACACGAAGGCCAGGACCACGAGGAAGTTCCTGGTCGCCTTGGCCACGCGGACTCCCTGCTTCTGCACCGCCTCGGGCAACAGCGGCGTGGCGAGCTGCAGCTTGTTCTGCACCTGCACCTGGGCGATGTCCGGGTCGGTGCCCGCGTCGAAGGTCAGGGTGATGGTCGCCTGGCCGGAGGAATCGCTCGTGGAGGACATGTAGCGCAGTCCGTCCAGACCGTTCATCTTCTGCTCGATGACCTGCGTGACGCTGTCTTCCAGGGTCTTGGCCGACGCGCCGGGATAGCTGGCGGTGATGCTGACCATGGGCGGCGCGATGTTGGGGTATTGCGAAACCGGCAGCGTCTTGATCGCCAGGACGCCGGCCAGCATGATCACGATGGATATCACCCAGGCGAACACCGGGCGATCGATGAAGAAACGAGCCATGGTTGTCTCCCTATCTGACGGCTTCCGCGGCGGCGGCCTGAGCGACGGAAACGGTCATGCCGGGCCTGACCTTCTGAAGCCCCTCGACAATGACGCGGTCTCCGGCGTTCAGGCCCGAGCTCACGAGCCACGCGTCTCCCTGGGCGCGCTCGATCCGCAGAGTCCTCAACTCGACCGTGTCGCCGGCGGCCACGACCAGTGCGGTGGCCTCGCCCTTGGCGTTGCGGGCCACGCCCCTCTGCGGGACCAGGATCGCCTGTTCGTCCACGCCCTCCTCGACGATGGCCCGTACGTACATGCCCGGAAGCAGCTCGAGGTTCGGGTTGGGGAAGAGGGCGCGCAGGGTGACGACGCCAGTGCTTTGGTCGACCGTCGCCTCGGAGAGCTGCAGGCTTCCCTCCTGCGGGTAGGAGGAGCCGTCCTCCAGCAGCAGCTTGACCTTTGCCTCGGAGCCGTTCGAGCGCGCGAGCCGTCCGCTGGCCAGGCTGCGCTTGAGGCGCAGCAGCTCCACGCTCGACTGGGTCACGTCGACGTAGATGGGATCGAGCTGCTGCACCGTGGCCAAGGGCACGCTCTGGTTCGCCGTCACCAGGGCCCCTTGGGTGATCGCCGATCTGCCGATGCGGCCGGGAATGGGTGAAACGACGCGCGTATAGGCCAGGTCGATGTTGGCCGCTTCCAGGGCCGCTTTCTTCGCCGCGACCGCTGCTTCGGCCTGCTTGAGGGACGCGTCGGTGTCGTCGAATTCCTGCTTGCTGATGACGCTGGCGGCCATGAGGTTGCCGTAGCGTTCGGCCTTGAGCCTGGCGACCGTTAGATTCGCCCGGGCTTCGGCCAATTCCGCATCGGCCCTGTCCACGGCGGCCTGGAACGGGGCCGGATCGATCCGGTACAGGAGATCGCCGGCATTGACGTCGGCTCCTTCGCGGTACAGCCGGTTCTGGATGATGCCGCTGACCTGCGGCCGGATCTCCGCGACAAGGTAGGCGGTCGTGCGTCCGGCCAGCTCCGAGGAGATCGAAACGCGCTGCGGCTTCATGACCGCCACGCCTACTTCCGTTTTCGGGGCAGGAGCGGGCGCTTCCGCTTGCGTCTGCTGGCCGCAGCCCGCGAGAGCCATGCCGGAGGCCAATACGCCGACAACCATGAGCGATGTAAGTTGCATTCTCAGTCGCATGTACTTCCTCTTTATACCGTATTCATTTGAAATATGTTTCGTCATGATGTCATGCGGTTCGTATCTTGGTTTGCATGAACGCCGGAGCATCTTGCAATTTGACCGAGAGAGGGCGCCTCCTGCCGGGGCGGCTCGCCACTCGCCGGGATCTCTCCCGCCTCGTTTCATCTGCAATGGCTGCATAAGGCATGGAAGCCCCATCCTCCGCTTGCAGAGTCACGGTCAGTAGGGAGCGGTCAGTTATGAAGAATGCCGGTCGGGCCGTTGGCGAAGACAGCTAGGCGACCAGGGAGCGGCATGGACAATCCTGGAGCCGCAGATGATCGAGCATGTCCGAGGCGTCCGCCACAATGTCCTCCTCGTCCTGCATGAGCATCATGTGCATGGAATCCGAAGCCAATAGGTTCAGGGCCTCAAGCATCTCACGGCCCGCGAGCGTGATGTGGACCCGGCGATGCCGCCGGTCCTCGGATTCCCGCTTGAGCTGGATGAGCTTGGCATTTTCAAGATCCGTCTGGATACGCCTCATCGCCGTCTGGTCGTTGCCGAAAAGCTCCGCGGCGATATGCTTCGAGGGGACGCCCTTGCCTGCGGGGATGGCTGCAAGGAAGACGAGATGCTCGTATTTCCATGCATGTCCCGCCTGCTTCAAAGCCGCGTTGGTCACCCGGCGCACGATGGAATTAGCCAGGAACAGTTTGGTTATGAAGTCTATGGTCATGTCGATCATCCTCTTGCCCGTGGAATGCCCTGTTCCGCCTCTGATGATTCACACCGGCCAAAGCCGATCAGGGAACGCGGAGCCTGGGCGTAAGTGAACACTTGTTAACTTTAAGGTCGAAAAAAAAAGCGCGAATTATATTCCCCATATACCATCTGCTTGTCTTCGCATGCCACACCCGATGATCCACTTTGCGTTCATCCGTTGTGCAACATATTTGGCCGTCTATTCGTATCAAGCGTCAACAGGGCCCTCTGGAACGGGGCAGTAGTCTGCGTACCTCACAAAAGGACGAGGGATTCATGCCATTACGCTGCCTTTGCCTTTTGAGGGTGGCTTAACACCGCACGCTCCTTTCAAAGAGCTTCCAGTTCGCATCGGCTTGCTTTTCAAGATCGAACTCCGCGATACAGCGGACGTTCATCATTCCGGGCATTACGAATGAGCCGATGAAATGGTTGCAGATCTCCTGGGCGCCGATGTCCCCCCTTATCTGGCCAAGCTCCTGGCCTTGCCGGATGATCTCCGTAATCGCTTCCCGGTCGCGCTGATGGCTTTTGCGCAGGCGTTCGCCAAGGTGCGGCTGCTCAAACCAGACCAGGTCCGAAAGGAATACGATGGGCAAGGCGCGATAGCGTTGCAGGAGGTCTATCTTCAAACGAAACAGCCTGCGCAGGATTTCTAGCGGGGTGGATGAGCCCTGCCTGGCGTCGCGGAAATCATTGGCGCTCAATTCGTCGACGAGATCGAAGACGATGGAGAGTATCTCAGCCTTGTTCTTGAAGTGGCGGTAGAGGGCCGGCGCGGTCACTCCCACCAGCTCCGCGACCTTCCGCGCGGTCAGCGCGCCGACTCCTTGATCCAGTACGAGAGATAACGCAGCCTCGGCAATCTGCTCCCGGCGCACCTCGGTCTGGAGTCGTTTTTTCATGCGCGCTAGTTAATGCTTGTTAACTTAGCTGTCAAGGAGAAAACTCCAGTGCGGATCGTCCGCATAATTCTGCAAATGGAAATGGAAAATGGGGGTGCTGGAAGCGGCGCTCCCTGCCGTAGAGAGCCCGAGAGAGGGACTAGCCGCCTGCCAGGGCGGCTAGTCCCTCTCTCGGGCTCTTGCGCGGACCCCGAAAAGAAAGGCCGCCCCCTCGCGGGAGCGGCCTTTGTCATGCTCTCAACTGATCGACTACTTCTGCATGGTCTCGATGACCTTGCCTTCGGAGTCGACGATCTTGAGCTGCACAGCGACGCCGCCATCCAGGCGGTGGGTGGCGCAGCTCATTCACGGGTCGTAGGCGCGGACGGCGAGTTCGACCGTGTTCAGGATGCCCTGGTCGTACTTGCCGTTCTTGATGAGCGCCTTGGCTGCCTGCTTCACGGACAGGTTCATGCCCGCGTTGTTGTGCGTGGTGCCGACGATGAGGTTGGCGAAGGTGCACATGCCGTTCTCATCGGTCTTGTAGTGGTGGATGAGCGTGCCGCGCGGGGCCTCGACGCAGCCCACGCCTTCGCCGGCCTTGGGCACGATGTTCTTGGCCCGGATGTCGCGGCCGGTGATCTCGGGATCGTTCAGCAGCTCCTCGGCCCGCTCGCAGCACTGCACGAGCTCGATGAGCCGCGCCCAATGGTAGAGCAGGGTAAGGTGCGCGGGACGGCCGAACTCCTTGCGGAAGATCTCCAGCTCCTTCTGGGCCAGCGGGGTGCGCATCTGGTCGCAGACGTTGATGCGTGCCAGGCAGTTGGAGCGGTAGACGCCCTTGGCGTCGGTCTCGTCCAGCTTCACGCCGCCGTGCTTCTTGATGTACGGGAACTTGAGGTAGGACCAGTCCTCGGTATGCTCGGCAATGTAGTTGCCGTACTCGGCATACTTGAACTGGTCGTAGCTGCCGTCCCTGTCCATGAGGCGCAGCTCGCCGTCGTACAGCTCCAGGGCTCCGGTCTCGGGGACCACGGTGCCGATGTAGCCGGACTCGAACACGCCCACGGTCTTCACGGCTTCCAGATACTTGGGGAAGACGTTCTCGCGCGCGAACTTGATGGTGAACAGGCCGAATTCCTTGGCCTCCTTGATCACCGCGAGCAGTTCCTTGCGCTCCTCCTCCAGCATGGGCTTGGAGAAGCCGCCGGCCACGGCGGCCATCGGGTGGATGACCTTGCCGGCGAACTTTTCGAGCGCCATCTGGGTCTTGTAGCGCATGTGCACGACCTGCTTGGCCAGATCGGGGGCTGCGCCCACGATGCCGACCACGTTGCGCACGGCCACGTCGGCGTCAGGGCCCAGGACGAAGTCCGGGGCGGCCAGGAAGTAGAAGTGCAGGATCTTGTCCGGGATGTAGGCCAGCATCTGGCAGAATTCCCGGAGCTTGCGGCCGGTTGGCGGCGGGGTCAGCCCGAGGCAACCGTCCACGGCCTTCATGGAGGCCAGGTGGTGGTTCCAGGGGCAGATGCCGCAGATGCGGTTGACGATGCGGGGCACTTCCTCGATGGGGCGCCCGACCACGAATTTCTCGAACCCTCTCAGGGACATGACGTTGAGCCGGGTATCGGCCACGTTGCCAGCGTCATCGAGCATGATCTCGATGCCGGCGTGTCCCTCGATTCGCGTCACTGGCGCGATATTGAGGGTTTTAGCGACATTGGGGCTAGCTGCCATGTGTGCTTCCTCCTACCGAAGCCTAGATCTTCTTGAGCACGCCGTGGGCGCCGGAGAACCTAGCCAGGAAGCCGCGACGATCGGGCATCTTGGCCGGGTCATAGCCTACGGAGGCCAGGGCGCTCACGTAGTCGATGAGCGGCAGGGCCGACTCGCGCACCGGGCCGTAGCAGCCGCGACAGGGCACGCGGGCCGCGATGCAGCGCGGAGTGCGCGCCTGCATGCCGCCGCAGCCGGCCTTGGTCACCGGACCAAGGCACATGAAGCCCTGCTCCAGCAGACAGCGCATTTCGCTCACCGGCTTCTCCGGATCGTACTCCGGGCTCTCGAGCATGCGCTTCAGGACGCCGGTATCGGATTTCTTGCGCTCGCGCTTGGTGGGGCAGACGTCGCACACGCTGCGCTCGGGCAGCTTGAACTCGGTCTTGCCGTCAAGCAGCGCCAGCACCGCGCCGGCGATCCACTCGGGATGCGGCGGGCAGCCGGGGATCTTGATGTCCACCTTGACGTGCTCGTCCAGCGCCGTGCAGCGCTCGAGCATGTGCGGGATGTGGTACTTGTCCGGGTTGGGCCGCACGCCCTTGTCCACGGTCGTGGGAGAGTCGTGGTAGGAGAACTCGCGGATTTCGTCGTTGGTGTACATGTTGGCCAGGGCCGGCAGGCCGCCGTCCGTGGCGCAGGTGCCGAGCGCGATGAGGATGTCGCAGGACTCGCGCATCTTGTGGAGCACTTCGAGGTGCTCGGTGTTCTTCACGCCGCCGGACACTATGCCGACCACGGCTTTGGGGATTTCGAGATGCTTCCCCTCACCGGTCTGGCCGTAATACTTCTTGTCGATGAGGACGGGAATGTGCACGAACTCAAGCGAAGGCAGCAGATCGACCAGAGCATCCCCGATATTGAGGATGGCGATCTCGCAGCCCGAGCATGAATTCAACCACTCCTCTGCTACTTTAACCATGTATTCCTCCGTATACGCGGAGCCGGAGGGCGTGCCGGACGGCCGCCCTCCGGGTTCGGTTACGCGGTTACCGCTTGTTTGGCCTTCAGAGGATTGGGGCCGAGCTTCCTGATCCTGTCCGTGAACTCGGTCACCAGTTCGGCGAACCGGGGCGCCTCGGCGGAGGAGCACCACTCGATCATGAAACGCTCGGGATCAATGCCCAGGTCGGCGAGAACGAGCTTCGCGCCTTCAGCCCTAGCCAGTGCCTTGTGATTACCATCCAGGTAATGACATTCACCCAGATGTCAGCCAAGCACCATGACGCCGTCGGCGCCTTTCTGCAGCGCGTGCACCACCAGATTGGGGTGCACCATGCCGGAGCACATGACCCGTATGGCGCGCATGTTGGGCGGGTACTGCAAGCGGGAGACTCCCGCGAGGTCGCCGCCGGCATACGCGCACCAGTTGCACAGGAAGCCGATGATGACCGGTTCGTAATTGTCAGCCATATCCAATGAACTCCTTCCTTGAAGGGTTGGCTATACGCTCTCCAGCATGGCATCCACCTGGGCCTTGATCTGGTCCATGGTGAAGCCGTGCACGTACACGCCCTGCTTCGGGCAGGTCGCCTCGCACAGGCCGCAGCCCTTGCATAGGGCCTGCTCGGTCTTGATGCGCCTGTAAGTGTACCCGTCCTTCTGGTAGTCCTCGAGACTGATGGCCAGGTAGGGGCAGACGTCGATGCAGAGCGCGCAGCCGTCGCAGTTGTCAGTGCGGTAGCTCTTGATGGAGTCGAGCGTCATGGTCGCCTGGGACAGGATGGTGCAGGCCCTGGAGACGGCGGCCTGGGCCTGGCCGATGGCCTCGTCCACGGGCTTCGGGTAGTGGCAAAGGCCGGCCACGAACAGGCCGTCCACCGAGAGGTCGACCGGCTTCAGCTTCGGGTGGGCCTCGGTGAGGAAACCGTCGGCGCCGACCGAGCACTTATAGAGCTTGGACAGCGAATCGTCCTTGTGCGGGACGATGGCCGAGGCGAGCACCACGTAGTCCACCGGGATCTTGACGTTGTCCTGCAGGATCGGGTCATAGGCCTCGATGAACAGGCCGCTGCCCTCGGTGTAGACCTTGGGCTTGGCCTCGGTCTCGTAGCGCACGTACATGACGCCCTTCTCGCGGGACTCGCGGTAGATGTCCTCGCGGTGGCCGTAGGTGCGGATGTCGCGGTTGAACACGAACACGCCTGCGTCCGGATTGGCCTCCTTGACGCGCAGGGCCGCCTCGACCGAGTGCGAGCAGCACACGCGCGAGCAGTAGGGCCGCTCTTCGTCGCGGGAGCCCACGCACTGGATGAAGGCCACGTTCTTGGCGTTCTTCAGCGCGGCGGGGTTGTTCTTGAGCAGGGCCTCGAAGTCCAGGTGCGTGAGCACGCGCTTGTCCTGGCCGTAGAGGTACTCCTTGGGCTTGTACTCCTTGGCGCCCGTGGCCACCACGGCCACGCCGTAGTTGATGGCCAGCTCCTGGCCGCCGGCGTCGATCTTGCTCGTGAAGCTGCCCACGGAGCCCGTGGCGCTCTTGAGCTGGGCGTTCTTGTAGACCTTGATGTTCTTGTGGCCCTCGACCTGCTTGATGAGGTCCTCGACGAAGGGCTTGATCTCCTCGCCCTTCCAGGTGTGCGACAGGGCCCAGGCGTTGCCGCCGAGCTGGTCGCCCTTTTCGAGCAGGGTCACGGGGTAGCCCTGGTTGGCCAGGCCCAGGGCCGAGGTCATGCCGGAGATGCCGCCGCCGATGACCAGGGCCTTCTGGATGACGTTCACGCTGATCTTGTCCAGGGGCTCGAGGTACGCGGCCTTGGCAACGGCCATGCGCACCTGGTCCATGGCCTTCTGCGTGGCCTTCTCGGGCTCGTTCTGGTGCACCCAGCTGTTCTGGTTGCGGATGTTGGCCATCTCGAACAGGTACTTGTTGAGACCCGTGCTGGCCATGGTATCCTGGAACAGGGGCTCGTGGGTGCGGGGCGTGCAGGCCGCCACGACCACGCGGTTCAGGTTGTGTTCCTTGATCTTGGCGCTGATGAGGTCCTGGGTGTCGGCCGAGCAGGTGAACAGGTTGTTCTCGACGAACGCCACGTTCGGCAGGCCCTTGGCGTATTCCATGACCTTCTTCACGTCCACGGTGCCCGCGATGTTGATGCCGCAGGAGCAGACGAACACGCCGATGCGCGGGGCCTGGCCGGCCACGCTCATCTCGGGCGGGTAGGTCTTGACCTTGGTCAGCGTGCCCTTGGCCTCGACCAGGGAGGCGGCGGCCATGGCCGCGGCGCTGGAGGCCTCGGTCACGGACTGCGGGATGTCCTTGGGGCCCTGGAAGGCGCCGGACACGAAGATGCCGGGCCTGCTGGTCGCCACGGGCGCGAAGCTGCCGGTCTGGGCGAAGCTGTACTTGTCGGTCTTGATGCCCAGCGTCTTGGACAGCTCCCCGGCGCTCTTGGGGGCCTCCAGGCCGATGGACAGCACGAACAGGTCGTAGTCTTCGTAGATCTCCCTGCCGTCCTCGCTGGCGTAGCGGATTCGCACGCCCTTGCCGCCTTCGCCGGGCATGACCGTGTGCGGCCTTGCGCGCACGAACTTGATGCCCTTCTTCTTGGCGTCCTCGTAGTACTTCTCGAACTCCTTACCGTGGGAGCGGATGTCCATGTAGTAGATGGTCTGGTCCAGCTCTCCGGAGGTGTGGTCTGCGGTGACCATGGCCTGCTTGATGGCGTACATGCAGCACACGCTCGAACAGAAGCCGTTGTCGCACTTGTTCGAGTTGCGCGAGCCGACGCACTGCAGCCAGGCGATCTTCTGCGGTTCCTTGTGGTCCGAGGGGCGCACGAGGTGACCCATGCACGGGCCGCTGGCGGACAGGAGACGCTCGTATTCGAGGCTGGTCACGCAGTCGGGGACGTTCTTGCGGTCATGACCGAAGAAGTCCACGCTGTTGGGATCATAGGGCTTGAAGCCGGGAGCGGCGATGACCGCGCCGACGTTCAGGTCGATGGTCTTTTCCTTGTCCTCGAAGTTGATCGCGCCGGTGGGGCAGAACTTTTCACAGGCGCGGCACTTGCCGGACTTGAAGTAGATGCAGTTGTCCGCATCCAGGGCGTACTTGAGGGGCACGGCCTGGCCGTACTGGATGTAGGCCGCCTTGCGGTTGTCGAGACCCTCGTTGTACTCGTTGGGAACCTTCTTGGGACATTTCTCGGCGCACAGGCCGCAGGCGATACATTTGTCCATGTCGACGTAGCGGGGCTTCTGCCGGACCTTCACCGTGAAGTTCCCGGCCTCGCCGGACACGCCAACCACTTCGGACAGAGTCAAAAGCTCGATATTCAAGTGCCGACCGCACTCGACCAATTTTGGCGAGACTATTCACATCGCGCAGTCGTTGGTCGGGAAGGTCTTGTCCAGTTGCGCCATGACGCCGCCGATGCCCGGACCCTTCTCTACCATGTAGACGAAGTAGCCCGAATCGGCGAGGTCCAGGGCGGTCTGGATGCCGGCGATACCGCCGCCAACGACCATCACGGAACCTACTTTTGTCATAAACCTAAACCTCCCTTGCAGGTTTAGCTAGATGTAGGGACGGATGAAGCTCCATCGTATCTTCTGGCTCTCGGCCTAGTATCCGGCTTCCAGGTCGATACCGAGGCGCTCCCACTGGGCTGCGGCCTCGGCCTGGGCCTTCTCGACTTCCTCGTCGCTCCAGGGCTCCATGACCAGGGACTCGGCCACGAGCTGCCAGATGTACTTGACCTCGTACTTGCAGTCTTGAGGATAGTACTTGGGCAGCCGGCGGGAGATCTGGTCGCGGCAGTTGGAGCAGCCGACGACGACGATGTCAGCGCCGGAGTCCTTGATCTGCTGAACCTTGAAGCGGCCGTGGTAGGCGGAGTGCTTCTCGAAGGGACCGGGCCAGTTGCCGCCGCCCGCGCCGCAGCAGTAGTTGTTGCCGCGGTTGGGGTAGAACTCGACGCGCTTGTCCACGCACTGGTCGATGACCCAGCGGGCCTCGTCGTAGTAGGCCTTGCCGAAGTGCTTCTCCAGTTCGCGGCCGTGCTTGCAGGAGTCGTGGAAGACGAAGGTCTTGCCTTCCCAGCGGCTCTTGTCGAGCTTGATGCGGCCTTCCTCGATGAGCTTCTTCAGGTAGTCGTAGAGGTAGAGGTAGCTGACGCTGTTGTTCGGGTCCTCGAGGGCGCAGGACTTCATGCCGGTGCGGCAGCCGTAGGAGCCGCCGCCGCAGTCGGGCATGATCATGGTGCCGACCTTGAGCTGGCGGTGCAGGTCCATCTTGCGCTGGGCGAGGGTCTTGGTGGCCTCGTAGTTGCCGGTGAACAAGCCCCAGTCCACGGCTTCCCAGTTTTCCGAGGGGATGGTCCAGTTCTCCTTGGCGGCGTAGAAAATCTTCCACCACCACTTCTGGTCCTCGAAGTCGCCGTAAACTTCCTTGGAGTTAGGGAAGAACAGGACGCTGGCGCCTTCCTTGTCCACGGGCACGTAGAAGCCGGGGCATTCCTCCTCGGCCATTTCGTTGCCCAGGTCGGCCATGGACATCAGGTAGTCGTCCTTGGCGATGCCCATGTTGTTGCCGGTCTCGATGACCCGCTCCACGCCCTTGTTCAGCACGCCGGGCACCTTGGAGCGCTCGCGCAGATGCTTCATGTAGCCGAAGATGGGCACGATATCGATGCCCTGGGGACAGGCGTAGGCGCAGCGGCCGCAGCCCGTACAGACCCACGGCCAGTCAGAATCGACGACCTCGTCGATCATGCCGTAGGCGATCATGCGCAAGGCCTTGCGCGTGTCCCAGCCTTCCATCCCCGGAGTGCCGGTGATGGGGCAACCGCTGGAACAAGTCCCGCACGTGAAACATGCGTTCAAGTCGAACTTGGCCAGGCGCTCTTTGATGGCGTCCGGCAGCGGTTTAGGCGCTAATGTCATAAAGCCCCCTTACCAATGGTTAAAACCGTGTGATATAGACCCCTTTCTTGACTTCTGCGATCCTGTAATGTGTATTGTCAATACAAATCCATGTCAATTTTTTGTGCTTATCCTTTTTTTAACAAAGTCCTAAACATTATCTATGCACCCTATAGATTAATGCGATGCCAGTGCTTCAATCCTGCGTACTTGCTCCGATAATCGTTTCGATCTAAGAATACAGAGGTAGCAACATCAGCTTTGCGTGCGCAGCAATGATGGGCTTACTCAAGGTTTGGGACTAGGCATGAACAAGCTCCGGGCGCTCCTCCTTCACGGGGATCCCGCGGTCAGAAGCGGCTTGCGGGACCATCTAGGTCATTTGGATTTCATGCGCATTCTGGGAGAAGCCATTACCGCCTACGAGGCCATGGAGCTTCTGGAGCACATCCCCTATGGCGTGATCTTCGTCGGCCTGGAGCTTCCCGGCGAGGTCAGCGGTCTGGAGCTGGCCCAGATGCTCATGGGCCGCAAGTCCCGTCCCGCCCTGGTGTTCATCGCCTCGGACGAGTCGAAGGCCTACAAGGCCTTCGAGTTGGAGGCCCTGGACTATCTCATCTGGCCCGCCGGAAGCGAGCGGCTGGCGCGCACGGTGGACCGCCTGCGCCAGTTGCGCTCCGGGTTCATCCAGGCGCCCCGTCCGACGCTGGTCCCGGAGCGGGATTACGGGAACAGGCCGGAGGAGGAGTCCCTGGTGCAGGTGCCCATGGGCGAGGAGGACGAGGACCGCTTCCTGTCCGCCTTGCGCCAGGCCTGGGACTATTCCCAGCGCGGCAAGCCGCCCGAGATCGAGAAGCTGGCCATCAACCAGGACGGCAGGATGGTGCTGCTGCCCTTCGACCAGATCGTGTTCGTGGAGGCCTACGAGGACTACTCCTACGTGCACACGGCCAGCCAGAAATACCTGACCTCCTACAGGCTCAAGAACCTGGAGGACAGGCTCAAGCCGTACCGTTTCTTTCGCGTGCACCGGAAGTACTTGGTCAACCTGGACATGGTCACGGAGATATCCTCCATGCCCGGCTCCAACTTCATGTTGCGCACCGCGGGCAAGACGCGCATAGAGTTGCCCGTGAGCCGCCGGCGCATCGGGGAACTCAAGCAGATATTGGGATTGTAGGGATTGCGGGGATTGCGGGCCTGCCGCTCACCAGACGGCAGACGCCTTTGGTCGAAAACAAGCTGTCCCGCAAAGGGAAAACAGGCATACGCCTGATTAGGACGCATACGGGCCAACGCCCTTTGCCAAGCGACCTCTTCCGCCAGCCGCCGGCGCGCGGAGGAAGGAGGAGCACATGGACGACACCGGCGCCCTGGACGTACTGCTGAATGAGGTGCGGGTCTTCAGACCCCTGCCCCAGACCATCATCGAGGCCAACGTGAATCCTCAGGAGGTGTCCGGCGCCTACCGCCTGGCCCAGGAGGATCACCTGGCCTATTGGGAAGAGGCAGCCCTCGAGCTCGAATGGTTCCGCAAGTGGGACCGCGTGCTCGACGACGACAAGCCGCCTTTCTACCGCTGGTTCCCCGGCGCTCAGTGCAATATCGTCCACAACGCCCTGGACCGGCATATCCGCACGGTCAACCGCAACAAGCTGGCCCTCATCTGGGAGGGCGAACCGGGCGACAGCCGCAAGTTCACCTATTTCGAGCTGTACCGGGCCGTGAACCGCTTCGCCGGCGCGTTGCGCTCCCTGGGCGTGCGCAAGGGCGACCGCGTGGCCATCTACATGCCGCTTCTGCCCGAGACGCTCATCGCCATGCTGGCCACGGCCAAGATCGGGGCCGTGCACGTCTGCGTCTTCGGAGGGTTCTCGGCCAAGGCCCTGCGGGAGCGCATCTGCGACAGCCAGTCCCGCGTGGTCATCACGGCCGACGGCTTCTACCGCAACGGCAAGGTCATCAATCAGAAGGCCATCGTGGACGAGGCCCTGACCAGCGACTGCTCCGACTGCGTGGACACGGTGGTGGTGGTGCACCGGGCCGGCGTGGACGTGGAAATGGTCTCGGCCAGGGACATCTGGTACGAGGATCTGGTGCGCTCCGAGACCCCGGAGACGCACACCGAGGTCATGGAGGCCACGGACCCGCTGTTCCTGCTGCACACGTCGGGCACCTCGGGCCGGGCCAAGGGCATCGTGCACGGCCACGGCGGCTACATGGTCGGCATTGCCCGCACCATGGACTGGATCTTCGACATCAAGCCCACGGACATCTTCTGGTGCACGGCCGACGCGGGCTGGATCACGGGCCACAGCTACGTGGTCTATGCGCCGCTGCTGCGCGGCACGACCACGCTCATGTACGAGGGCCATCCCCTGTACCCGCAGGCCGACCGGCTGTGGTCGATCGTGGCCCGCTACGGCGTCACGGCGCTGTACACCACGCCCACGCTCATCCGCATGCTCATGCGCTACGGCAGCCAGTTCCCCAGGCAGCACGACATCTCCTCGCTGCGCATGCTGGGCAGCGTGGGCGAGCCGCTCAACCCCGAGGCCTGGATCTGGTTCCACCGGCACATCGGCCGCGGCGAGTGCCCGCTCATGGACACCTGGTGGCAGACCGAGACCGGCATGTGCATGCTCTCGCCCCTGCCCGTGTCCGTGCTCAAGCCAGGCTCGGTGAACAAGCCGCTGCCCGGCGTGGAGGCCGAGGTCGTCGACCGCCAGGGCCAGCCCGTGCCCACGGGCAAGGGCGGCTTCCTGGTGCTGACCAGGCCCTGGCCCGGCATGCTCCAGTCCCTGTGGAACGATCCCCGGGGATACGCCGAGGCCTACTGGGAGAAGATTCCGGGCGTGTACGTCACGGGCGACGTGGCGCGCAAGGACGAGGACGGCTACTTCTGGATCCAGGGCCGGGCCGACGAGGTCATCAACATCGCCGGGCACAACATCGGCACCGCCGAGATCGAGTCGGCACTCTGCCTGCACAAGGCCGTGGCCGAAGTCGCGGTGGTGGGCGTGCCGGACAAGATCAAGGGCGAGGTGGCCAAGGCCTTCGTGATCCCGGCCGGGGGCAGCGAGCCGGGCGAGGAACTGGTGCGCGAGATCAAGGCCCTGGTCCGCCGCGAGCTGGGGCCCGTGGTGGTGCTCAAGTCCGTGGCTTTCGTGGAGTCCCTGCCGCGCTCCAAGGCCGGCAAGGTCCTGCGCCGCGTGCTGCGCGCCCAGGAACTCGGCGTGGATCCCGGCGACCTGTCGGTTCTGGACGAAGAGTAGGACCGGGCGGGAACGACCGCCCCTGCGTGCCCTGGCCTTGCCTATGCCGTTCCTTGTCCGGCGCGGTGAATGCATGTCCGCGCCGTGACAGTCCGGGAATCACTTATTGCATCCTTATTCGGGCATCGCCGCAATTCAGCCATGCAGTTCCGCGTGGTTTCTGCTTTTCCCGCGCCCGCCTCAAGAGACACTCCTTTTCCCGGCGCCTTAAGGCGCATCCATCTTGCCGTGCATCCGTAGAAACAAGCCCCGCTCAAACCCTCCGGCCGACTCCGGCCGTCTCGGCTGCCTGCCGAAGCCATGCCGCCGGCTCGGTCTGCGTGTATTCATTACGTCTGCCGCTCATTATAAAATGGGAAAACAGCAATAATATCGTTTGATGCTCCTGGCTCTATTCTGTCGTTGCATTGCATATTCTCTTTAGTAGAGGGGGAGGACAACAGTGTGCGCCATTGCCGGAATCATGGATATGCTGGGCCGGCCTTTGCCCCCGGACTCCACCTTCCAGGTGGAGTCCATGGCCGCGGCCATGCGCCATCGCGGCCCAGACGAGGCCGGTTGCCGCCATCTCGGCCCGGCTGTCCTGGGCCATGCCCGCCTGAGCATCATCGACCTGTCCACGGGTACGCAGCCCATAGGCAACGAGGACGGCTCCATCCAGGTCGTCTTCAACGGCGAGATATTCAACTACCCGGAACTTCGCGCTGAGTTGGAGGCCAAGGGCCACAGATTCTCGACCGGCACGGACACGGAAGTCATCGTCCACGCCTACGAGGAGCGCGGCGTTGACTGCCTGCACGACTTCAACGGCCAGTTCGCCCTGGCCCTGTGGGACGGCCCCAGGCGGCGGCTCTTCCTGGCCCGCGACCGCGTGGGCATCTGCCCCCTGCATTACGCCCGCAGCGGCGACCGGCTGCTGTTCGCCTCCGAGGCCAAGGCCCTGCTGGGCCGCGAAGGCCTGCCCAGACGCCTGGACCTGCAGGCCCTGAACGAGTTCATGACCTTCTGGCTGCCTCTGGCGCCGCGCACCATGTTCGAAGGCGTAAGCGAATTGCCGCCCGGCCATTTCGCCCTGGTCGAGGATGGCAAGCTGCGCGTGAAGCCCTATTGGCGCTTGGACTTCACGCCCGACGATAGGGCCTGGACGGCGGAAGAGGCCGCCCAGGCCCTGGGCGAGGCCCTGGGCGAGGCCACGCGCATCCGCCTGCGCGCGGACGTGCCCGTGGGCGTGTACCTGAGCGGCGGCCTGGATTCGTCCTATGTGGCCGCGCGCGTGTTCGGCCTGTCCTCGGCCCGCCGGGCGACCTTCTCCGTGGAGTTCGCGGACAAGGATTTCGACGAGTCGCCGCACCAGCGCGTCATGGCCGCAAGGCTCGGCTCGGAGCATGCCCGCGTGAGCGTGGACGACGCACTCCTGCGCACTGATTTCCTGCGCATGGTCTGGAACGCGGAGAAGCCTTCCCTGCGCAGCGCGCCCGCGCCGCTGTTCCGCCTGTCCAGGCTGGCCCGCGACAGCGGCTACAAGGTCGTGCTCACGGGCGAGGGCGCGGACGAGTTCCTGGCCGGCTACAACATCTTCAAGGAGGCCAAGGTGCGGCGGTTCTGGGCGCGCAGGCCGGATTCGTCCCTGCGGCCCCTGCTGCTGACCAGGCTGTATCCCTACCTGAAGCTGCCCCGCGAGCGGGGCACTGCCTTCCTGCGCCAGTTCTTCGGCCGCGACCTGGAGCGCACGGCCGAGCCCTGCTACTCGCACCTGCTGCGCTGGGCCAACACCTCGGCCCTCAAGCGCTTCTTCTCCGGGCAGGTCAAGGCCGAACTGGGCAACGGATCGGGGCGGCATGGCCCGGCCGACCTGGCCGACCTCCTGGAGCAGGTGTCGGCGAGCCTGCCCGAGGACATGCGCGGCTGGGACACGCTGTCCAAGGCCCAGTACCTGGAGGCGGCCCTGTTTCTGCCGGGCTACCTGCTCAGCACGCAGGGCGACCGCATGCTCATGTCCAATGCCGTGGAAGGGCGCTTCCCCTTCCTCGACCACAAGGTCATCGAGCTGGCCAACAGCCTTCCGGCCCGGCTCAAGATGCCGGGTCTGCGCGAGAAGGCCCTGCTAAAGCGGGCGGCCGCGGGCCTGCTGCCCGCGGAGATCGTGCGCCGGCCCAAGCAGCCCTACCGCGCGCCGGCGGCCAAGAGCGTGCTCGGCACGCCCATGAACGGCCGCGCCCGCGAACTTCTCTCGCCCTCGGCCCTGAAGAGGGCCGGCTACTTCGACCCGGCCATGGTGGCCGGGCTTCTGGACAAGCACGCCAGGACCGGCGGCCTGCTGGCGGAGATGGAGAACATGGCGATCATGGCCATCCTGTCCACGCAGGCCTTGCACTGGTGCTTCATCGACAACCATGGCCCCCTGGCCTGAACTTCACCCGCAAGGAGCGCACGATGACCGGAAGCGACGTCAAGGCTCTCATCACGACCCATCTGGTCGACAATTTCATTTTCGACCACGGGCGTGTCCTTGACCCGGATGCGTCGCTCATGGAGGAGGGCATCCTCGACTCCGTGGGCGTTTTCGAGTTGATCAGCTGGCTTGAAAAGACCTTCGGGATTTCCGTGGGCGACCAGGACCTCACCCCCGAGAACCTGGACAGCGTGAACCGCCTGACCGGTTTCGTCACGTCCAAGCGCGAGAAGGCCGCGGCCTGAACCCTGCCAAGAACGCAAAAGAAGGAAAAACATGGACCGGGGACAAGACATGCATGACAGCGACATTCTCGCAAGGCCGGCGGGCGAAATGGGGAACATCATCGGGGGCATCCGCCACTGCACGCGCTGCGTGCTGCCGGAAACCGTGCCCGGCATCAGCTTCGACGAACAGTGCGTCTGCCAGTATTGCCGCGAAGGCGAGTCCGGCGGGGCGGAGCAGGGACCGGACAAGGATCTGGACAAGAGCCGCCGCGACCGCTGGCGCAAGGAATTCCTGGCCATGGCGCGCGGCCGGGCTCGCGGCAGCGACATGGGGCATGACGTGCTGCTGGCCTACAGCGGCGGCAAGGACAGCACCTACACCGCCCATCTGCTGAGCCAGGTGTTCGGGCTGCGCGTGCTGGCCTTGAGCATGGACAACGGCTTCATGTCCCCCGGGGCCATGGACAACATGCGCCGCGTGCTGGACCGCCTGGGCGTTGACCACATGCTCGTGCGGCCCAGCCCGCCGCTCATGCGCGCCCTTTTCCGGCGCTCCCTGGAGCGCGAGCTGTATCCGGCCAGGGCCCTGCTGCGGGCCAGCAGCGTGTGCACCTCGTGCATCTCCGTGGTCAAGGCCCTGGTGCTCAAAACGGCCATGGACATGCGCATCCCCTTCGTGGCCTACGGCTGGTCGCCGGGCCAGTCGCAGCGCGACCGCTGCATCATCCGGCACAACCCGCAGCTCCTGCGCAGCACCATGCGCAAGACCCGCGACATCCTCGTGTCCGCTGCCGGGCCGGCCATGGCGGCCTACTTCCCGGACCTGGAAAACCTGCCGGCCGAGCCGCCCTGCGAGGTGCACCCGCTGGCCTTCGTGGAGTACGACGAGGAGCGCATCAAGGACCTCATCAGCCATTTCGGCTGGCGGCAGCCCGTGGACACGGACCCCAACTCCACCAACTGCCTGCTAAACGCCCTGGGCAACCGCGAGCACCTGCGGCGCTACGGCTTTCACCCGTACGCCCTGGAGATCGCGGGCATCGTGCGCGCGGGCGGCATGACCCGCGAGGATGGGTTGCGCAAACTCCAGGACGCCAAGGGCGACGCCATGGCCGAGATGGTGCGCGACATGCTGTACGCCGACGCTCCCCAGGCCGCCCGCACGGGCACGGACGCCTGAGGCTCGCGGCGCAACGACGAGGACGGCCATGACGCTCATGCCCAGGATCACGCTCAAGAACGCCACGGCGGAGAACTTCGAAGAGGTATATCCGCTGCTGCGCCGCTTCACCGGCTCCAACCTGCCCCGGGAGAACTGGCGGGCCATTTTCAGCCCGCCTTTCCATTCTCCCATGGACCATGTGGGTTTTCTGCTGCGCGACGATGACAAGGCCGTGGGGTTCATGGGCTGCATCTTCGGCCGCCGATCCATTCGCGGCCGCGAGTTCGACTTCTGCAACCTGAGCTCCTGGATCGTGCTCCCCGAGTACAGGAAGTACTCCATGCTGTTCATGCGCCGGTTGGCCGAGCTGGACAGCTGCGTGCTCACCAGCCTGACGCCCAGCGAAAAGGTCTACAAGCTGTTCATGCGCAGCGGATACAAGCAGGTGGACTGGCACCAGCACGCCATTCCGCCGCTGCCCTTCGGCAGCCTGCTCGAACCGTCCGTGCGCATGACCTCGGAGCACAACGAGCTGGCCGAGCGGCTCACGGGCGACGCGCTGCGCAACTGGAACGACCATCGCGGCCTGGACTGCCGGCACTTCCTGGTGGAGAGCGGAGGCGAGGCATGCCACATCGTCTGCGCCAGGCGCTACAAGCGCGCCCCCGGCCTGCGCCTGAAGAGCATCCCGGTGGCCGTCGTGCACCACGCGAGCAACCCGGGCCTCGTGGGCCGGTGCATCCACACCATCACGCGCAAGCTCTGCCTGCGCATGCGCGCGGCCCTGGTCCTCGTGGACAGCCGCTTCACCGGCCTGAAGTCCGTGCCGTTCTCCCTGACCAAGCCCGCGCCGCGCCTGTACAGGCCGTGCAAGGACCAGCCCTTCGAGTTCGCGCCGCACGAGGTGGACAACCTGTATTCGGAGTACATGCTGCTGCACTATTGACGGCGATTCCGGTAGATCCGCGAAAGGCGTCCGGCCGGGTACGCTGCACGCCCGCCGGACGCCTTTCCTCCGGCCGATAAACGCGCTACATACGCCCCATGCGTTCCTTCCGTATCGTCGCGCCCGCGCGGCACATCCCCCTCGTGGAGGACCTGCTGCGCACCGAGGGCTTCGCCTTCGAGCCCGAGCCCTTCGCGCCCGCCATCTGCCGCCGCCTGACGGCCGAGCCCTTCGCCCTGGGCGAATCCCTGGCCGCCTTCTTCGGCTACGTGTACATCCAGGACCGCTCGTCCATGCTCCCGCCGCTGCTGCTGAATCCGCCCGAGGGCGCGGCCGTGCTGGACATGTGCGCCAGCCCAGGCAGCAAGACCGGGCTTCTGGCCCAGCTCGTGGGGCAGGGCGGCTTCGTGCTCGGCAACGAGCCGAGCCGCGACCGGCTGGAGACCCTGCGCCAGAACCTGCGGCGCATGAACCTCCTGCAGGCCGCCACGTGCACCTACAACGGCGAGCGGCTGCCCCTGGCCGCCGGCTCCTGGAAGTGCATCCAGCTCGACCCGCCGTGCAGCGGCTGGGGCACCGTGGACAAGAACCCGCAGGTCATGGCCCTGTGGAGTCCGGACAAGGTCGAACCGCTGGTGCGCTTGCAGCGCGAGCTGCTGCGCAAGGCCGCCGAGCTTGTCGCCCCGGGCGGGCGCGTGCTCTATTCCACCTGTACGACCAACGTGCGCGAGAACGAGGAGCAGGCCGCCTGGGCCGAACAGGAACTCGGCCTTGAAATCAGGCCCCTAGAGCCGCCGGCGGGCTTCACTTTCGAGCCGGCCCTGGACGGGCTGGCCGGAGTGCTGCGCGTGGACCAGGCCGCGTCAGGGGCGCAGGGCTTTTTCCTGGCCTGCCTGGAGAAGCCGGTTTCCTCCCCGGATGCCGATGAGCCGGAAGTCTCCGGCGACGCGCGCCTGCCCGGCCGCGAGCTGCGGCCCGCCAGCCTGGGCCTGGACGACGTGTTCGACTGGTCGCTCCTGCCGCCGGGCAGGGTCTACGACTTCGGCGGCAAGGTCTTCTTCCTGCCCGAACAGGCCCTGGAGCTGCCGTCCGGCCTGCGCTGGCAGGGCTATTTCCTGGGCAAGCTGGCCGGCAAGGCCCTGCGGCCGCAGGCCCGGCTGCGCGCCATGCTGCGCGAGGACGGCGAGGCCATGCGCCTGGACGACCCGGCCGAGGTGCGCGCGCTCCTGTCCGGACGCAGCCTGGAGGGCGCGGGCCACGGCGCCTACGCAGGGCTGTGGTGCCGGGGCCTGCCGCTGGGCGTGCTGGCGCGCAAGGGCCGCAGGCTGCTGTGGGCCGGCGGCTAGCCCGCCGGTTTCCAGGAGATGAGCGCCGTCTTTCAGATCCGCTCACGTCAGGGTTGAAGCTGAACGCCCGTTGACCGCATTGGCGGCTGCGAGGCTACGGCAATTCCCGCGTTGCCGGGCCCAGGCTTTGCTGGGGCCTTGCCGAAGCGGCCGTTGGTTTCTTCCTTCTGGAAATCCTCATGGCGCCAAGCAGCAGGCTGGCCGCAGCAATATCTTGCAATACGGAATCGGGGCGCTGACTAGTCTGTAATGGACACCGGCCGGAAACGGATGGACAAGCCGGCGGTTGGGCGGCGATCATGGAACAGTGCGTGTCAGGCGAAATGGATGGCGGCGGGGCGAAAACATGAAGCCTAGTCTGGATGTCCGCGTCTGGCGGGACGGCGACGTACCGGGGCTGGAGGTCAGCCAGGTCCTGTCCAGCACCCACGCCTTCCCCAGGCACGCCCACGAGCACTACGCCATCGGGCTCATGGAACTCGGCGGGGCCTACTGCCTCGAAGCGGGCCGGGACGACTGCTTCGTCGCGGCCGGCGAGATCGCGCTCATCAACCCCGGCCAGGTGCATTCCGGCATACCGCCCTGTGGCGTGCGCGCGACCTACCGCATGCTCAACGTGGACGCGCAGTGGATGCTGCGGCTGGCCCAGGACCTGGGCCGCGAGGGCTACCCCGTGTTCACGCGCTGGGTCGTGGGCGCGTCCAGGGCCAGGGACATGCTCCTGCGGCTGACCAGCCTGGTGGCCGAAGGCGGCGAGCTGCTGGCCAAGGAGTCGGCCATGGTGGCGGCTTTTTCCCTGCTCATGGCCGGCCACGCGGCCTTTCGCCCGAGCCTGCCCGGACCCGGCGGCGAGCCCTCGGCCGTGCGCCGCGTCAAGGAGCACCTGCACGCGCGCCTGGACGCCAAGGTCTCCTTGGAGGAGCTGGCCGCGGAGACCGGCCTGAGCCGCTACCACCTGCTGCGCGTGTTCAAGGCCTCCACGGGCATGTCGCCCTATGCCTACCACCTGCAGCTGCGCGTGGAGCACGCCCGCCGGCTGCTCCTGCGAGGCCTGCCCTTCGCCCAGGCCGCCAGCGAGGCCGGTTTCTCGGACCAGAGCCATTTCAGCAATACCTTCCGCCACTTCTTCGGCATGACGCCCGGCCAGTACCTGGCGCGCTGACATGAACCGCGCGGGGCGGCGCGATCGGCAATATCCTGCAATACCCTTTGCGGCTATAAGACTATCCCATGGCGTCGCGCAAAGAGGAGAAAGACATGAAGACCTGTGCCGATACGCTCGCCGCCCCCGGCGCGGCGTTTCCCGACGCCTCGGTCCGCAAGCCTGTCCTGCCCGTGCTGGCCCTGCTGGCGGCCGTGCTGCTGTGGGGCGGCTCCTACCCGGCCATGAAGGTCGTGGTGCAGGCCCTGGGGCCGTGGGCCGTCATGTGGGCGCGCATGGCCATCGCCCTGGCCATCCTCGCGCCCTTCGCCGGACAGCTCAAGCCGAGGGCCTACCGCAAGGGCGACTGGCGGCTGCTGCTGCCCATGGCCATAGGCATGCCCTGCCTCTATTTCCTGTTCGAGGCCAACGCCCTGCGCTTCACCTCCGCGGCCCAGGCCGGAGTCATCTCCTCCTCGGTGCCGCTACTGGTCGCCGTGGGCGCGCGCATCTTCCTAGCCGAGGCCCTGTCGGCCACCACGGCCGCCGGATTGGCCCTGGCCATCGGCGGCGTGGCCTGGCTGACCCTGGCCGGCTCGCCCAGCGAGAGCGCCTCCAACCCCATGCTGGGCAACGCCCTGGAGCTGTGCGCCATGGTCTGCGCCGCCGGCTCCATGCTCCTGCTCAAGCGCCTGAGCGAGCGCTGGCCCTCCTGGACGCTCACGGCGGCCCAGACCCTGTGCGGCTTCCTGTTCTTTCTGCCCGGCGCGCCCCTGGTGCTGTCCGGGGAGTTCCTGGCGCAGGGCTGGACCGTGCTGCTGACCCTGGCCTTCCTGGGCTCCTGCGTGACCCTGGGCGCCTTCGGGCTGTACAACTGGGGCATGAGCCGCCTGCCCGCCAGCCAGGCCTCGGCCTTCATCAACCTCGTGCCCGTGACCGCCGTGTTCCTGGGCTGGCTCCTGCTCGGCGAAACGCTCAACACCTACCAGCTCCTGGCTTCGGGCTGCGTGCTGGCCGGCGTGTGGCTGAGCCAGGGCGGAGCGCGCAAGGCCTAGTAGCCTAACGGCCCAAGAAGCGGAGAGGGGCGTCGCCCCTCTCCGGACCTCTCCCCACCAGGGCGTAAGCACGCCCTGGACCCGCATGTATCAAGGATATCCTTAGACGATTCGCCGATGGCCGGCAGTACGGCCCTACGCCGCAAGTACCACTCGAGCTTGGCCTTGTTTCCTCCCTCTCGCCGTGTGCATCGCGCCATGATTGCCGTATGCTGATGTGTGGAGGCCACCTGCGGAGGTTGTCTCGCGTTCCATGGCATGAAAAAGAAGAGGGTGGCGTCATGGCGATTCGTCCCGGAAAGAGCCGCATCATCCGTTGCATTGCATCAATGGCCGCGCTTATGCTGTCCATGGCGCTTCATGCGCCCGGATTGTGCGCCGAGGGCGAGGACCTGCGGCTCTATTGGGATGAAGGCTTGCGACTCGACTCGGCGGACAAGGCTTTCCGCCTGCGCATCGGCGGGCGCATACAGGCCGACTGGGCAGCCATCGCGGCGAGCAACGGGCTGGACTCGGCCCTGGAGGCGGGCGGGCAGGAGCCGATCGAGGGCTTCGGCACGGAGTTCCGCAGGGTACGCATCAGCTTCCAGGGCGATATTTACCGGGACCTGTTCTTCAAGGCGCAGTTCGACTTCGCCCCGGCCTTCGAGGCAGGCGGCGCGGTGGAGCCAAAGGACGTCTACGTAGGCTACCACACGGGCACTGCCCTGGGCGACGTCATCTTGGGTCAGCACTACGTGCCCTTCTCTTTGGAAACCCAGACTGGCTCCAACTACATCACCTTCATGGAGCGCTCCATCGGCATCGACGCCATGGCGCCCAGCCGGCGCATGGGCGCGTCGTTCTTCAACGGGGAAGGGGAGCGGCTGACCTGGCAGGTCGGCGTGTTCTCCACCTCCGAGGGCGAGCCAGACTACGACAACGAGGACAACTGGTTCGCGGCCGGCCGCCTGACCTGGCTGCCCTGGCTGGAGGACGACGGCGGGCGGCTGGCGCATGTGGGTGCGAGCTATGCGCGCCAGTTCGTTTCCGGGGACAACGTGATCCGCTACCGGGCCAGGCCCGAGGCGCACCTCGCGCCGTCGCGGCTGGTGGACACGGGCGATCTGGACGCCGACGGCAGCGATCTTGCTGGTCTGGAGGCGGCGTTGGTGCTTGGTCCGCTTTCCTTCCAGGCCGAGTACGTGGGCAACCGGGTGCACCGGAGCGGCGGCGCGGACGACCTGTTCCTGCAGGGCTACTACGCCTTCGTGAGCTGGTTCGCGACCGGCGAGCACAGGGTCTACAAGCGCGGCGTGTTCTCCCGCGTCAGCCCAGACCGGAATTTCGGCCGGGATGGTGGGCCGGGAGCCTGGGAGCTGGCCGCGCGCTGGTCTGCCCTGGACCTGAACAGCGAGGATGTCCGGGGCGGCCGGCTGCAGGACGTGACCGCGGGCGTCAACTGGTATCTGAACCCGAACATGCGCGTCATGCTCAACTATGTGCATGCCATGGTCAGGGACAGGGATTCGGGCAACGTGGTCGTGGACAGCGAGAGCGCCGACATCGTGCAGATGCGTTTCCAGGTTGACTGGTAGCCGCGCCCCGGCCCGATTGGAGACCAGGCAGTCCCTCAGGCCATTTCCAGTGACCGCGCAAGCTTATCCTTGCGCGGCGTGTTTCGTCTGCTATGCTGGCTGTCGGCTCTGGCTCCCAAGCTCTTCCAGGACACCAGGAGGCTGATCATGGACGTGAAAACCATACTCTGGCCCACCGACCTCTCCGAGAACTCCCTCAAGGCGGCCGATCAGGTGCGCGAACTGGCCAACAAGCACGGGGCGCAAGTCATCCTGCTCTACGTTGGCATCGACCTGAAGAACTACTTCCCGGCCTACGGCAACTATCCCAATCCCGCGCTGTACGAGAAATTCGAGGAGTGGGAGCAGCAGCAGGCCCGCAAGCGGCTCGACGAGCTGTGCGTCAGCAGGCTCGGCGGCTGCCCCAGGCTCGTCACGCGCATCGCCTCCGGAGACGCGGCCGAGGAGATCCTCAAGGTCATCGGCGAATGCAAGGTGGACCTCGTGGTCATGACCAGCCACGGCCACGGCCACGGCAACCGCCAGGCGGAAACGCTGCACCCCGGCCATACGGCCGAGCGGGTCAGCCGCCTCTCTCCCGTGCCCGTGCACCTGGTGAATCCCTACAAGGTGTGAAACGTCAGCAGGCCGTCAGGGCAGGATATCTCCAGATACAAAACGCGGGTCCGGGGCCGCGTCGGCCCTGGTGGGTGAGAGTCCGAGAGAGGGCAACGTCCTCGCTCGGTTCATCTGTTGAACGTCGATACCGCCCTGGCTGAGGGGCGTGCGAAGGGCGGTCCTACACGCAGATGCTGCCGCGCATGTACAGGACCGCGCGGCCGGAGATGGCCACGCGCTCGCCGTTGAGTTCGCAGAACAGCTCGCCCCTGCGCCGGGAGAGCTGCACGGCGCGCATGGCCTGCTTGCCAAGGCGCGGGGACCAGTAGGGGATGAGCGTGGAGTGGGCCGAGCCCGTGACCGGGTCCTCGGGGATGCCTTCGCCGGGCACGAAGAAGCGGGACACGAAATCCGCGCCCGAAGCCGGGCCGCCCTTGGCCGTGACGATGACGCCCAGCCTGTCCAAGGTCTTGAGCGGCTCCATGTCGGGGTTCAGCCGCAGCACGTCCTCTTCCTTCTCATAGACCACCAGCCAGTCGCGGGTGGCCAGCACCTCCACGGGCGCGGGGCCGCGCAGGCCGTCCAGCAGGGCTTGGGGCGGCGTGACCGGCTTGGGCGTCCAGGTCGGGAAATCCATGCGCAACAGCCCGGCGTCGGAGGCCGAGCGGGAGACGACGAGCGTGCCGCTCTGGGTCTCGAAGCGGATCTCGGCACGGGGGTAGCCCAGCTCCTCGAAGAGCACCCATGCCGAGGCCAGAGTGGCGTGGCCGCACAGGTCTATCTCGGACACGGGCGTGAACCAGCGCAGGCGGAAGCCCTGCCCCTCGGGGTGGAAGAAGGCCGTTTCGGAGAGGTTGTTCTCCTCGGCGATGGCCTGCATGAACCGCGCATCGAGGGGTTCCTTGAGAGGGCAGACCGCGGCCGGGTTGCCGCCGAAGACTTCTCCGGAAAAAGCGTCGACCTGATAGATGGGCAGTTCCATGGCGGGCTCCGGTGACCGCGGCGGGCCGATGCTGGCGAATAGAGGATTCGGGCCGCCGGCTCGTGATATATGGGATAGATCGAAAGCTGGCCGGCTGGCGCTGTTCGCACGCCGGCCTGGAGTTGAAAGAGCCCGTGCTCCTTCAACTTTTTTATGCTCGGGGATTTATTTGGCAGGAATTCGGGCCGTCGGCAATAGCCGGCCGAGGCCTTGACGGATCGTCTAGCCGGGGAGCCGCCCGCAGCGCGTGCGCGTGCCGCGCCAGGGATCGAGGACGTACTTGCTGTTGATACCGAACAGGCCGGAAAGCAGGCTGATCAGCTTGGCGCAAAAGCGCAACGCGGGTCCGAGGCCGAGGAAGAAGAAGCCGATGATGACCACCTGCATGAGAAAGATGTCAACCAGCGTGCGGGACGCCGGAACGCTTGCCTGGGAAAGGAACCACAGGCCGAGCGTCGTGGATAGGATGAGTCTCAAGGCGAATGCGATCATGCGATCACCGTTCATTACTTAATATTGGGGTACTTTTATTCGATGGCGGCGTGCAATAGCAGGACAACATGACCTTGGCAAGGGCTGGGAAAAGTCAGTGTTGTGGCCTGGAAAAAGTCTGTCCGGCATAAGCGGTCCGAGTTTTTGCGCGACTGACGTTTTTGTAGCTTTCGAGGCCTAGTCGCTACATTTCCGTAGGAATGATCCAAGGCCTTGATTTTATATAATTGATTTGTCGGGATTTATTTCAGGCACGCAGATTGAAAAAAGGCAGGTCAGGAGGAAACGACAATGGAACTCATGCTCCTGTCCGCCGCCATAGGCCTGCATTTCATCATAGAGGTCGTGCTGGGCAATTCCGCTCACGGTTTTTGGGCCCAGTTGGATCAGGACGTATCGGACCGGGAGGAGTCCAGGCGAAGCCGCATCGGTCTGCATGAATTCGCCACGGGCGTTCTGCCGCTGGTTCTGTTGCCTGCCGGCCTGGGGCTCCTGGAGCCGGCGCGAGTGGCCGGACTGGCCGTGCTTCTGTTGAGCACGGGACTTTTCGCCGCCGGCAGGCTGGCCGGGGCGCGCGGCTAGGGCGGCCCCAAGCCGGCGCGCGGAATGGTCCTTGGCGCGCCTGCGGTCGCCTCTGGCGTCTTCACATATTCTTCTCCCGATCCGGGCCGGACGTACGGCCCGGATCGCTGCCCTTTCCGGCAAGGCGCCCGGTCGATGGAACAATCCGGAGACGCCTTTCCGCCCATGGCCGCGTGGCGGCAGTCGTTTAAAACCATCAGTCCGGTTGCCAAAAACGCGCATTGTTCCGTAAGGTATGGGGGCATTCCAGTACCAGACCGTGACGCATGGCGGATGAAAACCGAATTGAAACCTTCAGGAGGGGATATGGCCCAGCATCAAGAACAGACTTCCGGGACCGATGACCTCAAGACAGGAGGAAGGGACTTGAGCAAGATCGCCATGCTGGTGGCGGCGCTCTCGTTTGTCCTGCTGGTGGTCTTTTTCTTCAGCATCTACAACAGAATGACGGACATGTCTGAGCGCGTGGAGGCACTCGCCCAGGTCCAGGAGAAGGTCGCGTCCGTGGAGTACAGGCTGGGCCAGGTGGACATGCGCATGGACCAGCTGGCGGATCTTCCGGAGCAGGCCCGGCGTGAGGCCTACGCAGACGCGCTGGCCGAAATGGGCGGCCGCCTGGACGGCATGGCCGAGCAGGTCGGAGGTGGAAGGCAGGCGCAGGCCCTGGAGCGGATCAAGCAGCTCCTGGCCGAAGCCCGCAACGAATTGCGGCAGTAGGTAATCCGGGCGGGCGCGATTGCCGGTCGCGCCCGTCTTGCCAAGAGTGCCTTTTCCTGAAAAAGTTTCTATTTTGTTTCCGCAGCGCTAATCCTTCGAGGTTTCCATGAGCAGGTTCACGACCTTTTTCGCTCCGGCGGAAAGGGCCGCCCAGGATCACGTCCTGCGTCAGCGGGATGTCCTGGAGCAGTCCAAGACCATCCGGCTGATCGATGCGGTGCCCCAGATAGTCATGGTGCTGAACGTCCAGCGCCAGCTGGTCTATTGCAATCTGGCGCTGCTGCGCATGTTGAACCTGGACAGCATGGATTCCATCCTCGGCAAGAGGCCCGGCGAGATCCTGGACTGCGTTCATGCGGGCAACCTGGCGGGCGGGTGCGGCACGAGCGAGTTCTGCACCAAGTGCGGCGCGGTGCAGGCCATCGTGTCCAGCCTGAACGGCCGGCGGGAAATCCAGGAATGCCAATTGCTGCGCTCCGTGCACGGCCGCATCGAGGCCCTGGACCTGTCGGTCTGCGCCACGCCTTTTCCGCTGGAGGATGACCTGTTCACGGTGTTCTCCATAACCGACGTAAGCCACGAGAAGCGCCGGCGAGCCCTGGAGCGCACCTTCTTCCACGACATACTCAACCACGCCGGAGGCTTGCGCGGGCTTCTGGGGCTGCTCGTCGAGGACGCGCCAGAAACCATGCGCGCGGACCTCAGCCTGGCCCATGTCCAGTTCAAGTACCTGGTGGAGGAGATCATCGCCCACAAGGACCTCATGGCCGCCGAGAGCGACGAGCTGACCCCGCACTTCATCCAGCTCGACGGCGGCGACGTGATCAAGGTCATGGCCTCGACCTACGCCTCGCACGAGGTCGCCGCGGGCAAGCTCATCCGGGTCGAGCCGCTTCAGGGCGACCTGAGCCTGCATACCGACTACAACCTCCTGTGCCGCGTGCTGGGCAACATGCTCAAGAACGCCCTGGAGGCCACGGCGCCAGGCGGGATCGTGAGGATGGCCGGCAGGGCCGAGCAGGACTCCGTGTACTTCAGCGTGCACAATCCCGGCGTCATGCCCCAGGACGTGCAGTTGCAGGTCTTCAAGCGCTCCTTCTCCACCAAGGGCAGCGACCGCGGCCTGGGCACCTTCAGCATGAAGCTCTTCGCCGAGCGCTATCTGGGCGGCGAGGTTTCCTTCACCTCGCACCCCGACACGGGCACGACTTTCACCCTGCGCCTGCCGCGCCGAGCGGCCTGCGCTCTCGCCACGGCCTGAACCGCGCGGAGCGGGTCAACCCCGCGGCAGGAGCAGCAGCACGGCCGCCGGAGCCGTGGTCGCCGATCCGCCGTCCCGGCGTGGCGCGCCGTGTATCGTGATGGCCCAGGACTCGAAGGTGCCCGTGTCGCGGGCCACGCGGTCCGACACGCGCAGGGTCCACACGCCGCGCGAGGGCTCGCCCAGGTGCAGGGTGGAGCCGAACGTCCAGTTGTCGTAGCGTGCGCCCGAGCCGGCCCCCGAGCGCGCCTCCGCCAATATGCTGGTGAAGCCCGCGGGCGAAGTCAGCTCCACCTGGAGATCGCCCCAGTACGGGTGGTCGGACGCGCTGAAGGTCACTTCCACGAACTCCACTTCCAGATCCTGCCCGCAGTCGATCCCGGAAACGAGGCCCGCCGGGTCCGCATCGGGCACGGCCGCGCCCACCTGCCGGGCGTCCCGGAAGGCCTGGGCGAGCGGCAGGCTCCGCCAGGTCCTGGCCATGGTCACGGCGGCCTGGGCGTTCACGCGGCCGAAGCCGTAGGCGTGGCTCACGCGCAGCCCGGCCCCGTTGGTCAGCCAGCGCGGGTCGTCGGGATCGTTCTTGCTTGCGCTCAGGGCGAGGATGCGCTGCACGTCGCGCCAGCTCAGCTCCGGGTTGGCCTGGAGCATGAGCGCGACCACGCCGGCCACGAAGGGCGCGGTGGCGGACGTGCCGCCGAACCCGGCGGTGTACGCGCCGGGATCGTAGCCCGGCGTACCCAGGCGGTCGGTGGTGGTGATGCCGAGACTTGCGCCGCTGGAGGGCGCGTTGACCAGCAGGCAGGCTCCGGGCTCGGAATAGGACGTCTGGTTTCCGGCTGAGTCCGTGGCCGCCACGGCGATGGTGTGGCGGGAATTGGCGAAGCCGTCGTAGTTGGCGTTGTCGTTTCGCAGCCTGCCGTTGCCGCCGGCCCAGACATAGATGCTGCCCAGGCCGCCGCGCCCCGCTGCCGTTCCGCTGGCCAGGGCCTGCGCCGTGAGCGGGTCCGGGCCTTCCAGGAGCAGACCGTTGTCCGGCGGACCCCAGCTGTTGCTGTATATGGCGATGTCCTGGTTGAGCCAGGTCAGGGCGGCAGAGGCGTTGGACGGCGTGACGTTGCCCAGCAGGCGGATGCCGGCCAGGCCGGTCCAGGGCGCCACGCCGCACACCCCCACGGTGTTGAAGCCCCGTGCCGCGGCGATGCCGGCGCAGGACGTGCCGTGTCCCTCGGTCGGCAGGGCATGGGACGGGTCCCGGTCGCCGTCGACGAAGTCCCGGCCCAGGGCCGGCCGCAGGTTGCCCTGGAAGTCGGGATGCGCAACATCCAGCCCGTCGTCCACCACGCCCACGACCAACCCGGCGGTCCCGCGGTAGCTGTCCCAGACAGGCTCCAGCCCCGCCAGGTGCCATTGGGACGGGAAGAGCGGGTCGTCGGGCACGGCCCTGGGCTGCATGTCGCGCAGCCAGTCTGGATAGGCGAAGGCCACGCCGGGCTCGGCCGCCAGGCTAACGGCCGCGTCCAGCGAAAGCCGCGGATCCCCGGTCTCGTAGACCACGGCGTCGCCCGGAAAGGCCGCCAGCCTGGTCAGGCCGTACCTGTCCTCCAGCTCGCCGGCGAGCCTGGCGTCCGCGGCGGCGTAGCCCACCACGATGCGCCCGGTGAGGGCCATGCGGCCCTGGGAGTTCTTGTCCGGCCCGGCGTAATACGCGGGCGACACGGCCTCCACGTCGGGGTCGGCGGCCAGTGGCAGGGTCCTGCTCCAGAAGTTCCAACGGTCCAGGGTTTCATCCAGGCGCAGGAAGACCGTGCGGCCCACGCGTCCGATCTCGCCGGCCGAACCGCGGGCGAGGGTGCGCAGGCCTGCCGCGCCCGGCCTGCGCAGGACGGCCAGCTCGTTGGGCGCGGGCCAAGCTCGCCTGATGCGGCCTGCCTCGGACCAGGTCACGGGCTCGCCCAGGTCGGCGTGCCTGGCCTCGGCCTTGCCGTCCGTCTGAGCCATGGCCGCGGTGCAGGCGAGGGCGAGATACAGGAGACCGCACAGAGCCGGCAGGACTTTAGGAATGTTCATGGCGCTCCCCGGCCGCCGCTTCCTGGAGCAGCCGCCAAGCCGCCCTTGCGCGGCAGGGTGCTGCGGGAGCTGGCTGACCTACTGCATGCCTAGCCCGGCAGGCAGTTGGGCCCCATTATTAATTGCGGCGGTCGAGGGTCAGTGCCGCATCTCGGGCAGCAGCGCCTCGCGAAGGACGGAAAGGCGCAGGGTGCGTTCCGGGCCGCGCCGGGCCCAGTCTCTTACCCTCATGAGAAGAGGAGTGAAGGCCATGGCCAGAACCAGGCCGAAGAGCCATCCGGCCAGGATATCGCTCGGGTAGTGCTTGCCGAGATAGACGCGGGAATAGCCCACGAGCAGGGGCAGGAACAGCATCCAGGGGCGCAGCTCCCGTCTGCAGGCCATGAGCAGCACGGCCACAACCATGGAGTTGGCGGCGTGGGCCGAAGGGAAGGAGCTGCCCCGGTCCTCGGTCTGCCGGAAGGCCGCCGACCGCCGGTCCCAGCCGTGGTCCTCGAGGTGATAGGTTTCCGCCAGGGCGTTCAGCGGGCGCACGCGGCCGAAGATGTCCTTGAGCATGGACGTGCTCAGGTCGGCGACTCCCACGGCCAGCAGGATGCAGAGCAGCGGCAGCAGCCCGCGCGCGCCGGCGCGCACGAGCATCGCCGTGACTGTCGCACCCAGGAGAAGCCACAGCCAGACCTGCTGGGACAGCACGGGCATGACGGCGTCGAGCAGCCCGTGCCTGGCGGTCTGGTTGATCCAGACGAACGCGCCCATGTCCCAGACAGGCGTGGCGAAGTTCATGGCGTCCCCGGTTACAGGCCCATATCCCTATTTATCATTACCACGGTTATGCGGCCCTTGGGGTATGATTTTTCGGTGATCGTCCATACGTTGCAGATCCGGTCCTGGCTCTTGCAAGCCTGGCAGCGGCCGGTGGCGGCGCAAGGCGTCTTCTTGTCCAGGCGCATGGCGTTGGCCGGCGCGGCCACGGTCTTGATCCGGTCCCTGGCCTGCTCAAGGCCGGACACGATCTTGTTACGCCCCGCGAGCACGACCACGCTCCTCGGTCCGTAAACCAGGGCGGCCACCCGGTTGCCTATCATGTCCAGATTGACAAGCCAGCCATCCTCGGTCACTGCGTTGCTGCCGGTGATGAACAGATCGGCCAGCAGGGCTTGGCGCCTACGCTCCAGGATCTCCTCGCGGGGGGCGGTCTTGTCGAAGGTGTCGATGATGCGCACGTCCCGGCGGGCCTTCAGCGGATCATAGAGGCCGAGGGAAACGACCGTCTCCGAGCCGCCCCAGGAAATGGACGCTGGCCTGGTCTCCTCGATGAGCTTCTCCACCAGCCGACGGGCGGCGTCGCCGTCCTCGGCGACATGTGCGCTGAAGCCGTTGTCTTCCAGGGCAGCCTTCACCCGGGCAAGGCGCGTGAGCCAGAATCGATCCATGCTATCTCCCATTGCTTTTTGTCGGCGCTTGTTGATGGTTGAACGAATGTTGCGCCTTGGCTATTCTCAACTCGTCCAGGATTAGGCAAGGCCCGGATATTCTTCAAGGATGCCGCGCATCCTGCGGTATGACCACGGGCGTTTGCGCGGCGTCCCGGCCCGGTTAGCTGGTCCGCCGACAGGCCGATCGCCGGCATGGCGGCTAGCGGGCCGGATTGATGATGAAACCGGAACGGCGGGAGCGCCGCCCGTCCGCCTGGAGTCGCGCCGGGCCGGGGCAAGCGCGATTCGGTGTTGACGGAGCGGTTTTTCGGACGTATCTAACTGCGTTCCACTTTCATGAGGAGAAGCCATTATGAGCAAGAGAACCTATCAGCCGAGCAAGATCAAGCGCAAAAGGACGTGCGGCTTCCGTGCCCGCATGAGCACCAAGAACGGCCGCAACGTGCTGAGCCGGCGCCGGGCCAAGGGTCGTCAAAGATTGTCGGCCTAGGTTTCCCCAAACGCAACCGGCTCCTGTCGCGACCGGAGTTTCTGACCTGCTACGATGATGGCAGGCGCTTGAACTCCAGGCATTTCATTGCCTACGTCCTTCCGCATGGGCGTGAGGCGTGGCGACTGGGCCTGGCCGTGACCCGCAAGGTCGGAACCGCGGTTCGCCGCAACCGCATCAAGCGCGTCCTGCGGGAATACTTCAGGCTGCATCAGCACGAGTTGTCCGAATTCATGGACATTGTCGTCGTTCCCAAGCGTCACCTGGATGCCGACAGCCTCGACTTGCGTCAGGTCGAGGCTGAACTCACGCCCATGCTTGTCCGCGCTGGACTCCTGGATGCCGAAGCCCGTGCGGTCCGCGAAGGCTGCCGTCGCGGGGCAGCGCAAGGAGGCGGGTGAGTGCGCACGTTGTTTCTGCTCCTCATCCGCCTGTATCAACTGGCAGTCTCGCCACTGCTCCCGGCTTGCTGCCGGTTCACTCCCACCTGTTCCGCGTACGCCGCGGAAGCCATCAGCCGATTCGGCGCGCTCAGGGGCGGTCTGCTGACCCTGTGGCGCATTCTGCGTTGCCATCCTTTTGCCGCCGGCGGCTTCGACCCTGTTCCAGAAACGTTCGCGGGATGCAGGTCCTGTCGCGGGCCTCGCGAACATACCTACTGACCCGTAAAAACGACGCGAGCCATGGAAAATAAAAGACTTCTTCTGGCCACGGTGCTGTCCTTGGCCATACTCGTAGGCTGGAGCTACTTTTTCGCACCCGAGCGGCAGGTCGAGCAGGCCCAATCTCCCGCCCCGCAAACCCAGCCTGCGCCCCAGTCGGCCCAGCCCCTGGAGGCGACTCCCGGCGCGGCCTTCAAGCCTGCTTCCGGCAGGATCGTCACCATCGACACGCCCCTGTACACGGCCCGCCTGTATGCCGACGGCGGCGTGCTTCAGCATTTCGTCCTCAAGCACTACAAGACGAGCATCAAGCCCGGCGCGGCCTCCATCGACCTCGTGTCTCCGCAGGCCCTGGATAAGGCGCCCCTGGGGCTCATCTGGAACGGCGCGCCGACCTGGAGCCGGGGCACATGGAGCTTCGAAGGTTCCGATCTCGCTCTCACCGACGAGCAGAGCGGGCAGCTCACCTTCGTCTGCGAACTGGCCGGCGCGCGCCTCGTGCGCACGCTGACCTTCCGCGCGGACAACTACACCGTGCAGGACTCGGTGCGCGTCATCAACCAGACCCAGGCCCAGATGTCGGGCCGGCTGGCCTTCACCCTGGCCAGCGTCTCCCTGTCCGCCGAGGGCGACAGCTACAACCCCACCCGCGTCGAATACCTCGCGGACACGGGGCTGGAATCGGAGGATGACACCGACGACCTGGCCAAGGGCCTGACCTACACCGGCCAAGTGCGCTGGGGCGGCCTGTTGAACAACTACTTCCTGCTGGCCATCGCTCCCCAGGCCGAGCCGACGACCTTCAAGGCCCTGCATTCCGACGGCCTCTACCGAATCGCCGTGGAAAAGGGCGACATCCTGCTTGATCCTGGCAGCGAAGCCAGCGCCGCCGCCGACTACTTCCTCGGCCCCAAGGACCGCGACCTTCTGGCGGCGGCCCCCGCCGAGCTGATCCGGTCCATCGACTACGGCTGGTTCGACTTTATCGCCAAGCCCCTCATGCTGGTCCTCGACTGGCTGTATTCCTTCACGCACAACTGGGGCGTGGCCATCATCCTGCTGACGGTGCTCATCAAGATCGTGTTCTGGCCGCTCTCGCAGAAGAGCTACAAGTCCATGAACCAGATGAAGAAGCTGCAGCCCATGATGGCCAAGATCCGGGAGAAGCACGCGGACGACCGGGTCCAGATGAACCAGGAAATGATGCAGCTCTACCGTACCTACAAGGTCAACCCCATGGGCGGCTGCCTGCCCATGCTGCTGCAGATTCCCGTGTTCCTGGGCCTGTACAACGCCCTCATGGGCGCCATCGAGCTGCGGCACGCCTCCTTCATCGAGTATCTGCCTTTCACGAACTACATCTGGCTGGCTGACCTTTCGGCGAAGGATCCCTACTACATCACGCCGCTGGTCATGGGCGCGACCATGTTCCTGCAGCAGAAGCTCACCCCGGCCGCCGGTGATCCGACGCAGCAGAAGATCATGATGTTCATGCCCCTCATCTTCACCTTTATGTTCCTCAACTTCCCGGCTGGCTTGGTGCTGTACTGGCTCGTCAACAACGTGCTGTCCATCGCCCAGCAGTGGTGGCTCATGCGCAAGGCCTAGGCCGTGACGCGCGAGGAGCGGATCATTCTGCAAGCCGAAGCCAGGCTCGCACCGGCATAGGAGAAAAACATCATGAGCGAATACAAGGAATTCACGGGCAAAAGCCTGGATGACGCCATCAAGGAGGCCTGCGACTTCTATGCGCTTGAACGCGGCAAGCTTGAGATCGAGATCATAAGCGGAGGCTCGTCGGGCATCTTCGGCCTGGTGGGCAAGAAAAAGGCCGTGGTGAAGGCCCGGCCGCGCGTCGCGCAGTCCCTGACCGGAAAGCCCATGGCCGGCGGCCGCAAGGCCGACAGGGCCGAGGAGCCCAGGCCCGAGCAGCCGACCGAACCCCAGGCCGAGCCAAGGGCCGAAGTCCGCGCCGAGTCCAGGCCCGCGCAGCAGCCCGAACCCAGGCAAGAGGGTCGTTCCGAATCCCGCCAGGGCAGGGGCCGCCGTCCGAGGCACAAGAAGGCACCCAGGCCCGAGTTCAAGCCCGAGGATTACGGGCCGGGCGAGGAGTCGGAAGAGGCGGAGAGCGAAGCCCAGGCCGCGCCCGCTCCCGAGCGCCAGGCTCCCAAGCCCATGCGTGCCGCGCCTGCCGTCCAGGCAGCGCCTGCCCCAGCCCATGAAATGGAATCCGAGCTTATCGACGACCTGGACGAGGATTTCGGCGACGAACTGCAGGAGGTCGAGGAAAAGCCCCTGGAGAAGCCCGAGCTGGAGGCCCTGCTGCACAAGGCCGTGGCTCTGCTCATCGAACCCATCGTCGGCCAGGCCCGGATCACCCTGACGCAGACCCCGGACCGCGTGCGCGTGCGCATAACCGATACGAGCGAGGAGGATTCCGGCCTGCTCATCGGCCGTGACGGCCAGACCATCAACGCGGTGCAGTACCTCGTCAACCGCGTGGTGAGCAAGCAGTGGCCCGAACCCGTGCGCGTGCAGATCGACACCGGCAACTACCGCGAGCGCCAGGACGACAAGCTGCGCAAGATGGCCTACTTCCTGGCCGGCAAGGCCAAGTCCTCGGGCCGCGCCCAGTCCACCAAGCCGCTGACTTCCTATCACCGCCGGGTCATCCACCTGGCCCTGCAGTCCGATCCGTCCGTGCAGACGCGCAGCAAGGGTGAAGGCCCGCTCAAGCGCGTGCTCATCCTGCCCACCAGGCGCGGCGGCAAGCCGGGCAACGGCAACGGTCGCGGCCGGGGCGGAAATGGGCACGGGAACGGCGGCGGGAACGGAAACGGCGAGTCCGGCAACTCGGCACAGTCCTAGAGCAGATTGCTTTTAAGACGCCCGCTCCGGCGTTGGCGGCGCAAGTGAATTGCGCCTCGCCTACACGGCGGCAAGCCCTGCCGACGCATGGCTTGCAGAGCATTTTCAAAAGCATAATGCTCTAACTCTTATGAGCTGAACGGAGAGGGGCGGCTCGCTCCTCTCCGAACCTCTTCCCGCCAGGGGGCGACGGCCCCCTGGACCCGCGCAGTCACATGTTTCAGTCTTGAATAAGGTCGGGCCGTCTCCAAGGGGAGCGGCCCGGCTTGCTTTATTGACACGAAACCGTGAGAGTCTTAGGTTGCTATAATGGACTTTAAGCTTGGATAAGTCCCTTCTGGCGGACATGCGGACTTGACATGGATCTGTTATCCCGTATATTACACCTAGGGATAACCAAAGGGTAATATAGCGGACATGCGCAGCCTCGCCGTACAGCAATTGCCGTCGAACCTGGAAGAGACGTTGGCCAAGGTCGGAGCCGATATCCGTCGCGCCCGCGTACGGCGCGGCATCACCCAGGGCGACCTGGCCCAGCGGGTCATGGTCAACCGCAAGACCATCATGCAGCTGGAAAAGGGCGCGCCCGAGGTGGGCCTGGGCATCCTGCTCAGGACGCTCAACGTCCTGGGCATCGACGAGCGTTTCAAGGACCTCGCCGCGCCGGAGTTGGACAAGGTCGGCCAAGCCCTTGAGGCCCGCAAGCTGCCCAGCCGCGCCAGCAAGCCCAAGCGACTGGCCGACATGCTCCGCAAGGCGCGCAAATGAGCACCGAAAACGGATCATACGTCTTCATCTGGCGCTCCGGCGGCTTCGTGCCGGCGGGAGTGCTCTACATGGTCGAGGAGGGCGAAGAGGTCCTGCAGTGCCGCTTCCAGTACGAGCCGGACTATCTGCGGCGCGGGGACGCGCTTCCGCTCGACCCCGTGAGCCTGCCGTTGTCCGAGGGTGATTCCATAGTGGACAGCCCGGCCGGATTCAGGGTCTTCCCCTCCTTCCTGGACCAGATGCCCGACGCCTGGGGGCAACGGGTCCTCGGGGCCGTGGCGGCGGAGCGGAACATCCCGCTGACCTATTTCGACCTCATCGTGTCCGGGGCGAAAGACCGCATCGGTGCGTTGGCCTACGGCGACGAGCCGGACGGACCGCGCTGGGACTACCCGCTGCAGCCGGGATTCATGGAGATCGCCGAACTGGACCTGGAGACGCTCCTCGATGCCGCCGAACGCTTCCAGGCTCAGGGCTTCCACGACCTGCCGCGCATCTGCAAGGAATACCTGGCCACGGGCTCGTCCGTGGGCGGCGCGCGGCCCAAGTCGCTGTGCATGCATCGCGGGCGGCACGCCGTGGCTAAGTTCAAGGCCGCGGGAGACGATTTCAACGTCTGCCGGGTGGAGTACGCGACCATGCGCCTGGCCGGGGCTCTGGGCCTGCGCGTGCCCGAGGTGCACCTCGTCAGCCTGGGCGGCCGGGACATCTTCATAGCCGAGCGCTTCGACCGCCACGGCGGCGAGCGCGTCCACGTCATCTCCTCGGCCACGGCCATCCGGGCCTCCACCGGCCTGGTCAAGCTCGGCACCTACAGCTACCAGGACATCGTCCAGGCGTTGAACGTGCACGGCTCGCCAAGCCACCTGCAGGCCGACAGGGAGGAGCTTTTCAGACGCATGGTCTTCAACATGCTCGTGGCCAACGAGGACGACCACCTGCGCAACCACAGCTTCCTACACGACGGAACAGGCTGGCGTCTGTCGCCGCTGTACGACGTTGTTCCGGGCTTCCATGGTCCCAGGCACCTCTACCTGTCAGCCGGAACCCAGGGCGGTCTCATGAGCCTGTCCAACGCCCTGTCCAGATGCGAGGCCTTCGGGCTGCACCGCAGGCAGGCCAGGGACGTCGTGGGCGAGATGGTCGCGAGCTTCATGGAATCCTGGGAAGATATCTTCCTGGCGGCCGAAGTCCCTCCGGCGGACATGAGCCAACTCCGGCGGCTCTTCGGCTTGACGCGGCTGGCCGAGCGGGAGACCGACCCCGAGACGCGCGCGTTGCTGCCGCGCCAAGGCGACTAAAGCTTTTGCCAGGGAAACGAGAGAGGGCGTCGCCCTCTCTCGGGCTCTCACCCACCAAGGGCCGCGGGCCCTTGGAACCCGCATTAATAAAAGGTTTTATATCGATACAATGGCTCACGCTACCGACACTTCCCGTATCCAGGACACCATCGCGGCCATAGCCACCCCGCCCGGCCAGGGCGGAGTTGGCATCGTGCGCCTGAGCGGACCGGACGCCGGGCGCATCGGCCTGGCCCTGTTCCGCGCATCCAGCGCCGCTTTCCGTGATTTCACCCCGCGCATGCTGCACCACGGCGCGATCCTGGACGCCCAGGGAGAGCCCATAGACGAGGCCCTGGCCGTGCTCATGCCCGGTCCGCGCTCCTACACGGGCGAGGACGTGCTTGAGCTGCACTGCCACGGCAGCTCGGCCGTGCTGCGCGAAGCGGTCGCGGCGGCCCTGGCGCTCGGCGCGCGGCTGGCCGAGCGTGGCGAATTCACTCGCCGGGCCTTCCTGAACGGCCGCCTGGACCTGAGCCAGGCCGAGGCCGTGGCCGAGCTCATCGCCGCGCCGGACCGCGCCGCCGCGCATCTGGCGCGCACGCGTCTGGCCGGCCTGCTGGGCGAGCGGGTGCGCTCGCTGCGCTCGCGTCTGGAGCATCTGCGCGCGGCCTTGTGCGTGGCCGTGGATTTTCCCGAGGACGAGGTGGACTGCCTCGCGCCCGAAATGTTCCTGTCCGGGGTCCGCGAGGTCATGTCCGAAGTGCGCGCCCTGTTGGCTTCCCACGAGCGCACGCGGGCCTTCCGCGAGGGCGCGGTGGTCGTGCTGGCCGGACCGGTCAACGCGGGCAAGTCGAGCCTGCTCAACGCGCTGCTGGGCCGCGAGCGGGCCATCGTGTCGGACGTGCCCGGCACCACGCGCGACTGGCTGGAGGAGTCCATATCCCTGGACGGCCTGCCCGTGCGCCTCGTCGACACGGCAGGCTTGCGCGAGACGGCCGACGCCGTGGAGCTGGAGGGCGTGCGCCGCAGCCGCGAGTTGCTGGAACGCGCGGATCTCGTGCTGCTCGTGCTCGACGGCGGTCAACCCGCCGACCCTGCCGCCCTCGCCCTGGCCCACGAAGTCGGCCCGCAACGCGTGCTGCTCGTGCTGAACAAGACCGACCTCGCGCCAGAGTACCCGGAGCAATCCGGGGAGGGCGTTGCCCTCCCCAGACCCCACCCACCAGGGGGTGACGACCCCCTGGACCCGCGCAGTTCGGGCGCTGTTCGCCCAGAAAGCGGGGAAAACGATCAGGCTCTGGAAGCAGAAGACAAGAAAATGAGGGGGGACCGGGGGCAATTATTCCCCCCGGCCGCCGGAGGCATATTCCAGGTCCTGCATGTATCCGCACGTACAGGCGCGGGCTTCGACGCGCTGACGGCAGCCCTGCGGCGCAGGTTGGCCGAGGCCGCTGGCGGCGAGCCGCAGGCCGGGGAGCTGGCGCCCAACCTGCGCCAGGCCCAGGCCATGCGCTTGGCTTTGGACGAACTTGAGGCCCTGGCCCTCGACATAGAGGCCCGTGTGCCCTACGATCTGCTCGGCGTGCGGCTGGAGACGGCCTGCATGCGCCTTGGCGAAATCACCGGCGAGATAGCCGCCCAGGACGTTCTGGACGCGGTCTTCGACACCTTCTGCATCGGAAAGTAATGCCCATCGACTTCACGCGGGAACTCAATCCGGCCCAGTGCGAGGCCGTGCGGACTCTTGACGGTCCGGTGCTGGTCATCGCCGGCGCCGGCAGCGGCAAGACGCGCACCATCGTCTACCGCCTGGCCCATCTGGTGGAGCAGGGCGTGCAGCCTGAATCCATCCTGCTGCTGACCTTCACACGCAAGGCCGCCCAGGAGATGCTGGCGCGCGCCTCGCTGCTGCTGGACCATGGCCTGACCGGGGTCAGCGGCGGCACGTTCCACTCCTTCGCCTATGCCCAGCTCAGGCGGCATGCGCAGCTCTTCGGGCTGGAGAGCGGTTTCACGATCATGGACCGCGCCGACGCCCTGGACGTGCTCGGCCAGGCCAAGGACGCCCTGGGCCTCGGGCGCACCGAGCGCTCCTTCCCCAAGAAGGAGACCGTCCTGGAGCTGATCGGCAAGTCGCGCAACAAGGAGACGGACCTGGAGAGCGTGCTGCAGCAGGAGTCCTTCCACCTGATGCCCTACCTGGAAATCCTGGGCAACATGGCCAAGGGCTACCAGGCCATCAAGCAGCGCCACGGGCTATTGGACTACGACGACCTGCTGTTCGTGTTCGAGCGGCTGCTGATCGAGCGCGAGGACGTGCGCGAACGGCTGCGCGAGCGCTTCCGCTACATCATGGTGGACGAGTACCAGGACACGAACATGGTCCAGGCCCGGCTGGTCAAGCTCCTGGCCGGCCTGGAAGGCAACGTCATGGCCGTGGGCGACGACGCCCAGTCCATCTACGCCTTCCGCGGGGCCAGCGTGGCCAACATCCTGCGCTTCCCCAAGGAATACCCCGGCGCGGCGGTCATCCGCCTGGAACAGAACTACCGCTCCACGCAGCCCATCCTGGACCTGGCCAACGAGGTGCTGCGCCACGCGGCCCACAAGTTCGACAAGCACCTGTTCACCGAGCGCGAGGACGGGCCCAAGCCCATGCTGGTGCGCACCCTGAGCGACGCCACCCAGCACCAGATCGCCATGTCGCTCATTGCCGATTTGCAGAAGAAGTACGCCCTGCACGAGATCGCCGTGCTCTTCCGCGCGGGTTACCAATCCTACGGGCTGGAGGTGCTGCTCGGCAAGCTGGGCATCCGCTTCCAGAAGTACGGCGGCATACGTTTTTCCGAGGCCGCGCACATCAAGGACGCGCTGGCCTATTTGCGCCTGGTGGTCAATCCGTCCGACCTGCCGGCCTGGCAGCGCGTGCTCAAGCAGATCAAGGGCGTGGGGCCCAAGACCGCCCAGGGTTTGTTCGAGGCGGTCATCTCCGGCAACGAGGCCCATGTGGCCAAGGCGCGCAAGCGCTTCCCGGAGTTGGGCGAGCTGTTCGGGCTGCTGGACGGCCTGCGCTCCAGGCGGCCCGCGCCCATGGCCGCACTGGACGAGGTCATGGCCTGGTACGGGCCCATCCTCATCCGCGACTACCCGGACGATTATCCCCGGCGGCAGCAGGGCTTGGAACAACTGGCGCGCATCGCGGCCAACTATCACGACCTGGAGGCCTTCCTGGGCGATCTGAGCCTGGAGAACCCCGAGGACGACAGCCGCGAGGCGGCCCGCGATGCGCTGGTGCTGTCCACCATCCATTCGGCCAAGGGGCTGGAGTGGAAGGCTGTGCTCATGCTCGATCTGGTGGAGGACCGCTTCCCTTCGCGCAAGGCCATGCAGCGGCCCGAGGATTTGGACGAGGAGCGCCGGCTCATGTACGTGGCTTGCACGCGGGCCAAGGATTTCCTGGCCCTGTTCGTGCCCGAGACGGTCTACGTGCGCGGACTGGAGCGCAGCGAGCCGACCCGGCCTAGCCCCTTCGTGCTGGAACTGGAGCCGTTCAGCTACGAGGAGTGGCGTGAGAACTTCTCGGGCGGCCTGGCCCGCGCCGGAGCCGGAGCGCCCATGGGCCGCAGGCAGGCCCTGGAGCAGGCCATTGGCAGGCCATCCGGCTCCGTGCGTTCAACTCCGCCGGAATCCACCGCTGGCGGCGATGCGCAGGTGAACGCCAACGGCATCCGCAACACCAAGCTCGGCTTCTGCACGCACCGCGTTTACGGCCGGGGCAAGATCATCGCCGAGGCCGCGCCGGGCAAGTACCGCATCAATTTTCCCGGCTTCGGCATCAAGACTATCCTGGCCGAATACCTGACCCTCGAAGACGCTTCCTGAGCCCGAACGCGCCCCGACCGGGGCGCGTGTTTCCTACCGTCAGCAGCCGGGCTGCCCCGGATGGCCGCAGCAGGCCTGGCGCTTGCTGAAACGCAGCGAGAAGTTGCGCGCGATGAGCCGCAGCTTCTCGCGCAGCGACATGGGCTGGCGCAGGTTGTCCAAGGTGGCCTTGAGCGTGGGGCGTTGCGTGGAGCACATGGCGTTCCTCCCTGTTCGCGTCTGGTCCATCGCCCGGGCTGTGCGAAGCCATTGGCCAGTCTATGTCCGTGGGGCGGAAATAGGAATCACGGATGAAAGGATCAGTCTCGCCGGTACAGCAATTACCGACATTGGCCAGGCAGCGCACCGGGTTGCCTCGCCGGCGGTTCGGGTTGCGCTCAGTCCAGACCGAAGCGGTGCAGCTCCTCGGCCACGCGTTCGCGGGACACGGGCTTGTTGAGGTAGGCCACGGCCTCGCCGCGGAAGAAGGCGCGCGTCACGTGGCGCTGGTCCTCGGACGCGCTGACCACGATGGCCTTGACCCGCTGCTGGGGCGGAAGTTTCAGGGAGTTTTCCAGGGCGCGGATTTTCTCCAGAGTCTGGTGGCCGTCCATTTGGGGCATCATGAGATCGACGAAGAGCACGTCGTAGGGCTTTTGTCTGGACAGGGCCCGCTCGAAGGCGCGCAGCCCCTTGCGGCCGTCCTCGGCCAAGTCGGCCTGACCGAATTCGGCCAGGGTCTCCTGCATGTACAGGGCGCTGACCGGATCGTCTTCGATGATGAGTATGCGCATGCTCCCTCAAGGGGTTGTTTTCCTGGCAGGTTTCCTTCCGGCGAAACAGCCGGACGGAAGCCATGCGGCGCTCCGGCCCTTCCAACGGGAGGCCGCGGGCGCCGCCAGTTTTCTGATTATGTGCCAGGAATAACCCCCTGAGAGCTGATGTCAACCCGCTTACTCTTCCTTGGCTCGCCTCTCACGCTGCACGGCCATGACCTGCACCGGCACTCCGGCCAGGCCGCAGAACCCCTGGCCCTCCTGGCCTTCGCCGGCCTGGCGCCACATCATGCACATGCTCGCCTGGCAGAACTTGAGCTTGTCGTCGTGGGTTTTGAGCAGGGGACAGTACTTGAACTTGGCCTCGGATTCCTTGAGCAGCATGATTTTCTCCAGGTGGATGTTGACGGCTAGAACCAGTCCTTGCGTTTGAAGTACAGGATCAGGCCTCCGGCCACCAGCGCCATGAGGGCCAGTGCGCCGTAGTAGCCGTAGCGCCAGCCCAGCTCGGGCATGTGCTCGAAGTTCATGCCGTACAGGCCGGTGATGAAGGTCAGTGGGATGAAGATGGTGGCCACGGTGGTCAGCACCTTCATGACCTCGTTGGTGCGCATGGTCATGGAGGACATGGTGACTTCGAGCATGTCCGTCAGCGCCTGGCGGAAGGCTTCCAGCGTCTCGGCCGCCTGCATGCCTTGATCGTAGATGTCGCGCACGAAGACGAGGTTCTCCTCGCGGATGAAGTCCGGGTCGGGCTTGCGCAGGATGGAGACGACCTCGCGCAGGGGCCACAGGGAACGGCTCATGGCCAGCACGGCCCGGCGCAGGCGGTAGATGCCGGCCAGGTCGGCGCGCAGGTTCGCCTCGATGAGCTGCTCCTCCATGTCCTCGATCTCGTCGCCGAGCCGGGTCAGGGCCAGGAAGGAATGGTCGATGACCGAGTCCACGAGCATGAGGAAAAGGTAGTCGGCCTCCAGGCGGCGCGTCCTGGCCCTGCCCTTGAGCAGCCTTTGCAGGACTGGCTCGAACAGGCCGTTCTCGCCCTCGGAGAAGGAGAGCACGAAGTTATCGCCCAGGACGAGGCTGATCTGATCCTCGCGCACCTCGCCCTTGCCGCCGGGGCCGGGCGCGTAGCTCAGGGCCTTGAGCACGATGAACAGGCAGTCCTCGTGCTCCTCGATTTTCGAGCGCTGGCCGGTATTGAGCACGTCCTCCAGAAGCAGGGGCGACATGGCGAAGGCCTCGCCCACGCGCTTGACCAGGCTCTCGTCGTGCAGGCCGCGCACGCGCATCCAGACCAGCCCGCCGGAAGGCAGCGGCGGGCACGCCTCCGTTGCGTCGAGCCGCGTTCCCTTGCCCTCGCTGTAGTGGATCAGCTCGGCCGTGGGCCGGAAAGTCTTTTGCGGGCCCACGTAGCGCAGGGTGCCGGGCGGCTGGCCGGCCCTGCTCTCCATCGTCTTGCTCTCCCCGACCATGCTGTCTCCTTTTCTCGCTATGCCGATTCCGCTTGACCATGGCCGCCTGGACCGATACGTGCCAAAGGGACATAACATCGTCCAAGGAAAGTGACATGCTGCTCAGGCTCTTTTTCCTCTTCGCCGCCATTCCGCTCTTGGAGCTGTACCTGCTCCTGGCGGTGGGCCAGCGGGTTGGTCCGGCCTGGACCATCGCCCTCGTGCTGGTCACGGCGGCTCTGGGAGCCTACCTGAGCAAATCGCAAGGGCTCAAGACCCTGGAGCGCATGCGCGAGAGCCTGAACAGGGGAGTGGCCCCCGCCGGCGAGCTGGTGAACGGCGCGCTCATCCTGCTGGCCGGGGCGTTCCTGCTCACGCCGGGTTTCCTGACCGATACGGTCGGATTCAGCCTGCTGATTCCTCCGTTGCGGCAGCGAGTCATCCGCCTGGTGCAGCGCAAGATCGAAGTGCGCACCAGACGCACATATATTGACATAGACCACCATTCCTGATTCCAATCCGGCGCAAACCACGCCATACACGGTACAGCGGCTTGCCGGCCCTTAGTGGTCCCGGCGGGCGTTGCTTTTCGGATTTCACACATGGACGAGATCATACTGGAGCATATCAGTTTGCATGAGGCCCTGGCCGTCCTGGCCGACGCCCATTTCACCTGCGGCCTCGGGCCCGACGGAAAGCCGGGGCCGCTTGATGACGGCGCGAGCTTGTGCCGCCTCCTGGGCCGGAACGGCGCCTGCGCCGATGGCGTATACCTGGAGCGGCTCGTGGCGGCGGAGGACGCGGCCGTCCTGCGAAACCTGCTCGACGGACTGGCGGCCGGCGACCGGGCCAAGGGCACGATCCGTTTCCTGTCCCGCAATGGCCGGCCCGTGGCTTGCGCGCTGGTCCTGCTGCGCGAGGGCGACCGCATGTTCGGAGCCCTGCGCCGTCTCCCCGGGGATGCGGCAGGCCCGTGCAAGGCCGAAAGCGAACCGCTGGTGGCCGCGAGGATTTTCGAGAAATCCATTGAGGGCATCACCATCACCGATGCGCACGCGCGCATCGTTTTCGTGAACCCCGCCTTCAGCAAGATCACGGGCTACTCGGCCGAGGAAGCCCTGGGCCAGAATCCGCGCATCCTCAAGTCGCACCTGCACGACCAGGCCTTCTACAAGGCCATGTGGCAGGCGCTGATCCATGACGGGCAGTGGGAAGGCGAGATATGGAACCGCCGCAAGAACGGCGAGGTCTATCCTGAATGGCTGTCCATCAGCTCGGTGCGCGACGGCCAGGGCAGGCTGCAATACCATGTGGCCGTGTTCCACGACACCACGGAGATCAAGGCCAGCCAGGAGCAGGTCAGGCACCAGGCCCATCACGACGTGCTCACGGGCCTGCCCAACCGCCTGCTGCTCAGGGACCGCATCGCCACGGCCCTGACGCACATGGCCCGCACGGGGCGGAAGATGGCCCTTCTGCTCCTGGATGTGGACAACTTCAAGCACGTCAACGACAGCCTCGGCCATCCCGTGGGCGACCTGCTGCTGCAGGCCGTGGCCGCCCGGCTCAAGGAGGCGGCGCACACCGAGGACACGGTGGCGCGCCTGGGCGGCGACGAGTTCGCGGTCATGGTCGAGGCCCTGGACGGCGACAACCTGGCCGCTGCGGCGGCCGCGCGTATCCTGGAGG
>JAEYOJ010000079.1 GCA_023411815.1 Pseudomonadota bacterium | reverse complement strand
GCCGCCCGGAGGGCGTAGGCGACCGCGTGGGCGGACTCGAGCGCCGGGATGATCCCCTCGGTGCGGGAGAGACGGCGGAAGGCGTGGAGCGCCTCGGCGTCGGTGACCGCCTCGTAGCGGACCCGTCCGGAATCCTTCAGCATGGCGTGCTCCGGCCCGACCGAGGGGTGGTCGAGGCCCGCGGCGACGGAGTGCGTCTCGAGCGCCTGGCCGTCGCCGTCCTGGAGAAGGTAGGAGAGCGCCCCCTGAAAGACCCCGACCGAACCGGCAGAGAGCGAGGCCCCGTGTCGGCCGGAATCGAGCCCCTCGCCTCCCGCTTCCACGCCGACCAGTGCGACGTCGTCGCCAACGAACGGGTAGAAGATGCCGATCGCGTTCGAACCCCCGCCGACGCAGGCGACGACGGTGTCGGGGAGCCGACCTTCCCTCTCAAGGATCTGTCTTCTCGTCTCCTCGCCGATGACCGACTGGAAATCGCGGACGATCCGGGGAAAGGGGTGCGGGCCGACGCAGGAGCCGAGCAGGTAGTGGGTCTCCCCGAGGTTCGCCACCCAGTCGCGCATCGCCGCGTTGATGGCGTCCTTCAGCGTCCGCGTCCCGGAAACGACCGGGACGACCCGGGCACCGAGGAGTTCCATCCGAAAGACGTTCAATGCCTGGCGGCGGGTATCCACCTCGCCCATGTAGACCTCGACAGGGAGACCGAGCGCCGCGCCCGCGATCGCCGTCGCGACGCCGTGCTGTCCGGCTCCCGTCTCGGCGATCAGCCGGCGCTTGCCCATGAACTTCGCCATCAGCGCCTGGCCGAGGGTGTTGTTCAGTTTGTGCGCACCGCCGTGGAGGAGGTCTTCCCGTTTCAGGTAGACGCGGCAGCCGAGGTCGCGGGAGAGGTTCGCGCAGTAGGTGAGCGGCGTCTCCCGCCCGGCGTACTCGCGGAGGTACCAGGAGAGCCGGCTGGAGAACTCCGGGTCCTCGCGAACCCGCTCGTAGGTCTCTTCGAGTTCGATCAGCGCGCTCATCAGGGTCTCGGGCACATACCGCCCGCCGTATATACCGTATCGTCCTGGTTTCATGGATTGTCCATCATCCTGCATATCTTCACGAACGCCCGCATGAGGCGCTCGTCCTTGATCCCCGGCGCCACCTCGACGCCTGAACAGACATCGACCGCATGCGGCCGCACCGCCAGGATTGCGTCGGCGACGTTCCCGGGGGTGAGCCCTCCCGCGAGGATGACCGGGACCGGGGAGGCGGCCACGCACTCACGGGCATACTCCGGGTCGAACGCCCGCCCGGTGCCGCGGCTGTTATCAACGATCACAGCATCGCAGTCGTCCCGGAGAGCGTCGCCGGGAGAGAGCATCCTGATGACCCGCACCCGGGCGCCCGGGGGCACCTTCAGATCGCCCGGCACCTGCACCGCGTCCGGCCGCGAGGAGAGGAGCGACGGGATGTCTTCGGGCCGGTCGGTCGAGGTGACCGCGACCGTGGTCGCGAACGGCGAAACCGCCGCGAATATCCCCCGCGCCACCTCCGGGCTCACCGACCGGGGGGAGGGGCTCGCGAGCACCACGCCGATCGCGTCGGCTCCGGCCGCCACGGCGAGGAGTGCGTCGCGAACGCTCGTCATCCCGCAGATCTTCACGCGAATACGAACCCCTCCAGCCGTTTTCTCCGGTCGCGGGCCGACATCAGGGCGGATCCTATCAGGAACGCGTCGCAGTGCCGGGAGAGGCTCCGGACGTCGCAGGGCCATATGATGCCGCTCTCCGAGACCACGATCCTCCCCGCGTCGCGGGCCGCTCTCGCGAGACGGACGGTCGTCGAGAGATCGACCGTCATCGTTGCGAGGTTGCGGTTGTTGATCCCGATGAGGGTCGCATCCGTCGCGAGAGCGCGCTCCATCTCGTCCCTATCGTGAACCTCGACGAGCGGCTCGAGCCCGAGCGCGAGCGCCGAATCAACGAACGCGGGGAGGCGATCATCGAGCACCCGGGCGATCAGGAGGACGGCGTCGGCGCCGATCACCCGGGTCTCGGCGAGCTGGCGTTCGTCGATGATGAAGTCCTTCCGGAGGACCGGGACGGATACCGCACGCCGCACCCGGACGAGGTACCCGGTGCTCCCCCCGAAATAGGTGGGTTCGGTCAGCACCGAGAGGCCGGCGGCCCCGGCGGCGACGAACTCCCGGGCGATCGCTTCGGGGGTGCAGCCTTCGTGGATCCTCCCCCGCGACGGGGAGGCGTACTTCACCTCGGCGATGACCGCGTGCCTCCCGGAAGAGGCGCGTATCGCCGCTGCGAGGCCCCGGCGGGGCAGGGGGTCGGGATCGACCGGTTGGTCGAGGTGCCGGAGGCGCTCGCCGGTCGACCTGACGATCTCGTCGAGGATCATGCCCCGCCTCCGGTCGCCCCGACCAACCGGCGGAGCCGGTCGAGCGCCGCCCCCGAGTCGATCGACGTCTCGGCACGGGCAATCCCGGCGGCGATATCGCGGGCCTTCCCGCCGAGGTAGATCGCCGCCCCGGCGTTGAGGAGGACGATATCCCGCGCGGGGCCCTCCTCGCCCGCGAGGACGGAAAGAAGGGTCGCGGCGTTCTCCTCCGGCCCGCCGCCCCGGATGGCCGCGACGGACGAACGCGGGATCCCGAACTCCGTGCAGTCGAGGGTATACGTCGTGACCCCGCCGCCCCGGAGTTCCGCGACCGTCGTCGGGCCGGCCGTCGCGATCTCGTCGAGCCCCGCACCGTGGACCACCATCGCCCGCTCCGCCCCGAGGTCGCCGAGCACCCGGGCGACCGGGAGGGTCAGGCGGGGGTCGTAGACGCCGAGAAGGTGGGCTCCGGCGCCTGCCGGGTTCGTCAGGGGGCCGAGGAGGTTGAAGACCGTCCGTATCCCGATATCCTGCCGCGCGGTGCGGGCGTACTGCATCGCCGGGTGGTAGGCCGGGGCGAAGAGGAACGCGATCCCGGCGGCCGAAAAGACGTCCGCCACCCGGTCGGGCGGGATAGCGACGTCGACCCCGAGCGCCTCGAGGACGTCGGCCGAACCGCACCGGCTCGAAA
>JAEYOJ010000091.1 GCA_023411815.1 Pseudomonadota bacterium | reverse complement strand
GCGAACAACCGATGGGATACTATGTTCTGGAATAGAGAGATGGAGACGATCCGGTCTGACGAACTCGCGGATCTGCAACTGAAGCGGCTGAAATGGTCGCTACACCAGGCACAGAAAGTAGGGCTATACCAGAGAAAGTTAAAAGAAGCGGGCGTCTCGCCGGACGATATTAAGACGCTTGACGACGTGGAGAAACTCCCCTTTACCTACAAAAAGGAACTCCAGGCCGGCTACCCGTTCGGTCTCTTCGCGGTTCCCTTGAAAGAGATCGTCCGGATCCACACCACCTCCGGCACGACAGGGAAACCGACCGTCGTCGGCTACACCCGGCAGGATCTGGATAACTGGTCGGAGCTGATCGCGCGGAACATGACGATGATCGGCCTCTCCGAGGACGACGTCTTTCAGAACGCGGTCAACTACGGCCTCTTCACCGGGGGGCTCGGGTTCCACTACGGCGCCGAGAAGATCGGGATGACCGTGATCCCGAGCGCGACCGGGAACACCCGCCGCCAGATCGAGATGATCGATGACTTCGGGGTGACCGCCATCCACTGCACGCCAAGTTATGCCCTCCACCTCGCCGAGGTGGCCGAGTCGATGGGGAAGACGCTCGATACCCTCCAGACCGGGATATTCGGGGCCGAGCCCTGGTCGGAGAGCATGCGAGTGGAGCTCGAACGGCGTCTCGGGGTCAAGGCCTACGACAGTTACGGACTCTCGGAGATGTACGGTCCCGGCGTGGCGTTCGAGTGCCCGGAGAGGGACGGGCTTCACATCTGGCACGACTGCTACCTCGTCGAGATCATCGATCCCAAGACCGGCGAGCGGCTCGCTCCCGGAGAACGCGGCGAACTCGTCATCACGCCGCTCGTCAAGAGCGCCCTGCCGCTCGTCCGCTACCGCACCGGCGACGTGACCCGGCTGATGGATGACGTGTGCGCCTGCGGGCGCGGGCAGAAGATCGAGCGGATCACGGGCCGGAGCGACGATATGATGGTCATCCGCGGGATCAACGTCTTCCCGTCCCAGATCGAGCACGTGCTGCGTGCCCTCCCGGAGGTCGGGGAGCAGTTCATCGTATATATTGATCGCGTCAAACATCTTGACGAGATGACTATCGAGGTAGAGATGAGCAGGGCAGGATTCTCCGGCGAACTTCAGGACCTCGCCCGCATGCAGAAGAAGATTACCGGCGAACTCCACAATACGCTCGGCCTTCGGACCGCGGTGAAACTGGTGGAGCCGGGAACGCTTCCCCGGTTCGAGGGGAAGGCAAAACGGGTCGTCGACCGCCGGGGGGCGATCTGATGGCGCCATGGAACCCGCGGACGGAAGAGATGCCGCTCGACGACCTGCGACGGCTCCAGTTCAAGCTCTTAAAATCCCTGGTATACCGGCTCTACAGCTTCAACGACTTCTACCGGCGCCGGATGAAGGAGCAGCAGGTTCACCCCGACGACATCAGGGCGCTCGAAGATGTCGCGAAACTCCCGTTCATGTACAAGAGCGACCTGCGGGACGGCTACCCGGACAGGATCTTCTCCGCCGAACAGAACGAACTGGTCAGGTACCACGTCTCATCCGGGACGACGGGGAAACCGACGGTCGTCGGGTATACGGAGCGCGATATCCAGAACTGGAGCGAGTCGCTCGCACGGGCGTTCTCCTCCTGCGGCCTTGGGCGGGGCGACGTCATGCAGGTGAGTTACGGCTACGGCCTTTTCACCGGCGGCCTCGGTGCCCACTACGGCGCCGAACGGGTCGGTGCGACCGTCCTTCCGACAAGCGTCGGGAACACCGAGCGGCAGATCGAACTGATGCAGGATCTCCGCGTCACTGCCATCGCCTGCACCCCCTCCTACCTCCTCCACATCGGGGAGGTGGCGGAGAAGAAGGGCGTCTCGATCAAGAACGACACCGACCTTCGCATGGGCTTCCTCGGCGCCGAACCCTGGTCGGAGCAGATGCGGGGCAGGATCGAGGACTGGCTCGGGATCCGCGCCTACGACATATACGGGACGAGCGAACTCTCCGGCCCGATGTTCACCGAGTGTGCCGAGCAGCAGGGGATCCACATCTGGGGCGACCTCGCGCTCGTGGAGATCGTGGACCCCGCGACCGGCGAGGTGCTAGAGGCCGGGGAACAGGGCGAACTGACGATCACCATGCTGCAGAAAGAGGCGCTGCCCATGGTCAGGTACCGGATCGGCGACCTCACTGCCGTCGAGGAAGGAACCTGCGCCTGCGGGCGGACCCATCCGCGCATCGGCCGGATCCGCGGGAGAGTGGACGATATGCTGATCGTCCGGGGCATCAACGTCTTCCCCTCACAGGTGGAGCACGCACTGCTCGAGATCCCACAGGTCGGCAGGCATTTCCAGATCGTCGTCGACCGCAAGGGTGCGCTCGACTCCATGCTCGTGCGGGTGGAGGTGAGCGAAGAGGCGTTCTCCGACAAGATCACCGATCTCATGGTGATCAAGAAGGCCGTGGAGCACCGCCTGCGGAGCTCGCTGAACGTGAGCGTGGACGTCGAACTGGTCGAACCGGGAACTCTTCCGCGGTTCGAAGGCAAGTCGAAGAAGGTTGTTGACAGGAGGTCACTATAATGGAGAAGTCGTATATCGTCAAACAGATCTCAATCTTTTCGGAGAACCGCCCGGGGCGCCTCGCGGCTATCGCCGGCGCGCTACGGGAT
>JAEYOJ010000076.1 GCA_023411815.1 Pseudomonadota bacterium | reverse complement strand
CGCACGATCCAGCGAAGCGCGTTGAAGACCACGCGCAGGTTATGCCGGCGCTGATCGGAATCCTCAGGCAGAAGAGTAAGATAGGGTGCGACGAAGGACCACTCCTCGTCGCTTACGTCCGTGGGATGGGGCTTTGGGTGAGTCATGCTCACTCTATAAGCACTATCTACAGTTCATAACAGCCTCTAGCGCGGCGCCGGGCCCCGGTGAAGGCCCGACGGGGAGAAAGGCGGGGCATCAATTGAGGCGGCGAGCTTTTCCCTGGTGATTCGACTTGTTGAAGGAATGATTTTTCTGGAGGCTTTTTATAACGTCAACCTTTAGAGCATGTCCCAACGCGAAGTCATTTAATAGACACAACCGCATAGCAATAACGATTAGCGCAATGCTCTCGATGCAAATGCCCATCGACTTACCGGTTCAAACGCCTGAGCGAGACGAAAACCAGTACACGGCAAGATCGCCATAGGATCCGCAAGCGACGCCTGTGGGCACCGGCCGATGCGCCAGGGGCGCAGCTTTGTCCGGCGGCATTTCCGCCGACCGTGGCATGTCCGTCAATTCCTACGGCGCCGCTCTGATATTCCGACGGCCGATGACGGCCTTCTGCCCCGCGACACACGTTCGCCAAGCATTCGTGGCGTTTGGTATCGGTCATGCATCCACAGCTGCGTGAACCATCAACCGGGCAATTTTTGCCGGGGGCTACATGTCCAGCAAGCGCAGACTCTTCAGGAACGTCGTCATCGTCAGCGAGCACGAAGGACACTCCCGCGTTGACCGCGAGGTGGCCAAGGGGCTGGGCGCGGAGATTATGGCCGTGTTCGCCACGGGCCGGGAGGCCGAGGAGTATATCGGCAATCATCGCGTGGACCTGGTCATCTGCGACAAGCAGCTTGCGGACATGGACGGCTACGCCTTCATGCGCACCCTGCGCGACAACCCGACCACGGCCAACCTGCCCGTGGTCATGGCGACCCTGGAGAACCGCGAGCTGTCCGTGCTGGAGGCCATCGCCTCGGGCTGCTCGGGATATCTCCTGCGGCCCTATTCCATCGGCACCTTCGAACGCCAGGCCGAGACGGCCCGGAAGATTCGCCGCCTGCCCGAGTCCGTGACCAGATGGGCGGCGCAGCTCAAGGCCAAGAGGGAGGAGCTGGAGGCGGGCGAGAGCAGCCCCGAGCACAAGCACAACGCCCGCTCGCTTTTCCAGAAGGGAAGCCGCCATCTCTTGAACCAGGAATGGGACGCGGCCATCGAAGCCTTCGAGCAGGCCATCAAGCTCAACGAGGTCTACGCCGAAGCCTTCGAAGGCATGGCCCAGGCCTACCGGGGACTGCGCAACAAGCCCCGCTACCTGGAGAACCTGACCCGCGCGGCCAAGCACTACGCATGGAGCGACCGCTATGTCGAGGTGCGCATGCTGCACGGCGAAATCCTGCGCGAGGGCGGGCACATGATCAATCCCTTCGTGGCCGTGGCCAAGACCCTGTGGCGTGAGCAGGACTGGGAAGCAGGCCTGCTGGCTTGGCGCCGCGCGGCCATGCTCACGCCCGAGGAAGAGGAGACCTGGCTCGGCCTAGCCATGGCCCAGTTGGAACGCGGCAAGATGGAACAGGCCCTGTCCACCCTGGAACTGGCCCTGGAAGAGAACCCGGATTTCGAACAGATCAGAGGCCTGCTCGCCCATCTTACGCAGGAGCGTCCGGCCTCGCTACTGGAGCGCGTGCTCGACCGCTGGGACGGGCTGCGCGACAGCCTGCGCCAGTTCACCGAGAAGCCCATCTCCAGCCTGCTGCCCGGCTCCATGCAACGCATGCTCCATGAAGAGCGCCAGGCCCTGCCCGGCTCCAGGACCGAGGCGCGCGAAGCGTCGTAGAATAACATTTCGCATGAGAATCGGGGAGGGCGGAGCCCTCCTCGTACCCCACCCAGGGAGCGCGGCCCCCTGGACCCCTTATCTATTTTGGACGAATCACTTCGAGAAACAGGCCCGGAATCATCGCGAGTCCAGGGACGCGTTCGTCCCTGACGGAAGGAGTTCGAGGAGGGCGGAGCCCTTCCCGATTCGTTTTATGCCCCCCCGCGCACGGCCCGCGCGTGGAAAAAGCAGGTGAAATCCTGGGCCGCGACAAAGCCCAGTTCCACGTCGGCGCACCATGCCGAGACGAAGGTGGCCCGGTCCGCGCTCCACAACCTGCGCTGGGCCGTGTCGAACAACGGCTGCACGCAGTAGTCGCCCCATTCGCCGGCCGGAGCCAGGATGGTCAGCAGCTCGTCCACCGTGGGCAGCCGCCAGTCGGCGAAGCCGGCGAAACGCGCGTCGTTCAGCTCCTCGACATACTCCAGGGCGTCTTCCCATTGCAGCGGGAATGGCGAACCGGCCCGTTCCCAGACCAGACCCGTGGCCGGGTGCTCCACGCACAGGCCGTCCGGCCCGGCGCGCATCTCCCCGGAGACGTAGGCCCGGGGACGGGAGAGTCCGTCCAGCCCGAAGACATCCCTTGCCTCGGCCACGCGCACCTTGCGCGGCGCGGACCTCGGCCCGGCCTTGACCAGGCGCGGCGTGGCCTCGGGCTGCTCCAGGCGGCAGGCTTCGGACAGCCGTTCGCGCCAGGCCGCGTGCGCCGCGTCCAGGGCGGCGCACATGTCCTGGGCGCTTCCGAAACGTCCTGTCCGCTCCGGGCGTGTGGCGCGCAGGAGGAAATCGTCCCATTCCCTGCCCAATAGCGGATTGATCTCGCCCGGCCGCCTGCGCCTGCCTTCCGGCCCCGAGACATGGCCCGACGGGTCGTCGGGCAGCTCGCCCGTAAGCATGCGCCACAGGACCACGCCCATGGAGAACAGGTCCGAACGCTCGTCGGCCTTCTCGGGCGCGGCCTCCTGCTCGGGAGCCGTGTAGTACGGCGTGCCGATCTTGAGTCCGCCCGGCTGCGCGCGGCTCTCGCCGCGCACGCGCGACAGGCCGAAGTCGATGAGCTTCACCGTGTCCTCGGACGTGACGAGGATGTTGAAGGGCTTCACGTCCCGGTGCACCACGCCCTGCCAGTGCAGCCGCGCGAGTCCCAGCAGGGCCTGGCGGCCGTAGCGCGCGGCCCTGTCCACGGTCAGCCGCCGGGCCGGGCCGGACTCGTAGCGCTCGCCCAGCAGCAGGCCCAGGTTCATGCAGTGGTAGTCCATGACGAAGAAGGGCCGGCCGGCCTGGTCGCGGTCGAAATCGAGCACGCCCACGACATGCTCGTCGCGGATGGAGCCGAGCACGCGCACCTCGGCCAGGAAGCGCTCCTCGATCTCCGCGGGGCCGAGGATGAACTCCAGCTCCTCGCGCGGCCGGCACAGCTTGAGGGCCACGACGCGGCCGGCCACGGGCAGGCGCGCCTTGTACACCCGGCCCATGCCGCCGGCACCCAGCAGGCCCAGAATCTCGTATTTGCCGATGGTCCGCATGAGCCTCCGCGTTGTTGCCCCTGCCCCGCTCAAAGCCGTTCGCCGGATATCACGCGATCCAGGCTGGCCCGCTCCGCGGGGGGGGTATTCGAAGTCCTTTGACTTGCTCAACCATCCCGGAGTCGAAAAGTCCAGCACGGACTTCCTCGACAACCAGCCCACCAGGATACGTGCGTTTCGTCCGCGAACCGCCCAGGCCTGGAGGCGCTCTTGAAGCCTGCCCATAATAATGACATCAGGGGAATGGTTGCAGGCTTTTTCGGACGGACGACGGGAGCGCGGGAGGATGCCATGGCGCGGGATGAGGGCCTGACCATTCCCATCAGGGTCGAATGCTACGCGGGCCACAGGGGCGAAGAGGTCCCGCGCCGCTTTCACGTGGGCGGCAAGGCCGTCGAGGTGGCAGAGGTTCTCGACCGCTGGCTCGCGCCGGACCACCGCTATTTCAAGGTTCGCGACCCTCACGGCCACGTCTGGATCCTGCGACGCGACGACGAGGCCGACCTCTGGGAGCTGCACATGTACAAGCACGCCGGACAGCCCTGAACCGGAGCCGTCTCGCGGTCCTGGTCCCTTGCGCTTTGCCCCGGCGGCAGGCATAAGGGCTTGCCGGGAACCTAAATTCGGGATCTTCTATGCGCATTCTGGTGATCGAGGACGACATGGAGGCCGCCTCCTATATGCTCAAGGGCCTGCGGGAGAGCGGGCATGTGGTGGAGCACGCGGCCGACGGCAAGGAAGGGCTGTACATGGCCGCGGCCGGAAGCTACGACGCCATGATCGTGGACCGCATGCTGCCTGGCGTGGACGGACTGACCATCGTGAAGACGCTGCGTTCGGCCGGCAACGCCACACCCGTGCTGTTCCTTTCGGCCATGGGCGAGGTGGACGACCGCGTGCGCGGCCTCAAGGCCGGCGGCGACGACTACCTGACCAAGCCTTACGCCTTCGCCGAACTGCTGGCCCGCCTGGAGGCCCTGGACCGCCGCGCCGCAGCGGTGACCGGCGGGACCGTGCTCAAGCTCGCGGACCTGGAGATGGATCTGGTGGCGCGCAGCGTCCGCCGAGCGGGCCGGAACATCGACCTGCAGCCCAAGGAATTCGCCCTGCTGGAATACCTCATGCGCCACGCCGGTCAGGTGGTCACGCGCACCATGCTCCTGGAAAACGTCTGGGATTACAGCTTCGACCCGCAGACCAACGTCATCGACGTGCACATCAGCCGCCTGCGCCAGAAGATCGACAAGGATTTCGACCGCCAGCTCCTGCACACCGTGCGCGGCTCGGGCTATTCCCTGCGCGATGCCCGTTAGGCTCCTGCACTCCACGACCTTCCGCTTCTCGCTCCTGTACATGTTCCTGTTCGGGGCCTCGGTGCTCATGCTGCTCGGCTACATCTACTGGACCACGGCCGGGTTCATGGAGCGCCAGACCGACGAGACCATCGCGGCCGAGATGCTCTCCCTGTCCGAGCAGTACCGGCTGCTGGGCCTGGGCGGCATTCAGCGCGGCATCGCCAAGCGACTGTCCTCCGAGACCGGCCACGACAGCTATTATCTGCTGGCGGACAACACCATGCACATCCTGGCCGGGAACCTTCCCGGCGACTCGCTGCGCGAGATCGTGCCCATGATCAACCAGCGCAACTGGCTCACGGCCTCGTTCAGGATCGGCGGCAAGCATGTTCCCATCCGCTTCCACCTTGTCATGCTGCCCGGCGGCTTCGTGCTCATGGTCGGCCGCGACATCTCGGACCTGCGCCTGGTCCAGACCCTCATCATCGACTCCCTGGTCTGGGGGCTGGCCATGACCATGATCCTGGGCCTGATCGGCGGTCTGGTCATGAGCCGGGGCCTGCTGAGCCGCCTGGAGACCATCAACCGCACCAGCCGCGGGATCATGGAGGGCGAGCTGTCCCGCCGCGTGCCCACGGACGGATCGGGCGACGAGTTCGACCAGCTGGCCCTGAACCTGAACCGCATGCTCGACCAGATAGAAATCCTGCTGGAGTCCATCCGCCAGGTCAGCGACAACATCGCCCACGATCTGCGCACGCCGCTCAACCGCCTGCGCAGCCGCCTGGAGGTCGTGCTGCTGGAGGAGCGCGACCAGGAGACCTACCGCGAGGCCCTGGAGCATACCATCGCCGAGACCGAAGACATCCTGGGCACGTTCAACGCGCTTCTGCGCATTGCCCAGGCCGAGGCCGGCACGAGCCGCGAGGATTCCCAGCCCCTGGACATGGCGCGCATAGCCGGCGACGCGGCGGAACTGTACGCGCCGCTGGCCGAGGAAAAAGGCCTGGCCCTGCACACTGAGCTGGCTTCGGGCCTTACCGTGCGCGGCAACCGCCACCTCCTGTCCCAGACCGTGGCCAATCTGCTGGACAACGCCATCAAGTACACTCCGGCGGGCGGCGAGGTGCTCGTGTCCCTGGTCAGGGACGGCAACGGCTGCCTCCTGAGCGTGGCCGACACGGGCCCGGGCGTGCCCGAAGCCGAGCGGGACAAGGTGCTCAGGCGCTTCTATCGCCTGGAGCGCAGCCGCAGCACCCCCGGCAGCGGCCTGGGCCTGAGCCTGGTGGCGGCCGTGGCGGGTCTGCACAAGGCGACGCTGTCGCTGGCCGACTTCCGTCCGGGCGAGCCGGCCCCAGGCCTGCGCGTGGACCTGCGCTTTCCGCACTGCGTCTGAGAAGGTTCGCGCCCGGCATCCCGCCTTGTCCGGGAAGGAAAGAAGCTGTATCCTGGGGCCTTGAAACGCCCCGGCGCTTTCCCGAACGCCGGTCTTAAGCAAGGATCGCCCCGCGTGATCAGGAAGTTCGTCACCGCCTTCGCCCTGGGATTGCTCCTGCTGGCCATCATCCTCGGCCTGGTCGGCTATCGGACCAACAGCGAGCTCGAATCCACGGTCACGGGGCTGTTCAATCGGCAGCAGCTCATCCTCGCCCGCCAGATCTCCCATGATATCCGCAACCACTTCAGCTTCCTGGAGACCAGCCTGCTGAGCCTGGATGCGCTCAGACCCTCCGGCGTGACCGGGCTGGCCGGAGTGGGGGACCTGAGCCGCATTTTCCGGCTCCTGGCGGGCTGGAACGTCAAGGCCCTGGGCCATGCGCCCCTGGACGGATCGGGAGCCCTGGCCGTCACGGCCGACGGTGTCGCGCACGGTCCGGAACTCGTCGGCATGCTCGCCGACAGCCTGGCCTGGGCCAGATCGCAAAGCGGCCCCGACCCGGTCTTTATCGGCTCCGACATCGTTCCGCGGGAAGGCCCCTTCGCCGGGCTGCACGTCGTGGTCATGGCCGCCCGCACGGCCGGGAATCCGGATGCGCCCGGCGCGGGACTCGACTTCCTGGTGATCGACGCCATGGCCGTGGCCCAGCGCTATGCGCGCGACGTGCGCTCGGGCGAGACCGGCTACGCCTGGGTCATCGACGGCGAGGGCGTCTTCCTGAGCCACTACGAGGACAGCTTCCTGGGCCAGAGCGCCTTCAGCGCGCGCGGGGAGCGCAACCCCCGCATCTCCTACAGCCGTATCAACGAGCTCATGGCCGAGAAGCTGCTCAAGGGCCAGGAGGGCATGGACTGGTACGTCTCGGGCTGGCACCGGGGGGCCATCGGGGAGATGAAGAAGCTGCTGGCCTATTCCCCGGCCCTGTACGCCGGCCGAAATCACCCCGAACGGCTGTGGTCCGTGGGGCTTGCCGCGCCCACATCCGAGGTCTACGGCATCCTGCGCCCGTTCCTGTCGCAGCAGTGGCTCGTCATGGGCGTATCGGTGCTGCTGGCCCTGGCGGTTCTGGCGGCCGTCATCTACCTGTCCCTGCGCTGGGCCGAGCTGCTGCACCGCGAGGTGGACCAGAAGACCGCCGACCTGCGCGTGGAGCGGGACAAGGTCCGGGAAAGCATGGCCAAGCTCATCGAGGCCCAGGAACGCCTGGTGCGTTCCGAACGCTTCGCCGCCGTGGGCGAGGCCGCATCCCACCTGGCCCACGAGATCAAGAACCCGCTGCTGCTCATGGGCGGCTTCGCGGCCCAGGTGCGCAAGGCGCTCACCGCTGAGGTCCCCCAGGCCGAAAAGCAGCGCGGCAAGCTGCAAATCATCGAGGACGAGGCCCTGCGGCTGGAAACCCTGCTGCGCGAGGTCTCTGGTTTCACCAAGCCCTGCAAGCCGGAACTCGTGGCCCAGGACATCAACCAGGCCGTGCTGGATACCGTGCGACTGGTGGAGACCGATTTCACCGAGCGCGGCATAGAATGCGTCCTGGAACTTGGCCAGGGCCTGCCGCCGGTCCCGTACGACAAGAACCAGATCCGGCAGGTGCTGCTCAACCTGGCCAAAAACGCCGGCGAGGCCATGCCCTCGGGCGGCACGCTCTTTTTCCGCTCCTGGCGCCAGGGCGATGCGGTCAAGATCTCCGTGCAGGACACCGGCTCCGGCATGCCGCCGGAAGTCCTGGAACGCCTGTTCAGCCCCTTCTTCACCACCAAGTCCAAGGGCACGGGCCTCGGCCTGGTCGTCTCCTTCCGCATCATGGAGGACCACGGCGGCGACATTCAAGCCTCGAGCACCCCTGGCCAAGGCAGCACCTTCGTGCTCACGCTGCCCCTTGGCCGTCCTGACGCGACAGCCCTGACCAGGGATGCGCACGGTGACGACACTTCCCGGGAATAACGCCAAGGCCGCGCGCCGCTTCGCTATTTCTCCCACAAGTTTAAACCCGAGGCCCATTGCAGGCCTTGAGTCATACGCCCCATGTCGGAGGGGCATTCCGGCGTCATGAACCAAGGGTAGGAAGAACTCGGACGCAAGAATGCTCTCCTGGCCGATGTTTCCGGGCGGGCAAGGGAGATAGTCTGCGTGGCGTAGGCAGGCCTGTCCGGGCGTTGTGCCTGCGGGCAGGCCATCATCCTCCCGCACGGCCTTGGGGGAGGTTTGGGTGGTCCAGCCTCTCCCAAGGGCCGCTCGGAGCCGGACGCCCAGGAGATTGGCGCAAGGCACCGGTTCCGCACTGATCCGGTCCTACCGGCGCCTCTCGGCTTCCCTTCCGCTGCTCCCGGTCAGACGAGACTCCATGACGTTCTCCAATGCAGCCGGACCGCCCTCGCTCGATCATAACCCAATCGCCCTCGACGCATGTTCGGCACGGCGGAAGACTCCGTCCTGGAGCGCCTCCGCAGGGGTGCGCTTTTGGCCTTGACCCCGATCTTGATCATGATATGAAGTCCCCACGCACGGAAGGCGGTGCGCATGATCAGCTCTTTTCTCCATCTCCATCTGCGGTCCCTCTGTACCTGATCCTGATACGATTGAAATTCCGTTCACGCTCACGTTGATATTCGAGCGCTCTTACGCTTCGAGCTCCGTTTGCGCCTTCAGGCGCGGGAACATCGGCTTGCACGACGTTCCCGCGCCATCGTTTTCCCATCCATGTAGGACCCAGACCGACAAAAAAATCAGACTGTCTCCTATATCCGCTCGTTCAGCGCTGTAATAAAGGTGTATCCTGAAGCCGTGGTGGTGCGATTCTCAGCAATGCGGCTCATGCGATTTGCCTTAACCTCATCTATCCGTTCTCCTCGCGAAACCTGTCCCGGCGGCCCCCAGACCGCCGGGACAGGTGGTTTTGGAGCCCACGGCGGCGGTGCGCCAAAGCTCGGCCTATTGGTTGAGCTTCGCCAGCAACAGGCCGAAGTCTTGCAAGAATTGCTGGGAATATTGCCCGTACAGCTTCTGGGCGTTCTGGGACATGGCCATGCTGTCGCCCGCCAATCCGGTCAGCCCGGCCTGACCGGCGCGCATGAGATTTGCCGCTTGGCCGGCCGGGTCCCCGAAAGTGCTTGCCGGCGCGGCGTTCAAGCTGCTCTGGCCGGGCATGGCCGCCTGCTTGCGCAAACCCAGGATGTCCAGACGGCCCTGACGCGTGGCCGTTTCGGCTCGCTGAATCTCGGTCTCTGCGGCGCGGGTGCGCGCGGCAGCCTCGGCCGCGGCCTCCTGCATGGACGAGGAGTGGCCCATCCAGGCCATGCGCGCCGGATCCAGGCCCATGGAGGACAGCTTGCGCTCCTCGCCCTCGCGGGCCTTGGCGAAGGAAGCGCGCACGTCCACGGCCGCGCGTCCCGCCGCACGCTCGGGATCGGCCCGCACGCCGGACAGGGCGTCGCGCACGGCCTGCTCCTCCAGGGGTTCGTAACGTTGCGTCGAGCGCACCGCCGCGCCGACCGTGGCCTCCTTGAGCGGACGGTACAGCTCGATGTCGCGCATGGCCTCCGAGACCTGGGCCTCGCGCAAGGGAGCCAGCAGGTCCATGTCGTTCACGGCCTGCCGCGCCGCTGCCGCTTCCAGCGGACCCAGGGTCTGCTTGTACGTGTTCCACTGGTCCCAGGCCAGATCGACCTGGCTTTGCGCCGCCTCGGCCCCTGCCCTGGACAGATCGGCCTGCAGGCCGGACAGGCGGCTTGCCTCCCGGGCCTGCTGCCTGGCGAGCTGATAGTGGAGTCCAGTGCTCAGTCCCGTGCCGATATTGGAAATGAGGCCTCCGGTTCCGCTCATTTGAGCCCCTTGAGGTAGCTGCCGAGGGTTTCGTCGTGGATCATGCGCCGAATCTCGGGCGAGACCTTGCGCATCCAGGTGTATCCGCCCTTGATGTATGCGCAGGCCGTGACCACGGCGGCCAGATTGTCGCGTAGCGTGAAGGCAACGGTGCGTTCGTGGGCCGTGCCGCGCTCCAGGGCCGTGGCGTCCAGCCAGTCGGCCATGGCCATGCGCACCAGCGGCAGCAGTTCCTGTCGGTGGCGGGCATAGAAGCCGTTGCCGGGAAGTTCGGCCAGGGCCAGCCAGAAGGCGCGGCTCACGTCCTCTGGATCAACCTCGCGATCGCGGTCCACCAGATCGTCCCAGACCTGCGAGATGAAGAACAGCCCGTCCACGAAACGGGCCGCCTCCACGTCGCCGCCCAGGAACTCCAGCACGCGGCCGGCATGCTGCGCGGCTTGGCTGCGTTCGGCGTCGTTCATGAAGCCTCCTTGAGCTGAAAATAAAGAATGCCTCCGGCGGCCGGGGGGAATCATTCCCCCGGACCCCCCGATTTTTTGAAAAGGGTTATTTCACCAAAGCCAAAGCCTGGGTGCGGTCTATAAGGCCCAGGGAGACCAGATCGGCCAGGGTCGCGAAGCGGGCCAGGGGATCCCCGCGCAACCCCTCGCGCACCTCCACGACCTCCTTGAGCGGCGCGAGCACCGAGGCCACGCGTGAGTCGATGCCCGACGGGACCTCGGGCAGGGCGGGCAGGCTGCGGCGGCCGCTCATCGCGCCTTCTCCGACAGCAGCCTGTTCTTCTGGGCCGAGCCCAGGCTGGAGCCCAGGTAGTAGTTGACCACCGCGCCGAAGGCCGTGCCCAGGCTGCCCAGGAGCAGCAGGGCCGCCTCGGACGTCTCGCCCTCCTGTTGCAGCACGGACCAGAGCATGACGAAGAATCCGGCGGTGACGAGCAGGGCCACGCCCGTGGTGGCCCAGGCCGCGCCGTGACCGGTCTTGGCAAGCTCCACCTCGCGCCTGCGGGCGTCCTGCACATTGGCCAGCTCGGCCTCCACCTGTCTGGCCTGCCACTCCAGCAGCCGCGCGCGCTGCTCGGTCTCCAGCTCCTTGATGCGCACGATCGCCGCCGGGTCGCGCAGGGCCCTGGCCACGGCGTCGGGTTCGGGCTTCTCGCCCAGGAACGAGGCCAGCAGCGCCCCGGCCGCCGAGGCCGCGGCACCGGCCGGCCCGCCCAAAGCGCCCGCCAGCACCGGCGCGGTTTGGGCCGCCATGCGGCCCACGTCCTTCCAGGTCATGGCTTCCTCCTTCATCGCTTCTCGTCCAGGGCAAGGGTCCTGCCCAACCAGCCGCGCAGGAACGGCCGCAGCGTGGCGCGCTCGGATATCTCCAGGTAATGGCGGATGCGGCGCAGGAGCATGCGGGCCCTGGACAGCCGCAGGAGGGCCGGGCCGCTAGCCGCGATCCGCCGCGCGCGCTCCAGGGTCGCAGGCCCAAGCTTGCCGTCCACTTCCAGCGGCACCAGGCCTGGATCCGTTTCGACCGCCGCGTTCAAGGCATCCTGAAGCCAGCGCACCGCCGGCTGGCTGCCCGCGTTCACGGCCGCGTCGAACACCGGCAGGGCCAGTTCGCGCGGCAGGCGCGAGATTCCGGGGCCGTCCCAGAAGTCGCAGCGGTATATCATGGCGGCCTGTTCGCGGGTCAGGTTGGCGATATCCAGCCCAGGATAGCTGCGCCTGCTGATGCCGTACTTGGTTTCGCCGCCGGGATCGCGCGGGTCGCGGACATACCCGCCCTCGTGGGACAGCACGAAGGCCAGGGCCTCTTCGAACATGGGATCAGGTTGCGTTCCGTTCATGTCGTGACGACCTCCCACAGGCTGCGCAGGCCGAGCATGATCACCGCCGCCGCCACGCAGGTGGCCGCCCACCACACGCGCTGGCCCAAGATCTCCAGCTTGGCTTCCACGAACCCCAGCCGATCGCGGTGCTCCACGCATGCCGGACGGTTGCCCGCGACATTGCCCAGCGCATCGGACAGACCCTCCAGCCGCCGCTCGGCCTGGGCCAGCCGTTCGCCGCGCTCGGCGCAGCGCGGCAGTCCGGCCTGGATAACGGCCTCCAGGTTGCTGTCCAAATGCTCCAAACGCCCCTCCAGGCGCAGAAGCAGCTCGCGCGTGGCCCGGCCCTCCTCGGTCAGGCTCTCCAGCATGCGCCACATGCCCTCGGGCAGCGCGCATGCGCCGGTTCCGTTCGCCATATGCAATTCCTCCCTTTCAGCCATTCAGCTCCTCCATCGACGAAGCCAGGCGTATCTCGCGCACCGTGGCCTTGCCGCTGACCCGCACCTGCCATTCGCGGGCACGGAAGCCCGCTGGCAGGCGCAGGGGTCTGTTGTCCGTCAGGACCCTGGACAACCGCTCGCGGCCATCGGCCCAGATGGTCGCGGCCAGTTCGCCGAACGTGAAATCCGCGTCGATCCTGGCCGCCGCCAAACTCATTGGTGCGCCGGACATGAAGACCTTGGAGCGCCAAGTCATTTCCAAGGCCGCCCCACCCGCCTCCCCGGCCATGTCGAAAACGCTCCAGCCTTCTCCGTCTCTTCCGGCCAGATACAGGGCGTCGCGCGACGGCTCGCGGTGCAGGGCCGAAGCGTGCCAGTCCAGGAACGACAGCACCGTTTCCTGACCGCTCAGGTCGAGCACGAACCCTTTGCCCTTGGGCGCGTTGTAGGGAATGTCCAGCTCCTCCAGTCGCGAGCCGTGCAGCACATGGCGGTGCACGCAGGCTCCGGCCAGGGTGCCGCCCAGCGGTGCGTTCCCCACGTCGTCCCAGCCCCACGGGTCGGCCTCGGGTTCGCGGTAAAAGGCCACGTAGCGGCCGTCGTGCACCGCCGCGCACATGGTCTCTGGCCGCAGGGCCTGCCACTCCTCGCGGGTCATGAGCTCGCGAGTGACCAGCCGCCCGCCGCCGGACCCGACCAGGTACAGGCCGTCCGGGCAGGGATAGAGCACGCCCAGCTCCGACGAGGCCATGGCCGCCGCGCTCACGCACGGCTGCGCGTCGGGCAGGCGGGACATGGACACGGCCGCGGGATGCGCGCCGCTGATAAGCACCGGATAGTCGGCCGTGGCAGCCACCAGCGTGGTGCCGAACACGCCCAGGCCCGTGACCGCGCTGTCCAGCGTCAGCCGGTAGCCCTGTGGCCAGGCGAAGGGCCGCCAGGGCTCGGAGAAGCAGACCTGGTTGCCCACATGGCCGGCCAGGAAGCCGTTGGGCATGGCCACCACGCCGCGCAGCCCGGCCGGAGGCGGGCTCCAATCCTGGCTGGGCAACGATTCACCCAGGTTCGCATCCAGCTTTGCATCCAGGCAGGATGACGCACCGGCCTCGATCTCGGCCACGAACAGCCACACGGACAGGCCCTCGCTCGGCGTGGCCGTGCGGTAGAGGCGCTTTTTGGCGATGCCGCGTCCCTGGGGCGGAGTCACCAGGCCGTACACGGCCATTTCCTGGCCGGGCAGCATGCTCGTCACGGTCGAGGGCGGCGACGGCGGGCCTTCCTCGCCCCGGTCCGTGACAAAGGTGTAGCAGTAGGCCACGGCCATCGGGTCGCCCTTGCCTCCCGGTCCAGGCGCGAGCACCGGAGCGCGCTTCGGCGAACTCACGCCCAGCAGCCGCGAGGCCGGAACGGTCCCGACACGCCCGGCCATGGACAGGTCCGTGACGCGCGGCGCGTCCAGGCCGGTGATGCACGTGCGGCCGGTTTCGTCGCCAGGTGTCGCGGCCGGCGCGGCGTCCACCCGCCTTGGCCAGCTCAGCCAGCGCTTGCCGGCCAGCAGCAGGATGCTTCCGGGCGCGCGCCTGCCGGCCAAAGTCAGAACTCTGGCCGGGGCTGGCGACGGAGCCAGCTCGCCCGAGGTCAGCCTGCAATTGACCGCGACCGTGGCCTGCTCGGGACGCAGGAGCCTGTCCGCAGTGCGCGGGACTACCCCGGAGAAAAGTGGAATGCGTATCATGACCATGGTTGCGCCTTTGCTCGCGGCAAGGGTTATCGGAATATGATGCCTCCGGCGGCCGGGGGGAATTGTTCCCCCGGACCCCCCGCATTTTTGTGAAGATCATCATCGAAACATGCCGGGCTTTGCCGGCGTGTTTCGGTACATCGCGGGTCCAGGGACGCGTCGTCCCTGGCGGGGAGAGGTGTGGAGAGGGGCAGCGCCCCTCTCCACGTCCTATGCCAGCGTGGCGAAGCCGACCCAGGTGCCGGGAGATCCGGCGACCGTGCAGACCCAACCCAGGGGTTCGCCGCTGGCTGGCACGGAGTTCCAGACCAGGCTGCCCTGCCGCCAGTGGCCCAAGGTCGGCGCGCTGTTCGCGCGCATGGCTCCGGCGCGGCCGAGGAAGCTCGGGCCGTAGGCCAGGTTCTCGATCTCCAGCAGGCTGTGGGCCTGGCCCGTGGTGTCGGTCAGAGTCACGTTGCCATGGCCCACGAGCCTGATTTTGTCGGCCGTGAGGTCGGTGTAGACCGTGAAGCGCCGGTTCTCGTACAGGTGCACGTTCACGGGCGCGTCGGCCACGAAGGCCAGCCGCTTGAGCATCTCGATAAGCTGGTCCGAATCCTGGCCGGGATTGCCGATGCCCCTGATGTGCACATCATCGGCGATGAGCGTGGCCTGCGAATTCCACCAGGCGTCATAGACGGGCATATCCAGGCAGCCGTTGATGGCCGCGTTGTCCCTAAAGATGGTGCGCGTGGCAGGGGCGGAGACGAATTCCAGCACGAACCTGGGCCACTGGGCCTCGTCGCCGCCGTCCGGCGCGCCGCGCAGGAATGTGTTGTGGCGGATGACGTTGTCCGCGCAGGATTCCAGCACGGCGACGTGGCTGCGGCCTCCGGCCTCGGAGCCCCCCCGGCCGTTGCGCCAGAAGATGTTGCCCTGAATGAGCTGGTCCCTGGCCTGGTGCAGGAGGATGGCGGCCTTTTCGCTGGCGTCGAAGACGTTGGCGCTCAGCACGTTGGCCCGGCCGCGATAGATGCGCACTGCCTGCTTGTTCCACTCGAAACGGTTGCCCGTGACGAGATTGAAGCCCGAGCCTTCGCCCGTGTCGATGCACAGGTCGCAGGTGGTGAATACGCAGCCCGAGATGCGACAGTCCACCAGCGCTCCCTGCAGCACCGTGCCACAGCCGACGAAGACGCAGCCGTCCATGCGCATGGCCCCGAAGCTGGTGCCGCCCATCGGGTCCACCGCTACGCTCTCCAGGTTCTCGAAGCGGCAGCCGTCCAGAACCAGATGGCTGGCCGGGCCGGACAGGAAGGCGTCGTCCACCGTTCGCACCTGGCCGCAGCGGAAGACCAGCCCGCTGAAGCTCACGTGGTCGGCTGGATCGAACAGCGCGCCGTGGCTGCCGGGCTTGTACTGGATGACCGAAGCCCGTTTCACGTAGCCCGGCTTCTCTTGCTGCCAGTCGGTTTCCCAATCCATGAAGGCCGCGGGCAACCCCGTACCCATGAGCGCGCTATGGCTGCGCAGGGCCAGGGGCTTGCTCAGGAGATACGTCCCGGCAGGAAAGCGCACGGCCGGAAAGGCCAGCGCCTTGCCCAGGGCCTCGCTGTCGTCCGTGGCTCCGTCGCCGCGAGCTCCCCACCAGTGCGGCAAAACAGCGCGGCCTGCCATGGTGCCCTCCACGCTGCCCGAGCCAGCGAACACGGCCTGGGTTCCGGCGCGCAGGTCGCAATCAAGGGTCAGCACCACGTCCAGGGTCAGATCCAGAACCGCGCCCCGCCCGATCACCAGCGTCACGCTGTCCGGCAAGCTCAGGCTCGTGCGCACGGAGTAGGTGTGACCCCCCGGCAGGCTCACCTCGGCCCGCGCCGCGCCCACCTGGGCCAGCACCCAGGCCAGGGAGCCGCGCACGGAGGCGTCGCCGTGGTCCAGGATGGCGTCGTCCGCGGCCACGAACCAGGCGCCCTTGAGCCGCGAAGACCTGTCCGGCTCAAGTTCCTCGCGCTGGACGAAACCGCCCAGGCCCTCGGCCGTGGGTCGCAGCTCAAGCAGATCGCCGACCGCGAAAGCCGAAGGTATCGTGCCTTCCTGGCCGCGCTCCACCGTGAGCGCGTCATCCTGGCGGGCCGTCACGCGCACGATCTCCAGGGTGCCCGAGGCGTCCGCCAGCGTGGCGGCGAACCATTCGCCAAGGTCCGCGTCAGGTTGCGGAAAGAGCGCGCCCTGGCCGGATTCCAGCGTGAGCGTCGTGTGCCAGGAGGCCGCCTCGGCAGCCAGGCGCGCCGAGGCGTTATTGCTGAACAGCGCAGGCATGCTGTCGCTCCTTTTGTTCGTGTCGGTGAAGACGCGGGGCGCTGCCCCGCACCCCGCCGGGGGAGCGAGGCTCCCCCGGCCCCCCTGCATTGCGGCAAAGGGGCGATACTTTGCTCACGTCTGTCACGCATTGAGGGCGGCCGGTTAATGGCTTTGGGAAGAAACCCCTTCAACCGGCACCCTCGATGCGTGACAAGCTCAAGTCCATGAACGTCCGTTGGCCGCGAAAAGGGATTCCAAAGGGGCCTCGCCCCTTTGGCCGCCGGAGGCTCCGCGCTTATCCAAACATCTGCGCCTTGGCAGACAGCGACCGGCGCGTGCGGCCCTTGAGGCAGCCTGCGCGGGTGTCGGCCAGGGCGGCGCGGAACTGGCGGCCGTGGTGCGTGGCCAGGCTCTGGTCGGTCCAGGATCTGGCGGGCATGACCAGCAGCCGGGACAGCGCGCCGTGCGCCAGGGCCTGGCCGTGGTCGCGGATCAGGAAATCCTCTGTCTCGGCCGCGCCAGAGGCCGGGGCCAGGGCCGCACGCACGAGCAGACCGGCCTTGGCATAGGTCGCCGGGGCGGGAACGAGGCGCAGTTCGCCCTCGCGAGGCAGGACGAAGCGCGACGGTGTGCCGGGGCCGAGCATGGCCCAGCCGGGATACTCGTCATCCAGGGACTCCTCGCTGGCCGCAATGAGCCTGCGGCCCTGGACAAAGGCCTCCAGGACCATGACGATCCGGCTGCCCAGCGGTGCGTCCAGGCGGTAGAACGGATACTCGGCCAACAGGTCCACGGCGGGCAGGTCGGCGCGCCAGGCTAGGGTTCGGGTGCAGAATTCGTCCGTGGCCCGGCGCAAAGCGGCCAGGGCCAGGGCCGAAGGACAGCCCGCCGCCAGGGGCAGGATATCTGGCAAAAGGCTGGAGAAGGGCATCATGTCTGCCGGCTCCGGAGGTTGGGGGTGACCAGGAGGTCGGCCGGGAGCTTGGCTTCCATGGCCTGGACAAAGGCCCGCAGGTGGGCCTCGGAGCGCGCCCGGCTCGTCTCCGACTCGGTGTCCAGGGCAAAGGCGCGGTGCAAGGCGTAATCGAGCAGCGGCCCGGCGTAGACCGCATCCACCGCCAGCGGGCTGTCCGGCCCGGTCAGCTCGGCCGGGTCGGCGGAATAGACGATCTCAAGGCTACCGCCAGCGCCCGCCTCGGACTGCACGGGCGGGAATACGTAAAACAGGCGCGGCGTGCGCTCGTCGTGGACGTACTGGTCCGGCAGAAGCTCCTCGGCCGGCAGTTCGCCGTCTTCAGACTCAACTGCCGTGTGCCAGCCAGGCTCGCAGGCATCCAGGGCCGAGCGGTCCACCAGGCGCACGGCCCGGCCGGACACGCCGTCCATGGTCACGGCCCGCACCACGTCCATGAGCCGCAGACCGCCGGCGGGGATCTCTTGCACGCTGCCGGGCGCGAGATCCATGACCGCGCGGCGGGCCGTGGCGTCGGGCCGCCGCAGGGCCACCTGTCGCTGGGCGTCGGACAGGAAGGCCAGCAGCATCTCCTGGCTCCAGCGCTCGTGTCCTTCGTCCGCCAGGGTCCAGGCGGCCCGGCGCAGCAGGTCGTTAGCCAGCATGCGCGTCCCCGAGCAGCGTGTAGGCGAAACGGCTGACCTGCCGTGGCATGACCTTGCCCTCGGGGCCGGGCTCGAACATGGTCTGGCGCGCGTTCTCCACCGCGTGCAGCACCTCGCGCGGCAGGCTGACCTCGTGCTCGCGCTTGATGAGGTAAGCCTTGCCGTTGACGGACACGAACACGTCGTCGTTGCCGCCCGCGCCTTCCTGACTATGGAAGATGACCCGCACGCGGTTGTTGTTAAGCAGCTCGTTCTTGGCCATATATGCGGCTCCTTTAATAAGTAACTTGTTGAGAAGAATCGGGGCGGGCTGACCCAGAAACCCGAATATGCCTCCGGCGCTGGGGGAGTAACGACTCCCCCAGCCCCCCCGATGTTTGGGAGCGTTTTTCGCCCAAGGCGGCTAAAAACGCTCCCACGGACGGGGATCAACGCCGGGTGATCCCGGCTGTCAGGGCTCGCCCCCCCGAACCAGCCGGTTCCTCCGGCTGGTTCGAAAATGGGGTCCAGGGGGCCGCGCCCCCTGGCGGGTGGGGTCTGGGGAGGGCAGCGCCCTCCCTAGTGCCTTTGCTCCTGCGCTACGCCGTAGCGGCGACCTCGGCGCGGACCATCCAGGCGTCGTTGAGGATCACGGCCGTCTGCATGGCTTTCCAGCCCACGTGGCCGCGCTGGGCCAGGGGATCGGAGTCGGACGGCTTGGGATTGACGACCAGCGGCATGACCGCGTTCTCGCCCTTGAGGGCCACGGTGCCGTATGCGTCGCGGGCCAGGTAGAGCACGGGGTACACGTCGGCGTTAACGCCGGTGCTGGTGAGCATGGAACCGGCCGCGCCGCCGGCGTCGGCCCAGGGCTCGAAGATGGTCGAGGCGATGTAGCGCACGTCCTCGACCTTGCCGATCTCGGCCTCGTAGGGCGTGATCTGGCCGTACTGCTCCACGGGCACGAAGCCGGCCATGGATCGGATGTCGTTCTCCAGGTCCGGGTGGCACAGGGCGATGTAGGCCGGGGCCACGGCCTGGGTGCCGAACTCGGGCGTGGAGCGCACCACGGACGTGATCTTGCGCGCGTTCTGGCGCTTGAGGGCGCGGGTGATCTTGCGCTGCAGGGCCAGGGTCAGCTTGCTGTTGACCTCGCTGCGCGCCGCGCCGTTGGCGTAGTAGATGTTGGTTCCGGCCTTGAGGATGTTGAAGCGCACGGTCTCGATCATCTCGGCGGCCTGCTCGCCCAGCACGCCAACGGCCTCCTGCAGGACCGGGTCCTCGTGGCTGTCCATGACCACGTCGGTGATGGTCACGCGGTCGCCGTACTGGGACAGGCTGGCCTGGTAGTCCGTGGCCGTGAGCTGCTTGGCTTCGGGCGTCACGCCCTCGGCCAGGGGGTTGGGCGTGGAGTCCAGCGCGTTGTAGCGCCGGAAGGTCACGACCTTGCTGCGGTTCTCGGGCAGCACCTTGGCCTGGCCGAACTTCTCCAGGACCAGGTAGGGCAGCCCGCGGCGCAGCAGGTCCACGGCCGCGAAGGCCGCGGTGCGCGGGGAGATGTCGCCGTAGGTGGTGGTTGCCATATGGATGGGCTCCTTTGTTCTCGGTTTGTGACTGAGAAGGAGCCATGGGCCCGCGTGAGCGGGGGATGGCGGGATCAGGGGCCGCGTGTCCAGGGAAGGGGGTAGGCCTGGCGTGCGCGGGACACCCGATGAAGGCAGGAGGCGAAGAGGCGGATCGAGCTACCTGGACGAGGCGGCCTCGGACCAGGCGGCGCGGAAATCGCCCTTGTCCGGACGGCCCTTGGCCGGTCCGGCGCTGCGCGAGGGCACGGCGGCCGCGCGTTCGGCCTCGCGCTCGCGGCGGGCCTGGTTCAGGGCCTTTTGACCGGTATCCGTTGACAGGCCCTGGTCCTGTTTGAAGCGCGTGAGCAGGTCGATCACCTCGTCGGCGCTGCCGCTCTCGACTACCCGGCGAAGGGAAGCGGCCAGATAGTCTGGCTGTCTCTCGATCCATTCCGAGAGCTCGGGGCCTGCGGCCAGCCTCTCCCAGTCGGGATGGGCGGCGGCGATGCGCCGCATGTGTCGCTCGGCCTCCAGGCTGGCCAGCACCGGGCGGCCAAGCTCCTCGACCGTGGCGCGGACCATGGCGCAGATGGCCCGAGCCAGTTCCGGGTTGTCGGCCAGCGGAGAGCCTATGGGCGCGGGCGACGCTTCGGGCTCGCGCACCTGCCCAGGCTGAGCGACCTGCTTGGAATGACCGGAGGACTCGGCCTGGACAGGCTGATCGTCTTGCCCGGCCGGGCTGGGCTCGCCCTCGGAGGTCGCGACGTTATCCGCGCGGGTAAGCGCCTCCAGCAGCGAGGCGCGCTCGGCGAGCCAGCGCTCCTTTTCCTTGCGGTAGCGGCCCTGGAAGCTCCTGAGCCGCTGGCGTTCGCGCTCATAGAGCTGCCTGTAGCCCGCTGCATCGTCCGGGGCAGTCTCGTCCGTGGGGCTGTCGTGCGCGTCTTCCGCCGGCCCGGCGGAAGACGCAAGCCGCTCCGGCGCGTTCCGGTTTTCTGCCGCGTCCTCCCGCGCCTGGGCGTCTTGCGCACCGGCTCGGGTCGGCTCCGGGGCCACCTCGGCGTCTTCCTTGGTGGGCCTGGGCAGTCCGGCGGCCTGGGCGAAAGCCTGGCCGAAATCCATGTCGTCTCCTGTGCGTTCCTCGACCATCAATTCCTCCTGGGTCACACGTTATGGTCCAGCGCCGGGCGATCAGGCGTAGCCGCCATCGGGCGCGGGGCCTGCCGGCGCGTCGGACTCAATGTCGCGGACGATGTCCTCCAGGGCCAGCACCGCGCCCTGAAGACGGGCCACCTGCTCGGGCGCGGCACGCACAAGGCGTTCGCGCGAGGCGGCGGCGCGCTCGCGCAGCAAGGCCAGAAAGGCCTTGCCCGCGCTCGTATCGCGTTCCTGGCGGCAGGCGATCAGACAGCTTCGAGACTGCATTTCCACATAATACCCTCGCTCCCTCAAGGCGTCGCAATGCAAGGACAGGCACTTGCCCCTTGGCCGCACTGCGGGGAGTCCGGGGGGAATGGATTCCCCCCGGCCACCGGAGGAATTATCCTCAGTTCGTTTATTGCACTTCCCCATCGGGCCTTACGATATCTTCTCCCAATCCCCGCGCGGCTGCCCTGCGCCGCAGCAGCTCGCCGCGCCGGATGAACGGCGCGTCCAGACTGTTGGCCGTGGAGGCGGCGAAGGCGTCGAGCTGCTCCACGGACAACTCACGGGCGATGAGGCTGGACCAGCCGTGCGCCAGCACCCGGTAGTCGCCCTTGAGTTCCTCGTTGTCCGAAAAGAGCATGTTCCAGTGGTACAGGGCCGTGATGAACGGCCTGGTCACACCGTCGTCGAAGTGCTTGATCTGGTCCTTGAGGGCTATGCTCGCCGCTGACAGGAGCATGGACAGCCCGCGCACGGTGCCGGCCGCCGCGTCGAACTCCGAGTGCATGGCGCTCGGGATGCCCGTGGTCTCGTGGGCGTAGGCCTCGAACAGCCGGGCCATGGCCATGAGCTCCTCGGCGTGGCTGGGCAGCGTGGACACGCGCACGGCCGGGTACTGGGCGTCCAGGCCCGCGCCCGAGCGCAGCCAGACCCGGAAGGGGTGGATGTCCGTGGGGTCCTCGCCTTCGGGCAGCAGATCCTGGTTGACCTCGATCTGCGGCCCGGCGCTGATGGCCGCGTTGTCCAGCATGGCCCGCACGCTGGCGTTGAACAGGTGCTGCGGGTCGCGCATGATGGAGGCCAGCCCTTCGCCGAAGATGCTCGTTTCGTCCTTGTCGAAGTAGTAGAAATGGTAGGGCCAGCGCTGGCCGGGCAGCGGCGCGGCCACGGCCTTGACCACCGTGTCGACCAGCAGCCAGAGGTTGGCCGGCGCTCCGGCGAATGCTTCGCCTTCATCTTCGTCCAGAACCGCGCCGACGGCGGCCAACTCCTCGGGCTCCAGGAAGCCCCAGAACTCCAGGACCTCATAGCGGCCGGACGGTTGGTTCAGCGACTGGCTCGGACCGGCCATGGCCAACCCGGACTCATGGGCCTTGATCCCGGCGTCGCCTCCCGGGTGCGCGGCCAGATGGGCCTCGATGGCCGCGCCGTCGAAGTCCGGCCGGGCGGCCAGGGCCAGGAGGTCCTGACGGGTCATGAGATGGCGCTGGAACAGGAAGCGCGCCTCGCTCAGGCCGCGCGCCGCAGGGTCGGGATAGATGTCCCACAGGGGCACGAACTCCAGAAACGGCCGCAACCGCTCGCGCACGGACAGACGCCAGCCGGCCCCGTTGCGGCCGCGCGTCCAGGCCGGGGCCTGCACGCGGGATACGAGCGGACCCTTGAGTACGCCTGTACCGTACAGATTGCCAGAATGGATGACCTCGCGCACCACCTCGCGGTAGCGGCTTTCAGCGAGCTGGTCCTCCATCTCGCGCTGCATGGCCTCGCAGGCCCTGGATGCCTCGGCGCGCAGGGCAACGGCCACTTCGCGCTCGCCCGGATCGCTGCCGGTTTCGAGGCGCAGGCGGGCCACGATCTCGCCCGTGCGGCGCACGTCGATCTCGGGTACGGGAGTGGGTGCGATGGACCAATTGCGCTCGCCCGCGCCGGGGAAGAGTACGTCCATGAGCCTGGCATCGGCCGCCTTGACCTTGGCCCTGGTCAGGCGCAAAAAAGCCTTGCTGCGCCTGGGGTGCAGGCGCGCGGCCACTTCCGGGTCGTAAACGCCCTTGTACTGGCGCAGGTCGCGCAGCCAGCGCTCCTCGGTGTCGCGCCGGCCCGCCTCGGCCTCGCGGAACAGCCCGCGCAACACGGGGCCCAGATTCGCAGCCTGTGTGGTGCTCGGTTCGGTCATGATCCCCGCCTGGTTGTGGTGACGTGAATGCCGCTTCATAAGAACATATTGTACGCTATATGCACATCCTAAGCAAGTCTTTTGTTCCTTTTTTGCGTACAAATCGCGCTCATGACAGCCCCTTGGCTCCAGGCAATGCCGCGAGCGTGATCCCGGCCTGCACGCGGCATCCAGAGCAATTCGCATTTGAACCGAGAGAGGGCGCTGCCCTCTCTCGGACTCTCTCCCGCCAGGGAAATAATTCCCCTGGACCCTTCATTCGCAAGGCGCCGCAGTCCCGGTTCCTCACGAAGCTCGGGCGCTCAAGGGCTTGCTCTCGAAGTCCTTTGATGTTCTTGTCGCGGTTCAGGAGGAAATGTGCGCATCCTGTTGGTGGACAACGAGGACAGCTTCACGCGCAACCTGGAGCATCTGCTTGCCGCGACCGTGGGCCGCGCGCCCGAGGTGTTGCCCTATGCCCGTTTCCAGGCCGATCTAGCCGCCGAGTGCGACATGCTGGTCATTTCGCCGGGGCCGGGCCATCCCCGTGAGTACCCTGCCTATGCGCCGCTGTTCGCCGATCGCGAACAGGGCGAGGCCGACACGCCGGTGCTCGGCGTGTGCCTGGGCATGCAGATCATCAACGAGTGCTTCGGCGGGCGCACCGAACGGCTTCCGGGCTGCGTGCACGGCAGGGCCGAGGACATAGGCTTCCTGGATCGCCGCGAGCGCGTGGCCCGCTACCATTCACTGCACATCTCCCGGCTGGGTCATGGGCTGGAGGCTTTCGCGGCCACGGACAACGGCATGCTCATGGCCTTGCGCCATGGCAGCAGGCCCTTCCTCGGCTACCAGTTTCACCCGGAATCGTTCCTGACCGGAAACGGCGAGGTCTTCATACGCCATGCCCTGCGCGAACTGCTTTGAGCTGCCGGAAACGCTGGCCCTGTCTTTCCTGGAAGACTTGGGCCGCGCGGGCGGGGTGGACGTGCTCCTGTCCGCCGCGGGCGGAAGCGTTTCCTTCCTGGCCGGGCTCGGACCCAAGGACGAGCTGACAGTGCGGGCCTCCACCGGCCGCGAGGAGCTGGAGCGTTTTCTCTTCGCGGACGAGCGTCCGGCCGTTGGCTTCCTGGGCTACGAGTACGGCCTGCGGCTGCTGGGCCTTACGCCGGCCAAGGACTCGGATTTCCCGCTGGGGCACCTCAAGAAGTACGAGACCTATCTCATCTACGAGGCGGGACAAGCTCACCTGATCGGCCGGAAGCTCCTGGACGGCCGGGTGGTTGCCCTGCTGGAGCGGGCCGCCGAGGCTGCTGGCAAGGCGGCGCAAAGTCCGGCCCCTGGCGGGAGCGCCCGGCAAGAGGGCCTGCGGCCCAGGAGCCTGGGCAGGCTGGCTTCGGCCAGTCTCGATCGGCAGGGCTACGAGGCCGCCGTGCGCCAAGCCCAGGAGCGCATCCGCGACGGCGACACCTACCAGCTCAACCTGTCCATCCGCTTCACGGCCGAAGCAGGGGGCCTGGACGCCTACGGGCTGTTCCTGGACCTGGCCCGCCGGCATCCGGCGGCCTATTACGGCTACATGGAGAGCGGGCCCTTCCGCATCGTCTCCACCTCGCCCGAGCGCTTCATGCGCGTGCGCGACGGCCAAGTGCTCTCCCAGCCCATCAAGGGCACCAGGCATCTGGAGGCGTGGTTCGGGAGCCGGGAAGCGGCCGCGGCGGAGCAGGCCCTGCGCGCCTCGTCCAAGGAGGACGCCGAGCTGTCCATGATCGTGGACCTGGTGCGCAACGACATCAGCGCCCACTGCGAATACGGCACGGTGCGCGTGGATAACCACAAATCGGTGTTCCGCGTGGACAACCTGCTCCAGATGCACTCGGACGTGACGGGCAGGCTCAAGCCCGGCTGCACGGTGCTCGACCTGCTGCTGGACGCCTTTCCGCCGGGCTCGGTCACGGGCTGCCCCAAGAAGCGCTCCTGCGAGATCATAGACGCCCTGGAGCCCCACGGCCGCGGCGTGTACTGCGGCACGCTGCTCGCCATTTACGGCCCGCGCGACATGGACAGCTCCGTGGCCATCCGCACGGGCTTCCTTGACACCCGTGCGGGTTTCTTCCATTTCTATGCTGGCAGCGGCATAGTCATGGACTCAACCCCTTCCGGCGAGTACGCGGAGACACTGGCCAAGGCCGAGAAATTCCTTCAACTCCTCGGGGTCGGCGAGCGATGATCTTCTACTACAAGGGCGAATACGTGGCGGACGGCTGGCAGGTCAGCCCTGACGACCTGCATGTGCGCTTCGGAGTGGGCTTCTTCGAAACTCTTTATTACAGCGGTCAGATGATCCGCTATCTGGACGCGCACCTGGAGCGCGTATTCCACTCCCTGGAGCATTTTCAGATCGCCTACGCCAAGGCGCCCTGGGAGGAGGTCGTGGCCGAGCTGCTGCAGCGCAACGGCCTTGCCGGCGGGACGGCCAAGGTGAACATCTTCTACCCGGTGGCGGACTTCGGCCAGCGGGCCCAACCGCTCATCCAGGTCAGCCCCTGGCAGCCCGAGCCCGGCCGCACCTACCGCCTGGCCGTGTACCCCTGGCACCAGGAGTCCTATCTGAGCGGCCACAAGAGCATGAACTACATGCACAACGTGCTGGCCAAGCGCCACGCCCTGCAGCAGGGCCGCGACGACGCCCTGCTGACCGACTCCACGGGCCACGTGCTGGAAACCTCGGCCTGCGCCCTGCTTTTCTCCGACGGCGCGGGCTTCGTTGCTCCCAAGAGCGACTTCACCCTGAGAAGCGTCTCCCTGGCCCGCGCGGCCGGGGCTCTGCCCATCCGGCACAGAGCCATCCGCCTGGCCGAACTGCCCGAATTCCGCCACGCCTACGTGCTCAACTCGCTCATCGGCATGCGGCCGGTCACGAGCATCGGCGACACGGCCTACGAGCCCGACGAAAAGAGCTGCGAGCTGGCCACGCTCAGGACTTTATAACCGCCCTATCCCGCTCGCTCCTGGGCCTCGATCAGGGACCGCGCGCCGGATAGCTCGCCCTCCAGGGCCAGGCGCAGTGCCGCGGCCTTGCCCTTCAGGGTGTCCAACCGCTCCTCGCGCTCGCGGATGTTCTCGTAGAAGGGCTGGAAAGCCAGCTCCAGGTCCGAATAGATGACCTCGATCTGGGCCGAGAGATTCTCGGACAGGTCGCGCTCGAAGCGTTCGCGGCCCTCGTCGAAGCCCTGCTCGAAGCGGCGCACGATGCCCCTGCGCTTGAGGGTCAGGGTGTTGATGGCCAAGAGCGCGCCGAGCATGGACAGGATGCCGCCCGTGACGTCGAAGAAGGCCGTGTGCACCGTGGCGGCGATGATCGCGCCCACGGCCGTGAGGAATCCGCCCACCACGGTCTGGTCGCCCATGCGCTCCAGGCCCGTGGGCCGCAGCTTGCCGCTCAGGGATTCGTCGCGCAAAAGCAGCAGCACGTTGTCGATGCAGGTGTTGATGACCTCCAGGCGCTTGCTGGTGATGCCGGAAACGCCCAGGTGCTGCGGTCTGGGGCTGCGCGTTGACTTGAGCTCTTCCAGCAGGATCTCCATGACCCGCGAGATGTTCTCGGTGATGCGGCCGGCGGCCTCGCGCGAGACGGCCTCCACGTCGCGCGAGAAGCGCTGGTTGAAGGTCGCGCCAAGGCCCTCCAGCCAGTCGTTGAGCGGCCGCTTGCGCTTGAACGCGCCCGACACGGACGAGCGCACCAGGCTGCCGATGGACAGGCCCTCGCGGAAAGCCTGCGTGGTGTCCTGGGCGTTGCGGCGGTAGGCCTCCACGAGCCTGGCCTTGAACAGATCGGCGTCGCGCAGGGAGTACTCCTTGCTGCGCTCCATTGCCCGCGCGATGGCCTGGCGCTCGGCGCGGTCCTTGTCCAGGGCCTCGGCGTGAGCGAGCAGGTCCTCCCGCACGCCGTCGAGGATGCGCAGGCCGGTGGTGATAAGTGATTCCATCTTGAGCACGTAATGGCGGCCGCCCGTGACCGTGGAATTGATGTAGGACCAGACCTCTTCCATGCCGCTGCCGGGCCTGCCCTGGGCGGCCAGCCTGGCCGAGACCGGAAAGATGCGCGGCGAGTCCACGCCCCGTTCGCGGGCGTACTCGGCCACGCGGGCCAGGTTCACCTCCAGCTCCTCTGGGCTGGCCCGGTCGGCCTGCTGGAGCACGAAGATGATCTTCTTGTGCCAGTCGCTGTGCACCAGCCGGAACAGTTCCCAGGCCGAACGCGCGTAGGGGTTCACGGCCGGGAACACGAAGACGGCCAGGTCCGCCTCGGGGATGAAGCGCTCGGTGATCTCCTGGTGGCGCTCGATGATGGAGTTGGTGCCCGGCGTGTCCACGATGGCGACTTCACGCAGGATGTCGTTGGGCAGGCCGATCTCGCGCACCTGGTCGGACACGATGCGCTCGCTCCTGCGTGGAGCGTGCACGATCTTTTGAATGACGTCGGTGCACGGGTCCGGGGCCACGGCGCAGATGTCCTCGCCGAGCAGGGCATTGATGAAGCTCGACTTGCCGGCCTTGACCTCGCCCACCACCACGAACAGGAAGGGGGCGTTGACGTTGCGCACGAGCCCATGCGCGACATCCAGCAGCGCGGCGTCGCCGGCCTCGGCGCATAGTTCGACCAGCCTGCCCACCAGGCTCGCTATGTTTTCCTTGAACCGACTGTACTGCAACTGCATGACTTCTGGCTTCATAGGCTCCTTCCGACGGGCGCGTGATCGCAATTCCATCCTCTCTCATAGCACCAGGCGGGCATGCAGGCAAAAAGACTTCCAAAATTATTGCATGCAGCCTCCGGCACGCCGGCCGCCGTGCGTAACTTCTTGCCCATGTAGGCTTTTCCTTGTTATCAATGAGCGTGGAATTTTCGCGCGATGCACGATTACCTAATAAACGTGAACCAAGGGAGGGACCATGGACATCTCCAAGACCAAGGAAAACCTGTCCCGCGATTTCCAGAGCCTGCTCAAGAACGCCCAAAGCCTTATCGAGGCCACTTCCGGCGAGGTGGACCAGAAGACCAAGCAGGCGCGCCAGAAGCTGGAAGAAAGCCTCCAGTCGGCCGAGCAGGCCTACGAGGAGCTTGAGGGCCGCCTGAAGAACCACGCCAGGAACGCCGACAAGCTGGTCAGGGACAATCCCTATCAGGCCATGGGCGTGACCCTGCTGGTCGGCGTGTTCCTGGGCTGGCTCATGGGCAGGAAATAGCCGCGTGCTGCACAAGCTTCTGGCCTTGATGGCCAATGCCGGAGACAACGCCAGGCGCGGTCTGGATCTGGGCTTGGCCATCGTGCACAATCGATTGCGGCTGCTGTCGCTGGAGTTCAAGGAAGAACAGCTCAGGCTCGTGCAGGTCCTGGTCTGGACCCTGCTGGGCCTGGGCCTGTTCTTCATGGGCCTCGTGCTGGCCGTGCTGGCCGTGGTCTTCCTGGCCGGCGAGGAGCACCGCCTGATAGCCCTGGCCGTGTGCGCGGGCGTGCTCCTGCTGTCCGGGCTGGTCTCGGCCATGGTCGCCATGGCCCGGCTCAAGCGCCAGCCCGCTCCTTTTGCCCAGACCATCGCCGAACTAGGCAAGGATCGCCAATGGTTTTCGGATCGCGACTCCGGCGCATAGCCCTCCAGAAGCAGGCCCTGGCCGCCGAGGCGCAGGTCCTGCGCTCCATGGCCGACCTGGAGCTGCTGACCTGGCGCAGGCGCCTGTCCGTGCTGGGCTCCGTCGCGCGGGCGGCAGCGCCGCTCCTGGCGATCTGGCGGCTGCTGCGCCGCGAGGACGGCCCGCCGGTCAGTCCTCCAACAGTTTGCCCATGAGCAGGGCGTCCATCCAGGTCCCGGCCACCAGGAAGGCCCGCCGCCGCCGGCCCTCCAGATCGAAGCCCATGCTTTCGTAGAGATTTTGCGCGGCGTCGTTGGCGGCCATGGTTTCCAGTTCCAGCCGCCGTGCGCCCATGCCCCTGGCCCACTGCTCCACACTCGCCAACATGGCCCGACCCAGGCCCCGCCGCCACCAGCGGCGGCGTACCCCCAGGGCCGATATGCGCACGCAGTGCCTGGTCCTGGCCAGCCCTCCGCCCACGGCCAGGGCATAGCCCGCCAGCTCCGGACCGGCCTGGGCCACGAACATGGACAGGCCGCGCACGAGCCCGGCCTCCATGAGCAGGTTGCGGACATCCTCCACGGACAGGCCGCGCTCGCCCTTGCCGTAGATCATGAACGGCGTCTCGACATCCAGGGCCCGCATGAGTTTCAGCAACCCGGCCGCATCGTCTAGGCGCGCGGTGCGCACGGTCACGGCCGACTTGTCCCGGCCCGCGTCGATTCCGGAAATGGCATGATCCAGGATGTCGGACAAAACGCGCCTCCTTGCGTGGGGAACAATTGGGACAGGCAAGATGCTAAAGCATCCGGCAACGGCATTGCGCGGGGCCAGGGGCACCCCTTGTTTCGGATAAGGCCCTGGCGGGATGGGTCTGGAAATGGCAACGTCCCTCCCAGCGCTTGCGCAAATAGCTTAAGCAAGATCAAACCCTCGGAACAGAATTCGCCGCAGCAGCTCTTGGTTCTGGTATTCCTGCGTCATGCCTCGCCTGAGCGCCGCCACCAGGTCGGCCATGGACTCCACGGGGCCGGGCACCTGCGTGGCCAGCGCGCCGACGGCAGCCTCGGAGTGCGCGTCCGTGGCCCAGACAGGCACCAGCCCGAAATCCTTGCGGGCTTGTTCGTACAGATCGGACACGTCGGACACGTACACGTCACTCCCGTGAAACCCGGCGCGCAAGATGTTCACCGAGCACATCTCGATTCCGTCCACAAGCTCCAGGATGCGCTCCAGACGCTTGCCGCGGGTGTCGGTATAGCGGAACGGGTGGGCCACGAAGGCAAAGACCCGCTCCCGCGCCGGCGCAAGCATGTCCTCCAGGTCGCGTGTGTGCATGAGCCTGGGCGCGCGCTCGGGCAAGGCCTCGCCCAGGAGCACCACGTCATGGCCCTCTACGAGGGTGACTTCCATGCCCGAGAGCAGCCGCAGGCCGGGGAAGGCTTTGCGCAGGGGCGCAAGCTCCGCGTCGGGCCAGCGGAAGCGGTGCTCGGTGACGACCAGTCCGTGCAGGCCGCGTTCCAGCGCCAACTCGCAAGCCCGCCGGGGCGACAGGTTCGAGCAGCCGGAATGGCGCTTGGTGTGCAGGTGCAGGTCGAAGCACAAGCTTGCGGCCGGCGATGAGGACTCGGGAGAAGACATCATGGCCGGGAGGTTAGCAGATTGCTTCGGACAGAGAAAGCCGTACGGGCTTTGCCGCTGGATGCCTCCGGCGGCCAAAGGGACGCGGCCCCTTTGGAATCCCTTTTTCCGGCCGGCCGTCGCGCACGGTCATGAGCCGGACGCGGCTCGGTCTTGGGTGCAGGACGGACGTAAAGAAAGGCCAGGAGCCGGAGAAGGCGCCGTCATCCCCGGCTTTCAGGCGATCAGCCTCAGGCGAACAGGCGCACGTCGGCCCCCAGCACGCCGCTCACGCGGCCCAAGGCGTCGGGCAGCACGGCCGAAACCGTCAGGCAGTATTCGCCCGTGGCCTCGGAGACATAGATGGGCGAGAAGTACAGGCTCCCGCTATCCAGCGCGCCCTTGAACCATGGCCGGCGTGACCAGTCCCTGCCGTAGGCGGCCGCGTTGGACAGGCCGTTGCGGCCGATGTTGCTCGTGAGTTGCCTGCCCGCGGCGTCCGTGACGTACAGGAGCTCCAGGAACGGGTTGTCGCGCAGGGTTTTCTCCAGCAGCCGCTCCATGCCCTCGCGGGGGCCGGAAATCCGCAGACCGGCTGCCAGGCCAGCCACGACCTGCTGCACCTTGTCCTCGGCCATGAACCGGAACACTCCTGAAAGCTTGGCTAGTTCCTCTATCTGTCCGCCCAGCTCGTGCACGGACTGCGCCGCCGAAGCCATTCCCTCGGCCGTGGCCGTGGAGATGGCCTGCACCGAGTCCATGGTGCCCTCGATCTCGCGCGCCGAGGCCGCCTGCTGGGCCGCGGCCGTGGCGATGGACCGCACCTGGCCTGCCGTGTCCTCGGCCAGGCCGGTTATTTCGGCCAGGACCTGGCCGCACTCGCGCGAAAGGCGCAGGGTGCGCTCCACGGCCCGGCTGGCCTCGTCCATGTGCGAAACGCTCGCGCGGGTGCTGTCGCGAATCTCTGCCAGGAAGGACTCGATGTCGCGCGTGGCGGCCATGGTCTTCTCGGCCAGCTTGCGCACCTCGTCCGCCACCACGGCGAAGCCCCGGCCGGCGTCGCCCGCGCGGGCCGCCTCGATGGCCGCGTTGAGAGCCAGCAGGTTGGTCTGGTCGGCGATTTCGGCGATGACTTCCAGCACCTCGCCGATGATCTCCGTGCGCTTACCCAGGCTGTCGAGCCCCTGGCCCAATGCGCTGGTGGCTGCGCTCACGGACTCCATGGAGCGGCTGGCATCCTCGGCCACGGCGCGGCCGCGGCCGGCCGCCTCGCGCGTCCTGCCGGCGGTGTCGGCGGTGCCCGCGGCAGTGTCCGCCACGTCGCCCACGGCGGCGTTCATCTGCTCCAGGGCCACGGCCGCGGCCCTCACGCGTTCCTGCTGGCTGCGGGCCCCGGCGCTCACGCCGCCTGCCTCGCGGTCAAGGCTGTCCGCGAACGTGCGGATCTTGCCGGCCACGTCTTCCAGGGCGCGGCAGGATTCGATGATGCTCTGGCGCTTCTGGGCCTCGCACCTGGCGCCGCGCTCCGCCTCGCGGCCGGCCTGTTCCTGGAGCCGGCGCAGGGCCTCCAGCTCCGCCGCGCCGGCGGCTGCCCGGGCCTCGGCCTTGTCCAGCCGGGCGGTCAGATCCTGCACTGCCGTGAACAGCCCCGAAAGGCCGCAGGGCGTGGAATGGACAATAATGGCTTCCTGGGAGTGCGTGCGTTCGCCGGTGGCCCAATCGACCAATCTGGACAGAGGTGCGTCCAGGTGAGCCCGCAGGACGAACAGGGCCGCCAGCCCGCTAATGCCGGAGGAGGCAAGCAGGACCGGAATCGCCAGGATCAGGGAAAGAGCCGATCCCGCGGCGATGGTTACGGCCAGGATGCAGCAGCAGCCGAAGGCAGCGCATGCGGCGCACAGGGCGGCGATGCCGCCGGAGGGCCGGATGCGTTCGGAACGCCCCATGGGCATGAAAACCTCCCGGAGGATGTGACGTGTCGCGCCTGGTCTTGCCGCCGCGTGTGGGCTCAGGCGCTGGATTAGATTTGGAGCGTCGTTTACACTGAAGGTGCCGAGACCATCCCGCGAATGTTCAAAAAAGTAAGACAGGCTATCGCCTTATACTCGATGAGTTGATATTATTTTACATAAACAGAATATGAAATACAACTTGTTCTTGAGCCCGAAGCAGCAAGGAGATGACATGGCCGAATACACACACGAAAACATGCGCCAGACCTTTGCGGATACGTCCCTGGAGGCGGCCCGCACCTCCGTGCTGGCCAAGGTGGCGCTCAAGGCCGGACGGCCCGGCGCGGCCCGGCTGCTCAAAGCCCTTTCTCTGGCCGACGAGGCCCAGGCCAGGCGACTCCTAGCCCTGGCCAGGGGCAAGCTCGGCGGCCTGGATGACGAATTGCGCGAACTGGCCAGCCACAGGGCCCGGGAAGACGCCTTGCATCTGCGGCAAGAGCAGGCCCAGGCCGAAGGCAAACCCACCGAAGCCGCGCTGTTCGGACAAATCCTCCAGGCAGGCCACAGCCACGCGGAGCTGCTGACCGACCCGGACAGGACTCCGCAGGTCCTCTTCGTCTGCCAGATATGCGGCTACCTGACCCACGGCGAGGCCCCGGAGAACTGTCCGGTCTGCAAGGCGGTTCGCGAACGGTTCGAGAAGGTCGAATAGCGCTCCGACGCAGCGCCACGTAAATGCGCGGGCCCAGGGGCGCGGCCTATCCGGGCAGGGCCTAGGATGAGTCCGGGAAGGTCAAGGCCCTTCCCGGTTCCCGTGCGATACGCTTTAATATTCCGGCACCGACTTGCGGTCGCGGAAGCGTTCCAGCGGATGTTGCGCCGTCTCGAAACGGTAGTCCTCGCCCTGCTTGTCGATGTGCGCCTTGACGACTTGCTGGCTCGGCGCGCCGCCCTTGTTGATCATGCGCTGATACGCGAAAAAGCGGTGGTTCCTGGGCAGGTCGTCCACCAGCACGAAATTGGGTCCGTCGGCGGTGAGGCGGGTCTGCTTCTCGAGCACCTCGCGCAGGTAGTCGATGTTCGACTCGAAGGTCATGGGCTGGGGCATGGACTCGGGCATGAACTCGGCCGGATCCTTGCGCTCGAACTTCTTGTACAGGGCGATGGCGTTCTGCAGGTGGCCGAGCTCCATGTCGAGGTGGATCTCCCACATCTTCTTGACCCTCGGATCGACCTCCTGTTCCATGAAAGCGTTGTACAGCCAGCATTCGTGCAGCTCGTGCATGACCGCGCACTGCAGCCAGGAGCAGTTGCGCGGCATGAGCGATTCGTAATGGGAGACGTGCTGCTCTTCGATCATGCCGATCTCGGAGTACAGGTCCCGCTGGATTTTGTCCTGCGAGCGGTTGAGCACGTTCATGTAGAAGTTCATGGTCTGCTGTTCGGCCGCGACCAGGCTCATGATGTTCATGAGCGTGATGGGTTCGGCCGTGGCCATGTCCGCTGGCTTGCGGATGGAGTCGAATGGATGGCGGTGCTCCGAAATGGTCGGCCGGCCTGGCATGATCTCGGTCAGCCTACCGACGATCCGCTCCGGCTTCATGTGTTTCTCCTGCTTCATGTCGAGCAGGTTCGAATAGCGGTACAGGTGGTCGAAGTCCTCCAGCAGCGCGAAATTGTAGGCCTCGCGCATGTACTCGTCCGGTTCGTTCCTCGCGCACCAGGCCGTCAAATCCACGGCGACCTGTTCGTAGCCCACGGTGTTCTCCAGCGTGGTCTCGTTGCCCGGGATGAGGCCGTTGACCGCCTTCTGTTGCTGCTGCTCGATGCGCCTTGACATGGCCAGCGCCTGCAGCAGGGAGTAGTCTTCCACCATTCTGGCCATCTGGTGCTTGAATATGGCCGCGCCGACCTCGACACCGTTCATGGTGATGATCCGGCAGCGGGTGTAGGGGTCGACCTCCTGCTTGTCGTATTCGAAGGCGCTCAGTTCGGACCAGTTGCGGACCTGCTTTTCGATGGGCATGCCCTTATCCTGCAAGGGGTTGAACGTGCCGGCCTGCCTGGCCTGGCCCGCCGAAGCCCCCCTGCCGGCCTGCTGCGCCGCCCAGGCCACGTTGCCCATGCCCAGCGCCCCGCCGACTCCGGCGAGCAAGACCGCCCCGGTCGCGGTGCGCAGGAACTCGCGTCGCTCCAGCTTCTTCTCGTGCATGTCTCTTCTCCTGGTTTCACTGCACATTGTTCACCTCATAATATCCGGATACCCATGCACGCATATAGGAGGGCAGGAGAAGAGCGCGTCAGATTATCCGCAGAGCGGCCATGTTGGACGTCTGACGGCAGGGTAAGACAAGGCTTGGAGGAACTTTCCGGCGGGGGAGTCTCTCAGTCGTGCGGCGCCGAAGAGCCGGCTTCGCCTTCCGTGCCGCGCAGCATGTGCCGGGCCCAGGCCCGTCCCGAGGACAGGCCGCCCTCGGCCCTTTCGCGCTCCAGGGGCAGGAGCACGGTAAAGGCAGCACCTTCGCCCAGTTCGCTGGTCGCGGTAAGCGTGCCGCCGAGCTCGGTGATGATGCGCAGGGAGATGGACAGGCCGAGGCCCGTGCCCTGGCCCGCCGGCTTGGTGGTGAAGAAGGGGCTGAACAGCTTGTCCATGTTCTCGGGCGCGATGCCCGGACCGGTGTCGCGGACCTCGATGACCACCTTGTCCTCGCGCAGGCCGGTGGTCACGAATATCTTGCCGCCGCCCTTGACGGCCTGGGCGGCGTTGGAAAGCAGGTTGAGCAACACCTGGCGCAGCATGGGCCCGTCTGTGTCCACGGGCGGGATGCGCTCGTTGTACATGCGCACCATGCCCACGCCCGACATGGCCGTCTCCTGCTCCACCAGGACGACCATGTCCTCCACCAGGCGGTTCACGTCCACGGGCTGGTTCACGGTGTCGCGCTTGCGGGCCGCCTGAAGCATGCCGTGGGTTATGCCCCCGCAGCGGCCGACCTGAAGCCTGATCTGCTCCAGGCAGTCGCGGATCTCGGCCGCCTCGGGCGTGCCGGCCAGGCTCGAACGTTCCACGAGCAGGTCGACTATCTCGGCCTCCTGGCCGATGATCATCATGGGGTTGTTGATCTCGTGGGCCACGCCCGCGGCCAGCTCGCCCAGCAGGGCCAGCTTCTGGACCTGGAAGAGCTGCTCGCCCATATCCCGGCGGTCGGCGCTCATGCGCCGCCAAGCGCGCAGCAGCCTGCGGGAGGAAAAGAACACCAGCAAGGCGGCGAAGGCGGCCACGGGCAGAGCCAATACCGGTCCCAGCCAGGCCGCTGCCAGGCAACAGGCCAGGACCGTCAGGGGGAGGGCGTTCCCGTGCAGGAGGAACGAGGGGTGTTTGTTGTCGCCGCTGCCCATGGCCGTCTCGCCGATTCCGGACGCTAGCCGCCGCGCGACAGGACGCGGCGTTCGTGTGCCTTGAGGATGCGCTCCAGCAGGTCGTCGATCTTGAACGGCTTGAGCACATAGTCGAAGGCTCCATGGCTCATGCCTTCGATGCCCGACTTCACCGAGCCGTGGCCCGTGAGCATGATGACCTCCGTGGACGGATGGCGTTTCTTGAGCTCCTTGAGCGTTTCGATGCCGTCCATGCCGGGCATGCGCACGTCGAGCACCACCACGTCGTATTCCTTGCCCGCCAGGGCCGCCAAGGCCTCCCTTCCGCCGCTCACACTGTCCACATCGAGATTGCGCAGTGTGAAGCGCTTGACGAAGAGCTGCCGGAAATCGTTCTCGTCATCGACAATGAGCACCTTGACCCGTTCCATGCGCTGCGCCTCCTGCGGACCAGTCTAACAGACAGGCAGGGTTATTGTGAACGTGGCTCCCTTGCCTTCCTCGCTCTCCACGGCGATGCCTCCGCCGAGCCGCTCGATGATGCCGTAGCTGATGGACAGCCCAAGCCCCGTGCCTTCGCCCACGCCCTTGGTGGTGAAGAACGGGTCGAAGATGCGGCTCTGCACTTCCTTGGGGATGCCCTTGCCCGTGTCGATGACGCTCAGGAGGATCCGCTTGCCGGATTCGTCCGTGCGGGTGCGCAGGGTCACGACGCCGTCATGGTCCACGGCGTCGATGGCGTTCTCCAACAGGTTGAGCAGGACCTGCTGCAGCTGGGCCGTGTCCGTGGACGTGAGCGGAAGGTCCGGCGCGAACTCCGTGCGCAGCTCGATGTTGCGATGCAGTGCTTCCGTCTGCAGGAAGGCCATGGTCTGCCTGACCACCTGGTTGAGGTCCACGTTTTCCTGCATGGGCTCCATGCGCCGGGCGAAGCCGAGCATGCGGTGCGTCACGCCCTTGGCCCGCTCCACGTTCTGGTCGATCTTGTCCACGGCGTCGGCGATCTCTTCGAAGTTCTTGATGGACTCGTGGTCCTCCTCGGTGAGCAGGTCCTTGATCCAGCCCGCGCTTTCGCGGATGAGTGTGAGCGGATTGTTCACCTCGTGGGCCACGCCAGCGGCCATCTTGCCCAGGGCGGCCATCTTGTTGGACTGCACGATGCGCGCGTCCAGCTCGGCCCTGTGGCGTTCGGCCCTGGCCAGGGCCTCCACGATGGAGCGCGTGGCCACCGCCGCCCCGACCATGATGAGCAGCATGCCTCCGCCGACCATGGAAAAGACGATGGCCTGCGTCCTGAAGAGCGGCGAGAGGGATTCGTCCGGCGCCTCGGTGATGACCAGCATCCAGTCCACGTTGTCCAGCCAGGTCATGCCGAAGAGCACCTTGCGGCCGTCGACGGTATGGCTTTCCACGCGCGCGCCGGGGAAGCGCCCTGGGCTGACGGGCAGCTTCACCTCGCCCAGCGCAGCACCCCGCAGGCTGGAGGCTGTCTGCAGCACATGGGCGCTGTTGACCAGGAAGGCGTCGCCGCGCTGCCCCGTCTGGTAGTTGCGCACCAGGGCGTTCAGCACATCCGAATCGAGCGTCGCGCGCAGAATCCAGTACCTGTTGCCCTCCCGGCGCATGACGGCCAGGATGATGTGCGGGTAACGCCGGAAACCCATGAACACGTCGCTCACGTACACGCCCTTGAGCATGGTCTTCTGGAACCAGTCCTCCCCCCGGTAGTTCACGTCGCCCAGGGCGTACGGGCCGACATAGGCCGCATGGCGGCCGTCCCCGTCGATGACGCCCAGGTCGATGAAGGCCTTGTTGCCGCTTTGCATGGTGCTGAACACGTGCTGCAGGTAGGGCTGCTCGCTCATCTGCGCATAGTTATGCGTCCAGGCCATGTTGCGCAACTGCAGGATGTTCTCTTCCAGGAACATGTCGATGGCCGCCTTGCGGTTTTCCACCGAGCGCTGGAGCGAGTGGGAAACGCGTTCGCTGTAGCTTTGGCTGAACTGCAGATGCATGAAAGAGCCCAAGGCCACCAGCGGGACGAGCGAGAAGGCCGTGATTGCTCCCATGATCTTCAGTCGGAGCAGTTTGTAATCCGTGCTGTTCACGAGCTTCCTCCGATTTCCAAAGCCGGGCCCTGGCAGGCATATCATATATCTTGAGCAAAGAGCGGGCCAGTGCAAAGAGCGCTGGCTTCTATTTATAACCCACTGTAGTACTTTGTATAAATCTCGCATAAGACGTTGTCCATCGCGCAAGATCGAACGCATGTACAACTTATTTCGCAAGCTTTCGTGCAAGCCGGGCTGGATTGCCGAGGCTCGTTTGCCTATATTCCAGATGCTCGCCGGGATCGGCCGTGGGCCTGTTCTTGCTTATAGCGAATGCCGGGCGGCCGAGCCTGATCACGCAAAGCGCCGGACGGCAGGCAGACCGGACAGGGCCGCGAAGGCCCGGCTGGCGGATATTGCATTGTGCATTTGCAATGCGCGGGCCCAGGGGCGCGCCCTATCCGGGCAGGACCCTGGCGGGATGGGTCTGGGGAAGGCAAAGCCCTTCCCAGGTCTTGTGCAAGGGAGCGCTTTAGCGACTCTGGAGGCGATTATGATCGACGATCCCCTGGTGTTGGTGGTGGATGACGAGGAGCGTTTCCGGGCCAACATGCTCAGGCTCCTGTCCATGCACGGCCTGCGCGCGCTGGCCGCGGCCGGCGGACACGAAGCCCTGGACATCGTGGCCAGGGAGCCCGTGGACGTGATGCTGCTGGACATGAAGATGCCCGGCATGAACGGGGCCGAGGTCATGGCCGAACTGGCCAAGCGCCCCGAGCGGCCGGAGGTCATCTTCCTGTCCGGGCACGCCTCCCTGGACCTGCCTCTGGACCAGGTCTGCCGGGGGGCCTGCGACTACCTCATCAAACCCTGCACCATGGACACGCTGCTGGCCAAGATCGAGACGGCCATGGAGCGCAGGCGCGCCAAGCGGACCGGATTGGGCGGAAAGGGCAGAATGGGCTGATAGGGGCCGGGGCGGCTGCCGAAGGGAAGGCAAAGGCCCAGCGCATGGCCGTCCCGGTCCGGGAGACTCATGAGGTGGGCCCGACGGTAATGCCGACGAGTCAGGACGCGATGGTCTTGGTCATCTCCACGCAGGGCAGGCACTCGTCCAGCGGCAGCTGCCGCGTGTTCTCGCGCACGACGCAGTAGCCGCGCGAGCGGTAGAACGCCTTGGCGCTGAGCGAGGCGTTCAGGCGCAGGATATGCTGGCCGCGGCGCATGGCCTCTTGCTCCACCCTGGCCAGCAGGACCGTGCCCAAGCCGGAGCCGGCATGGGCGGGGTGCACGCACACGATGCGCACCACGTTGCCGGCGAGCACGGCGAAGCCCGCTATCTCACCACCGACCTCGGCCACGAAGCCGACCACGCCCTGCGCCATGTCGCGGAGGACGCTCTCGGCCGTGCAGGCTCCGCTCCAGTCCGCGACGATCGTGGACGGTGTGCCTTCGGGGATGCGGCGAACGGCCGCATTTTGCACACGGGAAATGGCTTCGGCGTCTTGCGGCCGGGCCGCGCGGATGGTCAGTCCGCTATGCATTGTTCTTGTCATGCTGGCACCATGCTGTTGTCGGTTCATGGATACACATCGCATGTCGAATCACCGACATCGGTTAACAGTATGCACATATCGAGCCACAACTACTCAGTCTCGCTCACCTCCAGACAGGGCCTGCTCAGGCCCGCATGGCCTTGTATGCGTTCATGAGCCCGTTCGTGGACGAGTCGTGGCCCGTCACCGGCTCGTCGTCCCGCAGTTCCGGCAGAATGGCGTTCGCCAACTGCTTGCCCAGCTCCACGCCCCACTGGTCGAAGGAGTTGATGCGCCAGATGGCGCCCTGGACGAAGATCTTGTGCTCGTACAGGGCCACGAGGCCGCCCAGGGTTTCGGGCGTCAACTCGCGGTAAAGAATGGAGTTAGAGGGCCGGTTGCCGGGGAAGACCCTGTGCGGCAGGAGCCGCTCGATCTCATCGGGCTCCTTGCCCGCGGCCTCCATCTCGGCGCGGGCCTCCTCCTCGGTCTTGCCCTTCATGAGCGCCTCGGTCTGGGCGAAGAAGTTGGACAGCAGCTTCTCGTGGTGGTCGCCCACGGGGTTCAGGCCGCGGGCCGGGGCCAGGAAATCGCAGGGCACCATGCGCGTGCCCTGGTGGATGAGCTGGTAGAAGGCGTGCTGGCCGTTGGTGCCCGGCTCGCCCCAGATGATGGGCCCGGTGTGGTAGTCCACGGCCTGTCCGTTCACGGTCACGCCCTTGCCGTTGGACTCCATGTCGCCCTGCTGCAGGTAGGCCGGGAAGCGCGCCAGGTACTGGTCGTAAGGCAGCACGGCCAGGCTCTCCGCGCCGAAGAAGTCGGCGTACCAGATGCCGATAAGGGCCATGATGACCGGCATGTTGCGCTCCATGGGCGCGGAGCGGAAATGCTCGTCCATGGCGTGCGCTCCATCGAGCAGCCGCTCGAAGACGTCGAAGCCCACGGCCAGGGCGATGGACAGGCCGATTGCCGACCACAGGGAATAGCGCCCGCCGACCCAGTCCCAGAACTCGAACATGTTGTCCGTGTCGATGCCGAAATCCTGCACGGCCTTGGTGTTGGTGGACAGGGCCACGAAGTGCCTGGCCACCGCGCGCTCGTCGCCGGCCGCGTCCAGCAGCCAGCGCTTGGCCGAATGCGCGTTGGTCAGGGTCTCCTGGGTGGTGAAGGTCTTGGAGGCCACGATGAACAGGGTGGTTTCCGGGTCCAGGCCCTTGAGCGTCTCGACCAGATGCGTGGCGTCCACGTTGGACACGAAATGCGCGCGAATGTTCGGCAGGCGGTAGTAGGCCAGGGCCTGGGTGGCCATGAGCGGCCCCAGGTCCGAGCCGCCGATGCCGATGTTGACCACGTCCGTGATCCGGCGGCCGGTCCAGCCCGTCCATTCGCCGGCGCGCACGCGCCGCACGAAGGCCCGCATGTGCTTGAGCACGCGGTTGACCTCGGGCATGACGTCGTGGCCGTCCACGTAGACGGGGCGGTTGCTCCGGTTGCGCAGGGCCACGTGCAGCACGGCCCGCCGCTCCGTGACATTGATCTTCTCGCCCGCGAACATGGCCGCGCGGCGCTCCTCCACCTGCTGCTGCCGGGCAAGGTCCGCCAGCAGGCGCATGGTCTCCTCGCTGACGAGGTTCTTGGAATAGTCGAGCAGGATGTCGCCCACGCGCAGGGAAAACTTGTCGAAACGCCTGGGATCGGCGGCGAACAGGTCGCGCATGTGCGTGTCGGCCATCTCGGGATAGTGCTCCAGAAGGGCCTTCCAGGCAGGGGATTGGCTGAGTCGGATCATGAGGGCTCCTTGGTCTGGGCGCTTGGGCCGGCATACCGGCCGGAATGTGTCGGATCGGAGATGCCCACATGGTAGTGGACGATCCCGGCGCGGAAGTCAACGTCGGCCGGCGCGTGGCCGGCGCGGTCGTATGGCCTCCGGCTCGGACGATTCAGGCGGAAGGCATGGAGGCAAGCCGATCCTCGTGAGGCTCCGGGATAACCCGCAAACGACTGAATCCATGCAGGATCATCGCATAGACGCCATATCCCGCAAGCAAGACCGGATGCCTGCAAATTCAGCCTGTCCATTGCCGAAAGCCGATTTGACATCCCTGTTCATCCATGGCATACATTGATCGAATCAGGCGTGCAGAGTGCGTCATGGTTGCGTTCGCGTTTACTGATTACATTAGACGCAGTAACGCATAGTGGCTCAGGCATGAATTAGCGATGGCTGATGCACACCGTATTATGCATCGGCGTTTGATCGCCCCTGGTATGTAACGCAGTGCCTTTGCCGTTCCGGCGAAGCGCGTCAAAGCGGGCGCTTGCGCCCCGGTCCATGACGGCCGCTGGAGCCGACCTCTCGGGTCGCTTCCGCTCCTCCGGTCGCTATCTCGACACAAACACAAGCAACGGAATCACACAGCGTACGCCGGGCGACCATCTCCGGCCGTTCATGGCGGCCGCCCGGCGATCGCAGACGCGTCCGGCGTCCATGTCTCTCCGACCCCAAGGCCGGAGCGTCTCCCGTCGTGCGCGGAAACCCGAACAACCAAGGAGCGACGCATGAACATGCGACACCTGCTGACCACGATCCTTCTCACGCTCACCCTGGCCGCTCTGGCCCTGGCCACCGGCTGCGCCTCCGAGGAGCAGCCCGCCCTGGAACGGGTCAAGCAAAACGGCGAGATCAGCTTCGCCATGAGCGGGGGTTATCCGCCCTTCAATTTCTACAACGAGCAGAACGATCTGGTGGGCTTCGACGTGGACGTGGCCAACGAGGTGGCCCAGCGCTTGGGCGTGCGGTTCATACCCGTAACCACCGAGTGGAGCGGAATCATCGAAGGCCTGCGCTCCGGAGCCTACGACGGCATCCTGGGCAGCATGGCCGTTACGCCCGAACGCCGGAAGGTCGTGGATTTCTCCTCGCCCTACTACTACTCGGGCGCGCAGCTCGTGGTGCGCCAGGACGCGTCCTACCAGAGCCCGGACGAGCTCAAGGGTAAAACCGTGGGCGTGGTCACGGGCACGACCTTCGAGCAGGACGCCAAGCAGCTCGGCGCGGGCGACGTGCGCCTCTACAAGGACGACAACCAGACCCTGCTGGAACTGGACAACGGCGTGGTGGACGCGGTCATCACCGATCGGGTCGTGGGCGTCAACGCCCAGAGCGGGAATCGCTTCAACGTGCGCCTGCTCGGCTCGCCCCTGCGCAGCGAGGACATCGCCGTGGTTTTCAAGAAGGATGCCGGAGGCCTGCGCGAGGCGGTCAACGCAATCCTGGCCACGATGCACGAGGACGGCACGCTCGCGTCCATCAGCCGCAAGTGGCTCGATGTCGACGTGACCACGAAGTAGGCCCGCCGGACCCCACGGGCGGGCGGGCATCCCAATGCCGCCCGCCTTTCAACGCAAGCGAGCTCCCACCCTCAACCGGAGAAGCGCATGGATTACGACTTCACGGTGCTCCCGCAATTCTTGCCTTATTTCCTGCCCGCGGCCTGGATGACCCTGCAGGTCACGGCTCTGGGTATCCTGCTCGGGCTGGCCTTGGGGCTGGCCACGGCCTTCCTGCGCATATCGGACAAGGCCGTGCTCAACCTGCCCGCCCGAGGGTACATCTACGTCATCCGAGGCACGCCGCTGCTGCTGCAGCTGCTGTTCCTGTATTACGGGCTGCGCGGCACACTGGGCCTGTCGGCCCTGACCTCGGCCATGCTGGCCCTCGGCGTCCACAACGGAGCCTACATCGGCGAGATATTCCGGGGAGCCATCGGGTCCATCGCGCCCGGCCAGATGGAGGCCGCGCGCTCCCTGGGCATGACCTACCCCAGGGCCATGCTGCGCATCATCCTGCCGCAGGCCTTCAAGCGCGCGGTGCCGGCCCTGGGCAACCAGTTCATCATCGCGCTCAAGGACTCGTCCCTGGCCAGCGCCATCACCATCAACGAGCTGCTGCTCAAGAGTCAGCAACTGGCCTCGTCCAATTTCCGCATGATGGAGATGCTGACCATCGCGGCCCTGTTCTACCTCTTCTACACCGGCGTCTTCACCTGGCTGTTCTCCAGGGTGGAACGACGCCTGAGCCTCAGCGAGGGCATGACATGAACATGAAACCAGGCAGCCCGAAAACCGGCCAGTCGCCCCAATCATTACAGCCCCCAATGATCAGCGTGCGCGGCCTGCACAAATGGTTCGGCGAACTGCACGTGCTGCGCGGCATCGACCTGGACGTTACCCGCTCCGAGGTGGTCACGATCATCGGCTCCTCGGGCTCGGGCAAGTCCACCTTGCTACGCTGCGTGAACTACCTGGAGCGGCCGCAAAAAGGCCGCGTGGCCATCGGCGGCAAGCCCGTGGAGGATACGGAGCGGGCCATCAACGCCATGCGCACCAAGGTCGGCATGGTCTTCCAGCACTTCAACCTCTTTCCGCACATGACCGTGCTGGGCAATGTCATCGAAGGCCCCACGCAGGTCCTGGGCAAATCCAAGCACGAGGCCGTGGAGACCGCCCGAGCCTACCTGGCCAAGGTCGGCCTGTCGGACAAGGAAGAGGCCTGGCCCAGCCAGCTCTCGGGCGGCCAGAAGCAGCGCGTGGCCATTGCCCGCGCCCTGGCCATGGAACCCGAAGCCATCCTCTTCGACGAGCCCACCAGCGCTCTGGACCCCGAATTGGTGGGCGAGGTGCTCGCGGTCATGAAGGAACTGGCCGCCGAGGGCATGACCATGGTCGTGGTCACGCACGAGATGGGCTTCGCCCGCGAGGTGGCCGATACGGTCTACTTCATGGACGAAGGCGTCATCCTGGAGCAGGGCACGCCGGAGCAGGTCTTCGGCCAGCCGAGGGAAGACCGCACCAGGGCTTTTCTGGCGCAGGTGCTGTAGGGCGGCACGAAGAACACAACCAAGGAGATAAACGCATGACCATATACAACCCACGCCAGCAGGAAGTCAGCCAGCGCATCAGCTCCCAGGCGAGCAAGGCCAAATGGACCGACTGGCGTTGGCACATCCGCCACACGGTGCGCGACATCGACAGCTTCGAGGCGCTTACGGGCATCCGCTTCGAGCCCGAGGAGCGCGCGGGCTACGAACGCACGTTGGAAAAATTCCCCTTGGCCATCACGCCGTACTATCTGTCGCTCATCGACACGACGGACTACGCCAACGATCCGGTTTTCCGGCAGGCCTTCCCCTCGGTGCGCGAGCTGGACATCGGCCCGCACGACATGGCCGACCCGCTGCACGAGGACGAGGACAGCCCCGCGCCGGGCATCACCCACCGCTACCCGGACCGCGTGCTGTTCCATGTCTCCAACCTGTGCGCCATGTACTGCCGTCACTGTACGCGCAAGCGCAAGGTCGGCGACGAGGGGCACATCCCGAGCCGCGCACAGATGGAGCAGGGTTTGGCCTACATCCGCTCCGCCCCGCGCGTGCGCGACGTGCTCCTGTCAGGCGGCGACCCGCTCATGCTGCCCGACGAGACCCTCGACTGGCTGCTGTGGAGCCTGCGCAGGATCGAGCACGTGGAGGTCGTGCGCATCGGCAGCCGCATGCCCGTGGTGCTGCCTTACCGCGTCACGGACGACCTCATGTCTATCATCAGGAAACACCATCCGGTATGGCTCAACACCCACTTCAACCATCCGCGCGAGGTGACGCGCTCGGCGCGCGAGGCATTGGCGAAGCTGGCCGACGCGGGCATTCCCCTGGGCAACCAGTCGGTGCTGCTGGCCGGCGTCAACGACTGCCCGCGCATCATGCGCTCGCTGCTGCACAAGCTCGTGCGCAACCGCGTGCGGCCGTACTACCTGTACCAGTGCGACCTGTCCGAGGGGCTGACGCACTTCCGCACGCCCGTGGGCAAGGGCATCGAAATCATAGAGTCCCTGGTGGGCCACACCTCCGGTTTCGCCCGACCGACCTACGTCATCGACGCGCCCGGCGGCGGGGGCAAGATCCCGGTCACGCCCAACTACGTCATCTCCTGGGCCACCAACAAAGTGGTGCTGCGCAACTACGAGGGCGTCATCACCACCTATGCCGAGCCAGACTGCTACACGCCCACGATCTGCGACCGCGACTGCGCTTCCTGCGATCTGCAGCTCAAGGAGCAGGACGCCGAAGAATACGCGGCGGTGGGCATAGAAAAACTCGTCTCGGATTGGGACGACACCCAGAGCCTGGTGCCCGAGGGCACCGCGCGGCTGGAGCGCCGTCCGGGCGACAACGCACGGGAGAATAATCATGACGGGTAATCCGAAAATGGAGGCGATGGAGGACAGGATCGAGCGGCTTGGACCGGCTCTGATCCAGCATGGCCCGCTGTCGGATCGAGTCTATCTCATGAAGCTGGAGAATGCGGCCGAGGCCGACGATGTGGCGGAGCACGTGCTGTCCCTGGCTCGCGCCAGGGATTACGGCAAGATATTCGTAAAGGCCCCGGTTGCCGCCCGCGCGGCTTTCCTGGAGCGCGGCTTCGAGGAAGAGGCGCGCGTGCCCGGCATGCTGTGCGGCAAACGCGACGTGTGCTTCCTGGCCCGTTACCGCAAGCCAGCCCGCGCAAAGCCGCGGGACGCGGAAGCCGTGCGCAGCGTGCTCGACGCGGCGCTGGCCCGCAAGGCGCGAAGAAATGCGCCGCGTATTCCGCCGGGATATACGTTCCAGGTCCTGAGCCAGGAGCACTGCCAGGAAATGGCCGTACTGTACGGGCAGGTCTTCGCCAGCTATCCGTTCCCCATCCATGATCCGCGTTACCTGTGCGAAACCATGCGCAGCCACGTACGCTACATGGGCGCGTTCAAGAACGGCGGGCTCGCGGCCGTGGCCTCGGCCGAACTGGACCGCAAGGGGCGGAACGCGGAGATGACCGACTTCGCCACCCTGCCGGAGCATCGAGGTCAGGGCCTCGCCTCGGTCCTGCTGGCCCGCCTGGAGGACGAGGCCGCGCGGTTCGGCGTGCTCACGGCCTATACCATCGCCAGGGCCGTGTCGCCGGGCATGAACATCACCTTTGCCCGAGCCGGATACGCCTTCGCCGGCACGCTCACGCGCAACACGAACATCGCCGGCGCGCTGGAATGCATGAACGTCTGGCACAAGCCCCTGCGGCGGACAGACGCCCGGTCCGAGGGACGTAACGCTGCGGCCTGAGCGCAGGCGGTCATCCTCTCCCGGACCCAGGCTCCAGGGCATGAAGACAGGGACGCAGGGGCGATTTCCCTGTTGAAGGAGACATTCAGAGGCCGTGCCTCTGCGTATGCCTTCAAATGGTTTCCTACATGTCGTCGGCCCTGCGCTGCAGCGTCTTGGCCATCTCGGTGCGCAGGATGGGCGAACCCTTGGGCACGCCCTCCTCGCGCAGGCCTGCCTGCATGTCCTCATGCACGTCCTGGGGCTCCCGGCCGTACTCGAAGATGGAGAACATGCGCACGAGCAGCCAGGGCAGCTTGTCCGGATCTCCGCCGCCGTCGGCCGCTTCCTTGGCCAGCTTGTAGGCCAGTTCGAAGCTGGCGGGCCGCTGATCCTCCGGGCCGGAGACGATCTGACGGATGCGTTGCAGGACGATATCGTTCACAGGCGACCTCCAGGGTGCTCAGGGTTTTACCCGACATATACATGAGCGCCGCGCGCAATGAAAGACAATGAGTGACTCAAGGCCGATCCCAGTGGGGCCAGGCCTCGCGCCCTCACAGTTGCTGCCGGGCCCCCTGAAGTGCGAATTGCCCCCCCGAGCGGAATGTGCCGCGTCGGACGCAGCAACGCCCGCCCCGGAAGTCCCGGAGCGGGCGATCATCGTCATGTGCGCCAGGTTCCTACCAGCGCGGCTGGCGGGGGCGGTACTCGCGGCTGTCGCCGAAGGGACGGCTCTCGCGCGGGGCGCGGGGCTCGCGGGGCTTGGCCTCGTTGACCTTGAGCACCCGGCCGGACATGCGGTAGCCGTCCAGGGCCCGAATGATACCGTCCGCATCCCCCTCTATTTCAACGAAGGCGAAGCCGCGCGGGCGGCCTGTCTCGCGATCCGTGATCATATTGATCCTGCTGATTGCCCCGAACTGCGAAAACATCGTGCGCAGATCCTCCTCGGTGGCGGAAAAGGGCAGATTGCCGACGTACAGCGACTTAGCCATGAACAACAACTCCTTGCACTTGGTTGGGTCACAATCGATTCCGGAAACGAGGAGGGCTGAAAACCTTGAGGAATACAGACCTTGCCGAGGCTCCTGGCCCAATGACGCCGCGTTACCGTGAACCGGGACTTCTTCGCACCATGCGAAGAAACGGTCCCCTCATGGTACCGGACGCTACGGTTGGGACGGGATGAGGTCAAGAAGAAAGAGAAGCCAGGAATGTAAGCGGCGAGGCGCAGACATACCGCAGGCCGAGGCCGCTCAGGACGCGAAGCGGGCCAGGAGCCTGTCCAATGCGTCCGCGTCCACGGGCTTGGCCAGGTAGTCGTCCATGCCGCAGGCCAGCAGGCGCTCGCGGTCGCCATCCAGGGCGCAGGCCGTCAGGGCCACGACCGGGATATCCGGGGTTCCTGTCTCGCCGGCGCGGATGCGGCGAACGGCCTCCTCGCCGTCGACCTCGGGCATGCGCACATCCATGAGCACCAGGTCGTAGACGCCCTCGGACAGCATGCGCAGGGCCTCCCGGCCGTCGCGGGCCAAGGCGGCCACATGGCCCCTGGCCTTAAGCTGATCCATGAGCACGAGCTGATTGATGGCGTTGTCCTCGGCGAGAAGTATGCGCAGGGCCGGGGCAGGCTCGCGGCCCAGGAGCCGCGCGGATTCGAACCGTCCCTCTTGTTCCCGGACCAGGCCGAGGCGGGCCGTGAAATGAAACGTGCTGCCGCGGCCTTGGACGCTTTCGACCCACATCTCCCCGCCCATCATCTCGGCCAGGCGGCGGGAAATCGCCAGTCCCAGGCCGGAGCCTCCGGATTCCGGACAATCCAGGGCCGTGGTGGTGAAGAATCTATCGAAAACATTGGCGAGGTATTCCGGTGCGATGCCGATACCTGTATCGCGGACCTGCGTGTGCAGCAGCACCTCGCCGCCCGGGGAAGCGGGGTCCATGGATGCGACCTCCACCAGCACCGCGATCCCGCCCTGCCTGGTGAACTTCACGGCATTACCCAGCAGGTTGATCAGGATCTGGCACAGGCGCTGCGGATCCCCCGCCAGGCGTTCCGGAACGTCGGGGGCGATGTCCAGGCTGAAGGACAGCCCTTTTTGCCTGGCGCTCAGGCCTAGAGGCCGGGCGGCCGCCTCCAGCTCGTCGCGCGCGACGAACTCGCGCACCATGAGCCGGGTTTCCCCGGATTCCACCCTGGACAGGTCCAGGATGTCGTTGACGATGTCCAGCAGCGAAAGGGCGGATTGCTTGAGCAGCTGCAGGTATTCGCGGACTTCCCTGCGCGGCTCCTTGGCCAGGGCCAGCTCGGCCATGCCCATGATGCCGTTGAGGGGCGTGCGTATTTCGTGGCTCATGTTGGCCAGGAACAGGCTCTTGGCCCTGTTGGCCTCCTCGGCCGCGACCTTGGCCAGACGCAGCTCACGCAGCAGGGCTTCGGGCTGCGGCCCGGTCCCGGCCTGGTCCGGGATGTAGCGGAGGGTCACCACAACTCCTTGCCTGCCGTCCGGGCCGGCTTCCATGGGCGCGGCGCTGCACAGCAGGTGGCGCGTCTCGCCGCCGACTTCGACCGTGATCCGTTCGCCGGCGACGGCTTCGCCCCTCAGGGCGCGCATGCAGGGCAGGTCTTCCACGGGCAGGGGCATGCCGCTTGGCCCTGCCGGGCGCAGGGCTTGCGCAATGTCCCGGGCGGTCACGGGACATTCACCCGAACACAGCCCGAGGATCCGCTTGGCCGCGGAATTGGCGTGCGCAAGGCGCAGCCCCGCGTCGAAGACCAGCAGGCCGTCCGGCATGGCCGCGACGGCCGCCTCCAGACTCGGACAAGCGCGGCCCGCACCGAGATCCGGGACGCCATGGCACTGGTTCCGGCGGTCCTGCCCACGGGCGGGATCGATTATAGGTGGAACCTTACGGTTCATGCTCACACCGATGTATTTGAAAAATGATGATACATCTTCGTATGTTCTTAATTAGATTGCAACATAAATTGGTCGATCCCTACATTAGTTGTCCCTGGCACATGAAATGCACAATTTCAGTGCCGACTTCCAACCTCAATCCAATACTGTCACGGCCCTTACGGGACGCTTGACTCCCGCCCGTGTTTCCAGCAGCTTGGCCGCAAAATAGGGGGAGGCGTGGGCAATATCCTGGAGTCCATACAAGCTAGACTGTGCCTGGGTTTCGGCGCCATAACCCTCTTGCTGATCGGACTCGGCGGTTCGAGCCTATGGCAGGCCGGCGAGATGGGCCGGGCCATGGCGGAGTTGGATCGGCAATCCCTGGTTTCCAACGCGGCCGTGCAGTTGGAGTATCTCATCGCCAGGGAGATGCAGATGCTCATGGAAATCATGACCGCCCAGGATGCGGATGAAATCCAGGAGTCCTGGCAAAACTACAAGGAACACGAGGACCGCTTCAACCGACTGGCCGCTGCGCTGCTCAAAGGCGGCGAAGTGGATGGGAAGCGCTACGAGGCGGTCACGCATGACGACCTGCGCAAACTGCTCGGCAAGGCCGCGGCCCTGCATTCGAGCGTGTTCGAAAAGTCTGTGCTGGTAGCCTACGGCAAGTCGAGGCGGGTATTGGACCTGCGGGCCAACGGCGATCCTTTGAATCAGCTTGGCAAGCTCGAGCGTGAGATTGTCGAGATCTATGCTCAGACAGACAGAATCGGCAAGGATCTGGTGACCTTGTTGGTCAAGGCCGGTGACCTTGCCGCCGATAGCTACCATGAGGTCGAACTGGAGACGGCCGGAAGCGTATCCACGGCACGCTTGGCGGCGCTAGGCGGCATTGTCACGGGATTGGCCCTGGCCGTGATTTTCGGCCTGCTCACCCTGCGCGGGGTCATCCGGCCCATCCTCGCGGTGCGCCGCTATGCCGAGCGCGTGGCCGCCGGCGATTTCGCCGCCTCCATCGACGCCCCGCTCACGGGCGAGCTTAAGGCCATGGCCGGCCATGTGCAGGCCATGGTGGCGGAACTCAAGGACAAGCTGGGCATGAGCCAGGGCCTCATGCACGGCATGACCGTGCCCTGCGTCATCAGCGACACGCGGGGCACGGTGCTCTTCGCCAATCAGGCCTGCCTGGACCTCCTGGAGCGCGACATGCGGCCAGAGGACGCCGCCGGCATGCGCACGGGCGAGTTCTTCTACAACGATCCCGGGCGCGAGACCCTGAGCGCCAGGGTCGTTCGCGACGGGCAAGCCGTGCGCGGCGCGCAGCTCACCATAAGCACGCTCAAGGGCAACCAGCGCCATATCAAAATGGACGTGGCGCCCATCAAGGACCTCGACGGACGGATCATCGCCGCCTTCGCCATCGCCACGGATCTGACCGAAATCCAGCAGAAGCAGTTCCGCATCGAGCAGCAGAACGAGCTTATCGCCCAAACCGCATCGGAAGCCACCGATGTGGCCGCGCAGGTCTCCCAGGCTTCCGAGGAGCTGTCGGCCCAGCTGGACGAATCGAGCCGCGGGGCCGACCTCCAGCGCAGCCGCCTGGCCGAGGCAGCCACGGCCATGGAGCAGATGAACGCCTCGGTGCTGGAAGTGGCCCGCAACGCCCAGAACGCCGCGGGCATCGCCGGGCAGACGCGCGGCAAGGCCATGGACGGCTCGCGCATCGTCGACGAGGCCGTGGGCGGCATACAGGGCATCAGGCGCATGGCCGACGCCCTGCGGGACGACATGGGTGAGCTGGGGCAGCAGGCCGAGGCCATCGGCCGCATCATGGGCGTGATCTCGGATATCGCGGACCAGACCAACCTGCTTGCGCTGAACGCCGCCATCGAAGCGGCCCGCGCGGGCGAGGCGGGCCGCGGCTTCGCCGTCGTGGCCGACGAGGTGCGCAAGCTGGCCGAAAAGACCATGGCCGCCACGGCGGACGTGGATGCGGCCATCCGCCAGATCCAGGCCAGCGCCAAGCGCAATATTCAGTCCACGGAGGAGACCGCGCTGGCCATCGCCCGCAGCTCCGAGCTGGCCCGCACCTCGGGCGAGGCCCTGCGCCAGATCGTAGGGCTGGCCGAGCAGACCGCGCAGCAGGTGCTCAGCATAGCCACGGCCTCGGAGCAGCAATCGACCTCCAGCGAGCAGATCTCCCGCTCCACGGAGGAGATCAACCGCATCGCCTCGGAGTCCGCCGAGTCCATGCAGCAGTCTTCGCTGGCCGTGGTCCAGCTCGCCGAGCTGGCGAGCCGCCTCGACGCCCTCATCCGCAACATCCGGAGCTGATATCGTTCCGGCCGGCCGGAGGCGAGGGCGTCCGCCCTTGCCGCCGGCCCGGCGACCAAAAAGTCCGCCATAAAAAGGCGGACATACCCCCGCCGAGATGGCGCGGCGTTGCATCGGGCCAGCACGTGTGCTACTCCCATCATACCGTAGCCAACCTCAACATCTGTAAGGATATTCCCATGCTCGACCCCAAGAAGTGCACCCTCTACAGCGGCGGGGCGCGAGGCGCCGAGTCCGAGTTCGGCAGGCTCGCCGAGAAGTTCGGCATCGAGGAGGTCAACTACAGCTTCGAGGGACATCAGAGCGAGCGCACTCGCGGAGTGCGAGCCCTGACCGGCGAGGAGCTCATGCGCAAGGACGTGGGCCTGACTTATGTCTCCAAGCTCATGAACCGCGCGTATTCAAGCGCGCCCATCTTCCGCAAGGTGTTGCAGTCCATATCCTGGCAAATCGACAGCGGTCACGAGATCTGGATCGTGGGTGAGATCATGGAGGACGGAACGGTCAAGGGCGGCACGGGCTGGGGCGCCGAGTTCGCCAAGATCTGCAACAAGCCCCTGTTCGTGTTCGACCAGACCAGAAACGGCTGGTTCACCTGGGACGGCGAGCGCTGGAATCCTGTCGCCGAACCAGCCATCACGCACCACCATTTCACCGGCACGGGCACGCGCTTTCTGGAGGAAAACGGCAGGCAGGCCCTGGCCGGGCTGTTCTCCCGCAGCTTCTCCAAGTAGCCAGGCCCGCTCAAGCTCCCGGACCCTGGAGCGATTCGCAGCTGATCCGAGAGAGGGCGCAGCCCTCTCTCAGCCTTTCTCCCGCCCCAGCCTCACACCACGGCCCTGTGGCCGATGAGGGCCATGACACCCTTGTAGAGCCGGTAGAAATACCAGGCCAGGACGGCCGCGCCGACGATCCAGCCGAGCCATTCGGTCAGGTACTTGGTGATCAGGGCCGTCAGGAAGAAGAGGCCCAGGAAGATCCAGAACGTCTTGATCTGCCAGGCGAAGTGTCCCTCCAGCCATGTGCCGCGCGCATCCGAGCGTTTGACGTAATCTATGATCACGGCCACGACCCCGGCTATGCCCGTGAAGAAGAACAAGCCGTACAGCGCATAGCAGAGCAGCAGCGTTTTTCTGAGGGATTTTTCCTTGTCCGTGAGGGCCTGTACGCTGGATTCCATTCTCGCCTCCTGTAGGGGTTGTTTGATGAATGGAAGACCAACGGACAGTCTATACCAGCCTGCGGCCCGCGCCTAGCCTTGGCCTCTCTGGCTGGCCAGCTCGCGCTCGCGCTCCTTGCGCCTGGTCTCCCGGCGCTCCGAGGCCTCGCGATGTCGGCGTCTCTCCACATCCGTCTCCAGACGCAGCGGCGGAACGGGCGTGGGCCTGCCCTCCGCGCCCATGGCCACGAAGGTCAGGTAGGCCGAGGCGGTATGGCGCACCTCGCCGCTGAGCAAATCCTCGGCCTCCACGCGCACCCCGACCTCCATGGACGTCGAGCCGGCCATGTTCACGCTGGCCTTGAAGGTAAGCAGTTCGCCCACCAGTGCCGGCGCGCGGAACTCCATGCGGTCGATGGACTTGGTCACCACCGGGGTACGGCTATGGCGCATGGCCGCCGTGGCCCCGGCAAGATCGATGTAGCGCAGGATCACGCCGCCATGGATGTTGCCGGCCGGGTTGGCGTCCTGGGGAAACATGCGTTGCGACATGACCGTGGCGCTTTCGGATACGTATTTGCCTTCCATGCTCCTCCCGTGCGCGAGTCACGGGCACAAGGCGCTCGGCCTTGCATCGGACTTCGCCGCATATCGTTTCAGGTTTGGATCGATCCGGGCCTGCCGGCGCCAATCAACCGGGCATCCATGCGTCTCGCGCGCCCGCCGGCATCCTGTTCGGCCTCGCGCCGGCCCGTCTTTTCGGGGCGGATCCGGCGCGCGGGAACTCTCGATCAATCCTTCGCGTCACCAAATGGTGACCGCCAAGCGCAAATTTTGCGCCCCGAAGCATCTCGGTACGCCCCGACATGGCACCTCGGCCATCAGGCCAAGGGAAAAAGAACCTTGCAATTCAAAGCGTTATACTCCTGAACCTGCCTTTGTCCGCCCCCTTTCCCGGCTTCGAGGCATCCGAGACAGGGGCTGGCACCTTCCTAACCATCGCCGAGCCTGAAAGTAAATTCTTTTTATTTCGCTATATCCACATCTTGCGCTCTATACAACAACTACAACTCAGCTCCAAAACGGCTTTGGCATGGCATGTGCTTTAAGAGGCTCGACTGTTGCTTGTACACAGACAAGAAGGAACAACAGTACTGAAACGGATTGAAATTAACTGTTATTTGGTCTTTGCAAATTAGAATTGAGCCAAGCCTAGAAGCAAAAACGGCTTATTATAGTGATTTTGGCTCAATCAAACACTCGCTAAAGGCAAACCACTTTAAAGAGTGGGACGCAAAGTCTTCTGCCTACGTTCCCATGAGGAATATGGTCGTGAGACTGCCGAGTGGAAGCGGCCCAAAGCGCTTCTCGTCCCTTCTTTACGCGTGGTGTTGCCAGGAGGAATCGCACATGAGCTTTGTGAGACTTACGCGATGCATCCCTGGCCTCACGCTCCGCAGGCTGGCCGCCGTCTGCGCCGTGATGCTCATCCTGCTGACCGCGGTCAGCGGAGCCCAGGCCGCGCAGCTTACCCTGCGCTGGAACGCCAGCCCAGAAACCGACGTCGCCGGCTATGTCGTGCATTACGGCACGCGCAGCGGCCAGTACGACCAGAGCGTGGACGTGGGCAAGGCCCAGAGAGCGACCATCACCGACCTGGAGCCGGGCACCACGTACTATTTCAGCGCCACGGCCTACGACTCCTATGGATTCGCCAGCAATCCTTCCGAGGAGATCGTGTTCACCGCCGGCAAGACCGCCGGTGACGGCAGCAACGCATCCAGGCTGCTCATCCTGTTCTAACGTCCAGCAACGCATCCTGGCGCATTAAGCGCCAGAACAGAAAAAAAGAATAGCCTTTCGGACTCAAGGAGAGTTTCTATGCATATGCGCAAAATGCAACGCAGCATCCTTACGCTTATGGTCTGCCTGGGCCTCGTGCTTGCCGCTTCCACTGCCATGGCCGCCACGTACTACGTTTCCACAAGCGGCAACGACGGAAACAACGGCTCCAGCTCATCGCCCTGGCGCAGCCTGTCGCATGCCACCTCGGTGGCCAAGGCCCGCGGCGACGTGATCAACGTCCTGGCCGGCGAATACACCGACAACAACACCTGCATCCTTGCCCAGGGTGTGTCCATCAAGGGCGCGGGCAGCGGCAAGACCACCATCAGGACCTCGGCCGGCACGTACATCAGGGCCGAGAACAGCGGCACGCCCGTGATCGACGGAAGCAACTCCGTCACCGGCATCCGCTTCATCGGCAGCGGCTCCAACACCGGCATCTCGTCCGTGGGCCGCAGCAACCAGACTTTCTCGCACAACTCGTTCGAGGGCTTCCACAAGCCCATCGTCGTACACGGCAAGCCCTACACCTGGACCGCCAACTGCGGCGGCAAGAAGCCCAGCTCCTCGGCCGGATACTGCGACGACGACGCGCGCACCAGCACCCAGCCCAACGACAACGAGTGGGCCCGCAACATCAAGATCAACAACAACAAGGTCGTCAACGGCCTGATCCAGCCGTCCACCATCAAGGACTCGGAGATCGGCTACAACGTCATCGACAACCGCTCCACCCTCAAGAGCTGCCTCGGCGACCTGGGCATGTGGTGGGACAACGTGGACATCCACGACAACGAGCTTTACACCCAGACCATCTCCTGGGACGTCATCGCCATCGAGGCCTGGATGGTGCAGGGTAACACCAGGTTCCGCAACAACAAGACCAACGGCTGGTTCTCCATCATCAAGAACCCCAACGGCACCAACAAGCCCTACTCCTGGCAGATCGTGAACAACGTCTTCTCCAGCGACGTGCCCGTGGGCGTGGGCAGCGCCGGCGTGCGCGCGGCCATCGAGGCCTGCTTCCATGTGGAGAACGTGCTCATCGCCGGCAACTACGTCGAGAATACCGGTTCCAACAGGACCTATCAGCACGGCATCGGCGTGTGGGGCTACGGCATCAACAGGAACTTCCACATCCGCAACAACGTGTTCCGCAACATGCGCAGCGACGGCATCATGATCAGCAGCGCGGACACCCATGCGCAGATCTTCGACGGTGACGACATCTACGTCTACAACAACGTCTTCGACAACTGCAACAACGGCAACAGCCAGGCTCTGTACATCGACGACGGCGTGGGCGACGTGGACAACGTGTTCTTCAAGAACAACATCGTCATAAGCGCCGCCAATGCCGTGCTGGTCCGCGCCGGCCACAGCGTGAGCAACGTGCAGGTGACGCACAACATGCTGCACAACGCCAACGCCGCCAAGGACCTCGGCTCCGGAGCCTTCTCCGCCGTGTCCAACAACTACACGGAGCAGCCCCAGTTCGACCTGACCGGCAACAAGCCTTATCCCTTCTACAAGCCGGCCAGCGACAAGTGCAACCTCGTGAACAGGGGCACCAATGTGGGCCTGCCTTTCAGCGGCACCGCCCCCGACCTGGGCGCCTACGAGTACACGACCATCGCCCCGCCGAGCAACCTGCGCGTCGTGCAGTCCAGCAAGTAGCGCAATCCGGCAGGCACAAATGATCAGGCGGCGGGCTTAGGCCCGCCGCCTTTTTTTTCGTAACCAAGCAGACGCCTTGCACGTATCGCGGGGAAACGGAGGCGGCCCTCAACCCGCCAGGAAATGCAGCGGGCCTGGCGGCAGGGAAGCCCGGCCGCCAGGCCCCTAAATTTGCTCCCGCACGTCACACCGCATGCTCTCCCGGCCTGGACCGGCGGATCTCGTAGCGCGTGGACGGGCCTCGGCCGACCTTGATGAGCAGGCCGCGCAGGACCAGTTCCCCCAGGTCGTAATTGGCCGTGCGTGCGGACAGGTTGCCACCCACGATTTCCTGGTAGCGGTTGCGGGTAACGCCTCCCTCCTGGAGGATGAACGGGTACACCTTGGCCTGCCGGGGATTGAGCCCGGAGGGCACACCCTCGGAGTACCCCGCAAGCACACCGCCTTCCGGCCCCGAGCCCTCGCCGGTCCTTTCGGCCAGCGGCCCGCCCTTCGAGGGCCCGGATTCCCTCATCAGCCGTGATTCCTCGGGCAGACGGGACTCTTCCGGAACCCGAGGCTCTTCGGGATTCCTGGATTCCTCGGGAGCCCGTTGCGCCGGCGCCCGCACGGCGGCAAACGGCATCGCCGCCTCCTGCCTGCCGACGTTGTCCAGCCGCAGGTCGGCGGCCTGGATCACATTGCCCTCGGCCATGACCGCGGCCATGGTCATGCAGTTTTGCAGCTCGCGGATGTTCCCCGGCCAGTCGTAGGCCATCAACGTTTCCAGCGCGCCCTTGGACAGGCCGAGGTCCTTCTTGCCTGACACCGGCTCGGCCTGCTTGAGGAAGCGGTCCGCCAGCACGGGGATGTTGCTCTTCTGCTGGCGCAGGGGGATCGTCTCAATGGTCAGGACCTTGAGGCGGAAATACAGATCCTGGCGGAAACGGCCACTCTCGATCTCGTCGCGCAAATCCAGGTTCGTGGCCGCGATGAGCCGCACGTCCACGTCCACTTCCTTGTCGCTGCCAAGGGGCCGGAAGCGGCGCATGGCGATGGCGCGCAGAAGCGCCTGCTGGACCTTGGGCGAGGCGGTCTGGATCTCGTCCAGGAACAGCGTGCCGCCGTCGGCCTCCTGGAAGGCGCCCTTGCGTTCGGCCTTGGCCTCGGTGAAGGCGCCCTTCACATGTCCGAAGAGCGTATCCAGGAGCAGGTTCTCGTCCAAGGCGCCGCAATTGATGGACACGAAGGGCTTGGCGCTGCGCCGGCTCAGGCGGTGCACGGCCTCGGCCGCGAGCTGCTTGCCGGTGCCCGTCTCGCCGGTGATGAGCACGTCGGCGTCGACCTGTGCGGCCTTGGCGATGTCGGCCTTGAGGCGTTCGACCCGCGGCCCGAAGCCGACGAGCTCCGTGATCTCCACGTCCTGCACCGCCGAGGCCCGGATGATGCTCTCCAGTTCGGCCCGCTCCTTGAGGCTGGCGGTCTGGATGGTCTGGCCCATGTGCCGGATCTCGTCCATCTGGCGCTGGACAGTGGCGATGAGGTTGTTGATGGCCTCGGTCAGGCCGCCTGTCTCATAGTCGCGGAACTTGAGCTCGATGGGCCGGAACTGGCCGCTCTCCTGAATGGCGTTGACCTCGCGGGACAGCTCGATGATGGGCCGGGTCAGCATGCGACTGATGAAGAAGATGATGGTGGAGATGAGCAGGATGGTGGACAGGGTGATGAGGAAGATGATGTCCACCTGCTTGTAGCCGGCCATGAGCGTCATGCGCGTCCTGTCGACATAGGCCAGGCCGCAGTAGATCTGCACGGGCTTGCCGCCGCCGGGCGAGAAGCGCACCGGGGAGTAGGACAGGAAGTACTCGCTGGTGTGCTGGGAAAGGTCCGCGCCCTCGTGGGACTCGATGAGGTCGTGCTTGCCCTGGCGCACGTCCTCGACCATGCGCCAGTAGTCGCCGTAGGCCGCGCCGGGCCGGAAGGCCGTGGGCAGTCCGGGCCGTCCCAGGGTGCCGGAAATGCCGGCCCGCGCCAGATATGTGCTCAGCTCGGCCGAGGTCGGCTCGGTTTCCTCCGACTGGAAGAGCATCCAGCCGCTGGAGTCGAACAGGTAGGCGAAACGGACTTCGGGAGTGCGCGGATAAGCCCACAGGGGCGACTTGGGGGACGTGTAGGCGGTCAGCAGGTTCCGCAGGCTCGCCGCGTCCACGGAAAGGACGAAGCAGCCGCCGTCCGGCCCGCGCGTGAGCAGGCGTACGACCTGGACCTGTATGGTCCTTGGTTCCGCCCCCGGCTGGGCGGGCAAAGTGTATTCGACTCTCTCAACCTGCCCTATGCGCACTTCTCCGGGCTCCAGGGGGAGCGTTTCACCGCTCCTGACTTCGGCCAGAAGCTGGATGGTGGATACGGGCGGCATATCCACTCCGATGGCCTCGCCATCGTTCATGAGCAGCAGGAAGCCCTGCTCCTGGTCCGGGGCGAAGTAGCCCACCTCGCGCGGTGTCACCATGCCAGCCTGTCGTGCACGGATGAGGATTTCGCGGACCGCTCCGGGATTGGCCGGACCTTGCGCGATGAACAAGAGGTCCCGCTTGCGCTCACGCAGGTATTCCTCCATGGCGTGGGCCATGGCCCTGGACTGGACCCTGGCGATGCGTTGCAGGGCGATGTTCAGGTAGTTCCGCGAGAAGGCATAGGTGATGTACCCCGTGGCCAGCAGCACGAGGATGATGGGCGGGATGAGGGCAATAAGAAGCTTGTTCCTGACCCTGCTGCCTTCCCGGAGGTCTCCGTTGCGACCAGAGAAGAGAAAGTTCCCTTTGAACAGACGCATTTGCGGCACCCCCCACAGGTTTTCGCGCAATGCGCGATGGCGCAAACAAGTATCTCGCAAAAGACATGCGGGCCTCAAGCCCTTACCATTCCAGGCTTGTGAATTCCTACACATTTAAAAGAAGTTGCGTCAAACGGTATTTCGCATGGCATGGCGGTTGCTCATAGGGAATACGAATGACGCGATTGAGGAAGGCAGCCTCGATCTTAAGAGGATCGGGCATGTAGTAAAACAGACTGTTGTGACTGGACAAGCAAGGAGGAAACAATGAAGGGCTTCCGCAGATCGATCCCAATCATTCTGGCGACACTTCTCCTTCCCGCGCTCGCTTATGCGGCTGGAGGAGGTGGCGCAACCGACCTGGTCGTCGTTGCAGACACCAGGGTCATCGAATCCGGTATCGTCAAGTACATCGCCGACCTCTACAACACGAACCTGACCCTTTTCGCCATCTGGTGCGTCGTACTTACAGCCTTGTATGGCTCTTTCCTGGGCTTCTTCATGGACTTTCTCATGTCCAAGACCGGTCTTGACCTGAAGTCACGCAAGATCGTGGAGCACTAACCTCAACCCTGCCCAAGACCATAAAGGAGCTAAGTCATGGAATGGTTGTACATGCACATGCCCATCGCGGGCCTGGACATATTCTGGCCCGGACTCGTACTCCTGGGCTTCGCTGTCGGCACCATCGGCGGATTCTTCGGCATGGCCGGCGCATGGATGGTCACTCCCGGTCTGAACATCCTCGGCTTCCCCATGGCCTTCGCCATCGGCACGGACATGGCCCACATCGCGGGCAAATCCATGATCTCGACCGTGCGCCACTCGAAGTTCGGCAACGTGGACTACAAACTCGGCATCATCATGCTCGTGGGCACCATGGTCGGCATCGAGTGCGGCGCCCAGATCATCATGTGGCTGGAACGCATCGGCCATATCGGCTCCGTCGTGCGCTGGGCCTACGTCATCCTGCTGTTCCTCATCGCCTCCATGGTCTTCTATGATTACTACAAGGCCGTCCAGAACAAGAAGCGCGGCGTGGGCGGCGAGCACGGCTCCGAGGGTGTGACCTGGTACAAGACCCTGCACAAGATCAACATCCCGCCCATGATGCACTTCAAGACCGCCGGCTTCACCTGCTCGGCCTGGCTGCCCATCATCATCAGCTTCGCCACCGGCGTACTGGCGGGCTTCCTGGGCATCGGCGGCGGCCTCATCCGCATGCCCGCCCTGGTCTACCTCATCGGCACCCCGACGCACATCGCCGTGGGCACGGACCTCTTCGAGGTCATGATCTCCGGCCTGTACGGCGCGTTCACCTACGCCCTGAAGGGCCGCATCGAGCTCGTCGCCGTGTTCATCATGCTCACCGGCGCGGCCGTGGGCGCCCAGATCGGCACCATCGCCACCAAGTACGCCAAGGGCTACGGCATCCGCATCATCTTCGGCATCGCGGTGCTGTGCTGCATGATCTCGATCATCATGAAGCAGTACGGCTTCAACTCACTCTCGGCCGTACTGATCCTGGGCACCATCGGCACCATCTGCCTGTACATCTGCAAGGTGCTCTTCGCCGGCGCCATCGACGAACTGCGCGCCAAGAACGCCAAGGCCCTTTAGTGGAAACCTGTTACGGAATGCAAGGAGACAGGACATGTTTCGCAAGATAATCGCCTACTCGGCCTTCATGGCCATGGGATTCCTGCTCTTCGCCGCGGCCGCGCAGGCGGGCGAGGTGGCCCAGGGCAAGTGCCTGGCCTACCAGAAGGGGGCAAGCGTAGTCATCGAGGAATACGACACGAACTTCACGAAGGAAATGAAATACGGCCACCCCACCGGCATCGAATCCAGTTTCGATATCATGAAGGCCAAGATCGGCTATGTCCCAGAGCCGGGCGACATACTGCGCATCGCCTATGTCGTAGAGGGCTCCAACAAGAGGGCCATCAAGATAATGAACGTGACCAAGCAGGACATCGTGAAGGGCAAGTAGCCGCGGATCTCAGATCTTCGACCAGAGGGTGCGCCGCCCGGCGCACCCTCTGCAAACCAAGGAGCAGGAAATGGGAATCTTCGGGCCGGTCGTAAGCAGATACGGCAAGGAACGCTTCAACCTGCGACAGAAGCTCGTCCTGCTGCTGATGGATGTCCTGCTGCTCGCCGAGCTCTGCTACACCATGTACATCGCCTCCGGGACCGGCGACATGTTCTCCTCGGTCTTCATGCGCACCTATCTGCCCATGTTCATTCCCACGGCCGTAGGCGGCATCTGGCTGTGCAGGCGCGTCCGCGACAGGCGCGAGGCTTCCGACGTATCCGACGACGCCTCCGAAGCCGGGGCGGGCCAAGAGATATGAACTGTTCCACGGCGGCGCGGACATGCCCGGACGCCGTCCGGCCCCCAGCAACCGCGGCAACGCTTCAAGGTGCTCCCATGCGCAAGCTGTTCCATGGCATAGCCGTCACCGCCCTGGCCTTGATGATCCTTGCTTTCCTCGACGCGAGCATCTCCGGGCTGCTTGAATCCGACACGCTCTTCCGCGCCGTGCGCGGCACGAGCATCCCGGTCAGCGGCCTGCTGGAAAAGAGCGTGGAGGGAGCGCAGACCACCAGCGGCTTCGTCTCCGAACGCTACGACCCCAACTCCCTGCTGCTGGTCGATCCCGCGAGCCCCGCGTTCGCAATGGATTTCGTGGAAGTGAAGGGCAAGATATGGCGGGGCGTCATCAGCATTCCCGAAACTCAGGATCCGGGGGAATACCGCTTCACGGTCCATGGCCGCCACGACCGGCCGGGCGAGGACGCCGAGATGTACTCCCTGCGCGTCTTCGCCGACAATGCCGGCTACAGGGCCGATTCCCGCTCCCTGTTCATGCGCTATACCGGCCTGAAATCCTGGGCCGTGGCCCTGGTCATGCTCGTGGTCGGCGTAGGCATGCTCGGCATGTCCTTCGTCCTTTCCGGCCGCGCCGAAGCCCTCAGGCAGGCCCAGGGCATCGGCTCCATCTACAAGCTGGCCAGGCGCGACGAGCACTGGGAGGTCATCTTCGGCCTGGGCAGCAACCATGGCGTCCGGGAAGGCGACCGCCTGCTGGTGCTGAACGCGGAACACTCGCCCGTGGCCGACCTCGTGGCCCAGAAGGTCCGCGCCGATTTCAGCATCGCCCATGTGGGTCTGGACACGCGCATCGCACCCAATTTTCTTGTCGCCCGCAAGGCGCAACCCCATCAGGGCTAGCCTGCGGCATTGCGGCAGCCGAAGCGACAGGCCGTCTTCCTCCAGGGCGGCATGTTACCCCCCCCCGCGGGCCGCTGTCCGGCGGCCCGCACCTTTGCGCGAATCCGGCAGCGCACTTGGCCGGATCATGACATAGGGCCGGGCAGGCGCGCATCCCTGCCCGGCCCACACGCAATCCGCCCTCGGCCACCGGGCCTCCCGAAGCCCTGCTCCCGCCCGCGCAAGCCACTTTCCGCCTTGCAAAAAATCACACCGCGCACTACTCCCCAACGAGCCTTTCCGCTACAATGACCCTGCCGCCAGGCAGGGAATCCCCATAAGGAAGGATCGATCGATGAGCACCGTCTATCTCGTTGGTTCCGGTCCGGGCGACCCCGGGCTGCTTACGGTAAAGGGCGCTGAGCTGCTCATGGCCGCCGACGTGGTCGTGTACGACTGGCTCGCCCCCAAGGAGTTGCTGGCCTGGTGCCGCGAGGACGCCGAGCTGATCTATGTCGGCAAGAAGGGCGGCGACCACACCCTGCCCCAGGACCAGATCAATGCCCTGCTCGTGCAGAAGGCCCGCGAGGGCCACGAGGTCATCGTGCGCCTCAAGGGCGGCGATCCGTACATGTTCGGCCGCGGCGCCGAGGAGGTCGAGGAGCTGGTCGAGGCCGGCATCGACTTCGAGGTAGTGCCAGGCGTGACCAGCGCCATCGCCGCCACGGCCTACGCGGGCATCCCGCTGACCCACCGCGACTACGCCTCCAGCGTGTCCTTCATCACCGGCCACGAGGGCGAGGGCAAGGAAGAAACCACCCACCGCTGGGAAGCCCTGGCCAAGGGAACCTCCACGCTGGTCTTCTTCATGGGCGTGAAGAACCTGCCCACGATCACCAAGAACCTTATCGACCACGGCATGGACCCGGACATGCCCGCGGCCCTGGTGCACTGGGGCACGACCTGCCGCCAGCGCTCCTTCGTGTCCACCCTGTCCAAGATCACCGAGGAGGCCAAGAACCTCGGCTACAAGCCGCCCTCCCTGCTGGTCGTGGGCAAGGTCTGCCTGCTCAAGCCCAAACTCGACTGGTTCGAGCAGCGGCCGCTGCTGGGCAAGGGCGTGGTGGTCACGCGGGCCCGCGAGCAGGCCAGCGAGCTTCTCGGCACCCTGCAGAACCTGGGCGCATGCTGCTACGAGTTCCCGACCATCTCCATCGAGCCCCTGGACGACTACGGCCCGCTGGAGGATGCCATCCTGCGCCTGCAGGAGTACGACTGGCTCGTGTTCACCTCGGTCAACGGCGTGGAGTTCTTCTTCAAGGTCCTGCACGAGATCGGCCTGGACACCAGGGCCCTGGGCGGCCTGGAAGTCGCGGCCATCGGCCCGGCCACGGCCGAGCGGCTGACCTCCTTCGGCATCCTGCCCGACTTCGTGCCCGAGAAATACGTGGCCGAGCATGTGGTCGAGGGCCTGCTGGAGCTTGAGATCAAGGGCAAGAAGGTGCTCATCCCGCGCGCCGAGAAGGCCCGCGAGGTGCTGCCCGAGGAGCTGTCCAAGGCCGGCGCGCAGGTGGACGTGCTGCCCGTGTACCGCACCAGCCTGGCCGCCAGCGACCCCGAGGAGATTCGCCAAGCCCTGGCCGAGGAGCGCATCGACTACATCACCTTCGCCAGCTCCTCCACGGTGGACAACTTCTTCAAGCTCGTGCCCGCCGAAGAGGTCAAAAAGCACCTCGGGCACCTGCGCCTGGCCTGCATCGGCCCGGTCACGGCCAAGACCCTGGAAGGTCACGGCTTCACGCCGCACATCCAGCCCGAGGAGTACACTCTCCCGGCTCTGGTACAGGCCATCCTGGAAGACGCCGCCCAACCCAAGTAGCCAAGGAGCCGCCGCATGCCCCTGAATCTGGCCGTGCTCATCTCCGGGTCCGGCTCCAACCTGCAGTCCATCATCGACCGGGTCGCCTCGGGCGTGCTGGAGGCGGATATCAGGCTCGTGGCCTCCAACAGGCCCGAGGCCTACGGCCTGGAGCGCGCGCGCAAGGCCGGAATCCCCACGGTCGTCCTGCCCCATGGCGACTATCCGAGCCGCGAGGATTTCGACCGCGCGCTCATCGCGGCCATCCGCGACCACGGCGCCGACGCAGTGGCCATGGCCGGGTTCATGCGCATGGTCACACCTAAGTTCCTGCAGTCCTTTCCCGGGCGGGTGCTGAACATCCACCCGGCCCTGCTGCCCAGCTTTCCCGGCACTCACGGCCAGCGCGACGCCGCAGAGTACGGCGTGCGCATCGCGGGCTGCAGCGTGCACTTCGTGGACGAGGGCATGGACTCCGGACCCATCGTCATCCAGGCCGCGGTGCCCGCGCTGCCCACGGACAACGGCGAAACACTGGGCGCGCGCATCCTGACCATGGAGCACCGCATCTATCCCCAGGCCCTGCAATGGCTTTCGGAGGGCCGGCTGTCGGCCCAGGGCCGCAAGGTCTTTCTCGCCCCGGCCGCCCACCCCAAGGCCTTTGTTGGCGATCCCTGCGAATTCCTGGTATTCCCACCCCTGGAAGAAGGTTTCTAGGGCCGCGGCCCGGAGGGGGACGACCCTCTCCGGGCCTCACCCCGCCAGGACAAGGCGTTCCGGCTCGCCCGAGACAACGGATTGCCACAGGAGGCGCTTATGGCCGAGTTCCGTTTCCAGCTTACGGACGAGGAAAAGGCCTACCTCAAGGATCTCGTGCGCACATCCATCACCCGCACTCTGCGCGGCGACCTCACTGCTCTCCCGGAGCCGCCCACGGACAAGCTGCGCGAGCCCCTGGGAGTCTTCGTGACCCTCAAGATCGGCGGCCGCCTGCGCGGCTGCATCGGCCACATCGTGGGCGACAAGCCCCTATACCAGACCGTCACCGAGATGGCCCGCTGCGCGGCCTTCGAGGACCCGCGCTTCCCGCCCCTGACCGAGCGCGAACTCGAACGCGCCGAGATCGAGATCTCCGTGCTCAGCCCGCTCACACCCTGCCCGGACCCCATGATGGTGGAAGTCGGCCGCCACGGCCTGCTCATGCGCCAAGGCATGCGCTCTGGCCTGCTCCTGCCGCAGGTGCCCGTGGAATGGGGCTGGGACCGCGAAACCTTCCTGCGCCAGACCTGCGCCAAGGCCGGCCTGGGCTCGGGCTGCTGGAAGGATCCGAACACGGCCATCTTCTGGTTTGAGGCCGAGGTGTTCTGAGCAATGTGCGTTTGAACCGGGAGAGGAGCCGCCCTCTCTCGGACTCTCCCGCCAGGGGAATAATTCTCCTGGACCCCTCATTCTTATCAACGAGTTGCGAAAAGACACCCGGCACCCGGCCGTCACCGACGCAGGCGGAGCCTAGGCAACCGGCCGGTTTGCTGATACCAACGCCCGATGCCCGAAACCGTGTGCCTGTGCACGTACACGTACAACGACGCCGAGCTTGCTCTGGAGCTCCTGCGCTCGATGGCGTCCTGGACCCGTCGCCCCAACGAGATTCTCATCGTGGACGACGGCTCGGCCAAGCCCTTCCCGGATGCGCGCATCGAGCGCGTGCGCATCCTGCGCATCCCCATCAACAGCGGCCCGGCCAAGGCCAAGGCCTACGGCTTGTCCGCCTGCCAGAGCGACATCATCCTGTCCATGGATTGCGACATCCGGCTCGACCCGGAGTGGCTGGAGCACTGCCTGCCGAGCATCCGCGAGCCCGATGTGGGCATCGTGGGATCGCCAGTGCTGAACCGTTCCGGCAAGGGCCTCGTGGCCGAATACATGGCCGAGTTCGACAACCACCAGCCGCGGCACGGAGAGGTCGATTTCCTCATGGGCGGGCTCTGGCTCATGCGCCGCGAGGTCTGGGCGAAGGTCGGGGGACTCGGGGACTTCACGGGCCGCACCTGCGAGGATCGCGCATTTTGCAGGCGCGTGCGCGAGGCGGGGTTCAAGCTGATGAGCGACACGCACCTGCCGGCCAGACAGGTGCGGCGGCTCTCGCGCTTCGCCATGGTCAAGCGGTTGTGGAGCCTGCTGGGCCCCGGCTATCTGGCGGCGGCCGAACAGGAGGGCGGTCTGGAGACGGCCAGCGCCGCCGTGCTGCAAGAGGTCCGGGGGCGCATAGTGAACAGCCTGCAGAAGGGCCGCCCGCTGCTCGTGTATGTGGACCTGCTGTTCCTGGCCCATGCCTTTCTGAAGCTGTGCGCCTTCGCGCAGGAAAACGGCCTGAAGGTGGCCGCCGCCCCCGACCTGCGGCTGGCCCTGGAGCGCTTTCTCGACGCCAGCCCCAAGCTGTGGGCTTTCCTGCAGGACGACCTCTTCCGCCTGGACCATCGGCCCGCCATGTCCGGCGAAACCACGGAACCCGACGCCTGGATCGCCTATCTGCACACCCTCCAGCCCCTGCTCAAGGCCGGAGCCCTGTCCTTCCTGGAGCTGCAGGGAGTGCCCGCCCTGGCGGCCGAAGAGCGCGCCGAACGGCACTTCTCTTTTTACGAGGACATGTAAAGGCGAAGAGCCGGGAGAGGGCGACGCCCTCTCCCGGACCCTCACCCGCCAGGGCGTGACGACGCCCTGGACCCGCGATGTTTGGGAGCGAGGCCCTTTGGATTGTTGCCTTGACCTGCTGGCAGGAATCAGCTCTCGTCCTGTCTGTTCTTATCGAGCGTGCTTTTCCCCGCCTTGCCCGCGATCCATCTTATCTGACGGCAGATGCCCATGAGCATGTTGAACTCGCCGCGCCGCAGGTCGATTCTGGCGAGAAAACGCCGCAGGGGCAGCAGCCAGTAGTCCGAATTCTGGTGCTTGAGGTAGTCGATGGCGCTCAGTGTCTCATGGATGTTGGACATGAGCGCCTCCTGCTCGGCGTGGGTCACGTGGCGTTCCGTGGCCTGGTCCTGCGTTGCGCGGCTTGCCGGCTGGCTCTGGCGGAAGCACTCGTAGAGCAGGACGAGCACGGCCTGGGCCAGGTTTAGGCTGGACATCTCCCGCGCCGTGGGGATGGTCACGAGCTGGCCGCACATTAGGATCTCCTCGTTCTCCAGCCCCTTGTCCTCGGACCCGAAGACCAGGGCCACGCGCTTGCCCTTGGCCAGCTCCGCCGCGACCATTTCCCCGGCCTTGACCGGCGGGACGATGCTCTTGCGCCAGCCGCCAGTGCGGGCCGTGGTGCCGAAGACCACGTGTGTGTCGGCCAGGGCCTCGGCCAGACCGTGTGTCACGCGCGCCGACTCCAGGATGTGCCTGGCATGGGCCGTGGCCAGCGGCAGGGCCTTGTCCAGGTCCAGGTTGAGCGGGTCCGCCAGCACCAGGTCGCTGCAGCCCATGTTGGCGCAGGCTCGGGCGGCCATGCCTATGTTTTCGGGGAATTTGGTCCGTACCAGGACCACGCGCAGGTTGCCTTGCATGCTGTCTCCTCGCGGCCTTCCCTACCGCCTGACAGGCCGTCCCGCAACCCGTGTTCCCGCTCTCCCGGACCACGGCCTCATGGGCAAAGGGCCGCCGCATGTGCCGTTAATTCGGAGGATGGAGGTTCCGTCAGTTCCATTTGCCGGTATACTGGGCAGAAGGCCGTCACGCCGCAACAGGAGGCTCGCTTGAAAAAAGCCAACGGATTCGTACGGATGCTTGCCTTGGCCATGTTCTGCCTTTGCGCTTTGCCGTACGCCCTCATCGCCACGAATGCCCAGGGGGCTGAGTTCCAGGGCTCCATACCCGCCGAAGGCGTCAAGGAAGCCCAGTACCATCAACTGGCCCGGATATCTCCCGAGGAGGCCATGGAAAAGGCCCGGGCCCAGGTTCCAGGCGCCGTCACGAAGCTGGAACTGGAGGAAGAGGGGGGCTATTTGGTCTACGAAGTGGATATCGTCCAGGAGAACGAAACCAAGATGGAAGTTCTGATCGACGCCGGCGACGGGTCGGTGCTCCGCCAGAAGAAGGATTAGCCCGGCGGCTCCGCCGCCGTGTGCAAACAGGCGGCTGACGGTCTCCATTCCGCCGATAGGGCGCCTGCATGCTGCCATGAAATTACTTGGCAAGCAGTGGTCCCTCCGCTAGTCAACGGCGACGCCGTATCGCCCCTTGAACACAGGCGATCGCCTCGACCCGAATAACGCCCTTCCCCGGCCACCGGAGGCACATACATGAACACGCTCTATCTCAAAAAAAACGAAGACCGGCGCATCCGGGCCGGGCATCTGTGGATCTTCTCCAACGAAGTGGACACGGCGCGCAGCCCCATCAAGTCCTTCTCGCCCGGCGAGGAGACACGTGTGGTCGATTCGGCCGGCGGCTTCGTGGCCATGGCCTACGTGAATCCCACGCCGCTCATCTTCGGCCGGGTCTACAGCCGAACCTCGGGTGACCGCCTGGACGCCGAGCTGCTGGCCAGACGCCTGGGCCAGGCCCTGGAGCTGCGCGAGAAGCTGTTCGACACGCCGCACTACCGGCTTGTTTTCGGCGAGGGCGACTACCTGCCCGGCCTGGTCGTGGACCGCTACGGCGACCTGCTCGTGGCGCAGCTGACCACCGCGGGCATGGACTCGCGGCGCAAGGCCCTGGTCGAGGCCCTGCGCGCCACGGTGCGCAACGCGCGCATCGTCTTCAAGAACGACTCGTCGGCGCGGGAGCTGGAAGGCCTGCCGCTGTCCGTGGAGGCCTTGGAGGGCGACGTGCCCGAAGATGCCGAGCTTGCCGAGTCCGGGGCCAGGTTCGTCACGCCCCTGGCCGGCGGGCAGAAGACGGGCTGGTTCTACGACATGCGCCCCAACCGCAGACGCTTCGCCGAGCTGGCGGCCGGCGGACGGGTGCTGGACGTGTTCAGCTACGTGGGCGGCCTGGGCGTGCTCGCGGCGGTGCGCGGCGCGTCCGAGGCCGTATGCCTGGATTCGTCGGAAACGGCCCTGAAGTACGCCGCGCGCAACGCGGAGCTGAACGGCATGAGAGACAAGGTGCGCACCGAACGGGGCGACGCCTTCGACCTGCTGGCCCGGCTGCACGACGCGGGCGAGCGTTTCGACGCCGTGAGCGTGGACCCGCCGGCCTTCATCAAGCGCAAGAAGGACCATCCCCAGGGCATGCAGGCCTATATGAACATCAACAGGCTGGCCATGCGCTTGGTGCGCGACGGCGGCTGGCTGCTCAGCGCCTCCTGCTCGCAGCATCTCTCGCGCGACGACCTGCGCTCGGTGCTGGGCCGGGCCGCGTCCAAGGCCGGCGTGCGGGCGCAGATCGTGGAGCAGGGCCACCAGGGACCGGACCACCCGATTCACCCGGCCATGCCCGAGACCGACTACCTCAAGTCCTACCTGCTGCGCGTGCTGCGCTGAGGCTTGCCGCCAAGCGGACCGGGGAGGGCCGCGCCCTCCTCAAGCTTCCCTTGCGCGCAGGAGAGCCCTGGACCCGGCATTTCATGGCGACAGCATCAAGCAGGTTTCACGCCTGACGCGATCCCGGCGAGCAGCTCCTCCAGCTCGGCCACGATGAACGGCTTGGGGATATGCGCGTTCATGCCCGCCTGCAGGAAGCGCACTCGATCCTCTTCCAGCCCGAAGGCGGTCATGGCGACGATGGGCACGTCCGGGTCGCCTGCCCGGCCGGCCCGGATGTGCCGCGTGGTTTCGACGCCGTCCATGCCGGGCATGTTCACGTCCATGAGCACCACGTCGAACCTGTCGCCCGCGAGCGCGTCCAGGGCCTGCCGGCCGTCCGAGACCATGGCCACGTCGTGGCCCCTGCGCTTGAGGATTTCGGCCGTAAGCATCTGATTGATGAGGTTGTCCTCGACCAGGAGAATCCTGAGCGCGCGGAGTTGCGCGGCCGGCCGCGCCCTGGCTTGAGCCTGGCGCCAGTGCCCGCTTGCCTCCGCCTCTTCGAGCTCGACCGTGAAGAAGAATGAACTTCCCTGGCCCGGCTCGCTCTCCACCCATATGCGGCCGCCCATCCGCTCCACGATCTGCTTGGCGATATGCAGCCCGAGGCCCGTGCTCTCGCGAAGCGGGCGGTCAGGATCGAGGAAGTGCCTGAAGCCTTCGAAGACGTCCTCGCTCCTGTCCCCGGGAATCCCGATGCCGGTGTCCTGCACGCTGAACAGGAGTCTGACCCTCCCGGCGCCCGGCTCGACTGCCTCGGCCCGCCTCACGCAAACGCCGATGCGGCCCTCGTCCGTGTACTTGATCGCGTTGCCCAGGAGGTTCAGGAGTATCTGGCCCAGGCGCAGTTCATCGCCCACGAGCCACGCCGGGACATCCTCGGCGATATCCAGCGTGAGGTCGAGTCCCCGGCCGTGCGCGGTGACGGCCATGGGTCCGATGATCGCCTCCAGCAGTCGGCGCGGGGCGAAGGAATCGCGCGCGAGCTCCATGTGCCCGGCCTCGATCTTGGACAGGTCGAGCAGGTTGTTGACAAGGCGCAGGAGATGGCCGGCCGATTGTTCCGCGATGCGGACGAACGAGGCGGCCTCTTCACCCATGGGCAGCGAGGACAGAAGCTCGAGCACGCTCTGGATGCTGTTTAGGGGCGTGCGGATCTCGTGGCTCATGTTGGACAGGAACGTGCTCTTGGCCCTGCTGGCGGCCTCGGCCGTTTCCTTGGCCTTGCGCAGCTCATGCTCCAGCCGGACCATGTCCGTGATGTCCCGGCCGATGGCCAGCACGCTCTCCACCCGGCCGTCCTTGGAAAATTCGGGGCTGAGGCGATACTGGATGTGCCGGTCGCCCAGCGAGGGGTTCTCCGATACCGTGAAGGAACTTTCCCGGCCCGTTTCGAACACGCCGCGGATCGAACGCTCGTAGGCGCGGCGCACCTCGGCCGAGAGAGGAACGCTGGAGAGGTCCTCTCCGATGATCTCTGCCAGCGGCCTGTTCAGCGTCCGCGAAAGTGCCGCATTGGCATAGAGCCGCACGAGGTTCCGGTCGTAGCGCACGATAGGGTCAGGGGCGTTGTCGGCCAGCGCCCGGAACTCCTGCTCCCGGCGCGCCAGGGCCTCCTGGTCGCGCTTCTGGGCGCTGATGTCGCGCCCGACGCCCTGGTATCCGCTGATCTTGCCGTCGTCATCGAACAACACCCGGTATGTCCACTCCTGCCAGAGTTTTCTGCCGCCTGGCAGACGCAGGGGGAGGACGAACGGCACGATCGGCTGGTCCGGTGTGGCGGATGCCAGCAGCCGGCGCAACCCCGAACCGACCTCCGGCGAGAGGTGGTCGTAGAGGTTCTTGCCGAGCAGGATCTCCTTGCTCACTCCATAGAATCGGCACAGTGCGCCGTTGACGAAGGTGGTGGTTCCGTCAGGGGTGTAGCGGCTGAGGAATTCGGTCATGTCTTCCACGATGGCCCTGTAGCGTTCCTCGCTTTCGCGCAGCCGCTCCTCCGATTGCCTGCGCACCGCGATCTCGGTCTGCAACTCCACGGTGCGCTCGCCGACACGCTTCTCCACCGAATAGTAAAGCCGCTCCAGGGTCTGGTTGGACCTCCTGATCACCTCCGCCCGCTCCTCGGCCATGGCCTTGGCCGCCGCGAGCTCCTCCTGGAGCCTCCTCAGATCGGTCACGTCGCGGATGATGACCAGCAGGGATTCCACTTGGCCTTGTCCGGTTTGCTGAGGACGGACTATGGCCTGGAAATGGCGCTGTCCAGACGGGATCTCATAATCCAAGTACAGGACCTGATCCTGGCCGGTCTCTCTCGCCTTTTGCTGCGCCTCGAGGACTCTCGGCAAGATCGCATCCGAAAAGCCGGATTCGCCGGGATACCGGCCGATGAGCTTCTCGGGAGTGAGCAGCCCTCCGGTCGCCTCGACGACGGCAGGGCTGACATAGGCGTACCGGCCGTCACGGTCGAACACTATGATCGTATCGGGCGCACTCTCGACAAGCCGCTTGAAATCCAGATCAGCCATGTGGAATCCTCATCCAGCGGAAAAGCGGAACGCCGGCAGCCTTTCGGCATGCTTGGGCTCGCGGTGGCTGGGGATACATGAATATGGAGTAGAACTGGGATAGTATATCGCGGGACGCAGGCGCGGCAAAGCCCCCGAATGGGGGCCTTGCCGAATGGGCTGTATCTCCGTGGTGAAGCCGCCGTTGATTGCAGGGAGGACCCTGCCTCCCTGATGCGCTTGGATACGATGCGCCTGCAATTCGACGGGGCAGGAGCAGGCCGCTCTGGCGGGCTGATCCTTCTCCCAGGTGAATCCAAGGCGTTAGAGCATTTGCTTTTGAAAATGCTCTGCAAGCCATGCGTTGGCATGGCTTGCCGCTAGCTTCGGCGTAGGCGCAATTCACTTGCGCCGCGGGCGCCGGAGCGGGCGTCTCACAAGCGATCTGCCCTAGTGCTTGCCCGAGTGCGCTCCGGATACGTGCGACCCTTCTCTGTCTTCCGCACGCGACGGTCCCTCCATCCGCTCTCCCAGTCCGAGCAAAATGGCGCACTCCGCCACGGGCGTCACCCGCCGGCACTGCTCCCGCAGGGCCAAGAGCTGCGTCTCCAGCCCCTTGAGCTTGGCGATCCGCTCCGACACGTGCGCGATGTGCTCGTCGAGCAGCGCGCTCACCTCACCGCAGTCGTGCCCGGCCTGCTCCTTGATGCGCAGGAGCGTCCTGATCTCCTCCAGGGACATCTCCAGGGCCCGGCAGTTGCGGATGAAGGTCAGCCGCTCCAGGTGCGAGAAATCGTAGAGCCGATAGTTGCCGTGGCTACGCCCCGGCTCGCCGAGCAACCCCTCGCGTTCGTAGTAGCGGATGGTCTCGACCGGGCAACCCGTCATTTTTCCCAATTCGCCGATGCGCATGGCCGCCTCCATTAAAAAACTTGACCCTGAAGTTACTACAGGGTGTTTCATCGAGCAACCGGCCCGGCGGGTTTGCCTCCAGGCCGGCGAATGCTTGCGGACGACCTCGAAACGACCATCAATGGGAACAGTGCATGGAAGACCTGACATTTCGCATCCACGGCCTGGACTGCGCCGAGGAGGTGGCCGTGCTGAAAAAGGCGCTCAAGCCCCTGGGCCTGTCGGGCGATAGCCTTTCCTTCGACCTCCTGGCCGGTATGCTGCGCGTGCGCGCGTCCGAAGCCCCGGACGACCAGGCCATCGTCAAGGCGGTGAGCGCCTCGGGCATGCGGGCCGAGCGTCTGACTCCGGCCGACGGCCCGGAGCTGCCCGGCGGTTGAGGCTGCTGCGCCACAAGCTGTTCGGTCGAACAGCCGGGTTTCTGGGCCAGGCGCGGCCGCGCCGTCATGTCCGCCCTGAGCGGAGCGCTGCTGCTCCTTGGCGGACTCTTTTTCTTCCGCCCCCTTCCGCCTCCGCTGGAGGAGCTTCAAAACTGGCTGTGGGCGGCGAGCGCCGTGGCCGGATTGTGGTTCGTCGCGCCCAACGCCTGGCGCTCGGCGCGGATGCTCAGGCCGGACATGAACCTGCTCATGACCGTCGCCGCCATCGGCGCGGGCTTTCTCGGCGACTGGTTCGAGGCCGCCTCCACGGCCTGCCTCTTCTCCTTCGCCCTCTTCCTGGAGACCTGGTCCGTGGGCCATGCCCGCAAGTCGATCCAGGCCATGCTGGAGATCAGGCCCAAGACGGCCAGAGTGGTGTCGCAGGATTTCGCCTCGCTCGGACGGGAAGTCGAGATGCCCGTGGAGGCGGTGGCTCCGGGCAGCCTGCTCGTTGTCCGCCCGGGTGAGGCCATCCCCCTGGACGGAGTGGTCGAGCGGGGCGAAACCCAGGTCAACGAGGCGCCGCTGACCGGCGAGTCGGTCCCGGTCTTCAAGGAGCCGGGCGCGGCGGTCTACGCCGGGACCGTGAACGGCGACGGCGTGATCCGGGTGAAGAGCTCCAAACAGGCCACGGACACGACCATCTCCAGGATCATGCGCATGGTCCAGGAGGCGCAATCCAGGCGGGCCGCCGTGGCGCGCTGGGTCGACCGCTTCGCCGCCGTGTACACGCCCATCATGATGCTCTTCTGCCTGCTTACGGCCGTTGTTCCGCCGCTGGCCGGTTACGGGGCCTTCTCCGAATGGATCATGCGCGGTCTGGTCGTGCTCGTCACCGCCTGCCCGTGCGCACTGGCCATATCCACGCCCGTGACCATCGTGGCCGGCCTGACCGCCGCCGTGCGGCGCGGGGTGCTCATCAAGGGCGGAGTCTACCTCGAATTGGCGGCGCGCCTGGATGCCGTGGCCTTCGACAAGACGGGCACCCTCACCTCCGCCGCGCTGCGGGTCGCCGAAGCCCTGCCCGCTCCGGGCCGCACGCGGGAAGAGCTGCTGAACCTGGCTCTGGCCCTGGAGGCGACCACCACCCATCCGGTGGGCAAGGCCGTGCATGCCTTCGCCCAGGCCCAAGGCGCCTCGGGACCGTCGGTGGATTCCGCCGCCAACCTGCCCGGCCTGGGTCTCAGGGCGGAACTGGGCGGAAAGACCTACTACGCCGGGAGCCCCAGACTCTTTGAACGCATCATGGGCAAGCCCTTCACCGACGACCTGCTCGAACACCCCCTGGCCGGGGGCGACCTGCCCCAGGCCCTCGTGTTCACGGAGCGGGAGCTTGTCGGCGCGTTTTTCCTGGAGGACGCCACCCGGACCGAGAGCAGACGCACGGTGCGCATGCTCAGGAAGCTGGGAGTCGGGCACGTGGCTATGCTCACCGGAGACGCTCGCCGCGAGGCCGAGAAGGTGGGAGCCCTGGCCGGGGTGGACGGAGTCCATGCCGGCCTGATGCCCGAGGAAAAGGTCGAGCGGGTCAGGCAACTGCGGGAGCGCTACGGGCGCGTGGCCATGGTGGGCGACGGCGTGAACGACGCCCCGGCCCTAGCCAGCGCCGATCTGGGCATCGCCATGGGCGCCATCGGGACCGGCGCGGCCATCGAAACGGCCGACATCACCCTCCTGTCCGACGACATCTCCAAGCTGCCCTGGCTCATCGCCCATTCCCGCCGGACCCTGGCCGTCGTTCGCCAGAACATCGTCTTCTCCCTGGGCGTGAAGGCCCTGTTCATCCTGCTGGCCCTGGCCGGAACGGCCACCCTGTGGATGGCGGTGGTGGCGGACGTGGGCACGTCGCTGCTGGTGATCGCCAACGGCCTGCGCCTCCTGGGAGCCGGGCCGGGAGCCGTGTCGGAAGCCGAAGCGGACTGAGCCCTATCCGCCCCATGGATGGGCCGGGAGAGGGCTGCGCCTTCTCCCGGCCCTTACGTGATTTACGTCAGTAGTACAGGCTCAGCCCGAGCAGCACGGTGTGCAGCGTGTCCTCGTCCGTGCCGCTGAAGTCCTGCTCGGCCTTGAAATGCTCGTAGCCCGCGTAGAACTTGGCGTTCTGGCCCCGCAGATAGTAGTTGAAGCCGGCCCTGGCCGCGCGGAAGCTGCCCGCGTCCGCGGGGGCCCGCGTGTTCCATTGCTCGTAGCCGGCCCAGGGCTGGAGCTTGTACTGCTCCAGGTAGTAGCCCAGCTGCGTCGAGAAGCCCTGGCCCTCGGTGCGCCGGGCGTCCCTGGTCACGTTCTCGGCCTCCAGCAGCGCCCGCGCTCCGTCCAGTTCCAAAAGCTGGTAGAGCAACTCCATGGTCAGGCTGCCCGGACCCAGGGCATGCTCCACGAACAGGTCCAGCTCCCACCAGCGATAGTCCACGTTCCTGCCCGTGTCCTCGTCCCTGGCGATGTCGTTCTGCAGGTCCACGGACGCGCCCAGGGCCACGGTGCGCTTTTCCCCAAGATATGTGCCCAGGTTGTAGTAGTCCGGCTCGGGGTCGAACAGGTTGGCCTGCACGCGGGCCGTGAAGCGCGGCGAGGCGTTGGCATCGGGCGCCTCGTCCACGCCTTCGTAGAAGCCGGCGTAATACTTGAAATGCAGCCGCTCGCTCGCCGAAAGCGCGCCGAAGAGCGTGGCCCCGATGTCGCGCACGTTGGTCCGGCCTTCCAGGCCCAGGTCGCCGTCCGGGTAGTCGGCGGTGTTGAACTGCGGCCTGGCGCCAAGGCCCCAGGTCAGGTTGTAGTTGGTGATGGCCGGGCGGTCGATGGCCAGCAGGGCGGCGGGATTGGTGGTGATCTCCCGGCCGGCCGGGGCCATGTGCTCACCGGCGTAGAGCACGGCCGAATTGGCCAGGCGCAGGGTGCCGAAGGCGTCGATGAGCCGCACCGTGGGGCCGCCGTTCATGCCCGCCGTGGCCTCGGTCTGCAGGAACAGGCCGATGTCCTCCGTGAGCGTGGCGGCCAGGCGCAGGCGTCCCCGGCGCAGAATGAAATCGTGGCTGGCGTCTCCCGCGCCCGTTTCCAGGTTGAGGCTCGCGTAGCGGTAGTGGGTCTGCAGCAGATAGCCGAGCTCGATGGAGGCCTCGTCGTTGATGGGAATCCTGGCCCCCGCCCAGACCGCGACGGGAACCATAGCGAGCAGTGCCAGACTGTATGCAAGCGCGCGCACGATCATCCGCCAGCCTCCCAGGTTGTCTGATCCAGCCCGCGATCCGGACGCATTCACCGGGCCGGAGCTGCCGCCGCACCCGCCTTGCCCTTGCGTGGATACGCTGCTTCGACGGCATGCTCGCGGCGAAAAAGGGCACAAGCCGAGCATAGAGTACACGAGCCCAAGCGTTTGTCCACAGCTTCGTGCAACATCGGACACATGCCGCGCCCCCTGAAGACCCCTCAAGCGCGCCAAGCAGGTACGGCGGGCTCATGGACACATACATGCATCTCGCGGCGCCCTGGATGAAGCCCGGCCCTGATGCCCGGCTGTTGCTGAACTGGTGTACCTCTCTCCCGCACTCATTCACGCGAACGTTTTATGCAGAGAATCCTGGCGGACAGTACTTTTTACATCGCAAAATAATTGCTAAATGGCTGTGAGCCTGTAGCCTGTAAAGACACCTTGACGGGCCATGGCATGCTCTTCGTGCCTGATTTCCCGGCGGCGCGCCCCTCCTCCAGCCTGGGCGCTTTTATTCCCGAGATCAACGGCGGCGGCACGCCCGGATCCTCACTGACAGCCTTGGAGAATGCCTGTGGAGAGCACTCCATCTCGCCTTTCGGACGAGCCGGCCATGTTGCGGGCCCTGGTGGAGCACGCCGCTGTCCAACTCGCCTTCCTGGCCCCGGATTTCACCTTTCTCTATGCAAATGAGGCCTATATCCGCGGCTGCGGCCATTCCCGCGAGGATATCCTGGGCCGCAACCACTTCGCCCTGTTCCCCGATGCGGAGAACGAGGCCATCTTCCGCCAGGTCCGCGACACCGGCCGAGCCGTTGAGTACAAGGCCAAACCCTTCGTCTACGCCTTCCAGCCCGAACGCGGCACGACGTATTGGGACTGGCGGCTTGAGCCCGTGGCGGGTTGCGACGGCAGCCTGCTCGGTCTGACCTTCTCGCTTACGGACGTCACCGAGCGCATACGCACGGAACAGGCCCTGCGCCGCAGCGAACAGGAGGCGGAGGAGGCCAGCAGGGCCAAGAGCGAGTTCCTGGCCCACATGAGCCATGAACTGCGCACTCCCCTGGGCGGCGTCATCGGCATGGCCGAGCTCGCGCTCATGGATGAGCCGAGCGTCAAGGTGCGCACGTATCTGCAGCTCATGCTGCGCTCAGGGCAGGCGATGCTGGTCCTGGTCAACGACCTGCTGGACCTGTCCAGGATCGAGGCCCGCAAGCTGGAGCTGGAGAGCGTGGAGTTCGATCTTCGCGCGGAGCTGGACCTGGCCCTGGAGCCTCTGGACATGGAGGCCCGGTCCAAAGAGCTGTGCCTGCGCCATTCCGTGGACCCGGCCGTGCCGCTTCTGGTGCGCGGCGATCCGGGCCGGCTGCGCCAGGTGCTCACCAACCTCGTGGGCAACGCCATCAAGTTCACCGAGCAGGGCGGAGTCACCGTGGCCGTGTCGCCCGCCGAAGCATCCGACACGCCTGGCCTGCTGCGCTTCCGCGTGACTGACACGGGCATCGGCATACCGGCCGACCAGCTCGATGCCGTCTTCGACACATTCCGGCAGGTGCCCGACAAGGAGGGCCGGACGCGCGGGGGCCTGGGCCTGGGCCTGGCCATCTGCCGCAGGCTGGTCGAACTCATGGACGGATGTCTGTGGGCCGAGAGCGAGCCGGACAAGGGCAGCTGTTTCCAGTTCACGGCCCGGTTCGAGATTCCGGTCCCGAACCTGCCGCCCGTCGAACAGAATCCTTCGGCCCGTCATACGCCGGCCATGCGCATTCTCCTGGCCGAGGACAACGAGATCAACCGCTACCTCGCCAAGAGCCTGCTGCAGGAGCGCGGGCACTCCGTGCATACGGTGCGCTCGGGCAGCGAGGCCCTGCAGGCCCTGACAATCCAGCCTTTCGACCTCGTGCTCATGGACGTGTGCATGCCCGGCATGGACGGCGAGCAGGCTACGCGGATCATCCGCGCCGACCCTCCGCCGGGCGTGAACCCCAATGTGCCCATCGTGGCCCTCACGGCCTATGCCCTCAAGGGCGACAGGGAGCGTTTCCTCCAGGCGGGCATGGACGCCTACCTGCCCAAGCCCATCGTTGTCGAGGAGCTGGACCGGGTGCTGGCCACGATGTGGAGAAAGGCAACAGGTTCGGGAGCCGCCGTGGAAAAGGCGCAGGCGCGCCTGTAGCAATCCGCGGACGAACCGCGCGGGTCCAGGGCGCCCTTCCTGTGGAGGAGGCCGCCCTGGCGGGTGGGGTCAGGGGAAGGCCAAGCCCGCCCGATTCTTGTGCGGAAAGCCTCAGTCCTTCACGCCGGCCATCATGAGACCGATCTTGTCGACTCGTTCCTGGTCGCTGACCGGGAAGACGTCCATGAAGCGGCCCTCAAACATGACCGCCACGCGGTCGGCGAGCTGCAGGGCCTCGCCCAGGTCGCCGGTGATGAGCAGCAGGCCCGCGTTCTTGCGCGCTGCCAGGACCTGTCGCCAGACCTCTTCCGTCGCGCCCACGTCCAGGCCCTGGGAGGGCTGCTCGGCGATGATGAGCTGCGGCTCGCGGAAGAACTCGCGCGCCAGCACCAGCTTCTGGAGATTGCCGCCCGAGAGCTGCCCGGCCTGGGCCGCGGCGTCGCCGGGCTGCACGTTGAAATTGCGGATAAGCCAGTCCGTGACCTTGGCCGCGCGGCCCTTGCTCAGGAACGGCCCGAAGGTGAAGCCGCGCCGCGTGGTGAGCAGCACGTTGTCCACGAGGTTCAGGTCCTTGACCGTGGCCAGTCCCTGGCGGTCTTCGGGAACGTAGCTCACGGTGCGCCGCCAGGAGGCCCGCGAGAAGAACTTCTTCCAGGGCTTGCCCAGCATGATCACCGAGCCGGAGACCGGCTCGCGCAGGCCGGCCAGGACCTCGGCCAGAGGCTTCTGGCCGTTGCCGGCCACGCCCACAACGGCCACGATCTCGCCGCGCCGCACGCGCAGGTCGATGTCCTTGAGTCCATGGCCCGAAAGGCCCTCTATCTCCAGCAGGACCTCGCCGACCTCCACGGGCTCCTTGTCGACCTCCAGCAGGACTTCCTTGCCGACCATGCGGTTGGCCAGCTCGGCCTTGGAGGACACGTCCTTGACGCGCACCTGGTCCACGATGCGGCCGCGGCGCAGCACGGCCACGTCGTCGGCCAGGGCCAGGACCTCCTCCAGCTTGTGCGAGATGAACACGATGGCCTTGCCGGCGTTGGCCATGGCCCGCAGGGAAGGAAAGAGCTGGGCCACCTCGGGCGGGGTGAGCACGGCCGTGGGCTCGTCGAAGATGAGCACGCGGCTGTCGCGGTAGAGCAGCTTGAGGATCTCCACGCGCTGGCGCTCGCCCATGGACAGGGTGCCCACGCGCGCGGCCGGGTCGATGCCCAGGCCGTAGCGCTCGGCCAGACGGCCCACGCGCGCCTCCATCTCGGCCGGATTGAGGATGAAGCCGCCCTCCTGGCCCAAAAGCACGTTCTGGGCCACGCTCATGGTGTCCACGAGCATGAAGTGCTGGTAGACCATGCCGATGCCCGCGGCGATGGCGTCCTTGGACGAAGTGAAGCGGACGGGTCGGCCGTCGATGTGAATGGTCCCGGCATCTGGCTGGTAGCGCCCGGACAGGATGGACATGAGCGTGGACTTGCCCGCACCGTTCTCGCCCAGCAGGGCGAGCACCTGGCCGGGATAGACCTCCAGGGCGATGTCCTGGTTGGCCTTGACCCTGCCGAAGGATTTGCTGATGCCCTCCAGGCGCACCACGGGATGGCCGCCGCGCATGTCCGCCGGCGCTCCCGCGCCAGCGGGGACCTCGAAGCTCTCGGGCACGAACACCTTGGGCACGAGCGGGTTGTCCGCCAGGCCCTCGCGGAAGTGCTCCGTGCGCTCCTTCCTGGCCTTGGCGCGGGCGTAGAAGATCTTTTCCTTGAGCTTGTCGATCACGGCTAGCCCTCCGGCTCCACGTTGTCGCCCAAAGCCGCCGGGGCTTCCTCGCCCTTGCCGCGCACGGCCGAGAAAAGCAGCACGAGGATGGTCAGGGCATAGGGCAGCATGAGCAGCACGGACGAGGGCAGGTCCGTGCCCGTGGCCTGCAGGCGCAGCTGGAAGGCCATGACGCCTCCGAACAGGTATGCGCCCAGCACGGCCCGCTCCGGCCGCCAGAAGGCGAAGATGACCAGGGCCACGGCGATCCAGCCCCGGCCGGCGGTCAGGCCGTTGGTCCACAAGTGCGTGTAGGCCAGCGACAGGTAGGCCCCGCCGAAGCCCACCAGCATGCCGCCGATGAGTATGCCCGCCCAGCGCAGCCGGCGCGGATTCAGGCCGGCGGCCGCCGCGGCGCGCGGGTTCTCGCCCGAGGCCTCCACGGCCATGCCGAAACGGGTGCGTTTCCAGACCCACCAGTACAGCACGGGCATGAAGAAGGACAGGTACACCAGGGCGTCCTGGCGGAAGAGCACCCGGCCGAGCACCGGGATGTCGCTCAGGAAGGGCACGGCGAAGGGATAGAAGCCCGGCGCGGCCAGGCCCACGTACGGCGTGCCCAGATAGTTGGCCAGGCCCACGCCCAGGATGGTCAGGGCCAGGCCCGAGACCACCTGGTTGCCCTGGAAGACCAGGCAGACCAGGCCGTGCAGCGAGCTGAAGATCATGCCCGCCAGCCCGCCGACCATGAAGGCCAGCCATGGCGAGCCCGTGAGCTTGGCCGTGATGAAGGCGAACAGCGCGCCGACGATCATCATGCCCTCGACGCCCAGGTTGAGCACCCCCGAACGCTCGGTGAACATCTCGCCCAGCGTGGCGTACAGGATCGGCGTGCCCGATTGCACCGCCGCCGCGAGAAGGGGAAGAATAAGATCTATGGACATGGGATGATGCCTCCGGCGGCCGGGGGAAGGGAAACCCATTTTGCAAAAGGGGTTTCCCTTCCCCCGGACCCCCAACCTTTCCTCAAAAACATTTCAGTTTCGCGGCCGGAGAGCCGCGTGGCGCGAAGTGTGCGGCCGCTGGCGGACAGAGGCGTCATGCCCTGGCCTGCGCGCCTACTGCGCCGTGAGCACCAGGGGAGCGCCCTTGGTGACCATGATCGTCTGTTCGTAGTGCGCCGAGTACGAGCCGTCGCACGTCTTGAGGGTCCAGCCATCCGAGAGTTGCCGGATATCCGGCTTGCCCATGCTGATGATGGGCTCAAGGGTGATGATCAGGCCTTCGTGCAGCTCCTGGGTCGCGCTCGGGTCGTCGTAGTTGGGCACATTGGGCAACTCGTGCACGGTGCGCCCCACGCCGTGGCCCTGAAGCGGCGGTATGATGGCGAAGCCCCGGCGGCGCACCTCGGCCTCCACGGCCCGGCCGATGTCGCGCAGCCGTTTGCCCGCGCGGGCCTGCTCCAACCCCTTGATCAAGGCCGCCTCGGCGCAGCGGGCCAGCTTCAACACACGTTTGTCCATGGGCCCCACGGAAGCCATGCGCGTGGCGTCGGCCACATAGCCGTCCTTGTCCGCGGTCAGGTCCAGCTTGACCAGATCGCCGGACCGGAGCGCCCGTTCGGACGGGATGCCGTGCACCACCTCGTCGTTGACGCTGATGCACAGGTTGCCGGGAAAGTCGTAGACCTGCTTGGGCGTGGGCCGCGCCCCGCGCTCGGCGAGCCACTGCCCGGCCTTGGCGTCCAGTTCGGCCGTGGTCACTCCCGCGCGCACCTCGGCGCACAAAAGTCCCAGGATCTCGTCCACGATGCGGCCGATGGCCTTGAGCCCTTCTATGTCCTCGTCGCCTTCCACGGTCATGGCTGTCCTCGTTCTCCAAGCTAGAGTCGGCAACCGAAAAGTAAAGTTACCATGCCCTGCGGCAAAGCGCGAGGCGGCGGCTTTGCGCCGCCTCGCGCTTTGCCGCCCACCGGGGGGTCCGGGGGCGCCGTCGCGTCCCCGGAGAGGGGCGGAGGCAGAGCCACCCGATTCTCTTCGCCTGCTATTCTATCCGCTTGATCCTGTAGATCAGGAAGAACTGGCCGGCCAGGACCGATAGCAGGACGAGGCCCTCGATGATGCCGCCGAAGGCCGCGGGCACCTGCAGGTCGAGCATGAGGTTTTCCACGCCCACGCGCAGGCCGGCCAGCAGCACGCTGACCAGGGCGATGACCAGCGGGTGCAGCCTGGCCAGCCAGGCCACGACGATGGCCGTGAAGCCGTAGCCGACCATGACGCTGGGCTGCAGGCGTCCCACCACGGCCGAGATCTCCACGAAGCCCGCGATGCCGGCCAGGGCGCCGCAGATGAGCATGGAGAGCACGACCAGGAAATTGTAGTCCATGCGCGCGTAGCGCGAGGCGCGAGCGCCCGAGCCGCTGGCGCGCAGCTCGTAGCCGATGCGCGTGTGGCGGAAGAGCACCCAGATGAGCACGGCGAACACGGCGCACAGGGCCAGGCCCCAGTGCAGGCGCGAGCCGGGGAAGCGCGGGATGGTCGCGGCGGCCGGGAACTCGACTGTCATGGGGAAGCCGAAGCTGGCCGGGTCCTTCCAGGGGCCGTAGACCAGGTACTCCAGGAACAGGATGCCGATGTAGTTGAGCATGAGCGAGGAGATGATCTCGTTCATGCCGAGCCTGGTCTTGAGCAGGGCGGGCATCAGCGCCCACGCGGCGCCCGCCGCGGCAGCGGACAGGAGCATGAGCAGGAGCATGAGCGGCATGGGCAGGCCGGGGAAGGTCAGCACGGCCCAGGTCGCGCCGATGCAGCCCAGGGCGTACTGGCCCTCGGCCCCGATGTTCCAGACCTGCATGCGGAAGGTCACGGCCACGCCGAGCGAGACCAGGAACAGGGGCACGGCCTTGCGCAGGGTGTCTTCCAGTGAATGCGCGGAGCCGAAGGCCCCGTCGAACAGCAGGCGCATGCCTTCGACCGGCGGCTTGCCATGCAGGGCGAGCAGCAGCGCGGACAAGCCCAGGGCCAGGGCCAGGGCGGCCGGAAAAATAAGGCAGGAGCCCCACTTCCAGGGCTCCTGCCGTTTTGTCACCGTAAGGCGCATTTCTTGATCACATCTCGTCGCGACAGGTTACTCGGTGCTGCCGACAACGCCTTCGACGAACCAGTTCATGCCGAGCAGCTGCTCGTCCGTGGCGGTCTGGCCTTCGGGAACGACCACCTCGCCCTTCTGGTTCTTGACCGGACCGGCGAAGACCACCAGCTCCTTGGCGACGATCTTCCGCTTGGCGTCCTCGACCTTGGCCTTGATCTCTTCGGGCACCATGGGGCCGAAGGGAGCGATGTCAACGATGCCGGTCTCCATGCCCCACCAGGCGACCTCGGGCTTCCAGGTGCCGTTCAGCACCTTCTCAACCTGGTCCTTGTAGAACACGCCCCAGTTCCAGACGGCGGCGGTCAGGTGGGACTTGGGCGCGAACTGGCTCATGTCGGAGTTGTAGCCGATGGAGTACGCGCCGCGCTCCTGGGCGGCCTCCTGCGGGCCGGGGGAGTCCTGGTGCTGGGCGATGACGTCCGCGCCCACGTCGAGCAGGCTCTTGGCGGCTTCCTTCTCGGTGGTCGGGTCGTACCAGGTCTTGGTCCAGACCACGCGCACCTGGGCCTGGGGATTCACCGCGCGCACGCCCAGGGTGAAGGCGTTGGCGCCGCGGATGACCTCGGGGATGGGGAAGGCGGCCACGTAGCCGATGATGTTCTTCTTGGTCATGGCGCCGGCGACCATGCCCGTGAGGTAGCGGGCCTGGTACATGCGGCCGAAGTAGTTGCCGGCGTTGTCGGCGGTCTTGAAGCCCGAGCAGTGCATGAAGAGCGTCTCGGGGAACTCCTTGGCCACGCGGATGGTCGGGTCCATGTAGCCGTAGCTCGTGGTGAAGATGAGCTTGGCGCCCTTGCGAGCCATGTTGAAGATGACGCGCTCGGAGTCCGGACCCTCGGGCACGGCTTCCTGGTACATGGTGGTCACGCCGTCCATCTCCTCCACGACCTTGCGGCCCTGGTCATGGGCGTAGGAGTAGCCGGCGTCGCCCACGGGCGACACGTACACGAAGCCCACCAGCAGGTCGCCGGCGGGAGCCTGGGCGGTTTCACCGGCCGGCGCCTGGGCGCCTTCCGGCTTGGCCTCTTCCTTCTTGGAATCGCCGCAGGCGGCGAGCGCGCCGAGGCAGAACAGCGCGAACAGCAGCGTGAGAATGCGTTTCATGTCCCCTCTCCTTGTCACCTTTCCGTGATAGCGCATGTATGGCTTATGTCGAGCGCTGCCCGACAATGGGCTCGACGAACTGAACCTCGGAGTCCCAGGGCTGGAGGATCCAGGTGTCCTGGCTGACCTCGGTGATGAACGTGTCCACCAGGGGCTTGCCCTCGGGCTTGGCGTAGACCGTGGCGAAGTGCGCCTTGGGCAGCAGCTCGCGGATGAACCTGGCGGTCTTGCCCGTGTCCACCATGTCGTCCACCAGCAGCCAGCCCTCGCCGTCCGTGTTCTCGGCCAGGGGCTTGACGATGCGCGGCTTGCCCTGCGTCTTCCAGTCGTAACTGACCACCGAAACGGTGTCGATGCGCCGGATGTCCAGCTCGCGGGCGATGACCGCGGCCGGGAACAGGCCGCCGCGGGTGATGGCGATGATGCCTTCCCAGGACGGGCGCACGTCCACGAGCTTCCAGGCCAGGGCCCGGCTGTCGCGGTGCAGCTGATCCCAGGATACGGGGTAGTTTTTCTTGTAACGGTCCTTGCTGGACACGGCTCGTCCTCGTGTCGCTCACGGCGTGGGCGCGGAGCAGGGATTTCGTGGAAAAATGGCAAATCCCACGCCGGGACCGACCTGTCAAGTATTTCCCGGAGCTTCGCCGACGCCTCCGCGCGGCTTGACCCCCGGGCCTTGGGGTGTCACCAAGGAAAGTTGAGGTCCGGCACCGCAACCAGAGCAGGAGACCGTCCATGACCGAGCAGGAGCTGCGCGCCCTCTTCCTGGCCCAGAAACGCTTCTTCGACGAAGGCAACACCAAGCCATACGCCTTCCGCCGCGACTCCCTGCGGCGGCTGTCCCTGGCCGTGAAATCCAACGAGAGCGCCCTGCTCAAGGCCTTGGCCGACGACCTCGGCAAACCCGAGGACGAGGCCTGGGTGACCGAGGTCGGCGCGGTGCTCTCGGAGGCCCGCTACGCCCGGAGCCGTTTGCGGCAGTGGATGCGGCCGGGCAGCGTGCCCGTGCCGCTCCTGTTTCAGCCCTCGCGCGGCTACGTGCGCAGCGAGCCCTACGGCGCATGCCTCATTCTGTCGCCCTGGAACTATCCCCTGGGGCTGGCCCTTACCCCGCTGGTCAGCGCCCTGGCCGCGGGCAACTGCGTCATGCTCAAGCCTTCCAGCAAGGCCCCGCACACATCGCGCGAGATCGCGCGCATCGTCACCGAGACCTTCCTGCCCGAGCACGTGTTCTGCATCGAGGGCGGCGCGCACACGGCCGAGCTGCTCCTGGACCTCGGCTTCGACTTCATCTTCTATACCGGCTCGGCCCGCGTGGGCCGCAAGGTCTTGGCCGCGGCGGCCCGGACGCTCACGCCCGTGGTGCTGGAGCTGGGCGGCAAGAGCCCGTGCATCGTGGGCAGGAGCATGTCCGACGAGCACATCGTCACGGCGGCCCGGCGCATCGTCTGGGGCAAGCTCCTCAACGCGGGCCAGACCTGCGTGGCGCCCGACTACGTGCTGGTCCACGCGGGCGTGAAGACGGAGCTGGAAGCCGCGCTGGTGCGGGCCGTGACGGAATTCTTCGGCACGGACCCGAGTCGCAGCAAGGCCCTGGGGCGCATCGTCAACCAGGACCACTTCCAGCGCCTGACGAACCTGCAGGCGGCCACGCGCGGACGCAGGCTGTTCGGCGGCGACAACCATTCCGGCGAGCTGTACATGGCCCCGGCCATATACACGGACGTGCACGCGGACGACCCGCTCATGAAGGAGGAGATCTTCGGGCCCATTCTGCCCGTACTCACGGTGGAGAGCCTGGCCTCGGCCATCGCCTTCGTCAACGCCAGACCCAAGCCCCTGGCCCTGTACCTGTTCACGGAGAACGACGAGTCCGTGGCCCGCGTGCTGCGCGACACGACCTCGGGCGGCGTGTGCATCAACGATACGGCCCTGCATCTCGTGCCGCACACCCTGCCCTTCGGCGGCGTGGGCGAGTCGGGCATGGGCCGCTACCACGGCCAGGCCGGCTTCGACGCCTTCGGCTACCAGCGCAGCATCATGCGCCGCGGCTTCCGGCCGGATTGGAAGTTCCGCTACCCGCCCAGGCCCAAGCTCACGGGCCTGCGCAAGGCCTTGATGCGCTGGCTGGGATAGGGCGGAGCACAGAGAACCGGGAAGGGCGTTGCCCTTCCCGGACCCATCCCACCAGGGCCGACGCGGCCCTGGACCCGCGCAATTCGTTCGCGCGCGGCTCGGGGTTCAATTTACAAAAAATGCGGGATCCAGGGGGATCATCCCCCTGGCAGGGTGAGGGTCTGGGAGAGGGGCGGCGCCCCTCTCCCAGCTCTTAGTCCATGTCAATGCGCACGCTCACGCCCGGCGCGTAGCCCTTGAGCTGGCCGAGCATGCCCATGATGGAGCCGCGCACGATGGAGGCCACGAAGGGGTTCATGGCCAGGGTCGTTCCGCCCACGCTGATGCGCAGGCCGCCGTGCGAGGCCTTGCAGCGCAGGTCGTCGGCCGTGCCGGCGGCCATGCGTTCGGCCAGGGCCCGACAGCTCTCCAGGCCGCAGGCCCCGCAGTCCAGGCCGGGCAAGGCGAAGCCCTTGGCCAGGACGATGTCGGCCAGTTCGGACACGGCGGACACGGAGTGCAGCCCGGCCGCGCCGACGCCGCCGTAGGTGGCCAGGGCCAGGTCGCGGCCCAGCTCGTCGGCTTCGCCGGCCGAGCGCAGCAGCAGCACGCGCGGCAGCCACCCCAGCGACTTGCCGCCCTCCACGATGAGCACGTCCGCGCTCACCAGAGGCAGCAGGTCCGGCAGATGGCGCTTGTCGTTCCAAACCATTTGCGTCTGATTCTCGGACAGGCCCATGACCGCGGAGCAGACCTCGGCCAGCTTGGCCGTGTCCGTGTCGGCGCGGTCGAAGGCATGGTGCGTGAACTTGGCCGCGGCCACGCGCAGGCCGCGCGAGGTCAGCTCGCTGGCCAGGCTTACGGCCAGAGTGGTCTTGCCGGTTTTCTTGTAGCCGATGATGCCGACGGCTTTCATGGGCAGCTCCTCCGCGACCATTGCTTACGCGGGATTATCCCCCATGCGCAATACGTGGTCGGATACGGTGTCGAGCCAGCGCAGGTCGTGGCTGGCGATGATGAGCGTGGTGCCCTGCTCCTCTCGCGCGGCCAGGGCGGCCTGGCGGATGCGTTCGGCCGAGGCCGCGTCCAGGCTGGCCGTGGGCTCGTCCAGGATGAGCGCGCGCGGCCGCAGGACGAGACGCGCGGCCAGGGCCACGCGCTGGGCCTCGCCGCCCGAGAGCTGCCGCCAGGAGCGGGACAGGAAGCGCGCCGGATCCAGGCCAACCATGCCCAGGGCCTCGGCCGCGCGCTCGTCCAGAAGCCGCTTGTCGCCGCGCACGCGCAGGCCGTAGGTCACGTTGTGCCACACGGAGCGCGACAGGAGCCTGGGCTCCTGCGGCAGCAGAGTCACCTGGCGGCGCAGGCGGGCGCGCTGGGCCTCGCCGGTCACGGGCTGGCCGTCGAAAAGCAGTTCGCCAGCGGCCGGAGGGTACAGGAAGGCCAGGATGCGCAGGAGCGTGCTCTTGCCCGTGCCGTTGGGACCAGCCAGGCCGAGGATGTCGCCGGCGGCCACGCGCAGGCCCGGCAGGAGCACTTCCGGCCGGCCGGGATAGCGGAAGCTCAGGTCGCGGGCCTCGAACAGCGGGATGCTCACGGCGCGGCCCTCCGCTTGATCCAGTGGGCCGAGAGGGTCACCAGGAAGGCGATGGCCATGAGCACGATGCCCAGGGCAATGCCCATGGCGAACTCGCCTTTGCCCGTCTCCATGGCGATGGCCGTGGTGATGGTGCGCGTATGCCACTTGATGTTGCCGCCGACCATCATGGCGATGCCCACCTCGGACACTATGCGGCCGAAGGCCGTGAGCGTGGAGAGCATGACCGGGAAACGCGCCTCCCACAGGGAGGCGATGGCCAGTTGGCGGCGGTCGGCGCCCAGGGTCAGCAGGGTTTCGGTGAGCCTGCGGTCGATGCCCTCCACGGCCGTGGCGGTCATGGTGATCACGATGGGCAGGCCCAGGATGGCCAGGCCGACGGCCATGCCGGGAATGGAGAACAGGAGCTCCAGGTGGCCCAGGGGGCCGCGCTGGGACAGGAAGGCGAAGACGATGAGGCCGATGACCACGGTGGGCAGGGCCAGGGCTGTGTCGGCCACGGCGCGCGCGGCGCGTTTGCCCGGGAAATCGAAGAATCCCAGGCAGAAGCCCAGCGGAATTCCCAGGGCCAGGGCCGCGCTGATGGCCATAAAGGTCGTGGCCAGCGTGGCCCGTACGGCGGAGAAGGTTTCCGGGTCCAGCCCGGCCAGCAGACGCAGGGCGGTGGAAAGGCCGTCGAGGATGAAGTCCATTCTATCTGGGGCTCGGTCAGGGAATTTTAGTTATGGCCAAGCTGGCATAAGGTGAGCTTTTGTACGCGACTGGCGGGAAAAAGCAAGTTCGCGGGCCGGCCGGCATGGTCGCGGGCCGCTCCGGCGGTCCGCGGGAACGCTACCCGCCTCCAGCGTAGTCGCCGCTTGCGATGAGCCGGCCGCTCGGGCGGGGATGGAAATAGAGCCAGGCCTCGATCTCCCGGCCGTCGTCCAGCACGACCGGCACCTTTTCCCGGCGGTAGACCTGCGGGTGTTCCTCCAGGGCGTCCAGGACCATGAGCGTGGCCGGATCGACCTTGTAGACCTCTCCGACGATGGGACTCACGGGCTGGTCGCGGACCACGCAGGGATACTCGCTCACGTACAGGGCGTAACGCTCGCGAGTGCTGGCCCCGCCCAGGCAGGCCGAGCGGGACAGCAGGCGGTGGTTCTGGAAGCTGCGGCGCAGCGTGCCGTAGACGAAGACGTATTCGAAGTCGCGGGCCATGGGTTTTCCCTATGCGCCGGTCGCGCGCGAGACAAGGCCCGGCGTGGGCCGTGGGCGGGCCAAGGAAGCGCTTCCGGCCTGCCCGGTCCCAGGCTGGTTCCCGGGGCTCAAGCCGGCTCCACGGAGCCGCGCTTCGACGCCACGCTCGCCAGGACACGGTCCAGTTCGTTCATATCGATGGGCTTGGCAAGGTAATCGTCCATGCCCAGGGCCAGGAACCGCTCCCGATCGCCCTTGAGGGCATAGGCGGTCAGGGCCACGATGGGCAGCCCGGAATCGCCGGCCTCGCCGGCGCGGATGAGCCGGGTGGCGTCCTCGCCATCCATCACCGGCATCTTGACGTCCATGAGCACGAGGTCGAACCTCTCCTTGCGCAAGGCTTCCAGGGCCTTGTGCCCGTTTTCCACCACGACCGCCACGTGCCCCTTCTGGAACAGAAGCTCCTCGGCCAGAATCTGGTTGACCGGGTTGTCCTCGGCGACGAGCACCTTGAGCGGGCGCACCCCGGGGCGGGCGGCCTCCACGGCGGGAGCACCGTTTCCGGCCTGCGCCGCCTCGGCGGGTTCGACCCGGACCATGAACGTGAACAGGGAGCCCTTGCCCGGCTCGCTCTCCACCCAGATCCCGCCGCCCATCATCTCCACGAGCTGCCTGGAGATGGACAGGCCCAGCCCCGTGCCGGAGAATCTGTGGCCGCCGCCGGCCTGGGTAAAGCTGTCGAAAATCCAATCAAGCATGTTGGCCGGGATGCCCACGCCGGTGTCGCGGATGGACGCAAGCAGGCAAACCGAGCTTTCGGGCAGGCGGAAGTCCCGTTTTGTCTGTTCGCCGGCCACCTCGACGCGGACGGATACCTCGCCCTGCTCGGTGAACTTGAGGGCGTTGCCTATGAGGTTGAAGAAGACCTGGCGCAAGCGCCCCTCGTCGCCCAGGACCTGGGGCGGCAGCTTCGGGTCGATCCTCGAATGGAACTCCAGCCCCTTCTGCTCGGCTTCCAGGGCCATGGTGGCGAAGAGCGACTCCAGGGTGGCCCGCGGATCGAAGGCTTGAATATCCAGGGCGACCTTGCCGGCCTCGATCTTGGAGAAGTCGAGGATGTCGTTGATGATGCCCAGGAGCGTCTGGCCCGACTGCCTGGCGAGGTCGAGATACTCGCGGACCCTGGAGCTCGGCCTGCGCATGAGCGCCAGGTCGATCATGCCGAGGACGCCGTTCATGGGCGTGCGGATCTCGTGGCTCATGGCAGCCAGGAACTCGCTCTTGGCCCGGCTGGCCTGTTCGGCCTGCTCCTTGGCCTGGCGGAGATCCTTCTCGGTTTCCTTGAGCTGGGTGATGTCGTTCAGGATTCCCAGCACGGTCTCGACCCGGCCGGAGGCCGACAGCTCGGGCGCGAAGCGGGCATGGTAGTGCCTGCGCCGATCCCGCACGGTGCACTCAAGTATCAGGTTGTCCTCTTTTCCCCGCGAAAACACGCCCCTGACCACCTCCTCGAACCTGCTGGCAGGCTCATCCTGGAAGCATATCTCGTGCAGAGGCTTGCCGAGATAGTGCTCCGGCGGCTGGCCCATGGCCTGCTCGATGGCGGGATTGACGAACCGCACGCGCAGGTCCCTGTCCAACCTGACGATGATGTCCGGCGCGTTCTCTATGAGCGCCCGGTATTCCTGCTGCCGCTGATGCAGGATCTTCTCCGCGCGCTTGCGCTCGATGGCGTAACGCATGGCCCTGGCCAGAACCTGCACGTTGAACTGTCCCTTGACGAGATAGTCCTGCCCGCCGGCGCGGATGGTCTCGACCGCGACCTCCTCGTCGCTGAGCCCGGTCAGCACGATGGTCGGCACGTCGGAGACCACCGCATGCAGCTTATGGAAGGTTTCCAGCCCCTGGGTATCCACCAAACCCAGGTCCAAGAGAATAATGTCGGCCTGGTTGCACTTCAGATGCGCCAGCCCTTCGGACAGCCTGGCGAAGCTCGCCAGTTCGAAGGACCCGTCGAGCGCGCTGCGCAGCATGACGCGCAGCAGCTGCACGTCCCCCGGATTGTCTTCCAGGAAGACAATCTTGATCGTTTGATCCTGATTCATCGCTTACCTTTCCGGCAGCACGGCAATGCCCAGCCAGTACGCCAACGCAGCCGAGATCACGCGTTCGTATTCTTCCCAACTGGAAGGTTTGATGATGTAGCTGTTGGCGTGCAGCTGATAGCTTCTGGCGATGTCGTTCTCCGACTTGGAGCTGGTGAGGGCGATGACGGGAATGGCCCTGAGCTGCGGGTCCTGCTTTATCTCGGCCAGTATCTCCCGGCCATCCTTTTTAGGCAAGTTGAGATCGAGAAGCACTAGGTCCGGCAAGCGCACCCCGGCGGGTCGCCCTTCCCGGCGCAGGTAGGCCATGGCTTCGACCCCGTCCCTGGCCACGACGAGCTCGGCCTCGATCTTGCCTCTTTCGATCGCCTTGCGCGTCAGGCGGACATCGCCCGGGTTGTCCTCGATCAAGAGGATCGTGGGTTTCCTGTCCCTGATCATCAAGCTCTCTGCTCCTGACCTTTGGGGATGGAAAAGTAGAAGGTCGATCCCCGGCCCGGCTCGGATTCGACCCAGATGCGGCCGCCGTGGCGCTCCGCGATGCGCTTGCAGACAGCCAGGCCTATGCCCGTGCCCGGGTATTCGTCCCTGGCGTGCAGGCGCTGGAAGATGACGAAGATGCGCTCGAAATACTGCCGCTCGATGCCGATGCCGTTGTCCGCCACCCACACGACCCACTCGTTCGAGTCCTCCCGCCCGCCTACCCTGACCAAAGGCGGCTCGTCTGGCTTGCGGAACTTGATGGCGTTCCGCACGAGGTTCGAAAGGAGCTGCATCATCTGGGTCGGGTCCGCATGCACCGTGGGCAGGTTGTCCCTGGCGATCGTGGTCCCTGTCTCGGCGACCAGGCGGCCGATATCCTCGACGACCACGTCCAGGATGCGGCCGAGGTCCGTGTCCGTGAAGGACATGCCCTTCCTGCCGATCCGCGAATAGGTGAGCAGGTCCTCGATGAGCTTCTGCATGCGGGTCGCCCCGCCGACCGCGAACTGGATGTACTCCCGCGCCTCGGCGTCGAGCTTGCCGGAAAGCTCGGCCTCCAGGAGCTGCAGGAAACTGGTGATCATGCGCAACGGCTCTTGCAAGTCGTGCGAGGCCACATAGGCGAAACTCTCAAGCTCGGCGTTGGAGCGCTCCAGCTCCTGCATGGTCACCCCGAGCTTCTCCTCGGCGGCCTCGCGCTCGGCTATCTCGTGCCTGAGATTGCTGTTCTTGTTCTCGATCTCGTTATACAAGGAGATGACACCTTGGTTCGTCCGGTCCAACTCCCTGTTCAGTCTGTCCGCCTCTTTTAGCTGGCGGGCCAGCTCAAGCTCCTTGGCGCGAAGCTCCTCCAGGGTCCGAAGCATTTCCCGGTTCTGCCGTTCAAGTTCCTTGATGGGCGAATCCGGAACCTCGTGCATGAGGATGTCGCGCCACTTGGCGATGATCCCAGGCGTAATGTAGGGCTTGCCGGGCGGCAGCAGCTTGTCCATGTACAGGAACAGGCCCGAGCCGTCCTGATCAATCACCCGGAAATCGTCCATGAGCCGCTGGGCTCCAAGGACGCCCAACTCCTTCAGCCTGCCGGAAGGGTCCTGGAATATCTCGCGCGTGCGCTCAGCGCCATTTTCAGGGGCCTGGATGGAAATTTCTAGCCTTGACGACTCCTCGGGTCCGGCTATGCGGAAATTGAGATCGGCGGAGGCGGCATGCTGGAGGGTGTAGCGCACTATCTCCGAAACCGCGGTGGTGATGCGGGTCTGGTCCTGCACCGAAAAGCCGGCCAGGGAGGCTATCTTTCTCGCGCGCTGGCGCGCCAGGATGAAGTCCTCCTGGGAGCGGATGTCGAGCTGCAGGATAGGCAGGCTCATGGCCGTCCGCCCCGCCCCGCCCGCACTGCGACGACCGCGACGTCGTCGCTGCCGCGGGTGAAGTCCCGGTACAGGACGCCGGCGATGACGGCCGCATGCTGGTTTTCCAGGCCGGGATAGGCCGACAGGTCCCAGGCCGTGCGCAATCCGTCGGAGTTCATGATCAGCAGGTCGCCCTCGCCCCAGGCGTAGGAGAACGCCTGCATTCTGCCGATCTGGTGGCCGACGATCCCGCTCATGGACACGAGGCTCGTCATGGCGCCGTCCGGGCGCATGATCCTGCCCGCGATGTTGCCGATGCCGGCATAGTCCAGAGCGGCCCGACCGGCGTGGACATCGGCCACGGCCACGGCCGCCCCGCGAGTGCGCCGCAGGCGCTCATGGACCATGCTCACCGTTTCGGTCGGCGCGAGATCCGGCCTTTCGCTGAAGGCGCGGATGGCCTCCTGGGAGGCCGCGGCCGCCAGCGGGCCATGGCCGAGCCCGTCGCTGACCAGCACCGTCAGCCTGCCCTCGGCGGGCGAGATGCACCAGCCGTCGCCGCAGGCCTCCTCGCCCGGCTTGGGCAGCATGACCATGCCCATTTCGCAGGGAGCGGCGATCGGCTGGAGGTCATGGTCCCTGGCCCATAAGCGCACGAAGACGGCGGTGCCCGACCCGAGGCGGGAGTAGATCCCGAACTCGTTGGAGAGCCGCTTGAGCGCGCCCAGGCCGGTTCCGGGGCTGCCGGTGGTGGAGACCCCGTCCTGGAGCATGCGGGCCGGGTTCTCCATGCCTGGGCCCTTGTCCAGGCTCAGCAGTTCCAGCCCGCCCGGCCCTCCGGAGATGGAGCGCACGAGCACCTCGCCCCCGCCCCGCGCATGCTTGACGAGGTTGGTGCCCATCTCCGTGGCCATTATCGCGGCCCTGGCCGCCTGCTCCTGGCCCATGCCCTGACCGCGGGCCAGGGCGGCCACCGCGCGGCGCAGGCTGCCCACCTGGCTGGACTCGGAGACGGGAAACCGCTCGTGCGCCTTGAGGCCGCTCAACATTGTGCGCATCTATTTCCAGTGGGTGATGGTCACGGTCGTCCCGACGCCCACCCGTGAGTTGATGGTGAACTCGCTCACCAGGCGCTTGGAGCCGGGCAATCCCTGCCCGAGCCCGCCGCCGGTCGTATAGCCGTCGCGCATGGCCAGCTCGATGTCCTGTATGCCCGGGCCGCTGTCCTGAAAGGTTATTCGCAGACCTCGCCTCATCCCGCTCGCGATCTCCTCGATGCGGACAATTCCGCCTCCCGCGTAAACGACCATGTTGCGGGCCAGCTCGCTCACTGCCGTCACCAGCTTGGTCTGGTTCACCAGGCTGAAGCCGAGCCGCACGGCGTGATCGCGCGCCAGACGCCTGGCGCTGACGATTCCGGCCTCGTCGGCTACCCGCAGGGCCTCCAGCTCAGTCGTCTTCATGCGTCGCCTTGCCGTCTCTCGCGGCCAGCCCCAGGCGCTGCGTGAGCATCTCCATGCCCTTGTCCACGTTGAGCGCCGTGAGCACTCCGGGCAGGGACAGCCCCAGTTCCACGAGCGTGATGGCCACCGCGGGCTGCATGCCCACGACCACGGTCTCGGCGTCCATGATGCGGGTCATGGAGGCGATGCTGCCCAGCATGCGGCCCATGAAGGAATCCACGATGTCCAGGGCCGAGATGTCGATGAGCACGCCCTTTGCGCCGCTCGCGCCGACCATGCGCGTCAGGTCGTCCTGGAGCGTCATGGCCAGCCGGTCGTGCATGTCCACCTGGATGGTCACCAGGAGGAACGGGCCCATCCTGAGAATGGGGATCTTGTCCATCTAGCGCCTCTCGGATGCGACCTCGTTGCGGACGACTCGCAGGCCTACCAGGGTAAAGGCCTCCTTGAGCGCCTCGCCCAAGGTGGCCTTGGTCTTCACGTTGATGTCCACGCCGAGGTTGACCATGGTCTGGGCGATCTCGGGCCGGATGCCGCTGATGATGCACTCGGCGCCCATGAGCCGCGCCGCGCTGACGGTCTTGAGGAGGTGCTGGGCCACCAGGGTGTCCACCGCCGGCACGCCCGAGATGTCGAGGATGGCCACGGAGGACTCGGTGGCCACGATCTGCTGCAGGAGGTTCTCCATGATGATCTGGGTGCGCGCGCTGTCGAGCGTGCCGATGAGCGGGACCGAGAGCACGCCCTTCCAGATGCGGATGACCGGGGTGGAAAGCTCGAGGATCTCCTGCTGCTGACGCTGGATGATGTCCTCGCGGCCGTGCGTGTAGGACTCGAAGGTCACGAGACCCAGGCTGTCGAGCAGCTTGGAGAACTTGGTGATCTGTGCATTCAGTTCGCCGGGCCTGTCGCGGAACTCGTCCTGCAGAAATTCAAGGAGCGTGTCCTTGAGGCTGAAGACGTAGGTGGCGGTTTCGGTCGGACTGAAGCCCTGCCTGGTCCGCGACCTGGAGATGTCGCCGAGCATCTGGACCACGGACTTGTACTCGGGGGCCGCGATGTCCTCGAAATTCCCGGTCTTGAGGGCGTCCACGAAGGCATCGAGGAACTCCTCGGACTGGGTCGCCAGCTCGCCCTTGTTGATGAGGTCCAGCCTGATGACCTTGCTTTCATACTGGGCCTTCAGCCAGGCCTCCAGGATTTGCTTCTTTTTGTCCCTGATCATCTGAATGACTGCATTATCCGTCTTTGGCATTCTGTCCTCCAACTCTTCAAGTATGCACTCGGAGCAATGTAGCTATCTCTCAAATTTGAATTGCAATATAATCTATTATAATAACATATTTTTCCTGCTTCAACAAGCATTGATCCTTCCAGGGCTCTTCTGGAATGGGCGCGTATCGTAACTTCGGCATGCCTTGCCCGTGTGGAGCAGGAGAAGAGACGTATACAAATATTCAGCCGCCTCCATTCATCCGGATTTAAGGATATCGCGTACTTAACTGCCGGCGTTGGATGGAACTCTATTGGAAACCATATATAGCAGGCTATGTCCGAGCAAGATAAAAACGCCGTAAAGAAAGAAAACGATGTCCTGCGGAACTTGGAATCCTTTGCTACTGTTTGGGCCTGCGAATTGGATGGCTGGCCTAAACCGGCAGGCAGGAGTTGATGCTGTTTCCTGACCGAGCATTCAACTAATAAGCGACAGCCAGACTGGCGCATTCAGCGCAATTATGCTATTATAAAAGCCTGATGGGGCAATCCGGCCCATGCAACGCGGGGAGGCGCAAGCCTCCCCGCTTCTTTTTTGGAGGGTGCGGCATGCGCAAGGGGACAAAGGAGCGGCAGGAGCGGTTTTTCGCGGAGTACGAACGCTGCGGCGACGGGGCGCGCGCGGCCGTGGCGGCAAGCTACGACGAGCGCCTGGCCGCGTTCACTGCAGGACGATTGCTGGAGGCGAAAGCAAGAGCCGGGGAGGGCGTCGCCCTCCCCAGACCCCTCCCACCAGGGGGCAACGGCCCCCTGGACCCGCGTAGTTCGGGTGTGGGACGCTTCGCGGAGTCGCTGGACGATACGATAAGCTGTCTTGAAGGGTTTCAAGACCAATCCCATGCCCAAAGCGCACAACCAGCGCTCGAACATCCGCAAGCCCCCGAGCCGACCGCCACGCAACATCGCGGGTCCAGGGCGTCGTCACGCCCTGGCGGGGAGAGGTCTGGAGAGGGGCAGAGCCCCTCTCCAGCTACACCGCCGGTAACCAACGTAACGCGCGAGATGGTCGTGTCCGGGCTGTACGAGGAGGCCAGCGGCGAGGGCAAGGACCCGGGCCAGGCCAACAGGATCAAGGCCTGGGAGCTGCTGGCCAAGGTGCTGGGCCTGCTCGGCCAGTCCGGCCAGTCGGGGCGGTCCGGCGACGAGGCCGACGAGCCGCTGCTGGTGCGCTTCGACATCCGCCTGGACGATGAAGCCCAGGCCGCAGGCAGCGACGGGGAGGCCGGCCGATGAGCGAACTTGTCGTGGGCTACCGCGCCGAGCCGACCCTGGCGCGCTTCCATCGCAGCCGGGCCTTCGTGCGCGGGGTCATGGGGCCGGTGGGCTCGGGCAAGTCCTCGGCCATGTGCGTGGAGCTGCTGCTGCGCGCCGCGCGCCAGCGGCCCGGCCCGGACGGCGTGCGGCGCACGCGCTTCGCCGTGGTGCGCAACACCTATCCCGAGCTGCGCACCACCACGCTCAAGACCTGGGCCGACTGGGCTCCGGCGCAGGTCTGCCCGGTGCGCGGCAGCGCGCCGCTCACGGCGCGCATGGCCGCTCCGCTGGCCGACGGCACGCGCCTGGACATGGAGGCGCTCTTCCTGGCTTTGGACAGCGCCGACGACGCGCGCAAACTCCTGTCCCTGGAGCTGACCGGGGCCTGGGTCAACGAGGCGCGCGAGGTGGACAAGGCCGTGCTCGACGCCCTGCTGGGCCGCGTGGGCCGCTATCCGCCCAAGCGGCTAGGCGGGCCGAGCTGGTCCGGGCTCGTCATGGACAGCAACCCTCCCGACGAAGGCCACTGGTGGCACAGGCTGGCCGAGGAGCGGCGGCCCGAGGGCTGGGAATTCTTTAGACAGCCGGCCGCTCTGGTCGAGATGAAAGAAGGGTTCGCGCTCAACCCGCTGGCCGAGAACCTGCGTCACCAGCCGCTGGGCGGCGAGTACTGGCTGCGCCAGGCCGCGGGCAAGAGCCGCCAGTGGGTCGCGGTCTACCTGCAAGGCCGCTACGGCTGCGTAGCCGAGGGCAGGCCCGTGTACCCGGAGTACGACGACGAGCGCCATTTGGCGCGGCAGGATCTCGCAGCACTGCCGGGCGTGCCGCTCCTGCTGGGCTGGGACTTCGGCCTGACCCCGGCCTGCGTGGCGACGCAGCTCGCGCCCGGTGGCAGGCTGCTCGTGCTGGCCGAATTCGCGGGGCAGGGCACGGGCATCCGCCGCTTCGCCCGCGAGGTCGTGGCCCCGGCCCTGCGCTCGCGCTTCGCCGGGCTGTCCGTGCAGAGCCACGGCGACCCGGCTGGCCGGGCCCGCGCCCAGACCGACGAGCGCACCTGCATGGACGAGCTGGCCGCCGCGGGCATCCCGACCCAGCCCGCGCGCAGCAACGACTTCACGGCCCGGCGCGAGGCCGTGGCCGGGTTCCTGGCCGGCGGTGAGGCGGACGCCCCGGCTTTTCTGCTCTCCCCGAGCTGCACGCTGCTGCGCAAGGGCTTCCTGTCCGGCTACCGCTACGAACGCCTGCCGGTCATGTCCGGCGGCGAGGAGCGCTTCGCCGAGCGGCCCCTGAAAAACCAGTACAGCCACATTCACGACGCCCTGCAGTACGCGGCCCTGGCCGCCGAGGAGCCCGGCCGCAAGGCCCCGGCCCGGCGCAGGGGCGGAGCGGAAGGAAGGCCGGCGGACGGCATGGCGGGGTATTGAGAAATGAATTGTGCATGGGAACCATTCACCAATATGGGAGGAGCATCATGAGCAGCGAGTTTTCCAGATGGTTCAAAGAGGCGATCAATGAACTTACATCGAGTGGACATGGCGAGGATAATGAGTCCCAGCGACAGAGTGGGAAAAGACATCTTTGGGATACGGGGATCTGGAACGGAGGTGTTGTCTTTTCCGCGACACTCGGCCAAGTTGTCTGGATCGAAGTAAAAAACGTAAATGTCCTTGGAGCAATGATTTCCATATCCAGCAACCACGATGGAAGCAGGGGTGCGCTCCTTGTGCCTCACTCCACGCAGACATTTCGATTTAACTACTTTGGACATGACACCGTGAACTGGCGTTTTATTATATCCACAGATTCCGATGCATTTGTTGTTCAGTATGCTATCTACACAACCTTGGATAAGGAGTAGATTATGTGCAAAAATATATTTATTTCACTGATCTGTTTTGTTTTTATTTCTTACACAATTTCTTTTGCTGATACGCTTAAATATGAATTGGAGCCTCACATGATTGGGTCAGCCTGGATTGCGGCATCAAGCAAAGAATACAACGTCGTACTCCGACTTGTTGATCCATTCTGTAGCGATTTTGCGAAGTTAACCAAGGAAAATATTGGACGACGCCTTGCCATTTCATATAAGGAAAGAATACTCGTCAGCACTAGAGTACAAGCTGAAATACTTCGTGGTACTATCAGTGGTGGATCATACAAAACGCTCCAGGAAGCCGAGGACTTCATCCGCGAGGTACTGCCTGGGATCGGGGAGATACCGGTACATGGCCCATTCGCGCCCGACCCGCTGGAACTCGATCTGCAACCCGGCATGCTGCAGTCCGCGTCGATCGAGCAGAGGAGTTTCGGCCCTGCGGTCTTGTTTCAAATCCTGTATCGCTTTTCGGACGCATATCACCCCTTGTTCGCCGATTTGACGCGGGGAAACGTGGGGCGACAGCTCATTATACACTATTGCAATGGGCGGGTCATCGCCAGCATGAACATCCAAGGAGAGATCATCGACGGCGTGTTCACGGGAGGCGTGTTTTCCACGCAGCGGGAGGCCGAGGCGTTCGTCCATGAGGTCGCGCCGGGGATCGAGGTGATGGAGGAGCATTGAAAGCCTTGTTGTATTCAAGTGCACCAAACCGCGAGGATGAACGTCCGTGGAGCAGACCTCGAACCAACTCGTATTCCCATTGTTTGTTTTCGACATTGATGGCGTCAACCTGAATGTCTTCTCAAACCTGGAGGATGCCCAGGCCCACTACGAAGCCTACGATGTCCTTGAAGGCGAGTATTTCGGCTTTGATGCCAAAGGCAGGCCGTTGCGCTTCCTTGCCCTGGATCATATTCGGGTGGGCATCGAGGCCGCCGACCAGCCCGCGCAGCCCGAAGCCCTGGAGCGGAACCTGCGCGCCTATCTGAAGGCGGCCGATGCGCGCGCCGAAGACCCGGAGTGCGACCTGTCCTGCCTGATGGCCATGGCCGTCGAGGGGTACTCGTATGTATATGATCCGCATTTTATTTTTCATTTCTTTCGGGACGGATTCAGGGAACTGTTCGCGTTTATTCGTAAGCAACTGAGCAAGAACAGAAGATAATCTCTTTTCAACAGATTACCCGGCAACTTCAGCAGCAAGGCAGCCTTGGTCAATGCATTTGGCCAAGGCTGCTCCTTTTTCAGGGGCTGTCCGGCTACCGCTACGAACGTCTGCCAATCATGTCCGGCGGCGAGGAGCGCTTCGCCGAGCGGCCCCTGAAGAATGCCTACAGCCACGTGCACGACGCCCTGCAATACGCGGCCCTGGCCGCCGAGGAGCCTGGCCGCAAAGCCCCGGCCCGGCGCAGGGGCGGTATCGGCGGAAGGCCGGCGGACGGCATGGCGGGGTATTGAGGATAGTGGCAACGGCTACTCTATTTTCAGCTTGCACAAGGTGGGATTTCATGAGCATTTTCGATCGCATCGCAGAGGCTTTCACATCTTTTTTTGACGAAGACGAGCTCGCACGGCGCAGCGGGGATGACGCCGCGAGCAGCGTGCGCCTGAAGGCGAGAGTGCGCGAAGGGCATGACGGCGGCGCGTCCGTGGAGTTGCCGGGCAGGCTCGTCGTGAGCCGGGACAGGTACGGCAACTGGAACGGGCATGGCAGCTATGCGCCCCGGGTCGGGGAAAGCCTTGCGCAGTCGGCCGAGGCCCTGGGCCTGGATGAGGAGGTGCTCTCCTTCGTCAACCCGCGACGCAGGGCCGGCCAGCCCCTGCGCGTGCCGCTGGGCAGCGGAGAATTTCGCGCGGCCCAGGAGGCCTACGAGGAGCACGAGGCTTGGCGGGACGCCGGGAAAATCCCCCACGGGCCGGAACTGGCCTGGACCAACCCGACCGGGCAGGAAATCCGGAACGATATTGCGGGAGAAGGCACATATGAGTCATCCCGATCCCACGGCAAGAGGAAGCACGCGGGAATCGACTATATCGGCAAGGTAGGAGATCCTGTCTTCGCCACCATCGACGGTGCGGCTGAGATCATTGATGACGGCGTGCGCATTACAACCAGAAGAGACGCCGACAACAAACAGTATTCCGTGCGCATGCTCCATTTCACCCCAAGCATTCCGCGCGGCGCGCAAGTCAAGGAAGGCCAGGTGATCGGCACGCTCCATGATCTGAGAGAGCAATATCAGGAACCGGAAATAAAGCCCCATGTCCATCTCGAAGTATACGAAATAGAGAACGGCAAGACCAAAAGGCGTAATCCGGCTGATTTCATCAAAACGGAGTAGGTTATGTCCGCAACTCGTTTCACTATGTTGCTGGTCTTGATCTTGGCGCTTCTCCTTGCAGTCTCGATGGCTCAGGCCGAGGGAGAAATCGACCTGTCCACCCCGGAGGCAGCCATTATGACCTACTGCACGGCCCAGGACCGGGAGACGCGGAATGCTATCATGTGCTGCGGCATCGAGCTTGACAGTCCATCCATACCATGGCGCGACTGCATGATCGTGGAGATCGACCCGGCTCAGGATACTGGAGCCATTACCGCCGACGGGCCGATCAGGGAGGATGACGTCGAGGTTACTGTGGAAATCATCAGGCGCCTTCCCGACACTGGCGATGTCCGTAGTCGGTTCTGGTACATGCTGCGCGATTATGACAGGGAATGGAAGATAATTTCCTGGTATCGCGTCCCCGACGAGAATTACTCGGACTGTTGTTCCATCCCCGACGAGAACTATCCGGACGTTGAATGATCCGGGAGTGATCCAACGCAACCCGCGCGGAGCGGCCTGTCCGTGGTCTTGCGGACGGGCCGGCCATTGCGGCAGGAGCTCGGGTCCATCATCACACGTATTGGCAGGGAAAAGCGCATGATCCCCGTCGACCTTCAGGGCCCGCTCGCCTTCTTCCTCGGACCGGCGTTCATTCTCGTGCGCGTTACGCAAGCCCTGTTGCGCAAGCGCGGGGCTTCGTTCAAGCGACAGGTGCTTTGGCCGGTGGTCCTGACGCCGCTGGTGTACGAGGCGTCGATCCTGAGTCTTCAAGGCCACGCGGACGGGCTCCTGCCAGCGCGTCTGGCCGTGGAGGCACTCTCGGCGGGCCTGCTCGCGCTCCTCTTCGCCCGGTCCGGCCCGGCTCCGCGCACGGATCGTGGCGCGCGGAGCGGCCCGGCCGCGCCCACGCCGCCGCTCATCCTGTTCGAGTCCGCCTGTTGCGAGATGCGCCTGTACGAGACGCTGGAAGAAGCACTCATCGACGTCGAGCCGAGCGAAGTGGAGTATACGGAGGTTTTCGGCTTTGACGCCCAGGGCCGGTCGCTGAACCTGTTCGTCAACGCCGAAGGCCAAGTGGGCATTGAGGCCGCCCCTGGCCCGGCCCGGCCGGAGGACTTCGAACGTACGTTGCGGCAGTACCTGGAGGCCTACGGAGAAAGGTTGTCCATTGCTCCGGGCGATATCGCCGCCCTGGTGGCCCACGCAGCCGAGAGCCATACCGAAAAGCCCATTGGCCGGCCTTTGCGGCAGGTGCTCGGAGCCTTCATCGCTCGCATATGGACGCGCCTGCGTGGCCCGGCTGAGCCGCATTGATCACCATCAGCGATGTAAACCAAGCAGACTGAGCTACTGAGCCTGTGCAACAAAGGGCCGGGAGATCTTCTCTCCCGGCCCTTTCCATAACACTTCTCACCATGCGCGGGTCCAGGGGCGCGTCCGCCCCTGGTGGGTGGGGTTCGGGGAGGGCAACGTCCTTCCCGATTTTCTTAGCCTTTCTGCTCGTCCCGCTGCCTGATCTCCGCTCTCTTGATCTTGCCCGAGATGGTCTTGGGCAGCTCGGTCACGTATTCGATGATGCGCGGGTACTTGTAGGGCGCGGTGGTCTTCTTGACGTGCTGCTGCAGCTCCCTGGTCAGCTCGTCGCTCGGGTCGTAGCCCTTGGCCAGCACGACCGTGGCCTTGACCGCTTGGCCGCGTACGGGGTCGGCCACGCCGGTCACCGCCGCCTCCACCACCGCCGGGTGGGTGATGAGCGCGCTCTCCACCTCGAAGGGTCCGATGCGGTAGCCCGAGGACTTGATGAGGTCGTCGGTACGGCCCAGGAACCAGAAGTAGCCGTCCTCGTCCATCCAGGCCTTGTCGCCGGTATGATAGTAGCCGTCGTAGACCACCGAGGCGGTCTTGGCCGGCTCGTCCAGGTAGCCGGTGAACAGTCCCACGGGACGCTTGGGCTCCACGGCGATGCAGATCTCGCCTTCCTCGCCGGGCGAGCAGGACGTGCCGTCCTCCTTGAGCAGGGTCAGGTTCCAGCCGGGCACCGGGCGGCCGATGGAGCCGGGCTTGGGTTCCATCCAGGGGAAGGTGGCGATCTGCAGGGTCGTCTCGGTCTGGCCGTAGCCCTCGTAAATGGACAGGCCGGTCAACCGCTTCCACTCCAGGAACACGCTGTCGTTGAGCAGCTCGCCGGCCGTGGTGCAGTGGCGCAGGGCGGACAGGTCGAGCTTGGACACGTCCAGGCGGATGAGGAAGCGGTAGACCGTGGGCGGCGCGCAGAAGCTGGTGACCTTGTGCTCCGCGATGAGCTGCAGCAGATGCTCGGGGTCGAACTTGCCGCGGAAGTCCCAGGTGAAGACCGTGGCCCCGGCCATCCACTGGCCGTAAAACTTGCCCCAGACCGCCTTGCCCCAGCCCGTGTCGGCCAGGGTCAGGTGCAGGTCGCCGGGCCTCAGGTCATGCCAGTAGGCGCCGGTGGTGTAGTGGCCCAGGGCGTAGCCGTGGGTGTGCTCGGCCATCTTGGGCATGCCCGTGGTGCCGGAAGTGAAGAAGATGAGCAGCGGGTCATTGCCGCCGGGCTTGTCCTTGCCCTTGGGAGCGGGAAAGCCGTCGCCGGCCTTCTGCAGGATGGCGTAGTAGCCCGCCCAGCCGGCCGGAAGCGCGTCGCCGGCCACCTGCACCATGACGCCCAGGGTCGGGCACTTGGGCCTGGCCTGCTCCACGCGCTCGGTGATGGTGTGCTCGCAGACCACGGCGCGCACCTTTGCGTAGTTGATGCGCTGCTCGATGTCCTTGGCCGTGAGCAGGTTCGGCGAGGGGATGGGCACGGCGCCGATCTTGTGCAGGGCCAGCATGGTCACCCAGAACTCCACGCGGCGGTAGAGGATGACCATGACCCGGTCGCCGCGCTTGAGGCCCTGGGCGACCAGGGCGTTGGCCAGCCTGGCCGACTCGCGGCTGAAGAAGGCCAGGTCGTAGTCGCGGCGCTTGCCGTCGGGGTCGATGTGCACCATGGCCGGCCGCGCGGGGTCCTTGGCCGCCTCGGCGTCCAGGAAGTCGAAGGCGAAGTTGTAGCCTTCGGGCACCTCCAGGGAGAACTTGTCCTTGAAGTCGTCGTATGACACGGGCGAAAGCTTGTGCATCCTCGTTCTCCTCGCTGGAATGCGCTAGATGATCACGTCCAGGAACTTGGCCGGCTTGTCGTCCAGGCCGCGCAGGGCGTGAGGGAAGTTGGAGTCGAAATAGAGGCTGTCGCCGGCCTCCAGGACCACGCTGCTCTTGCCGATGCGGATCTCCAGGCGGCCTTCGAGCATGTGAATGAACTCCTGGCCCGGATGGTGGGCATAGGTCAGCCCGTCCTCGGGCTTGGGCGGCACGGTGACGATGAAGGGCTCCATTTTGCGGCCCGTGAAGCGGTAGGCCAGGCTTTTGTAGGCGTAGTCCTTGCGCCGGTCCACGGACAGGCCCTCGCCCTTGCGCACCAGGGTGTAGGCCTTGAGGTGCGCGTCGCCGCCGGAGATGAGCACGGTGGTGTCCACGCCGCAGGCCTGGGCGGCCTTGAACAGATAGCTGACCGGGATCTCGGAGGCGCCGGACTCGAACCTGGATACTTCCTCGGCGCTGGCGCCGGTCCGGGCGGCCAGGTCCTCCACGCTAAAGCCGCAGGCGTCGCGCAGGCCGCGCAGGCGCGGAGCGATCTCCTCGTAGGGCTTCCTTTCGGACATGGGAACTCCTTGGGGTGGGATGAAACGGGGAAGGGCTGGCGTGCGCTCGGGATGGGGCGGGCAGCCCGCGAGGCTGGAAATCACATATTTCGCCAACGAAAGCAAACGCTCCGGGCCGGATTATCGGCGGACGGCGGACTCGGTTCGGTAAGCGGCGGCGGTCCGACAGCCGCGCCGCCATCGCCGACGGCCTGCGGCGGACGCGGGCTTTTGCGCTTGCCATGGGGTATGGTCATGACTATACACCGCAAGTCATGGCAAAGAATCTAATCATCGTCGAGTCGCCCGCGAAGGTGAAGACCATCAAGAAATTCCTGGGCCGCGACTATCTGGTCGAGGCCTCGGTGGGTCACGTGCGCGACTTGCCGTCCAACAAGATCGGCGTCGACGAGGAGCGGGGCTTCACCCCGGACTACAAGGTCATCCCCGGCAAGCAGAAGGTCGTGGCCAAGCTCAAGGCCGCCGCCGACCAGGCCGAGCACGTCTACCTCGCGCCCGACCCGGACCGCGAGGGCGAGGCCATCGCCTGGCACGTCGCCCATCTTATCGGCGGCAAGGACAAGCCGGTCAGCCGCATCCAGTTCAACGAAATCACCAGCCGCGCGGTCAAGGAGGCCCTGGCCAACCCCAGGCCCCTGGACGAGAACCTGTTCCACTCGCAGCAGGCCCGGCGCATCCTGGACCGGCTTGTGGGCTACAAGCTCTCGCCGCTGCTCTGGTCCAAGGTCAAGCGCGGCATCTCCGCCGGGCGCGTGCAGTCCGTGGCCCTGCGCCTCATCGTGGACCGCGAGCGCGAGCGCCAGGCCTTCCGGCCCGAGGAGTACTGGGTCTTCAAGGCCCTGCTCGAAGGCCCGGAGCCGCCCGCCTTCGCGGCCGAGTTGTGGAAGGTCGAGGGCAAGAAGCCGGCCATCGGCTCGGGCGAGCAGGCCCAGGTGCTCTACGACCGCGTCAAGGACGAGCCCTTCGTGGTCTCGGCCATCGAGGAGAAGGAGCGCCAGCGCCATCCCTCGCCGCCGTTCATCACCTCGACCCTGCAGCAGGACGCCAGCCGCCGCCTGGGCTACACGGCCAAGCGCACCATGTCCACGGCCCAGCGGCTGTACGAGGGCGTGGAGCTCGGCGAACGCGGCGTGACCGCGCTCATCACCTACATGCGTACCGACTCCGTGCGCGTGGCCGACGAGGCGCGCGACGCTGCCCGCGAGTTCATCACGGAGACGCTGGGCGAGGACTACTACCCGCCCAAGCCGCGATATTTCAAAACCAAATCCGGCGCGCAGGACGCCCACGAGGCCATCCGCCCCGTCGACGTGCGCGTCACGCCCGAGTCCGTGCGCAAGCACCTGCCCGCGGACCAGTACAAGCTCTACACGCTCATCTGGCAGCGCTTCATGGCCTCGCAGATGGCCGCCGCGCGCCTGCACGACACGACAGTGACCGTGGACAGCGGACCGGCGCAGTGGCGGGCCAAGGGCGAGCGCGTGATCTTCCCCGGCTTCCTCAAGGTCTACGGCGTTGACGAGACCGCCGAGGACGGCGAGGGCGGCGAGACCTCCACGGCCAAGGCCGCCGTGCTGCCCAAGCTCGAAAAGGGCATGCGGCTCACGGTGCGCAAGCTGAGCAAGGACCAGAAGTTCACCCAGCCGCCGCCGCGCTACACCGAAGCCTCGCTGGTCAAGGAACTTGAAGAGCAGGGCATCGGACGCCCCTCGACCTATGCGGCCATCATCTCCACCCTGCTGGACCGCGACTACGCCCGGCTGGAGGAGAAGAAGTTCGTTCCCTCGGAGCTTGGCGTCACGGTCGTGGACCTGCTGACCAAGCATTTCCAGAGCCTCATGGACGTGCACTTCACCGCGGGCATGGAAGAGCGGCTGGACGACGTGGCCGGCGGCAAGGTCGACTGGGTCGAGCTGCTCAAGCATTTCACCGGCGACTTCTACCCCACCCTGGACAAGGCCAAGGACGAGATGGCCCAGGTCAAGGGCGGCCTGGAGACCGGCATCCTGTGCGAGCTGTGCGGCAAACCCATGAACATCCGCTTCGGCAAGAACGGCGAGTTCCTGGGCTGCTCCGGATACCCGGACTGCAAGGGCATCAAGAACTTCACTCGCGACGAGCAGGGCCAGATCCAGATCGTCGAGCGGCCCAACGAAACGCCAGAGAAAGTCGGCACCTGCCCGGACTGCGGCAAGGACCTCGTGCTCAAGCGCGCCCGCACGGGCAGCCGCTTCGTGGCCTGCTCCGGCTACCCCGAGTGCAAGCACGCCGAGCCCCACTCCACCGGCGTGGCCTGCCCGCGCGAAGGCTGCACGGGCCAGCTCGTGGAGAAAAGCTCCAAGCGCGGCAAGGTCTTCTACTCCTGCTCTACCTATCCCAAGTGCGACTACGCGACCTGGGACTGGCCCATCGCCAAGCCCTGCCCCATGTGCGACTCCAAGATCCTGACCATCAAGACCACCAAGGCGCGCGGCGAGCACGTGGCCTGCCCGGAAAAGGCCTGCCGCTTCACCCGCGACCTGGAACCCGACGAATCCAAGGGCTAGAATAGATTGGAAAAGAGCTGGGAAGGGCTTTGCCCTTCCCAGACCCATCCCACCAGGGCGTAACGACGCCCTGGACCCCGAATTTTTTGTGATTTGAACGATAAAGCCCGCCTGGCATCAGCCAGACGGGCTTTATCGTTCAGAAGCATCGGGACCCCAAAGAAGTGCGCGAACGAACTGCGCGGGTCCAGGGCCGCGCCGGCCCTGGTGGGTGGGGTCCGGGGAGGGCAACGCCCTTCCCGGTTCATGGTCTTGCCGAACGAAAAACGCTATGGTCGGCATAAGCGGAGGAGCGCAGGCCCTCCGCCGGTTCCGGCCGCGAGGCGCGGCCGGAGCCGCTGTCCGCAACCGCTCCGCATGCGGAGCAAGCCTCGGAGTAGGCCATGACGGAAAAGGATCTTGAGGAACTGAGGCAGGCCCGCGCCCTGCTGGAAAGCCCCAGCCTGGCGGCGCGGCTGAGCAACCTGGCCGGTGCGCCCGTGGAGGCGGCCATGAGCAAGCTACCCGTAGGCATGCGCGACGGGGTGAACAAGGCCACGCGCAAGGCCCTGGATGGAGCACTGAACACCGCGCTCAAAACCATGGACAAGGACGGCACGGCAGAGGGGCCTGCGCGCAACGGGCTGCACAAGGCCTGGGCCGCTGCCGCCGGCGGCGTGGGCGGCCTGTTCGGCTTGTCGGGCCTGCTGCTGGAGCTGCCCGTGACCACGACGATCATGATGCGCTCCATCGCGGACATCGCCCACAGCAACGGCGAGGATCTGCGCCGGCCGGAAGCGAAACTGGCCTGCCTGGAGGTCTTCGCCCTGGGCGGACCGTCCGCGGCCGACGACGCCACGGAGACCGGCTATTTCGCCGTGCGCGCTTCCCTGGCCAAGGCCGTGGCCGAGGCCGCCCGGTATGCCGCCAGCGCAGGCGCTGCCGAGAAGGGCACGCCCGTGCTCGTTCGCCTCCTGACCGCCATCGCCAAGCGCTTCGGAGCCACGGTCACGCAGAAAGTCGCGGCCCAGGCCATGCCCGTCATCGGCGCCCTGGGCGGGGCCGCGATCAACACCGTGTTCATGAAGCACTTCCAGAACATGGCCCAAGGCCATTTCACCGTGCGCCGCCTGGAACGCGCCTATGGCCAGGAGACCGTACGCAAGGCCTGGGAGTCGCTCGACGAGCGGGCATAGGCATAAAACGCAACGCGCGGAATCGAGTGAGCAATCCACCCGGTTCGTTCGCAAAGCGCAGGCTGCACTACTTCAGGATTGACATCTGTAGACGACCGGTCTAGTAGAGCCCTCATGCCCAAGCTCGACACCAAGGAACGCATTCTGGCCGCCGGAGCCGAACTCGTGCACAGCAAGGGCTTCAACAACACGGGCATCAAGGAGATCCTCGATCTCGCAGGTGTGCCCAAGGGCTCGTTCTATTTCTACTTCCCCAGCAAGGAGGCCTTCGGGGCCGAGCTGGTGGAGCACTATGCGCGTTCCGTCGGCTCATCGGCCATGGCCGTGCTCAGGGACAGCTCCTTGTCTCCGCTGGAACGCTATCACCGTTTCCTGTTGGCCTTCGAGGAGATCTTCGCCGAGCAGGGTTTCTCCAAAGGCTGCCCCATCGGCAACCTGTGCCAGGAGATGGGCGACCTGAGCGGGGCCATGCGCGACAAGCTGGCCGAGGTGGTCGAGCGCATGGCCGGGGCCGTCGAATCCGTGCTGCGCGAGGCCGCGGCCGCGGGCGAGGTCTCCCCGGACCTGGACATCGCCGAAACGGCCCGTTTCCTCCTGGCCGCCTGGCAGGGCTCCATCATGCTGGCCAAGGTGAACAAAAGCCTCGAACCCATGCGCAGGTTCAGGCGCATGGCCCTGGAAAAGCTGCTAACGCCTTGAGATAATTCATGCGTGACCAAGGCGGGCCGTCCCTCACGGGTGCGGCCTTATTTTTGGATAAATTAATATACGACCGGTCTACTACAATTCAAGGAGTATCAAATGAGTCTGCTTTCCTATGTGCGGCCAGAGGAAGCCATCGGCATGGTGGCCGAAGCCTACAAACGTTTCCCGGCCAAGGCGGGCATCCCGGCTCCGGCGCTGCTCCTCAGCGCGAGCCCCGACCTGCTGGCCGCACAAGGCCGCTTCCTTGCCTACTACGGAGCGCACGAGCGCCTGGACCATCACTTCCTGGCCATGCTGCGCTTCCTGGTGGCCACGGCCAAGGACTTCGCGCCCTGCGAGCGCTTCAACCGCCAGCTCCTGATTCTCATGGGCATGAGCGAGGCCGAGGTGGACGCCCTGGCGGCCGACCCGGCTTCAGCCCCTCTCGACGAGAAGCACAAGGCCCTGCTGCTCCTGGCCCTCAAGGCGGTGACCTCACCCGAGTCCATGAGGGCAGAAGAGACGCAGGCCCTTCGCGATCTGGGCTGGACCGACCAGGACATCCTCGACGCCAGCTTCCACGGCGCGCTGCTCCTCGGCCCGGGTGTGCTCTGCCGTGCCTTTGGCGTGGAGTAGTTTGGAAAAAGGACCCGCAAGGCCGGCGCGGCTCTCCTCCCGGCCGAGTCATTGTTCACACGCGCTGACACCCGACATGCTGATGGCGCGGAGCGCGACGAATTATCATTACATACGGGGTCCAGGGTGTCGTTACACCCTGGCGGGAGGGGGTTCGGGAGAGGGCAGCGCCCTCTCCCGACTTTATTCGTCTGTTCGCCGGCAGTTCGGCGGGTAGATCACGGATTCCTCGATCATGGGCCAGAAGGGGTACCGGCGAGCCTGGCGGTCCCGGCGCGACAGGCGGCCGGGCAGGAGCCTGGCCAGGTCGCGCAGCCCTTCGAGCATGGCCTGGGCGATGGCCAGGCCGTAGCGCCGGTCGTGCAGGAGCAGGTTGTAGCCGGCGACCAGCCCGGCCATGGGCCATCCGAGCAGGTAGGCCTTGAGGATCTTGGCCGGCGGGTAGTTGCGCAGCACGACCTTGTAGCTGTTGCGCTCGCAGAAATAACCGCGCCGCCAGGAGCCGGAGCGATTGGTGGTGGCCGAGCACTCGTGGAGAACGCTGGCTTGGGGCACGCACCAGATGTCCCAGCCCGCCGCGCGCAGCCGCAAGCTCAGGTCCACGTCCTCGAAGTACATCTGGAATTCCTCGCAGAACAGACCGCATTGGCGCAGGGCTTCGGCGCGCAGGAACATGGCTCCGCCCGTGGCGCCCAGGACCCGGAAGGGCTGGACGCCCAGGGAATCGGCGGGCTCGCCGCAGGCCATGTCCCAGGCCTTGCCCGCCAGACCCAGGCGGATGCCGGCCGAGGCCGCCAGGTCGGACCTGTCCATGAAGCGCAGCAGCGGCTGGCAGGCCCCGACGCCCGGCCGGGCGTCCATGAACTCGGTCAGCAGGCGCACGCAGGCAGGATCGATCAGCGTGTCGTTGTTGAGCACGAGCAGGTAGTCCGCCCCGCGCTCCAAGGCAAGGCGCATGCCTACGTTGTTGCCCTGGCTGAAGTAGTAGTTCTCGGGATTCTCCAGCAGTTCGACCTGCGGGTAGCGCCGGCGCACGAACCCGGCCGAGCCGTCGCTGGAGGCGTTGTCCACGAGCATGGCCGAAAGGCCGGGGAAGTCGCTGGCCAACAGCGCGTCCAGGCAGGGGCCCAGGAGGCCCAGCCCGTTGTAGTTCAAGACGATGGCGCAGACGCGCATTGCTCCAGGTCTCCTTTTGTACTGCCCGTGCCGAGGCGCAAGCCGGGGAGCCTTGCCCGATGGGCCGTGCCCCGGCGCTCCGAGCCTCGACTCCGCCCGGCCCGCTGGAGCCTTCCCGCGTACCGCCGGAGTCGTAAGATCATATATCCGCCCAGATTTAGCCACGCCAATCCCCTGCCAGACTGATTCAGGCCTGAAACTCCCCGATTAAGGGTTTGGCCCGCTCTCACGGGCAACGCCTGCATTGCTCGCGAAGTCAGCCAGCCGTCCGCGTGGCTAGGTTCAAAACGCCGAAGACGAGCGCAAGCGATCAGCCATGCACGTCTTAAACGGATAGCAGGGAAAATATAGATTGATTATATTTCCGGACTATTCATCTCACGCAATACTATAAGACATACCTGAGAAAAAGCTGACCAAAAAATCCTTTGTTGGTGTGCTCATCAGTATATAGTCCCCTTACTCTTGGCAATTCTATTGCGTCAGCCGCACGTTGCAATTGAACGCCAAGACGCAAAAGGAAGGAGGTGCACAAATCATCATACGCAATAGACACATTGGAATATTATTTTGACCTGCTTTCTCCTTGTAGAGTTGGACTGAATCAGCAGAGGGTTGTGCGCAAACTTTTTGGTGTTGGAGAGGAGGGTTTCATGGTCAACCGCAGATTACTTTTCCTGGTACTCACGTGCTGCTTGCTCGCCTTCGGGGCTATGGGTTGTGATGACGATGACGACGACAACGGTACCGATGGTGGCGGAAACGGTGGCGGAGTTGGAACGACCTCGCTTAGCGGCGATGCCGGAGGCTCGTTCATCCAGAATGCCGAAGTGGCTGTCCTCACGTTCGACGGAGACACTGTCGCCACTACGACCACGGACAACACGGGCGCGTATACCGTTACCATTCCCGATGATCAGGAAGGCCCCTTCCTGCTCCGCGTCCAGGGAACGGCCGAACAGAGCCAGCTGGTGACGGTCGGCCCTGACGGCACCGACACGCAGCCTTTCATCGGCCCCTGGTACTCCCTGGTCACCGCCGATGACCTCATTGGCGACGAGCCCCGGGTCAACGTCACGCCGCTGACCACCATCGCGGTGTGGATGATGCGTGCCGAGGCCGCCAAGGCCGGACAGGCCGACGAGGCGCTCATCCGGGATTACGGTTCCCTGGTGGAGAACATGTCCGCCAACGTCTTCCTGGCAGGCCTTGAGACCGGCGGCCAGTTCTTCGCGCCGTTCGACATCTATGCCAGCCCGGCATTGCCCAAGGGCGACCTGACCGCCGTCGAGGCGAGCGAGCTGGTGGCCAACAGGGCCGCCTCGGCCATCGTCAAGGATCTGCTCTCCAATCTGGGCACGAGCGTGGAAATCGGCTCCAGCGCCTTTGCCGGCAACCTGGCAATGTTCGGTCTGGACCTGTCGGACGGCATGGTGGACGGGCAGGTCGAAGGTTTCGACAGTGGTAACCTTCCGGCCCTGGAAAGCCTGTACTCCGAAGCGATGGCGCTCATTCCTGGCGGGGACATCGCGACCGTCCCGACCGCGATTCTGACCGCGATCGATTTCCGCTTCAGCGCCTACACGGGCAGCGACATCGAAGAGGCCCTCACCGGCCTGGGCGCGACCCTGGACGCCGAGGCCAACGCCCTGGGCGTGGCCAACCCGCCGGCATTCATCGTGCCGGCCGCGACGACGGAATCCGAGCTGGTGGCCAACCCGCCGGCGCAGATGCTGCTCATTCTCAATCCCGCGGTGGTGGAGATTCCCGCCGGCCAGGAGACTTCGGACGCCACAAGCATCCTTAACTTCGTGGTGCTCGACGGCAAGGGCCAGGACGTGACCGACTCGTATGTCGGCAAGCTCTCGGCCTCCGTCATCTCCAACGGCAACGTGGACTTCCTCGAGGGCGCGGCTGCTCCCGAGCCCATCACCGGGGGGGCCGGCTACTCCGTCGAGACCTTGCCCTTCAATACCGAAGTGGACGGCGCGCCCGCCAGCATGGGCGTGGACAACACGGCCACGGTCACGGTCAGAATCCTGGGCACCAGCCTCGAGTGCCTGACCATGGACAACGCCCAGCAGGTCGTCACCTTCGTCCAGCCCACGACCACGCCGGTGGCCACCGCCATCAACAGCGCCAGCATGGAGATCGACGAGGTCGACAACGTCAGCACGCTGACCATCGACCTGGCCACCACCACCGAACCCGCCGGTCAGACCGCCACGGGCGTGGCCACCCTGACCGTGGACAACGGCTGGTTCTGGAGCGGCAGCATCGACAACGTGAGCAAGTCGCTGATGGGCTTGGCGTTCCTGGATGGCGAGCCCTTCGAAGTCGGCTACCTCAGCCCTGACAACGTGACCGACACCACGGTCAACGTCAGGATCGATCTGGAGAACAATACCAGCATCGTCGGCCTGGCAAGTGCGCCTATCGACGACTCCGGCGACGATGGAGAGGATTAAGAAGGTGAAGATGAGTAAGATTATGGCGGAGACCTTCTCCCCTGACGACGATCGGTGATATAGGGTTCAGTGGCATAGTGCCAAACGGGAGGCCGGGCTCGCCCGGCCTCCCCTGTCCCTGAACATCAACAGTATGTCTCCCCGGATAGCCATGACGCCAGAAACCCTGGTCATCATACCGGCCAAGAACGAGCAGGAATCCGTGCATCTCGTGGCCGGCGCCGTGGTCTCGGAGCTGGGCCTGCCCGTGGTGGTTGTGGATGACGCCAGCAACGACCGGACCGCCGACGCCGCGCGCAGGGCCGGGGCAACGGTCCTCCCCCTGCGGCTGGGGCTGGGCGCCTGGGGCGCCATGCAGGCCGGCATCCGCTACGCCCTCAGCCGGGGCTACAGGCGTTGCGTGACCATGGACGCCGACGGGCAGCACCCGGTGCACGACCTGCCCCTGGTGCTGGAACCGGTGCTGCGAGGCCGGGCCGATGCGGCCATCGGCTCGTGCACCAGCCGGGGCAGCGCCTTGCGGCACGTCGCCTGGGGGTTCTTCCGCGGCATCGGCGGGCTGGGTGTGAGCGATCTGACCTCCGGCTTCCGGGCCTACAACCGGCGGGCCATGGAGCTGCTGGCCGGACCTCGGGCCACTCTTCTGGACTATCAGGACCTCGGTGTGCTCTTCCTGCTGCGCCGGAATGGGCTGCGCATCGCCGAGACGCCCATTGTCATGGCCGAGCGCCTGAGCGGCCATTCGCGCATCTTCAACACATGGCCCTCGGTGGGCAAATACATGCTGCACAGTTCCATCCTGGCCATGTCCAAAAGCGTGCGCGGTTCCCGCCATCCGGATGAAAAGGCAGGGGAGGGCCAATGATCAGCCTGCAGTGGACCACCGGAATCCTGGGCGTGAGCATCGCCCTGATCATCATCTTTCTCGTGCGCCGCGACCATCTCTACACGCGCTACAGCGTGTGGTGGCTGTCCATGGCCGCGGCCATCTTCATCCTGGGCGTCTTCCCGCGCATTTCGGACGTGCTGGCGGGCTGGCTCGGGGTGTCCTACCCACCGAGCCTCATCTTCATCCTGGCCGGCGTGCTGTACGTGCTGAAGATTCTGACCATGGACATCGAGCGCTCCAAGATGGAGGTCAAGATCCGCCGCCTGACCCAGCGCCTGGCGATCATGGAAGAGCGCCTGGAGCACTGCGGGCGCGCGAATGCCGAGGACTCGCCCCACGCCGACGCCGAGCGGCACTCCTTACACCCCAAGCAGTAGGCGGCCATGGCTTCGACCGAAGAGCGCGGCGCAAGCAGGGGCCTGCCTGTCCTGATCCTGGTCCTGATCGTCACGGCCGTCTGGACCCTGGGCCTGCACCTGGCGCGCCTGCCGGAATGGACGGACCGCCCAGGCTCGACCTTCGTGGCCGGGCAGCCGCTGCTGACCACAGCGGACGGCTACTACTACCTGCGCCTGGCCGAGGAGAGCTCGCGCGGCGCTTATCGCTCAAGGGACGATCTGCGGCCAGGCGGGATGAAGCGGCCGGAGCACGTCCCGCCCGTGAGCGCCCTGGCCTCGGCGCTGCACAAGGCGTTGGACGTGCCCATGCGCGAAATTGCCTTCTATCTGCCCCCGATCATGGCCGTTCTGTCGAGCCTGGCCCTGGCCCTGGCGGGCTGGGTCGCGGCAGGACCCTGGGGCGGTCTCGCGGCTGGACTGGCCGGGGCGGTCAGCCCATTCTGGTTCGTGCGCTGCTCCCTGGGCTGGTTCGACACAGATCCGCTCAATTTGTTCTTTCCGGTGCTGGCCGCGCTCGGATTGACCGGCTTCATCTTCGGCCCGTGGAGCCACATGAGCGCCCGCGTCCGGGCAGCACAATATGGAGCGGAGACTCCCGGACCCTGGCGCGGCCGCCTGGCGCATCTTTTGGCATGCCTGCTCGGAACGGCCGGACTGGCCCTGTGGTGGCCCAGCGTCGGCATGCTGGCCCTGCCGCTGTTCTGTCTCGTCTACGGCTTCAGCCTCATGGCTCCGACATCCAGGTACGAACGGCTGGCCAAGTACAGCCTGCTGCTTCTGCTGGCCGCCGGCGCGGGCTTTCTGGCCCTGGGCCTGCACCGCCACCTGCCCCAGGCCTTGGCCGGGATCACTTTCCTGGGCGACTCGGCCCTGGCCCACCTGGGCCTCGTCACCAAACAGGGCGGCGGCGCATTCGCCGATGTGGGGCAGTCCATCTCCGAACTGACGCCTCTGGAGATCGGCCGTCTGCCCCAGGATCTGGCCGGCGGCTGGATTCCGCTGGCGGCGTCGCTGGCCGGCCTGGCCATGGCCGCGTCGCGGCGCGACTGGCCGATGCTCGTGCTGGTCCTGCCCTTCGTATTCCTGGGCGCGCTGGCCGGCTTCGCCCAGCGTTTCGTCATCTTCCTGGTGCCGGCCTACGCCCTTGGCCTGGCCCTGCTGGCGGGCGCCCTCGCCGCCCGTCCCGCCGTCGTCCGGCTCCGCCCTGCCCTGCGCCTGGCCTTGGCCGGGCTGCTGGCCGTGACCCTGGCCGCGCCCGGAGCATGGGCCAGCCTGACCAGACCCGCCCGCCCCGCCTTCAATACGCAGCAGGCCGCCCTGGCCATGAGCGTCAGTTCGGCGGGCTCGCGCCCCGGTTTGGTGTGGAACTGGTGGGATCAGGGCTACTTCCTGCAATATTTCGCCAGAATGCCAACGATAATCGACGGAGGCTCCCAGGACCCGCAGCGCATCTTCCTGGCTTCGCTGCCCCTGGCCACATCCGACCCGGTCCTGGCCGCGCATTGGATGCGCTTCGTGGCCGCGCGCGACGTGCAGGGCTTCGACCGCCTGGCGCAAAGGCTCGGCGGGCACAAGCAGGCCGCCAGGCTCCTGCGCTCGATCTTCGCCGAGCCCGGCCGGACCCATGAGCTGCTGCGGGCAGCCGGCCTCGACGCCCGCCAGTGGAAGCCGTACCTGTTCCCGGTGCTGCGCAAGCCCCTGTTCGTCTACCTCACGGCGGACATCGTCTACAAAGGCTGGTGGTACTACTACGGCAACCTGTTCAGCGAAGCGCTGGCGGACAAGCCGCCGGAAACCACGCTCGTTCCCGTGGACGCGGCCGTTCTCGACAAGGGCCGGGGAACCCTGCAGGTCGGTCAGGGCGTCTTGCCCCTGTCCATGGTGGTGGATGTGCGCCCGGGCGGGCTGGAGCATTCCCAGGGTCCGGCGGCCGAGGGCATGGTGGCTCTGCGCATGGAGGGCTCGCCCTATCTGACCCTGCTGGTCAGGCCCATGTACGACAGCGTGGCCGGCCAGCTCCTGTACGGAAATCCCTCGGGATTCAAGGAATTCAAACAGCTGGCGTACCATCCCTTCGTAGGTGGCGTCTGGCTCGTGCAGTAAGCTCCCGGTACAGCTCAACCGTCCGAGCGGCCACCGGCGCGATATGCAGCCGCGTGTCGAAACGCTCCCTGCCGGCCTGCCCCAGCCTCAGGCGCAGGTCCGGGTCGGCCATGAGCCTGATCACCGCCGAAGCCAGTTCCGCGGCGTTGCCGGGTTCGAAAGCCAGGCCGGTCACCCCCTCCTCGTTGAGCACGGCCATGCCCGAGCCGGCCAGCCGCGATGCGATCAGGGGCCTGCCGAAGCGCATGGCCTCGGCCAGCACGAGGCCGAAGGCCTCGGACCGCGCCACCGAGGGCAGGCAAAAGCAATCGCAGCCGGCCATGAGCGCGTGCAGCCGCGCCTCGGGCAGGCTGCCGGGCATGTCTACGCGCCCGGCCAGGCCCAGTTGCCTGGCCAGACGCAGCAGATCCCGGCGCAACGGCCCGTCGCCCGCGATGACCACGCGTACGCCTTCGGGCAGCAGCCCGGCCGCGCGCACCAGCACCTCGAAGCCCTTGTAATGGCTGAAACGGCCCGCCGAGAGAACGAGGAAATCGCCGCTGCCCAGCGCCTGCGTCCTGGCGGCGGCCATCTCGTCCGGCGACGGCCGGGGCAGCCTGCGCGGGTCCAGCCCCAGGGAGATCACCCGGCACTTGGCGCGGTGCGCGGCCAGGGCCTCGCTGGCCTGCAGGTACGGGCCGGACGTCGCCACGACGGCGTCGGCCCGGCGCAGCAGGGCCTGCTCGAACACGCGGTACAGGGGATAGAGCCGGGCCAGGCTGCGGCTGCCGTCCGTGACCACGTCCGAATGCCAGTGCAGCACCAGGGCGGGCCTCATGGCCACGGGCAGGGACGGCAGGGCCAGCAGGGCGAAGGCGCTCGCGTTGGGCAGGTGCGCATGGAGCACATCGGGCCGGAAACCGGTCAGCATGCCGGCCAGGGTCAGGGGATATCCCGGCGCAAGGGGCGCGAAGGCCACCCGCCCGACAATGGACGAGCGCCGCACGGGAACGCCTTCCTCGACCTCCATGCCGCCCGGCCGCCAGGACCGTTCGGCATGGGCCAGTACGCGCACGTCCAGGCCCTGCGCGATCTGGGCCGTGGCCAGATCGCGCAGGAAGGTCTCCATGCCGCCCAGGGCCGGAGGATAGTACTTGCCAAGATGAAGCACCCGCATGGCCGCCCCCGCTTCTTTAAAATAATGGGATTCCAAAGGGGCCGCGCCCCTTTGGCCGCCGGAGGCTTCCTGTCCTGGCGCCCTGGAATACGTACGATGCGCCTCCGGCGGCCAGGGGTTTCACCCCTGGACCCCGACCGGGGGAAATGATTTCCCCCGGACCCCCTCGTTTGTTGTCGCCATGCGACAGAGTCGCCGGGTGCCAGGCCAATCCCCCGGAATGCCGCAGGATAGCAGGATCAGGGCTTTTTACCAGCCTGGCGGGCCGCAAACGGGCAGGGATAACTTCCCTTACCGTGCTTCCCGAAGGCACGGGGATGGTTGCAAAAGAGGGTCGAAGGGAATTATGGGTTATGCGCCTCAAGGCATAAGCGAGGAAACATCCCATGGACCTGCTGGACATCATGCTGGACCGCCTCGGGCGAGGCGAGGCCCTGGCCCATGTGGCCATCCTGCATCAGGACGGCTCCACGCCGCGCACGGCCGGCGCGCGCATGCTCGTGTTCGCCGACGGCTCCATTGCCGGGACCATCGGCGGCGGGCAGGTCGAGGCCCTGGCCATGGACATGGCGCGGGCGGCCCTGGGCACGGGCCGGGCCTCGCGCACCCGCTTCGACCTGACCGGAGGGCGCGATCAGGGCATGGACATGATCTGCGGCGGCAGGCTGGAGGCGCTCATCGAGCCTCTCGTGGACCCGGCGGCGCTGCTGCCGGTCCTGCGGGCTGCGCAGGACTGCCGCCGGACGCGGCGGCCCTTCACGCTGCTGACCGTGCTGCGTCCGGGCGGGAACGGCGGCGGCCTGGAGGTCGCCCGCTGCCTGCACGCCCCGGAGCATGCTGGCCGTCCCGAGCTGAGCCAGGGCGCATGCCTCGGGGACGCGGAGCTTGAAGGCCTGCTGCGGGAAGCCGGCCGGGAGCCCTGGAGCCTGGTGCGACGGCCGGATGCCGACTGGCTGGTGGAAAACCATCGGCCGCAAGAGACGGTCTATCTGTTCGGCGGCGGGCATGTGGCGCAGAAGGTCGCGCGCGTGGCCCACTTCGCGGGCTTCCGCATCGCGGTGCTGGACGACCGGTCCGAGTTCGCCTGCCGGGAACTGTTTCCCCAGGCCGAGCTGATCCTCGCGCCGCCTTCGTACGACAGGGTCTTCGAGCTGCCCGAGCTTGCCCGCGAACCCATGGGCGACACGAGCTACGTGGTCATCGTGACCAGGGGCCACCGCCACGACGCCGAAATCCTGGAGCAGACCCTGCGTACCGGGGCCAGCTACATCGGCATGATCGGCAGCCGCGCCAAGCGCGAGGCCACCTACCGCAGGCTGGCGGAAAAGGGCTTCGGCGAGAGGGATTTCGCGCGCGTGCGCTGCCCCATCGGCCTGGACATCGGCGCGCGGACGCCCGAGGAAATCGGGGTCAGCGTGGCGGCCGAGCTGATCCTGCACAGGTCCGGAGGGCCAAGGCGTGGCTGATGCCGTCGCGCTCGTGCTGGCCGCCGGGCTCTCCTCGCGCATGACCGGCTTCAAGCCGCTGCTCGACCTGGGCGGCCGCAGCCTGTTGGCCCGTATCATCGAACTATTTCACGCCGCCGGGGTGAGGGACGTGCGCGTGGTCACCGGCCACCGCGCGGCCGAAACGCGGGCCGAGGCCATGGCGGCGGGCGCGATGACGATCGAGAACCCGGACTACCGCCAGGGCATGTTCTCCTCGGTCCGGGCCGGAGTGAGCGGCCTTCCGCAGGGCGCGCCCTTCCTGCTGCTGCCCGTGGACATCCCCCTGGTGCGGCCCGGCAGCGTGCGGCTGCTCCTCGAACGGCAGGCCGGGCATCCCGGGCGCATCCTCCACCCGACCTACCGGGGCGAACGCGGCCATCCCCCGCTGCTCCCGGCGGACCTGCGGGCCGACATCCTGGCCTGGGGCGGCGAAGGCGGACTGATGGGGCTTCTGGCGCGCAACGAGGAGCGCGCCCTGGATATCCCGGTGGCCGACAGCCACATCCTGCTGGACATGGACACGGACCAGGACGTGGCGGCCCTGTCAGAGAGGCTTGATTATCTGGATTACCCGGACAGAGAGGAAAGCGAAACGCTGCTCGCCTCGATGCCGAACGTCAACGAGCGCGGCCTCGCGCACTGCCGCGCCGTGGAGCGCTTTGCCTCGGCCATGGCCGGGGCGCTCCTGCGGGTCGGATACGAACCCGCGCCCGATCCGGGGCTCGTCGGCGCCGCCGCCCTGCTGCACGACGTGGCCAAGGGCCTGCCGAATCATGAACTGGAGGGCGGGCGCATCCTCGACCGGCTGGGCTTTCCAAGGGTGGCGCGCATCGTGGAGGCGCACCGCGACATCGACCTGCCCTCGGGCGCGCCGCTCACCGAGCGCGAGATCGTCTACCTTGCCGACAAGCTGGCCCAGGGAGGGAGACTGGTGAGCGTGGAGGAGCGCTTCGAGGCCAAGCTACGGCTGCACGGCCACGACCCCGAGGCGGCAGCGGCCATCCGGGGCCGCATGGCCCGCGCCCTGCGCATGCGCTCGCGCATGGAGGCGGCCATGGGCCTCGGCCTGGAGAAGCTCCTGGGCAGGCCGAAGCCCGCCTAGGGCAGACTGCTCTATCCGCTACAGCAGGCCCGCCAGGGCTACCAAGGGAGCCACCGGGCCGTCCCATTGGGGGTGCAGGGGCTCGTTGCGGCGCACCCTGTCCGCAACGCTTCTGTCCGGTATCCTGTCCAGGTGCAGCAGCGAGGGTTCCACGCGCAGCGAGCCGTCCACCGTGAGCCTGCCGCCGCGCAGGGAGGCCTCTCCCTGGCCCGGCTGGAACGCGCCCTTGATCTCGCCTTGCAGATCCCCGTCGGCCAGGGCCAGGCGTTCCACGCCCAGCCGGCCGCCCAGCCAGCTCAAGTCGGCCCGGACCGTGCCCAGCCGGATGACGTCGCGGGTCAGGAGATCGCTCTTGTAGCGCGCCGCTCCGCCGGTCAGGACAAGCTCCGCCTTGCTCCGGAACCCTTCCGTCCCGTTCAGCGGCCCCGCGAGGCCGACGCGGCCCGACAAGAGGCCCTGCATGCCGGCCTGCTCGGCCAGCCGGGGATGGCGGGCCAGGTCCAGGCCCACCAGGTCCAGCGCCACCTGCACGTTCTCGGGCGAGTTGATGCCGTCGGCCGTGACGCGGCCCCGGACTTCGCCACCGTAGGCCTCGGCCCGCAGCTTGACCCCGGCCCTGCCCGTGAGCAGGGACAGCCAGGCCGGACTGATCCTGACGCGGCCGGCGGTGAACAGCGGTGTGTCCGGGTCCTGGGCCGAGGCCAGGGCCACACCCTCCAGCACCAGGCCCGGCGGAAAGCGCGAGGACCGCGCCTCCAGATAGGACAGGCGGACCGCGCCCGTGGAGTTCACGGCCGAGACCAGTCTGTCGGCCAGCACGGGCCAGGGAAACTTGATCGCCGCCAGCAGGACGAGCACGGCCAGGCCGAAGCCCGTGTAGAGGAGAACGGTCGGTATCCTGCGCTTCATTTCCTTTTGTCCGGAGTAGGGCGTTTAAAACGCTTTGCGGGACGCCGCCCTGGACCCGCGCATTTCAAAGAATAGCCACGGCCGGCGACTTCAGGGCGCCTTGCGCAATGCGCTGAACACCAGGTCCACATCCAGGGGCCTTTTCTCGTGCGAGCGCATGTTCAGACGCTCCACGCCGATTCCCCGCCCCGTGGCCTGCACTGCCTCCAGATAGGGCACCAGCTGGTTCAGGCCCACCCCGTTCAGGCGCATCTCCACCACGTCGTGGCGCTCGCCGCCGGTTCCCTGGCGCACCGAGGGCCGGATGTACTCGATGTTCGCGCGCAGCTGCTTCTGGGCGGCCAGGCTTTCCAGCAGGGCGAACAGGGTCTGCTCGGGCTTGCCCTTGAAAGCATTGGCGGGGCGGGCGTTGCGCGGCGCCTTGGCGGCCAGTTCGGCGTACTCCCGGCCCTGCTCCGCGACCACGGACAGCTCCTGCCGGGCCTGGGCGATGTTCCGCCCCAGGGTTTCGCGGTAGTCCGCCACGGGCAGCACGACCCACTGGATCACGGCCGTCAGCAGGGCCACGGCCAGGGCCGCGCCGAGAAGGAGTTGGCGGTCCGGCATCATGGCCTGCCTCCCGAAGCGAGCAGGATGTCCACCTGGAACTGCACGCTGCTGCCGTCGGGGCTTGCCGTGGCGCCCTTGAGCTCCACATCGCCCAGCCCGGCCTGCTGCAGGCTGTCCTTGATGCGCTCCACGCTGGCGAAGGCGTCCGATCGCGCGCTGATACGCACGGCCTGCTCGTCCAGGCCCAGCTGGCTGATGGTCATGGACAGGCCGGGAGGCACGGCCTGGGAAATGGCGGCCAGGATGTGCAGGGCCGTGGCGCGGCCCGCGCCGTCGTCCTGGCTGCCCTGGCGCAGCCCCGCCAGGCGCTCGGACAGGATGCTGGCCAGCTGGCTGCGCGTGAAGCCGGGCGGCGCGTCTGGCAGGGCCTGCCTGTAAGCCTCGTCCAGGCGGGTCTCCAGCGCGGCCAGGCGTTGCCGCTTGAGCAGGATGTCCGTGGTGTTGGACAGGATATAGCCGACCACGAGCACGGCCAGGAACGCCGAGGCCAGGACCAGGTAGCGGCGCGGATCGAAGGCACTGCGCCGCATGGCCGCGCCCTCGGCGTGGAAGTTCATGCCCGCTTCGGACGGCAGGAACATGGGCGCGCCGCGCAGGGCCAGCCCGTAGGCCACGGCCAGCTCGTCCCCGGATGGCTGCGGTCCGCCGGGCTCGGCCCGCAGGCCGAAGCCCGCGCATTGCGCCATGCGCTGCACCGGAGCCTGCAGGCGCGCTTCCAGAAGCCTGCCGAGTCCCTGCACGGCTGCGGCCCGGCCGCTGAGCACCACCAGCTCGGGCTGCACGGGCTCGCCATCGGCCGCGGCGCGCAGGGTCAGCCGGATGTCGCGCGCCAGGTCGTCCACGGCCGCCTGCACGCGCCGAGCAGCCTCTCCGCCCGCGGCCAACGCGGCCTGCAGGCTGGGATCCGACTTGACGGTAACGCTCGCGCGGGCTGCATCGGCAGGGCTGGCGGCATCCTGCCCGGCCTCGCCGGAAGGCTGGGCCGCCGCCAAGGCCGTCTCCAGGTCCGACAGGCCGAAACGCAGGCCGCGCATGGCCGCGGGCTTGCCGTCCACGCGCCAGAGCATGGCGCTGGCGTCAGCGCCGATGTCGAGAAAGAGCACCCTGCCGGGCAGGCCGGTCAAGGGCGCGACAGCGGCCAGCAGGGCGTCGGCCGTCACGTCCACCACCTGCAGGGGCATGCCGGCCGCGGCAAAGGCCTCCAGCCAGCTCTCCAAGGCCTTGCGCGGCATGGCCGCGGCCAGGACCTTCTGTTCGCCGCCCGCCCCCCGACCGGCCTTGACCATGTCCAGGGCCAGCTCGTCCACGGCCATGGGCAGGTGCGCGTCCATTTCCAGGTCGAGCACCTGGCGGATCTTGCCGGCCGAGGCGAACGGGAAATCCAGGCGGCGGAACATGGCCTGGCTCGTGGGCAAACCCAGGGCATACACGTCACTCAGCAGCCCGCGGGCTTCGGCCAGCCGGCGCACCTCCGCCGCGAGGGCCGGCAGGTCGGCTCCGGCGGGCAGGTCAGACCTGGCCCAGCCCGTGACCGTCAGGCGCACGAAGCGCCGCGTGAGCTGCACCATGCGCACGCCGCGCGGTGTGAGGTCCATGCCCAGAATGGTTTCAGCCATGAATCTCCTTTAACAAATTGCTGCGCATCCGGCAGGCCATCCTGGCCCGCACAGGCCGTTCTCAATGGACTGTTCAGCCGGGCTCATCAGCCCAGCACCTTGCGTTCCAGGCTGATCCGCGACACGGGCCGCTGCGGATCGGCCTGCCCCGAGGAGCGCCGCAGCAGGGCGCGCAGGCTGCGCTGCACGGCCCCGGACTTGGCCGTGGCCACGACCTGGAACACGTCGCTCTGCACGCTCAACAGGTTTTGCGGCAGGGTGATCTGCTCATAGCCCGACAAGGCCGTCTTGTACCAGTCCGTCTTGTTCAAATATCCCGCATTTTCACGGTTCGCGCGGAAGGCGAGCATGTCCTGGGCCAGGTTGGCCGCCGTGGCCCGGTTCACGTCGTCCGGGCACAGGGCCATGAGCACCAGGGCCGGGGCGGTGTTGATGTTGACCTTGGAGCCGTGCACGCTGAGCAGGTCGCGCAGGCCCGGCACACCCTGGCCGCCGAAATAGAGCTCCCTCGGCATGCCGCGCACCAGCAGCAGCTCGTCCAGGGACTCCATGGCCGCGTTGCGCGGACGGTGGGGAAGTTCCTCGGCCGCGTAGAGCGGCCTCTCGAACTCGCCGTCCTCGTCGGCGTCGATCCAGTCGCGCATGGCCGCCACCAGCCGTTCGGCCGCATCCTGCTCCAGGTTGAACGGCGGCGAGACCAGCAGGCGCCGCATGACCTGGCGGCCAGTATCGCCGGCCATGGCGCTCAGCGGGAAACGGCCATCCGCCGGGCTGATTTCCACGCGCAGCTGGCCCGTCTCGAAGTTCAGGATCTTACCGGCCTCCTCGTCCTCGAAGAAGGTGACCCATATGTCCGTGGGCGCGTCGTAGTTGTTCTGGTCCAGGTCGCGCTCCAGGAGCAGGGCGGCCAGGCGCAGGCCGGATTCGCACAGCTCGCGGCACTGCACGCCGCTCAGGTAGGTCCCGGTGCTCTCGATCTCGATCTGGGCCCGGCGCAGGGACTCGATCGCCACCACGGACAGCACGCTCATGAGCACGAGCACGAGCATGAGCGCCCCGCCGCGCCGTCCGTCGGAACTACCCCGGATCATGAGCTTCCCTCGCTCTGCTGCGTGCCCTCCTGCAGCAGTTCGGGGTCCAGGCTCAGCAGGTCGAAGAATTCCCGGCTGCCGCCATTCTCGCCCGCCAGTACCAGGCGCACGCCGGCGGAGGCGGGCAGCGCGCTGGCCGCGACGGGCTGGCCCAGGCCGCCCGTACCCCAGGAGTCCAGCTTCTGGCCGCCGCGCGCCCGGAAGGAGAGGGCCAGCTCCCGGACGCGGTCGCACAGCTCCACCTCGGTCCAGCCGTCGCCCACGGTCTCCTCGGGATAGATGGCCGGGTCCAGCCGCTCCTTGCGCACCAGGCGCATGGGCTTGCCTTTCTCGAACATGCCCGTGTCCTCCAGGGTCCGCAGCACGTACTGCACGCGCACGAGCTTGTCGCCCTGGCCGGCGCCCTCGAAATCCAGGCTGGCGCAGGTGGTCAGCTCCAGGACGACCCTGCCCCGGCGAAAATTCCTGGCCAGGTCCGGATTCCTGCTCACGTCCGGCAGATCCTCCTCGCGGTCGCCGCCGGCCAGCAGCGGCAGCGTGGGCTGGTCGGCCCGCCCTCCCTGGCTCTGGCTCCGGGAATTCGCGGCCGGTTTCTGCAGCCCGGCCAGGTCCTCGCCGAGCTGGCGCAGCACGAGCCTGCCGGTCTGCAGCAGCTCGCCCTGGCCGCGCACCTGCTCGGCCACGTCCATGACCCCGGCGTAGACGCCGTACAGGCCCGTGAAGGCGATGGCCATGACGAAGGCCGCGATCATGACCTCCAGCAGGGTGAAGCCGGATTGGGCAAGATGCCTCCGGCGGCCGGGGGGAGAAGCCTCCCCCCGGACCCCCGCGCTTTTTTGGGAACGGCGATGCATCGAGCAGGCCGGTTCCTCCGGCCTGCTCGAAATGCGGGGTCCAGGGGGCCGCGCTCCCTGGTGGGGAGAGGTCTGGAGAGGGGCGACGCCCCTCTCCAGCTCTTCTCTTCGCCTTCCTATCGTCGCCACAGCAGCCTCTCCACGCGCGCGGGACGCGGATCGTTCCTGCCCCGGCCCACCTCCACGCGCACGAGATAGAGTTCCGGCAGGCTGGTGGGGTTGATCTTAAGCTCCCAGCGCCATTCCCTGGCATCCTCGAATTCGCCGTCGAGCAGGGACCAGTTGTTGGGTCCGGCGGCCTCGACCTCGTCGAGCTTGGACAGGGCCAGGCCCATGGCCTGCTGCGCGTCGCCCGAACGGATGAGGCCGTCCTGGCTGAGCAGCCCGGCCTTGATGACAGCCACCAGGGAGATGGACAGCACGGCCACGGCGATGAGCACCTCCAGCAGGGTGAAGCCCGATTGGCGTCTCACCATGGCTTGGCCTCGTCCAGGGTTTCCCAGGTCACCACCCCCTGATAGACCTCCAGGCGCGCGTCGAAGGGCCGCACGGCCAGGGTCCAAGCCTCCTCCTTGCCGCCGCGCAGCACGATGAGCGCGGGCTGGGCCAGCCCCTTGGCCTGTATACCGATCTGGGCCACGCCGCCGGTAACCGGCCCCCTGTGCCGGAAGGACACGGACGTGCAGCGCAGGCCGCCAGGCAGGCTGCGCCGGCCCTGGCGTTCGCCGCCTCCGGCCAGCCAGCAAGCGCCCTTGGCCAGGTCGATGCACAGGGCCCTGGCCTGGCCGCTCATCATGGCCTGGTTGCGACCCTCGGCAAGCAGGCCGGACAGGCTGCGCAGGGCTGCCTTGAGGTCGCCCTCGCGCGAGACCAGCCCGAGGTTGGGCAGCAGCAGGCCGAGCATGATGCCGATGACGGCGATGACCACCACCAGCTCGGCCAGGGTGAAGCCCGAGCTGCCCCGAAGCCCTGGATGCGGCTGCCTGCCATGCCCGCCCTGATCGCTGTCTGGCCTCAAACCCGAAGACCTCGTTTCCGCGGCTGCCCGCGGCGCCGTTGCAAATAATGCCATCGAGGGGCGGACGGTGCGCCGCGCTACTGGATTTCCCAGCTCCTGACGTCGGCATCGCCGCCGTCGCCGCCTTCCTTGCCGTCGCCGCCCAGGGAGATGATGTCGAAATCGCCGTGCTGGCCCGGGCTGATGTACACGTAATCGAAGCCCCAGGGGTCCTTGGGCAGCTTGGGCAGGTAGCCGCCGCGCGGGTAGTTGCGCGCCTCGCGGCCCACGCTGGGCTTCTGCACCAGGGCCTGCAGGCCCTGCTCGGTGCTCGGGTAGAAGCCGTTGTCCAGGCGGAACTGCTTGAGCGCCGTGGACAGGCTCTCCATCTGCATCTTGGCCTTGACCTGCCTGGCCTGGTCGGGCTGGTCCATGATGCGCGGCACGATGAGCCCGGCCAGGATACCCAGGATGACGATGACCACCATGAGCTCGATGAGCGTGAAGCCGAGCTGCTCGTTACGCTTTCTTTCCTTCCGACACATGCTGTACTCCTTGAGCTTTCGACGGCCCCTACTGCCGGGGCATGATTTGCAGCAGAAATTTCTCGCCCTGCCTGACCACGAGCACGTAATCCTCGCCTATGGCCGCCACGCTCCCGCCGGCCAGGGATTCGCCGATGCGCACGATGGCCTCGCCCACCAGGGCCATGCGCTCCTCGGGCACGGCGTTCCAGGCGATGGCCTGCACGCGCGCCTGGGCCATGTCCGGCGGCAGCCCCTGGCCATGGATGACAGGCCCCCAGACCGCCTGAAGCCTCTCCACGAGCGCCAGCGTGACCTCCTCCGGAGGCGGCGGGCCAGGCCGGGCGACCCGGTCTTGCGGGGCAGCGGCTGTTGGCATGTCCTCCGCATGGAGCTGCCCCATCGTCTCCGGCCCGGATTCGGGCGGCGTTCGTCTCGACGGGGGCGCGGGCTCCCCGGGATATGCCGCGACCGCCCCGGCCTCGGGCTCGGGAGTCACCTCCACGACCCAGCCTTCTCCGACGGGCTCGGGCAGCGTGCGCCAGCCGTCGCCGGGCGTGCTCCGAGGCTCCGTCGCGCCCGCTGATCGTGCCGGAGCGGCGGGCGCGACAAGCGCGGATTCGCGGTCCGCGCCGCCTTCCGGGACAGCCTGGGCGGCAGGAACGCCGGGAGCGGATTGATCGGCCGGGCCGAACGTCGCAACCGGGGCCGACCCGGACGTCGGCCCGGCGGGCTGGGCCGACATCGACTCCGGCCCCGACACACCCCGCCAGAGATCGGCTATGCGCGCTTCGCGCGCGAACAGCAGCAGGGCCAGGCCCACGGCCAGGGCCAGGGGCGCTCCGGCCAGCACGGCCGGCCAGCGGCCGCGGCGCATGCCGGCCTCGCGGAACAGGCTGCTGTAGGCCGGGCCCGCGGCCGCGAGGCGCACCATGGCCGGGCTCACCCGAGCCTCGCCCGAACGCGCGCAGACCTCCAGGCTCAGGCGGCAGAGCAGGTTCACCAGCCTGGGACGGCCTCCCGAGCTGCGCTGCACCGCGGACAGGGCCCTGGGGCTGAACAGCTCCTGGTCGCCGCCGGCATGGGCCAGCCTGTGGCGCACGTACTCGCCGACCTCGGCCTTGCTCAGGGGCTGCAGCAGATGGCGGCTGCCGATGCGCTGGTTGAGCGAGCCGAACCTGGGCGCGGCCAGCAGCTCCAGCAGGCCGGGCACGCCGGCCAGCACGACCTGCAGGAGCGGCACGCCCGATATCTGCAGGTTGGAGAGCACCAGCAGCCGGTCCAGCAGGGCCGGGTCCAGCAGATGGGCCTCGTCCACGAAGACGACGCAGACCTTGCGCTCCATGTGCCGCCGCCGCAGGAAGGCTTCCAGGGCGTCCAGACATTCCTTGGCCGTGGCCGCGCCGGGGCACTCGGCCCCCAGGGCGGCGGCGATGTGCCGGATGAACTCGGCCTCGTCCACGAAGGGGTTGCCCAGATAGCCCATGGTGAATTCGTGCCCGTAGGCCATGAGCACGAAATTGCACAGGGTGGTCTTGCCCGTGCCGAAGTCGCCCAGCACGAGATGCAGGCCCAGGCGGTCGCGCAGGGCGCGCACGAGGTCTTCCAGCAGCTGCTTGTGCACCGCGCCGCTGTAGAAGAACGTCGAGCCCGGCGCGTTGGCGAAGGCGCGCATGGCCGCGGCCATTCCGGCGGCCCTGGCCGCAGGGTCCGGGGCCGGAGCGGAGGCCGGATCGGGACCGGACCGCGCCTTTGAGCTTCGTTTCACCATGGCCGCGCCTTTGTCAGCGGATGACGTTCCATGTGCCGGAGGTCGTGTTGTCCGCGCCAGAGGTCGGCGCGGGCGCCGCCTGCCCGCGCCGACCTGTTTCGGGCCCGTCGGGCTGCTCCGGCTCTTGCGCGGGCGGATCCACGCGCGCCGCCGGGTCCGGCGTCCCGCGCTGGTTTTGAAACATGTCCTGCATGCGCCGCACTGCCTCGGGCCGGCCGTCGGCCTGCTCCCCGGCCTGGCCGGGTTCTTGCGCCTGGGGCAGCTGCGGCTCGGCCATGGACACGCTGAAGGTCTGCCCCGACTGGTCCCGCAGGGTCACGCGGCGCTGCTCCACGTCCACGAGGGTGTAGCCTTGGCCACCCTCGCCCTCGTCGTTCACGGTCTGTCCCTGCTCCATGACATGGGCCTTCTTCTTGTCGGAGAAGAGCAGGAAGCGCATCATGGCCGACCTGCGCTCGCCCAGGATGCTGGTGCCCAGGAGCTGCACCTCCTCCCTGCGTTCGGGCGCGTCCTTCCGCCCCGGCCCTTTCGGGGCCTGCTCCTCGGCAGCCCGGCGATTCTCGGAAAACAGGTTCTTTTCCGCGATGACCTGATAGCGGCCCGGGTCGCCGGGCTGCTGCCGGAAGAGGGCCTCGATCTGGCCGATGTCCACCTCGGCCTGGGGCGCGGGGGCCGCGTCCGGCGGCCGCAGGCCGACCTCGGCGCTTTCCCGGTAGATGTCCCAGGCCAGGGCCAGGCCCGCGGCGCTGACCAGGATGAGCAGGGCGGATATGTAGTACCTGATGCTCAGGCCTTTGGTTCTTGGTCGCATATGTCTTTCCTCGGCTTGTCTCACCTCGCCATGGAGTGTCGGCGATCGTCAGCGCACCAGGCTGCTCATTTCGAAGATCGGCAAAAGCACGGCCAGCACCACGAAACCCACGATGCCGCCGAGCGCCAGGATCATAACAGGTTCCAGCAGCGAGGTCATGATGGCCAGCCGCGTGGATATCTCGTTCTCGTACAGTTCAGCGACCTTGAAGAGCATGGTGTGCAGTTCGCCGCTCTGTTCTCCGGCGGCGAGCATCTGGATCATGGTCGGCGGAAACACGTCGTGGCGGGACATGGCCTCGGCCAGCCCCGCGCCTTCGCTGACTTCCTTGCTCACGCTGTCCACGGCGTCCTGCAGGATCACGTTGGACACGACGCTGCGCACGATGTTCAGAGAGATAAGCAGCGTCACGCCGTTGGCCAGCAGCGTGCCGAAGGTGCGCGAGAAGCGGGCGATGGCGATGGCGTGCGTCAGCCGGCCCACCACGGGCATGCGCAGCCTCCAGGCGTGCAGTTTTCTGCGGCCGTGCGGCTTGCGCGCGTACCAGGACAGGCCCAGCCAGGCTCCCAGGCCGGCTACGGGCGCGAGGAACCACCAGTCGCGAAAGGCCGTGCTCACGGCGATGAGTATGGTCGTGGGCAGGGGCAGGGCGCGCTGCAGGTCCACGAAGATCTCGGTGATTCGCGGCACCACGTAGACCATGAGGAAGAAGACGATGCCCAGGCCCACAAAGAGCATGAGCAGCGGGTAGGTGATGGCGGACCATATCTTGCGCCGCAGCTCCATCTCCTGTTCGGCGAAATCGGCCAGCCGGGCCATGACCAGCTCCAGCGCGCCGCTCTGCTCGCCGGCCTGGACCATGGTCGCGTAGGTCGTGCCGAACACGCCGGGATGCTGGGACAGGGCCGAGGAGAGGCTCGCGCCCTCCTTGACCCGCTCGCGAACCTGGGCCAGCACCGTGTACAGGGACGTTCCCCGGATCTGGACCAGAACCGCGGTCAGCACCTGCTCCAGGGGCAGGCCGGCGCTCAACAGGGTGGACATCTGGCGCGTGGTCGCGGCCAGCTCCGAACGCTTGACCCGCTTGAGCCCCAGGGAGAGGCGGGGCAGCAGCCCCGGCGCGTCCTTTCGCCCGGCCCGTTTGGCCCGTTCAGCCTTTCCGATCCGACTGATCCGTCCGGACCGACGGCCGGTGTCGGTCCGCTCGGCCGGTTGGCCCGAGGCCGCCTCGCTGATGCGGCTCGGGAAGAGGCCCCCGGCGCGCAGCTTCTGGCGGGCCGTACGGGCGTCGTCGGCGTCGATGACGCCTTTCCTCGATTTGCCCGCGGCGTCTATGGCGACGTATTCGTAGACCGGCATGGCTTACAGCAGGGTCACGCGCATGACCTCGTCGAGGGTCGTCACGCCGCCGAGGACCCGGCGAATGCCGTCCTGGCGCAGCGTGACCATGCCCTCCTCCAAGGCCAGCTTGCGCAGCTGGTTGGCGTCAGAGGTGCGCACCACGAGGTCCTGCAAGGGCTCGGTCAGGCGCATGAACTCGTAGATGGATGTCCGGCCGCGATAGCCGGTCTGCATGCACTCGGAGCAGCCCACGGCGCGGTGCACCACGGGCGCGGCGTCCTCGGCCAGGCCCATCTCGCGCAGCTCCTTGGCCGTGGGCGCGTCCGGCCGCTTGCAGGCGGGGCAGAGCACGCGCACGAGGCGCTGGGCAATGATCGTGCGCACGGCCGAGGAGACCAGGAAGGGCTCGATGCCGATGTCGATGAGCCGGGTCACGGCGCTGGGGGCGTCGTTGGTGTGCAGGGTGGAGAAGACGAGGTGGCCCGTGAGCGAGGCCTGGATGGCGATCTCGGCCGTCTCGCGGTCGCGTATTTCGCCCACCAGGATCACGTCCGGGTCCTGGCGCACCATGGAGCGCAGCCCCTTGGCGAAGGTCAGGTCGATCTTGGAGTTGACCTGCATCTGGCCGATGCCGTCGAGCTGGTACTCGATGGGGTCCTCGATGGTCAGGATGTTCTTGTCCGGCGAGTTGATGGAGGACAGGGCCGCGTAGAGCGTGGTGGTCTTGCCGCTGCCGGTGGGGCCGGTGACCAGGATGATGCCGTGGGAAAGCTGGGTCAGGCGGCGCATTTCCGCGTGGTGGTCCGGGCCCATGCCCAGCTCCTCCAGGGACAGCAGGCGCGCGTTCTTCTCCAGCAGGCGCATGACCACGCGCTCGCCGAAGGCCGTGGGCAGGCTGGACACGCGCAGGTCCACCTGGCGGTTGCCGATGCGCACCTCGATGCGCCCGTCCTGGGGCAAGCGCTTCTCGGCGATGTTCAGTTTGGCCATGATCTTTATGCGCGAGGCCACGGGCGCCTGCAGCCGCTTGGGCAGGCGCAGGATGTTGTGCAGCACGCCGTCCAGGCGGAAGCGCACCACCAGCTCGTTCTTGAAAGGCTCCACGTGGATGTCGCTGGCGCGGCTCTTCACGGCCTGGGCCAGGACGTGGTTCACGAGCTTGATGACCGGCGCGTTGGAGGTCTCGTCGAGCAGGTCCTCGCTGCCGCCGCGCTCCAGCTCCGAGAGCAGCCGGTCGTCGTCCTCCTCCACGCCCAGGTCCTGGATGATCTGGTCGGCCCGGCTGTCGGCCTGGGCGAAGGTCTGGCTGATGGCCTCCAGGATGGCCTCGGCCGGAGCCATGGCGAAGTGCACTTCCGCCCTCGCCTTGCCGTCCCGCCCGGTCGCCCCGCCGTCGGCCCTTCCCTCGGCAAGGAGCAGGCGCAGCTCGTCCATGACCTCCACGCGCAGCGGGTCGCCCACGAGCACGAGCAGCGAGCCGCCTTCGCCCCTCACGGGCAGCACGAGGTTCTGCTTGAGATAGGTGATGGGCAGGCCGCGCACCAGGGACAGGTCCAGCCAGCCTTCCTCCACGCGCCGCACGAAGCGCAGGCCGAACTCCTGGGCCTGCTCCTCGGGGCCCGGCTCCCGGCCTCCGCTGTCCGCTCCGCCGGGAGAAAGGGGCGGGCCCGACCGGGACGGGCCGCCGTCGTCGAGCCTGACCTTGCCCTGTCCGGCCAGACCGGCCTGGCCGGCCTGCCCCGAGGACTCCGCGCCCCGCGACCCTTCGGGGTTCAGCATGGCCCGCACACGGCCCATGTGCTCGCGCAGCGTCACGCTCATCTCGTCTCCACGGCGGCCTGGGAGCTCCCCAGGCGCGGGCCCGGCGAGACCAGGGGCATGAGCACGGGCCGTATGCGGTCGTCGGCGTCGAACTGGATGCGTTCGAATTCCTTGATCTTGGTCACGTACAGGTCCTGGGCCTTCTCGGGGCTGTCCACCACGCGCGGGGTTATGAACACGAGCAGGTTGGTCTTGCGCTCTTCCCGCGTGTCGTAGCGGAACAGCCAGCCAAGCAGCGGGATGTCGCCCAGCAGGGGAACCCTGCTCGAAGTGCTCGATGCGCTCTTGCCGATGAGGCCGGAGAGCACCACGGTCTGGCCCTCGCGGACGACCACCGTGGTCTCGGTGGTGCGCTTGCGCGTCACGGGCAGGGTGGCGTCGCCCGTGAGGGCCTGGTCGACCTCCGAGTACTCCTGGAAGATCTTGAGCTTGATCATGCCGCCCTCGTTGATCTGGGGCGTCAGCTTCAGGATCGTGCCCACGTCGCGGTAAGTGTACTGGGTGATGATGTTGTTCGTCGCCTCGAGCGTCGAGGTCTGGCTCGTCTGGAAGGGCCTGTTGTCGGCCACGGTGATGGCGGCCTCCTGGTTGTCCAGGGTCATGATCTGCGGCGTGGAGATGATGTTGAAGTCGCTGTTGACCTTGCCCGCGGCGATGAGGGCGTTCAGGTTGGTGTAGGTCACGCCGTTGATGGTCACGGGGATGGCCGCCGCGCCGATGCCGAACACGCTGCCGGGGCTGAGCACGCTCTCGCTCAGGCCGGGCGGGTTGGCGAAGCCGCCCACCACGCCCTCGCGGCCGCCCAGGTTTATGTCCGCGGCGCCCTGGAGCTTGGAGCCGAACTCGACGTTCTGGGAGGAGGACACCTCCATGATGAGCGCCTCCACGAGCACCTGCCTGCGCGGGCTGTCCAGGGCCCGCAGGAGCTCCTCGATCTGGGCGAAGTCGTCGGCCCCGGCCGTGATGACCAGGCTGTTGGTGGCCTTGTCCGGCAGGATGGTCACGCCGGCGGAGATGACCGGCTGGACCACGCCCGCGTCCTTGGGAGCCTGGCCTCCGGCCGCGACCGCGCCGGCGGTCTTGCCCACCAGCCCGGTGAGCACGTCGGCCAGCTCCGTGGCGTCGGCGTGCTCCAGCTTGTATACGCGCACGTTGCCCTGGCCCCTGGGCGCCGGGCGGTCGATCTGGACCACGATGGAGCGCAGCCGCTGGATGTCGCGGGCCTCGCCGTAGGCGATGAGGGCGTTCATGCGCTCGTCCGGCACGATGCTCAGGCTCGTCTGGGCCGCCTTGCCCTGCTCGCGGACCCCGCTCTCCCAGAACTTGGCCAGGCTGGAGGCGGTCTTCTCGGCCGAGGCGTACTCCAGGGGGATGACCGCCACCGCTCCTTCGGTCCCGCGCACGTCGATGGCCCGCACGATGGTCAGCAGGCGGCGAAGGTTGGATTCCGAGTCCGTGACAATGAGCATGGACGAGGGCGCGTAGGCCGTGATGAGCCCGCTCCTGGAGACCATGGGCGCAAGCATCTTGAGCACGTCCTCGACCCGCACGTGTTCGAGCTGGATGAGCTGGGTCACGAAGGCGTCGCCGTAGCGGTCCGGCCGCGGGACCGTGAAGGTCTCCAGGCCCGTGGTCGGACTTTCGCGGATGGGCAGGATCTTGGTCACCTGCCCGGCCGGCACGGCCATGAAGCCGTAGACCGCCAGCACGGACTCAAAGACCTTGTAGGCCTCGTCCACGGAGATGCGCCGGGGCGAGACCACCGTGACCCGCCCGCGCACCTTGTCGTCCATGACGAAGTTGCGGCCCGTTAGCTCGCTTATGAACTTGACGAAGACCTGTATGTCCACGCCGTTGAAGTCCATGCTGATGTTCTGCTGTCCCTGGGGGGCTTGCGCCCGCGCCTGGGCCAGGACGGTGCCGGGCTGGACCGCCAGGGCCAGTCCCACGACCAGGCCCACGACCAGGCCCATGGCCAGCGATGCGGCAAGGGCCGGGCGACGCCGCGCGCTTTCCGTTCTGGTCGGCCCGGAAGCGCCTGGGAGGGTGGCGGCCTGTCCGCCCGGACTACTGGAGCGAGAAGGTGAGGTCATGCTTTCTTCCGCGTCGATAGAGGTTCACGGTGATGCTATCATGCTGCGGCAGGGAATTGTAGAATTCCGTGAACTGACCCGGGTCAGTGATCTCCTGGCCGTTGATTCCGGTGACGATGTCCCCGTTCTGCAGGTTCAGGCGATCGAAGACGCTGCCGTTCTGGATGCTGGTGATCCTGTAGCCGTTAGTGCCCCCGCGCGAGACCTTTTCGATATGCGCCTGCTGCATGACCTGGCCGAGGTTCTGCATGGATTCCTCCAGGGTCCCGCGGCTCAGGGCGAAGCCAGAGGCGGTGCCGGCTTCGGAGGGCGGCTCCTGGGCCGGAGGGGCGCCTCCCTGCTCGTCGCCCATGGTCAGCAGCACGTCGCCCTGGGCCGAGCCCAGCACCGCGGACTTGCGCTGCACGGACTTGAGCGTCACGCCCGGCCGCACGGCCTGTCCCACGCGGAAGAAGTCCTGGGCCTTGGAGGCCCGATCGAAGATGATGGCCGCAACGCCCTGGTCGCCGTCGGCCACGATCGTGCCCACGAGGTCGAGGCCGATCTCCCGCTTCACGGGCTCCGCAACCGGCTTGGCCGGGACGACCAGGGCCGCCTCGCCGAAGAGGTTGCGCTCCACGATTCGGCTGCCGGGTACCTGGGCCTTGGCCCGCTCCGGCCGTGAAGTATCGGCGCGGCGCGGCGCCACGACGGCCGCCTCCGGGGTCAACACGTGCGCAACGACGGTCATGCCGGCGTCCACTGCGAAATAGAGCCCCAGGGCTATGAGCGCCAGGTGTGCGACCATGCGCAAGCTCATGTCCCGCTCCTTGCCTTCCCCGGACCCGGGCTACCAGCACAAGCCGAGTTTCTTGGATGCTTCATGCCTGTGGCACAGTCCCAGCCGACAAGCCGCCTCGAAGTCCTCGCAGGCCCGCGTCCGGGCCGAGAGGCGCATGAACAGAACCCCCCTGTTGTGCAGGGCCTGGGCGTATCCGGGTTTGAGGGCCAGGGCGCGGGTGTAGTCCTGGATGGCCTTGTCGTAGCGGTTCTGGTTCTCGTGGGCGATGCCCCGGTTGAGGTACAGGGCCGGGTCCTTGGGAGCCAGGGCGATGGCGGCGTCGAAGGCCTGCACCGCCTCCTCGTATGCGCCCGTCCTGTCGCGCAGGATGCCCAGGTTGTTGAGCGCCGGAGCCAGACCGGGATCCAGCTCCACGGCCCGGATCAGGTCCTCCCCCGCCGCGTCCAGCAGGTTGTCCCGCAGGCGCAGGGTCCCGCGGTTGTAGAAGGCCTGGGCCAGACGGCCGCCCGAGACCCGGATGGCCGCGTCGAAGGCCTGCAGGGCTTCCTCGGGCCGGTCCAGGGCCTCCAGGGCCAGGCCCATGTCGTTGTGCGCCACGGCCATGCCGGGGTCCAGCCTGAGCGCCGCGCGCTGGTCTTCCAGGGCCTCCCGGGGCCGCTTCAGGGCGAGGTAGGCAGTCGCCCGGTCGTAATAGGCCACGGCCCAGTCGGGCCGCAGATTCACCGCGCGGTTGAAGTCGAACAGGGCCTGCTCGTAATTGCCCATGGCGTGCAGGGTCTTGCCCCGGGCCAGATAGGCCTCGGCAAGGCGCGGGTCCGCCTCCAGGGCGCGGCTCAGGTAATTGACGGCCAGCTCGTACTGGCCCTGGGCCAGGCTTTCCACGCCCTTGGCCAGGGCTTCGGCCGCCGGCAGCTTCGCGGCGGAGACGGGAACCACGCGCGGCGCGGCCTTGGCCGCGCAGCCTCCCAGAAGCAGCGGGGCCGCCAGGGCCGCCAGCGCCACCAGGAAACAGGCCGGCCGGGCCAAGGCTGCCCATGGCCCACGTGGCCGTGTTCCGGCCTTGCGCACACTCGTCATGCTCTCCGCCCCCTATCCAAAACCGTCACGGTATGGAGCCTAGCGACTCGTTAGGTCCGCCATGCGTTCCAGGAAACGCTCTATATCGAATTCCCGGGCTCTTGCCCGGCAAGCCTCGCGCATGATCCGCGCCTTGCCGGGCGTCATGTCCCGCACGGCCTGGACCAAATCCTCTACGCCAAAGGCGGGCGGCAGAAGAGTGCCCGTCTCGCCGTGCCGGACCGTCTCCAGGAGCCCCCCCTCGGCCACGCCGATGACGGGTTTGCCCGCGGCCATGGATTCCACCGGCGCCAGGCCGAAATCCTCGTCCACCGGCACGTAGACCGTGGCCACGCAACGGCCCAGAAGCTCACGCAGGCGAACTTCCGCTACTGGGCCAATTATACTGATAGTATTCAACCCACGCGCCCGCAACTGAATTTTATTCATCTGTGGTCCGGTCGAGACGACCACCAGCCGTTTGTCCGGCATGCGGGCGAAGGCCTCCACGACCATGTCCACGCGCTTGAGCGCGTCCAGCCTGGCCAGGGACAGATAGTACCCGTCCTGGCCCAGCCAGGAATAGCGTCCTGTATGGCATGGAGGATGGACCACCTCGGCGTTCAACACGTGGGGAACCGAGCCGGCCAGATGGCCGAGGAAGGACCGGATGCGCCGCTGCACGTTCACGGAATTGGCCAGAACGGCGTTCATGGCCGTCACGGCAGCTTCGTAGCGGGTCTTGAGCCAGGAGGTCAAGGCCAAAAGCAACGGGCGCTGCCAGGGCGCCGCCAGCGAAAGGAAATGCTCGCGCTGATCATACAGAAAGCGCGGCGGGGTATGGCAATAAAGGATGTTGCGCCTTGCAGCATGGCGTACGGCCATGGGTGCATAAGAGCCGCTGTAGATCGCCGTATCGTATCCGTCCACGAAACTTGTGCGCTTCAAGAACGCCATGGCCAGACGCAACTGTCGCAGGCCAGGGATGTCGCTGCGCGCGCCGAGGTCGATGCGTCGCGCCTCGGGGACTGCCTCCGGCGCGACGAAAAAGGGATGGCCAGGGGACAGGAAGCCGTAGGCCAGGTCGGCGCCAAGGCCTGCCGCCAGGTCGCAGCAGAGGCGGCCGCCGCCCTCGGGGGCCTCGAAATAGTCGTGCAGGACCAGGGTTCTCACGCCTGTCTCCGCTCGGCGAGGAAGTCGATGTAGGCCCTGGCCAGCGGGCCGAACAGCCGCCACTGGCCGCGCACGGCCAAGGCCGCGGACTTGCCTGCCAGGCGGATGGCCGCGGCCAGGGGCAGCAGGCCGGGATGATGGTTGCGCGTGTAGACGAGCGTGCTCAGGTTCTCGTGATAGCAGGCCAGGGCCCGCCCAGCCCGGCCCACGCTGGAGCCGCCAGCGTGGCGAACCACGCTCCCCCGGCACCAGCGCAGGGCGAAGCCGGCGCTCCTGGCCCGGCTGCAGAGGTCCAGCTCCTCGTAGTACAGGAAGTGCTCCTCGTTCAGCAGGCCGGTCCGTTCCAGCAGCTTCCGGGGCAGGAACATGCTTGCGCCGTACACGTAATCCAGCTCGGGCTCCCCCCGCGTGTCCTGGGCCTCGCCCAGGAGCCTGCCGCCGAGGTGCGGGGTCAGGACCGTGGTCAGAGGGTTGTAGCGGCAGCCTCCGGCCGCCTGCACGCGCCCCGGGTCGCTGGCGTGCACCACGCTGGAGCCCAGGACGGCCCGGTCGTCGGAAAGCTCCAGCAGGGCGGCCAGGGCTTCCGGTTCGGGCAGGGTGTCGTTGTTGAGCAGCCACAGGAAATCCGCGCCCATGGCCAGCCCCAGGCGCAGGCCGGGGTTGCAGCCGGCCGCGAAGCCCAGGTTGCGCCCGTTGCGCACCAGCGCCAGCCCCCGGAAACCCCGCGGAGGCGACTCGGGATGCGGGCCCCGGCGCTCCAGCAGGTCCAGGCCTCGCAGCCTGGCCCAGGCCGCGAAAGCCTCGGGAGATCCGTCGGAGGACCCGTTGTCGCACACCGCGACCGCGCCGATGTCCCAGGGCCTCGGGTCCATGGAATTCAGGGCGTTCAGGCAGGCCAGGGTATCCTCCCGCCCATTGTAGTTCAGGACCACGACGCACACGCGCGGGCCGTCGATCGCATTCAGGCTCATGCCGGGCGCACACTCCTGCCCAAGACTACCCTTCCTGGAGAGTTTTGGCAAAGCCCGGATGGTTTTTATCCTGTCTCCTCCACACCATACCAGCAACGGCATTGCATGAGCACGCTGGCCGCTCTGTACTGTTTTTCCGCGACACGGCCGGCGCATAAGCCGGATCGCCGACGGCCGGCCCATGTTCGCACGCCGGCAATGGCGGGGCGGTCGCCGCCGCATTCGGCTCAAGAAAAAACTCGGGCCATAAGCCTTTCGGTTATAGGCGATTGCGGAAATTCATGCGCAGGTATGAGTTGGGCGGCTGTCGTTCTTGACGCACTGAAGCTATGGAGGTAGCAATTGGTAAGGGAATACTACAGCCGGGACAGGGCATTCGGAACAGGGCATGCAAATATTCAACAAGCTGTTGCTGCTCGTCTTGTTCACAGTCGCAATCGCCCATACGGGTTGCAGCCGCGAGGTTGTGCGCGACGAACGGGGCGACCGATCCCTGGGTGTGAGCGACAGGGAAATCCGCATAGGAGCGTCCCTGCCCCTGTCGGGCCACGCGCAGTACCTGGGCATCCAGACCTTGCGCGGGGCCATGGCCTATCTGAACCACGTCAACGAGCAGGGCGGGGTGCACGGCCGCAAGATCAACCTCGTGGCCTACGACGACGCCTACGATCCGCCCCGCTGCCTGGCCAATACGCAGAGGCTCATCATCGAGGACCAGGTCTTCGCCTTGTCCTGCTACGTCGGCACGCCGACCACGGTAAAGATCATTCCCCTGGTGGACCAGGCGGCCATCCCGCTTGTGGGCATGTTCACCGGCGCCAACGACCTGCGCGTGCCCTTCAACCGCTATCTCATCAACGTCCGGCCCTCCTACTACAAGGAAACCGAGGAGGCCGTGCGGCACATGGTCGAGGATCTGGGACTGTCCAGGATAGCCGTCTTCTACCAGTACGACGCCTACGGATTCGACGGCCTGACCGGCACCGAGCTGGCCCTCAAGAATTACGGCATGGCGCCCATCGCCAAGGGCAACTACATCCGCGGCACGGACCATGTGGACGAAGGCCTGGACAAGATCGCCTCCTCCGGGGCCGAGGCGGTGGTCATGATCGGCACCTACGAGATCTGCGCCACGTTCGTGCACAAGGCGCGGGCCATGGGCTTCGACCCGCTGTTCTACCACGTGTCCTTCGTGGGCGCCGAGGAGCTGGCGCGGCGGCTTGAAGGCGAGGAAGGCGCCCTGGTGCTCATGTCCCAGGTCGTGCCGCCGCCCATGCCGGACCAGCACGGCGAAGTCCGGGATGCGGCCGATTACGCCAACCTGCTCAGCCGCTTCTATCCGCAAGACAAGCCCAATTACGTGGGCCTGGAAGCCTTCCTCAACGCGAGGGTGCTCGTGGAGGGCCTGCGCCGCGCCGGCCCGGAGCTGACCCGCGAGAACTTCATCGACGCCATAGAGTCCATGCGGGACTATACCCTACTGCAGGGCATATCCGTGAGCTTCGGCCCCGACGACCACCAGGGGCTGGACCAGGTCTATTTCACGAAGCTCACGAACGGCTCCTTCGCGCCTTTCCAGGCGTGGTCCGATTTGCGCCGGACCCTTGTCAAAAGGCGCGGGCCTGCGGAATCATCATGAAAAGATTGCGCGAGCTCGGCCTCAAGAGCAAGATCTTCTTCTCCATACTGGCGGTCATCCTGTTCATCAGCGTGGCCATAGCCTTCCTCGCCCGCTGGATTCTCGTCTCCAGCCTGACCAGCGAGCTGCAGCACCGCGGCCTGGCCATCGCCCAATCCATCGCCGACCGCGCCAGCGGCCACATCCTGGACAAGAACACCCCACAGCTGGTCAGCCTGGTCTTCGACACCGCCCACCTCGGCGAACGCCGCCAGCTCATCGCCTACATCTTCATCACCGACTCGGACTCCGATGTCCTGGCCCATACCTTCACCCGGCCCTTCCCCCCGGACCTCAAACGGGCCAACATCCTGGGCCAGGACGTGACCCAGGCCTTCGAGAGCGTGGAGGTCTTCGACCAGCCCGCCCTGGACATCGCCGTGCCGGTCAAGGAAGGCATCTACCAGATCGGCACCGTGCACGTGGGCCTGAACAAGGAGCACATCGACAACCTGGTTGGCAAGCTGCGCATCACCTTCCTGGGCTTCATCACGCTCATCATCGTCATCGTCTTCGCGGTCAGCCTGCGCCTGACGAGCAGCATCACCCTGCCCATCCAGAAGCTCATAAGCATCTCCGACGAGCTCTCGCGAGGCAACTTCGACATCAAGCTCGACTTCGCCGACTCCGGCTGGAACGTCCTGGACTGCCCGGCCTACCGCAACACGGACCTGCCCTGCTGGCACTTCGACCAGACCGCCCAGGCGCCCGACGACGGCGAGCGGCTGCACACCTGCGCCAAATGCAGCTTCTACCGCAAGCGCTCCGGCGACGAAGTCTCCCAGCTGGCCGACTCCTTCCGCAACATGGTCTGGTCCATCAAGCTCTACCGCCGCAGGCTGCGCGAGTCCGAGGAGAAATACCGTTCGCTGTTCGACTCCGGGCCGGACCCGGTCTTCGTGGTTGACCACCGCGACGTCTCCATCATGGACGCCAACCCGCGCGCCGAGGAGCTGTACGGCTACAGCAAGAACGAGCTGCAGGGCCTGAGCTTCACGGACCTGGACCCCGACTTCAACAGCCAGTGCCGGCCGGCCTTCGAAACCCTGGGCGAGGAGAGATCCTGCGTCTACCTGACCAAGGTCATGCACTTCAAGAAGGGCAGGCAGCCCTTCTACGTGAACCTGCATGCCTGCCCCATCAGCTACAAGGGCCGCCAGGCGGTCATCATCGCCGTGACCGACATCACCGAGATGATCGAGAAGGACGCCCAGCTCATCCAGGCCAGCAAGATGAAGACCCTGGGCGAGATGAGCGCCGGCATCGCCCACGAGTTGAACCAGCCCCTCAACGCCATCAAGATGGGCAGCGACTTCCTGAGCATGATGAGCGAGGAGGGCCGGGAGATACCCGGCGAGAGCCTGCACCAGGTCACGGTCGAAATCAGCGCCCAGGTGGACCGGGCCACGGAGATCATCAACACCCTGCGCGCCTTCGGCCGCAAGACGCACTTCGTCAAGGAGCAGCTCGACGTGAACCGCTCCATACGCGGGGTCATGAACATCGTCGGACAGCAGTTCAAGCTGTCCAACGTGGAGGTCGAGCTGGACCTGGCCGACAACCTGCCGCCCATCCTGGCCCACGACAACCGCATGCAGCAGGTGCTCTTCAACCTCGTGTCCAACGCGCGCGACGCCATCCTCGACCGCGACGGCCGCGCGCCCGGAGACGGCAGGGTCGCCATCCACACCTCGGCCGACAACGGGTTCGTCACCATCTCCGTGTCCGACACGGGCGTGGGCATCGCCGAGGAGGACCTGCACAAGGTCTTCGAGCCGTTCTTCACCACCAAGGAGCTTGGCCAGGGCATGGGCCTGGGCTTGTCCATATCGTACGGCATCGTGAAGGATTACAACGGCGACATCCGCATCCGGAGCAGGAAGGGCGAAGGCACCACCTTCACCCTGACCTTCCCGGCGGCCAAGCCGCAAGCATAAGGCGGGAGCCATGCACAAGATTCTCATCATCGACGACGAGAAGCCCACGCTAGCCATGTTCAGGCTCTTCCTCGGAGCCTACGGCTTCGAGGTCCTGACGGCGGAAAACGGCGAGGAGGGCCTGGCCGTTTTCAAGCAGGAGAAGCCGCCCATCGTGCTCACGGACATCAAGATGCCGGGCATGGACGGCATCGCCGTGCTCAAGCACATCAAGGAGATGGACCCGTACACCGAGGTCATCGTCATCACCGGCCACGGCGACATGGATCTGGCCATCAAGGCCCTGAACCTCGACGCCACGGACTTCATCAACAAGCCCATCCGCAAGCAGGATCTGGACAACGCCCTGAACCGGGCCGGCGAACGCATCCGCCTGGCCCGCAACAAGGCCGAGGAGGTCGCGGTCAGCAGCCACGGCGACAAGGGCATCATCGACATCCAGGGCAACGTCACCTCCCGCTCCGAGCCCTACCTGCAGAAGGCCTTCGAGCAGGCCGGCGCCTACAAGGGCGGACTGCTGCTGCGTTTTTCGGACAACGCCTCCATCAACGGCGCGGGCATCGCCATCCTGACCCAGCTCCTGCTCGACACCCGCAAGCGCGACATCCCCCTGGCCATATCGGGGCTGTCGGACAACTTCCGCAAGGTCTTCGACATCGTGGGCATCACCAAGCTGGCCCCGGTCTTCACCAGTCAGGAGGAGGCATTGCGCACGCTCGGCCGGACATAGGCAGCGGCCGGCGGCAGGCGGACGGAGAGTCTAAACCCAAAACAACGTGCGAGGCCCCATGACAAACCGCTACATGTACATGCGTTTCGCACCAGGCTGGATCGCCAGGACGATCCGCCTGTTCCGTCCGACTTGCCAGGTCCGCCTGATTTGCCTGACCTGCCTGGTCTGCATAGTCTGCATGGTCTGCATGCTCTGTCCACCAGTGCAGGCCCATGCGGCAGCGCTTCCCGCGCAGGGCGACAAACTGCCCGAGCTGAGCATGGATGCGCCCGGAGACCCCGCAAGCGCGGCCGAGCTGGGCCTGACGGGCGACGCCCCCTTCGGTCTGGCGCAACTTCAGTCCGAACTGGTGCTCCTTGAGGTCATCGGCGTATACTGTCCGCAGTGCCACCGGCAGCTTCCGGGCTTCAACTCGCTGGCGGCGCGACTCAAGAGAGCCGGGCTGCGGGACAGGGTCACGATGCTCGGCTTGGCCGCCGGCGGCACGCCGCAGGAGACGGCCTACCTGCGCGCCAAGGGCGGCTACGCATACCCCGTGGTGCCGGATCCCGAATACAGGGTGCACAAGCTCCTGGGCGAGCCCCTGACCCCCTTCACCATGCTCGTGGACAAGACCGGCACCGTGCGCTTCGCTCACCTGGGCGTCATCGATGACGTGGACGCGCTCTTCGCCCGCATCCGCGACCTGCTGCGTTAGCGTCATGCAACCCTTTTGCCTTTATCCCCGGATGGCTTGATGAACACGGACATACGCATCGACCGAGCCGACCCCGAGACGGGAGACTGGAGCATGGATCGCAAGGTCTTCCTTCTTGAGTCCCTGGCCGAAATAACCCATGAGCTGGCTGGGCAGGCCACCCCCGCCGGCATAATCCGCGTCTTCCTGCCCATGGCCATGGGGCCTCTGGGCCTCACCTGGGGCTACATAGCGCTGTGCACGCCCGACGGCCATATACAGGCCCAGTCCAGCCGGGGCCTGGAGCCGCACGAAGCCGCCGCCCTGGCGGTCGCGGCCCCGGACCTGACGACGCGGATCTTCGTCCCGCCCGAGGCCGTCGGCGTAGCGCCTCCGGACATCGGTCAGCCCCCCGCGCTGCTCACCGGCCAGCACCTCGGCCGCAACGGCCTGCTGCCCGAAGGCACCGAGACCATGGCCGTATGGGCCGTGGACCAGGACCTGCGCGGCCTGGTCGTGCTGGGCGGAAGGCTCACCGAGACGCTCCTGGACGCGGACGAGACCGTCTACCTGGAGAAGCTCATCGGCAATATCAGCATGGCCGTGCGCTGCGCGGGCAACGCCGAGACCGTGGCGCGCATGGGCCGCGTCCTGGCCGAGCGCACGGCGCACCTGGAGAAGGCCCTGGCCGCCAGAGCCGCTACGCAGGACGAGCTGGACCGCCGCGCCTTCCACCTGTCCGTTCTGTTCGAGACCACGCGCGAACTGTCCGGCGAGTTGGACCCGGTCAGGGCCATGGACACCTTCCTCAAGACAGTGGTGGGCAGCTTCGGCCTGGAGCGGGCCTTCCTGGCCGTGCTGGACGACGCCGAAGAGGTTCCGGCCTTGGCCGCACTGGGCCTTTCCGACCATGAGCGCGCATCGCTGGTCACGCCGCGGGCCCGCCAGACCCTGCTCGGCCTGTTCGTGGCCTCCAAGGACCGCATGCCCCGGCCGCTGGAGTCGCGGACATTGACACAGCCGCCGGAAGGATTGCCCGGCGATCCCCGCGTCGTGCTCCTGTTCGCGGTGGACGAGCAATGCCGGGGCGTGCTCGCCATCGGCCCGCGACTCTCTGGCCGGGACCTGACCCGCGCCGAGCAGGAGCTGCTGAAGGCGCAGCTCGACAGCTTCATGCTGAGCCTGGACGGAGCCCGCCAACACGAGATGGCCAAGCGCCTGAACCTGGACCTTTCGCAACGCAACAGCGAACTGCGCGAAACCATCGCCCAGCTCACCAGCGCCAAGCAGGAGATAGACCTGCTCCAGGCCGCCAAAATCCGCATATCCGCCGCCCTGCGCGGCGAGCTGGAACGCATGAAGCGCTTCTCCTGGCGCGATCTGGCCCTGATCATGCTGGTCAGCCTGTGCCTGGGCCTGCTCTACAACCTGGTCAGCCCCGGCAGGGTGGAGATAGTGCCCCGTGCCCTGTTCACTCCCGCTCCCACGGCCCTGACCGCCACCGCGGCAAAGGCCGAGCTGGACGCCGGCCGCGCCGTGCTCATCGACGCCCGGCCGGCAGAGTTCTTCGAGCAGGAGCGCATCCGAGGCGCAGTGAACCTGCCGCCGGCCCTGTTCGATTTCGTCTACGCCATGCGCTTCGCCGACCTGCCGCTGGACGCACGCATCATCGTCTACGGCCGCAGCGTGAGCCTGCTCTACGACCGGCAGGTGGCCGAAAAGCTGGCACTGCGCGGCCACGAGTCGGTGGTGATCCTGGACGGAGGGCTGGAGGCCTGGCGCAAGGCCGGCTTCCCGCTCGAATCCCAGGGAGGCAAGCCATGAACGCCATGCGCCTGTTGAGCCACCCGCTGCTCGCGCTGGCCTTCCGCCTCTATCTGGGCGGGCTGTTCGTCTACGCGAGCATGTACAAGATCAACTACGCGGCCGAGTTCGCCGAAACCATCGCCAGCTACCAGCTCGTGCCCTGGTGGTCCGTGAACTTCCTGGCCGTGGCCATGCCCTGGTTCGAACTGGTCTGCGGCCTGCTGTTCCTGGCCGGGGTGCGCGTGCGCACCGTGGGCCTGGCCATGGCCGGGCTGCTGGGCCTGTTCACCGTGGCTATCTTCATCAACCTGCTGCGCGACGCGCCCATCAGCTGCGGCTGCTTCCATTCCTTGGAGGACGCCATAAGCTGGCGCACGGTGGTCCGCGACCTGGTCTGGATGGCCATGGCCCTGCATGCCACCCGCTTCGATTCCTGGCTCCAGCTCGACAAGCTCTTCCTGAAAGGGTTCAAGGAGATCGAGGCATGATCCCGCGTCTGCTGCCCGTGCTGGCCCTGGCTGCCGTGCTGGCCCTCGCGCCGGCCTGCCGGCGCGGGGAGGTCGTGGGGGCCTACGCCGCGCAGCCGCCCTCCGGTCCCGTGAGCATGGTGCTGCAAGAGGATGGCCGGGGCGTGTGGAAAACCGACATGGACGAGATTTCCTTCAACTGGTCGCTAAGCGACGGAAAGCTGGTCCTGCATACGCGTGAAGGCGGAGTCATCACCGGCCGCCCGGCCGAGGGCGGCTGGCTCGTGAGAGTGCCTGGAGCGGACGAGTACCTCTTCCGGCGCACGACGCCCTGAAGCGTATTGCAACAGAGCGTTTTGTAAGAGAACCGGGAAGGGCGTCGCCCTCCCCGGACCCCACCTGCCAGGGGCGGACGCGCACCTGGACCCGCGATGTTCGCTCGCGCACGGCTGAAAGCTGCGGAGATTCAAAGTGAACAAGGCCTGTCCGGCTGGATGCCGGGCAGGCCTTGCTGTTCAATCATGAAGAATTCGGGATCCAGGGGCATCATTCGTTGAGGGTCCCTGGTGGAAGGAGCTTGAGGAGGACAGCGCCCTGCTCAATTCATTCGAAAGATGGTTACTCCGGGGTCTCCACCGTGATCCAGTCGGCCTCGTTGTTGCGCAGGGTGAGGGTGAAGTCCATGATGCGCAGGGCCACGGGGTCCTTGAGGGGGGCATGGCCCACGACCTCAACGGCAACCCCCGGCACCAGTCCCATGTCGCGGATGCGCCGGCCAAGCTCGCCCGAGGCCCTGACGGACCTGACTACGGCCTTCTGGCCGACCTTGAGGCTACGCAGGGGCAATACGGCCACGCCGCCTCCTAGCCGTTCCGGCCATTGCCGGGCTTGTGCGAGCCGCAGCCGCAGGAGCCTTGATTAAGGGGTTTCAGCCCGGGGCCGCCCTGGCCGCCCGAGCAGCCGCACGAGCCGCCGCAGCCCGAACCGGAGCAGCAGGAGCCGCCCTTGCGGGCCTGCCAGATGCGTCTGGCCATGTAGACCAGGGCCAGGGCCACTATAAGGATGACGATCGCTGTCTGCATTGTGTTGTCGCTCTCGGTTTCTACGGTATCTTGCGAGTGAAGGGTCCTGGGACATTATCTCCCTGGCGGGAGAAAGTCTCAAGAAAAGCGGGCCTTCTCTCAGTTCAAAGGCAATCTGCTCTAATCGACACTGGCGGCCAGGACCTTGCTGGCCAGACCCTGGCCGAGCACAAGGCTGGAGCCGCGCACGCGAATGCGTAGCGGGCCGGGCCCGCCGGAATCGACCTCCAACATGACGCCGGGCGTAAGGCCCAGGGCGCATAAACGGCAACGTGCGCCGTTGCAGGCGTCGAAGTTAACGACCTTGACCCGGCTGCCTGCCGAGAAGCTGGTTAACGGTTGCGCTTGCGTCATGGATGAAAGCCTCTGTTTAGTATGGTGACGTGATCAACGATAAGGATGATGATAATCATTGTCAATCGAATGCGGATCAAATTAACCCGCCCAGGAAAGCAAAACCTTCTTGCGCAGCCTGATGCGTGTGAAACCCGAGGATGAGTCGGCTGGAAAAAAGCGGGTGAGCCCGTCATGTCCGCGAAGGCGGCCGCCGTGGCGGCTATTCCTCTTTCTGGCCCTTGCGCCTGCATTGCGAACAGACACCGTACAGGTCCATCTTGTGGCCGGTGAGGACGAAGCCCTTCTTGCGCGCCAGCTCTTCCTGCAGCTTCTCGATCTGCTCGTCGAGTATCTCTTCGGTACGCCGACAACGGACGCAGATGAGATGGTCGTGATGCTCACGGCCGTGCTTGGGCTCGTAGCGGGTAACGCCCTCGTCGAAGCGCACGGCCTTGGCCAGGCCCGATTCGGCCAGGAGCTTCACTGTGCGGTAGACCGTGGCCTGCCCCACGGTCGGGTCGATCGCCCGCACGCGGTCGTACAGTTCCTCGGCGGCCAGGTGACCACCGTGCTTGAGGAACACCTCCAGTATGAGCCGCCGCTGCGGCGTCATGCGCAAGCCGTGCTCGGCCAGGAACTCCGAGAATAACTCCAGGGGATTCTCGCGGGCGCTAGATGTCATGACAGCTCGCTTGCCGTTGGTGGTGGCGTGAAATCTGTTATCCTTGTTGATAAGCGCTGTCAAATCAAGCCGTCCGCGCAGGACCGCGCCTTGTGGCCAGATACCTGTTTGTGCGAGGTCTCCGGCAGCGCTTCCGGCCGGCCGGCCGAATTGTTACAACTCCATGACAGGCCCAAGCGGCCTCCAACCAAGAGAACCGGGGACCGGCAATTCCGATCGTCGCCAATTCGCCACACAGCTTACGTCAAAACGTAACGAAACCGTGATGAAAGCTGAGGTCAAACGCTGAGAGGCAATCATGGCCAAGGAAACGATTCTTATCGTCGAGGATGATGAGGATATCCTGCAACTCATCAAATACAACCTCGAGAACGCGGGCTTCGACACGATCACGGCCAGCGACGGGCTGGAAGCCCTGAACAAGGCCCGGCGACACATGCCGGACATGATCCTGCTCGACCTCATGCTGCCCGGCATGGACGGCTTCGAGATCTGCAAGGAACTCAAGCGCGGCTCGGAGACGGCCCGGATTCCCATTCTCATGCTCACGGCGCGCGGAGAGGAAGTCGACCGCATCGTGGGCCTGGAGCTGGGCGCCGACGACTATGTGGTCAAGCCTTTCAGCCCGCGGGAGATCATCCTGCGCGTGCGGGCCGTGCTGCGGCGCAACAAGGGCGAGGAGGATATCCGCCAGAGCTGGCGCCACGACGGGCTTTGCGTGGACATGGAGGCGCACAGGGCCGAGATCGAGGGCCAGGAACTGCAGCTCACGGCCACGGAATTCAAGCTCCTGTCCGAGCTCATCCGCAACCCCGGCCGGGTGCTGACCCGCGACCAGCTGTTGAACACCGTCTGGGGCTACGAGTTCGAGGGATACGCCCGCACCGTGGACACGCACGTGCGCAGGCTGCGCCAGAAGCTGGGCGGTTACGCCAGGCTCGTGGAGACCGTGCGCGGCGTGGGCTACAGGTTCAAAGAGTAGGATATGCCGCAACGCTTCTCCTTCAGGACACGGCTCATCCTGTCCTTCATCGTCGTCATCGCCCTGTCCCTGCTCGTGTCCACGTGGCATTCGCGCCGCGTCATCGGCAAGGACCTCCTGGACGAAGCCAGGCAGGACGCCCTGCGCCAGGTGAGCGTGCTGGCCCTGTTCCTGGAGCAGGCCCCTGGCTTCGAAACCCCGGCCGAGCTGCACGCCTGGCTGGTGGAGATCTCGGAGCGCCAGAGCTCGCGACTGACCTACATGGACCAGGACGGCCGCGTGCTGGCCGACTCTTCCGTCTCCTTCGACCGGGTGCCCGTGCTGGACAACCACGGCCAGCGGCCGGAGATCATCGCCGCGCGCAGCCAGGATGGGGGCGTGGCCATACGCCACAGCGACACCCTGGGCAAGGACCTGGTCTACGCGGCCCAGGCGGTCACGCCGGCCGGCGGCCTGCCGCCGGGCTTCCTGCGCGTGGCCACGGAGCACGCCGCCCTGGACGAACGCCTGGAGCGCACCCTGGGCGGCCTGTTCGCCGGCGCGGCGGCGACCTTCGCCCTGGCCGCGCTCATCAGCCTCCTGCTCGCGCGGCAGCTCGCCACGCAGATCGGAGCCATGAGCAACGTGGCCGAGGCCATCGGCAAGGGCAACTACTCCCAGCGCCTGCGCATCTACCCCGGCAGGGAGTTCTCGCCCTTGGCCCAGTCCATCAACCGCATGGCCGAGAGCATACAGGTGCAGATCGAGACGATCACGACGCAGAAGGAGCAGCTCGTGGCCATCCTGGACAACATGAAGGAAGGCGTCATGCTGCTCTCCTCGGACGGCCGCATCCAGGCCGTCAACCGGGCCATGACGCTCATCTTCCCCGGCATCGAGCACAGCCAGGGCAAGACGCCCCTGGAAGCCATCCTCGAACCGACCCTGCACCAGGCCTGCGAACGGGCCCTGGAGCAGCGCGAGGGCGGCGCGCCCGTGTCGCTGCACCTGGAGCCGCGCTCCGGGCTGCACTACGACGTGGGCATCGTGCCGCTCAAGGAGCGCAGCTCGGGCCTGGGCGCGGTGGTCGTCTTCCACGACATCAGCCGGCTCAAGCACCTGGAACGCGTGCGCCGGGATTTCGTGGCCAACGTGTCGCACGAGCTGCGCACGCCGCTGACCTCCATCAAGGGCTACGCCGAAACCCTGCAGAGCGATCCGGCTGTTTCGCCCCAGGCCAGGGGCTTCCTGGACATCATCGTCAAGAACGCCAACCACATGGCCAAGATGCTCGGCGACCTGCTCAACCTGTCCAGGCTGGAGGCCGACCGCCAGGCCTTCGAGCTGGCGCCGGTGGACGCTCATGCCGCGGTCATGGCGGCCTACCGCGAGTGCGAGGCCCTGGGCCGCGGACGGGGAGTAGGCCTCGTCTGCACCATCCCGGAGAAGAGCGTGTTCGTGCTGGCGGACCACGACCGGCTCGTGCAGGTCTTCCGTAACCTGATCGAAAACGCGCTGCGCTACAGTCCCGAGAACGGCGACGTGAGCGTATTCCACCGGCAGGGCGACGGCGAGGTCGTCTTCGGCGTGAGCGACCGGGGGCCGGGCATTCCGCGCGAGGAGCAGGCCAAGATATTCGAGCGTTTCTACCGCGTGGAGAAGCACAGGCTGAAGATGGGCGGCTCCTCGGGGCTGGGCCTGGCCATCGCCAAGCACATCGTCGAGCGCCACGGCGGCAGGATCTGGGTGGTCAGCCCAGCGGCCGGCGAGGAAACCGGGGCGACCTTCTACTTCACCATTCCCGTGGCAGGCCGGGAAGCGGCCGAGTCCCCGGACTGATCCCGGAGAACGCCCATGCACATGCCCCATACCACAAGCCCGCGAGGAACCCGACTCATGGCAGCATCGAACAACATAAAAATGGAAGCCCGCAAGCTGGACTTCTATTACGGCGAATTCAAGGCCCTGATGGACATCAACCTGGAGTTCCAGAGGTTCCAGGTCACGGCGCTCATCGGCCCCAGCGGCTGCGGCAAGTCCACCTTCATCCGCTGTCTCAACCGCATGAACGACCTCATCCCGGGCACGCGGCTGGAAGGCTCCCTGACCATGGACGGCAAGGACATCTACGACCCCAAGTTGGACGTGGTGGACCTGCGGCGCAAGGTGGGCATGGTCTTCCAGAAGCCCAACCCCTTCCCCAAGACCGTGTTCGAGAACGTGGCCTACGGCCTCAAGGTAAACGGCATCACGGACAAGGCCTTCATCGCCGAACGCGTGGAGACGAGCCTGCGCGGCGCGGCCCTGTGGGACGAGGTCAAGGACCGCTTGCACGACAACGCCCTGGGATTGTCCGGCGGGCAGCAGCAGCGCCTGTGCATCGCCAGGGCCATGGCCGTGGAGCCCGACGTGCTGCTCATGGACGAGCCGGCCTCGGCTCTGGACCCCATCGCCACGCAGAAGATCGAGGAACTCATCTTCGAGCTGAAGAAGAACTACACCATCATCATCGTGACCCACTCCATGCAGCAGGCGGCGCGCGTGTCGGACATGACCGCCTTCTTCTACATGGGCAGGCTGGTCGAGGTGGACCGCACCGAGACCCTGTTCACACGGCCCAGGAACAAGCAGACCGAGGACTACATCACCGGGCGCTTCGGCTAGGCCCGCAAAGGTGTCAGTCCCGCGCTCCGGCCCACAGCCCAGGAACCGCGCGGCCCCCCGGACGTCAGACCGACCGGCGTTCCGGCTCGGCCGGATAGCCATATTCAGGAGAAGCAATGGAGACACATTTTCATCACCAGCTGGAAACCCTCAAGCTGAGAGTCCTGGAGATGGGCGCCCTGGCCGAGAAGGCCGTGGAGAAATCCCTGCGCGCCCTGGCCGAGCGCAGCTACACCCTGGCCGAGGAGGTCATGGAGGGCGACGCCAGGGTCAACGAGCTGCAATGCGACGTGGACGAGAGAAGCTTGCGCCTGCTGGCCCTGGACCAGCCCATGGCCAAGGACCTGCGCTTCATCGTGGGCAGCATCCACATCGTGACCAACCTGGAGCGGGCCGGCGACCAGGCCGTGAACATCGCCGAACGGGCCGTGATGTTCGCCCAGCGGCCGCCGCTGGAGCGCTATCCCATATTCGAGGAGCTGGCCGAGATCACCTTGGACATGCTGCGCAAGGCCCTGAAAGCCTACAATTCCGGCGATACGGAGCTGGCCGCCCAGGTCTGCGAGATGGATTCGCGGGCCGACACCCTGAACCTCAAGGTGCTCAAGCACTACATCGAGTTCATGATCCAGGAGAGCCGCGCCGTGGAGCGCGCCGTGCACATGATCATCCTGGGCAAATGCCTGGAGCGCATCGGCGACCTGGCCACGAACATCGCTGAATACGTGCTGTTCATCGTCAAGGGCGTGAACGTGAAGACCACCTGCCAGCGCATGTAGGCCACAGCGCAAGAAAATCGGGAAGGGCTTCGCCCTCCCCGAACCCCACCCACCAGGGGCGGACGCGCCCCTGGACCCGCGCAGTTCGTGGCTGGTCAGCTCGAAGCATTGATTAAAATGAAGGGTCCAGGGAAATTATTTCCCTGGCGGGAGAGAGTCCGAGAGAGGGCGGCGCCCTCTCTCGGTTCACATGCATGCCGTGTCAGTCTACTCCAATATCAGCCGGGCGTTCTCCTCCGCCAACTCCTCGGGGCCGACCACGGCCTGTCGGCCGGTGTGGTTCTCCACGAGCACGTTTCCCCTGCACGTCACGCCGGCCTTGAAGCGCACGTCACCCCGGACCGTGAAGGACGTGCAGTTGAGCAGCGAGGGCACGCCTTCGGGGAAACGGGCCTGGAATTCATCGACCTTCTTATAGAAGTTCGAATCGAGGTCGACGAGCACCGGGCCCCGGGACCGCTCGGGATTGTGCGTGATCTCGTAGTCCTGGGTCAGGATGTAGTTGTCGGACATGACGTTGAGCAGGTCGTTGCTCGTCTTGACCGGCGCGAAGCGCGTGCGCGGCACGCGCACGGCCGCGGCCGTGTGGAAGGCGGAGATTGCCGAGCCCATGGCCGTCTCGACCTGGATCACCGGGGGCGAGTCGGGGTCGCGCGGGTCCAGGGTCTTGTGGTTGGCGATGAGGTCCAGCGGCATCATGCCGTGGTAGGCGAAGACCTTCTCCAGGACCTTGAGGTTGATCCAGATGGAGTTGGTGTTGAAGAAGGCGTACTTCTCAATGTTCTGGAACTCGGCCAGCTCGTTGTCCGGGCACTGGGCCACCTCGCGCAGGGCCAGGCGGCCTGACTCCTTGATCTTGCACAGGTGGCCGCCCTTTTTGTCGGCCGGGGTGCGCTGGGCCACTTCCATGAGGAAGGGCAGATCCTCGGAGGCCATGTAGCCCAGGATCTTGAGGTCCATGACCGCGCCCAGGTTGTCCGAGTTGGAGATGAAGGCGTACTCGAAGCCGCTCTCCTGGAGCCGCTTGAGGGTCTTGGAGGTCACCATGGCCGTGTAGATGTCGCCGTGACCCGGCGGGTTCCATTCCAGCTCCGGGTTCTTGGGCCAGCGCGCGGGCAGGAATGTGTCGCGCAGGATCTTGGGGTACATGTGCTGGAGAAAGGCCAGCGGCACGCGGGTGCGGCCGTTGTCGAAGCCCTCGATGGCCAGCATGGAGTCGCTGTGCGTGTGGAAGCTGTTCATGAGCGTGAGCGGCACCGGGATGTCGTAGCGCTCGCGCAGTCGCTCCACCTGCTCGATGATCACGTCCAGGAAGCATATCTCGGCCTTGATGGCCAGGAGCGACTTGGCCGTCTCCAGGCCCATGCTCGTGCCCAGGCCGCCGTTGAGCTTGATCAGGGCCACCTTGGGCAGGGCCTTGCGCCCCGCGGCCTCGTAGGCGTCTAGCTCCAGGTAGTCCTTGAGGTCGTCCGGCGTGACGGGTCTGATGTCGGCCTCGGCCATCTTGCCCTGGGAGCCTGAAATAAGCAGGCTATAATAATATTTGAATATATTGATGACGATGGGCGGCAGGTTGTGCGCCTCCATCTTCAGGGCGAACTGCTTGAAGCGGTCCGACTCGGGCAAGGCCCGATAGTCGAAAACTTGCTGCAATAGCGGGGATTTCCTCATGGCATCTCCAGGTTGGCAGGCTTTCCGGCAAGTTTCCGGATGTGATTCGCTGATAGCACAGGAGCGGCTTCGCGGGAAGTCCTTTAAGAACAGGAGCATCACAACAATAAGGAGTCGGACCCGGCAGCCGGGAACGCCCGGACATCGCGTGCAATTTCGGGTCCGCCCGGAACGGGTCCGGCGGGCCGAAATGTCCGCAGTCCGTACAAAGCCCCATTGTAATGATTACGGATTGCCAAGGCATAGCGCTTTTGAACGCCCTGGCTGGCTCTTCAACCGTCAGCCACTATCCGCACGATGACCAGGGTGACGTCGTCCTCCGTGGGACAGTGCCCGCGAAAAACGTCCACGTCCCGGGCCACTGCCTCCACGATTTCGGCCGCCGGCCGGCTCGCGTTGGCCCGGATGCACTCCCGCAGGCGCTCCTTGCCGTAGAATTCGCCCTGGGGGCTGCGCGCCTCCCACACGCCGTCCGTGGCCAGGCAGAAAAGCATGCCGGGACGCAGGCCGGAGCGGTGCTCCTGGCTGTACCTGTAGTCCGGCATGAGCCCCAGGGCCATGCCTGGGCCGGAAAGCTCTTCGAAGCTGTCCGCGTCCGGGTCGTAGACCAGGGCCGGGTCGTGGCCGGCCCGGATCCAGCTCACGCCGTAGCGGTCGAACTCCATGAGCAGCAGGGTCATGAAGTGGCCGGTGCGGTAGGTGTCGTGGTAGATCAGCCGGTTGACCCTGCCCATGGCCTCGGCCAGCGACGAGGAGCTTCCGGCCTGCGCGCGCAGGAAGGCGCGGGCCGAGGCCATGAGCAGTGCCGCGGGCAGCCCGTGGCCCGACACGTCGCCCACGCACACGGCCAGTCCACGCTCTTCGCGACCGTCCAGGTAGTCGTAATAGTCGCCGCCGGTCTCCTCGCAGGAGTGGCTCGCGCCGGCCACCTCCAGCCCCGGCGTGTGCGGCGCCTCGGCCGGCAGGAGGTTCCGCTGGATCTCGCGGGCTAGATCCAGGGATTCCTTGATGGCCAGACGCTCCTGCAGGGCCGGGATCATGGCGTTGAACGAGTCGCCCAGCTCGCGCAGCTCGTCATGGGTGAGGATGTCCACGCGGGCCTCGAAGTCGCCCTGGCTCAGGCGGCGCGTCGCGGCGGCCAGCTTGGATATGTTGGCCGTGATCCAGCCCGAGGCCAGGAACGTCGCCAGGGCGATGGCTCCCGCGCCCGCAAGAATCATCAGGCCCGTGATGTTGATCTGATGCCTTACCTGCTCCAGCACATGGCGCTCGGCCGCGTCGGCCAGTGCTGTCACGTCGGCCATGGGCACGATAAGCAGAAGGGCCAGCCCCTCCTCGCTCACGGGTCCGTAGGTCCACAGGCTGCCGCGTCCTTCGAAGGGCAGCATGCGCACGCCCGGGCGCATGGCGCGCATGTCCTCGGCCACTGCCAGCAGGCCCGTTTTGTCCCCTGACGTCACGAAACGGGGCTGCGGGGACAGCCAGAGCATGTGCATGCGGCCGGACATGAACGCCTCCTCGCCGGCTATGACGCGCAAGCGCGCTTCTTCTCCCTGCGTCCCTTCGGAGTCAAACTCGGGCTGAACCACGAAGGAGGACGCCTCGCGCGAAATGGCCCTGATGTGCTCGTTCTCGTGCACCAAGCTCGCCGCCGGAATGACTATGGCCGAGACGCCGGCGGGCGTGCCTTGCGGTCCCGGCACGGCCAGGGAGGCCACCAGGGTCGGCTGACGGGTCAGGGGATCGGTCACGGGCCCGGTCCACAGGACGCGGTCCGTTTCCAGGGCGGGCGCATACCACTCCGAGCGCCTGGGATCCCAGCGCGCGGGCAGGCCGCCCAAGGCCGGGTAGATGCTCATGGTGCCGTTCCGCAGCACGATCATCTGCCACAGCAGCAGGTCCGGCTGATCGCGGCTCGCCTGGAGCTGGGCCGGGGCCAGGGCGGCCAGCCTGGCCGCGTCGGAACGCTCGACGGCGCCCGGCTTCTCCATCCTGCCCAGGAAACGCACTGCCGGTCGGGCAAAGTCGACTTCCAGCGGCAGGCAGTCCTCCATCTGCTCTTCCAGCCGGCAGAAGCGCGGATCCATGCCCTTCCCCTCGCCTTCCAGCTCCATGGGCAGCGGCTCGGCCACGAGAATCTCCTCGGCCGCCTCCGGCGGAGGCGCGTCGAGCAGGCGCGACACCTCCAGGGCCTGCACGCGCACCAACCCCTCCATGATCGTGCGTTCCCTGGACAGGATGCGCGCGTGGTCCTCCACCATCCGGCCCAACTCCGCGCCCGTGCGCTGCACTAGTTCGTCGCGACTGCGCTCGCCCAGTTCCAGACCCATGCGCTGCCATGAACGCTCTGCTATGATGCGCCCAATGCCCAGCGGCAGCAGGAAAATGGCCAGAAAGAGAAGCAGGAGCTTCCAACGGATGCGCATGCGCGTTCACCCTCCATGATGCCACGACATTGTCATGGCGCCGCCCCGCCGGACGGCAGGCTGGAATCCTAGCACATAGGCGGCCTTGTGGATATCCGGAACCCATCCGAAGCCGGCGGCCACGCCCCGGTCCTGCTCCGGCACAGGGAAGGGCCGAGGCAAGGCAGCTCTCCGCAAATCAGGCCATGGATATGCATATGAGACTATTGCTTCGCCAGGCTTGGCATTAGCAATAGCCTGACTCTTTTTTTGGGCTTTGTCCTACAGATTCCATTAGCGGCTTTGCATACTAGACATGGTAATGAAGCCGAAGCTCTTTCCATCCGAAAGAAGAGAGGAGGTACTCGATGAGCGCCCAGAATGTGGAGAAGTCAGGAAGAAAACAAGAAGCGCAGGCAACGGTGCAACAGTCGGCTGAGCACATGAAAGAGGAAGCGCGTTCGGCTGCCGAGGCGCAAAGGGAGCGCGCCATGCGCATGGCCTCCGAGCAGAAGGAACGCGCCATAGGCAAGGTCAGCGCCCTGGCCGACGCGCTCAGGGCCTCTGGCGAGCAGTTGCGCCAGAAACATGAAGGGCAGATGGCCAGCTATATCGATCGCGCCTCGGAGCGGCTCAACTCCTATGCCGACATGCTGCGCGACCGGGACATGCGCGACATGCTGCGCGAAGCCAGGCAGATGGCCCGCCGCAATCCTTCCCTCTTTCTCGGCGGAGCGTTCGCCCTGGGCTTTGCCCTGACGCGCTTCCTCAAGAGTTCCCAGGGCGAGGCCGGATACGGCTACCAGACTGAATCCAGCTACCTTGCCCGCGGCGAGGCGCAAGGCGGCTACGTAGACACTCCGGGCGGACCTGATGTCGGGGCGGCGCCGAGCGCAGGCTATGCCGGGTCCGGCCTGTACGGCGGTTCGGTGCCTCCGGAATCGGATACAACCCGGCGGCCCGTGTAGCCGTCCGGCAGGAGGAGAACACTATGCTGCGCCAGGATTATCCCGAGCGCGGAGTGGGCGAGCTGATCTCCAGCCTTTACCGCGACTTCCAGCGCGTTCTCGCCCAGACCATCGAACTGGCCAAGGCGGAGATGTCGGAAAAGACATCCAAGCTGGCCAAGGACGGCGTGATGTTGGCCGTGGGAGGGGTGCTGGCCTTTTCCGGCTTCCTGTTCCTGCTGTTGGCCCTGACCGCCGTTCTGGCCCTGGTCATGCCCTTCTGGGCCGCCGCGCTCATCGTGGGCGGACTGGTCACCGCCATCGGCGCGGGTCTGGCCGGATCCGGCTACGCCAAGATGAAGAAGGTGGACCTGACACCGGAGCGGACGGTGCAATCGCTCAAGGAGGACAGGGAATGGCTCAAGAGCCAAATGAGCTGACCCGCCGAGAGGTTGGCAATCACAAAAGGGATCCCGACGAAATACTGGCCGACATCCGCCGCGCGCGCGCCGAAATGAGCGTGACCGCCGGCGAGGTTCGCACGCGGCTCGATCCGGAACGGCTCAAGGCCCAAGCCAAGGAGCAGGTGCGCGAGGCGACTGTGGGCAGGGCCAAAAACATGGCGGAGAACATGAGCATGAAAGCAAGAGGCTACAGCCGCTCGATGAAGGACCGCATCAAGGACAACCCCATCCCCGCCGCCATGACCGCCATAGGCATCGGCTGGCTCATGTGGGGCTCGCGCGAGAAAAAACGCGAGGAATACCAGGACTATGACTACGGATACATGGTTTCATCGGAGGGCCTGCGCTCGGATTATCCTGAACGCATGGAAACCACGGCGTCTCCTTGCGGAACCGTGGGCCTTTATTCCTCCATGTCCACCGGCCGCCCGGCCGAGCACGAGCGCGGCGGCGCGGAAATGCGCGAGAGCGCTCAGGAATATCGCGAGCGCATGGGCGAAAAAGCCCGGGAAATGCGCGGGCAGATGGGCGAAAGAGCCCAGGAGTACCGCGAACGCATGGGCGAGCGCGCCGATGAGTACCGGGCGCGCATGAGCGACAAGGCCGCCCATTACCGCGAGTCGGCCAGCCATTACCTCCACTCGGGCCGTGAGCGCGCCATGCATGCCGGCCACTCGCTGCAAAGCCGCTACGAGCACAACCCCCTGGGCATGGGCCTGGTGGTCATGGCCGCCGGCGCCCTGGCGGGCCTGGCCTTCAAGGAGACCCGCTGGGAACACGAGACCATGGGCCCCTACCGCGACAAGATGCTCTCCTCGGCGCAGGAGGCCGGCAGCGAGCGGCTGCACCAGGTCGCCGAGAAGGCCGGCGAGAAGGTCCATGAAGCGCGCGAACGCATGGAAGGCAAGGCGGAAGAGGCCGAGGGCCGCATGCGCGCGGAGTCCGGCACGGGCGCTGCCCGGGCTGGCGGCGCGTCCGGCGAATGGCGGGGCGCCTCGTCCCCCGGCGTCGGCCATCCGACCGTGGGCGACACGCGGCCGCGTTCCGAGAACATGGCCCAGGACGAGCCCACGCCCATGGACAAGCCGAGCAAGATCGGCTCCACGCGCTAGGACCTGTCCACACAATGCTCGTGGAGGGGGGCGTCGCCCCTCTCCACGCATCACCCCGCCGGGAGCCAGGGACCTGGGCGCTGCCGTTTCGGGTTGTCAGCTTGAGAGCCGTGTCTGCCGACCGACCAGCGGCTCCCGCGCGGCCTACTCACGCCGTGCATTGTTACGCTGGATGCGTGCGCACAGATTTCAACTGTCGAAGTACCCGCTCACCGAGCCCGTGACCAGCAGTTCGGCACGGCCGAGTCCGTGATTTCCAAGAGCCGCGGCAATCGGGCGTGACAGGCGCTCGGCCAGACCGGCCTCCGTGATGGAGACCTGCAGCACGACGCGGCCGTCCCGATGCATGCGCAGGCGGAAATCACACAGGCCCATGGCGGCCAGCTCCGCCTCGCACCCGGCCAGGCGCGCCAGCAAGTCGTGCGTGGGACGCAGGCCGTACTCCAGGCGGGTCAGCAGGCAGGGCCGCGCGGCCTGCTCCGGATCGGCCATGCCCGTGGCGCGAGCGATGGCGCGCAGTTCGGGCTTGGACAGGCCGGCCTCGGCCAGGGGACTGGCGATGCCCAACTCCGCCAGGGCCTGGCGTCCGGGCCGGAAAGCCGTGGCGTCGGAAGACTGGCTGCCCTCGACGATGGTCTTCAATCCCCAACCAGCGGCCAACGCCCCGAGACTTGCGAACATGCTCTTTTTGCAATGATAACAGCGTGTTTTATCATTTACGCACACGTTTTCGTGCGCAAGCGGATCAACGTCCAGGATTTCAATGGTTTTCTCCTGACCGGCGAGCCAGGCCAGGGCATATTCGGTCTCGGCCCGCGGCACGTGCGGGCCGCGCAGATGGACGGCGCGGAAATCCAATCCCCAGCCCCAGGCCAGGTGCGCCAGCGCCCGCGAGTCCAACCCGCCGGACAGGGCCAGCACTCCCGGCGACAACTCAGCAAGACGCCGCCTGAGCAGATCGAGCTTGGCGGCCGTACGCGCATCTTCCATGGTTTTCCCCCATGAGCGAAGCATGCCAGCGCCATGCGCAATGCGCAAGAAACAGGGGATTTCTTACGCTTTTTCTTGAGGTTGACGCGCTTACGCCCAGCCCTGTGTGCAAAACTCATCCAACCATTTATTATTACATCCGATTATTAGAAAACACATCCGAAGTGAGCGACACCCTAGGCATGGACCAACAGAAAGCGAACACGACAATTCGCATATAATCATATAGGGTTATCGCCATTACGCACACTGCCGTGTTCATACGCACCGGAATGGCGGCCCGACTTCCGGTGCTTCAGACCGAAAACGCGGAAAATCGAAGCAGCCGTGACTCCCGCTGCCCGACAGGAGGAAAGCGTGAAGCCCCCTCGCAAGCTGGACATCGACTCACTCGTGCGCGATGTGCGCGAAGATTGGAAGAATTTCGTCGCCGCCGAGGTGAACGACCACGTGCTGCGCGTGAGCGTGCTGCGCCGTGACTTCCACTGGCATGTTCATACGAAGAGCGACGAGTTGTTTTATGTCGTACGCGGCGCGTTCTGCGTGGATTTCGAGAGCCACACGGAGGAGATTTCGCCAGGCCAGATGATCCTGGTGCCCAAGGGCGTGCGTCACCGCACGCGGGCCGTGGGCGAAGCCGTGATCCTCTGCTTCGAGTCGGCGGACAATGACGTGCTCGGGGATGATCCTGCGTAGCATGCGGCATTTCCGGAGTCGCAGAGGTGCTTCTCCAGCCGCAGCACCGGCAGCAGCAATCCGCCGGGTGCGATCTCCACGAACTCCTTGACCGGACGCCAGCCCTTGGCCCGGTAAAACGCCAGGGCGCGGGTGTTGTCGCGATAGGCCATGAGCTGACCGCGCCGATGTCCCCTGCCTCTGATCAGGTCCTCGGCCAAGCCCAGCAGGGCTGAGCCTATGCCTTTTCCCCAGGCCTGGGGCACGACCCAGAGCATTTCCAGCAGTCCGCGGCGCACGGAAATGAAACCTAGCGGCTCTCCAAGTCCGTTTTCGGCCAGCAGGCTGCGGGGCTGGATGGCCTCGGCCTGGCGGCGCGCCCGCCCGTCCTCCACCCAGCGGCGAACGCATTCGCCCGGAAGAAAAATGGGACAGGAGGCCAGCCAGGAACAGTCCAGGATGGCGGCCAAGGTCGGTATGTCGGGCTTGCTTGCCCTGCGGATGTGCAGGTCCATCTCTACAGGCGATACGTGAAGCATAGAAGTTGCGATAAACCGCCGAAGGCCGGCGGCAGCCACATGCCTGATCTTTCAGGCTAGCAGCTTCCGGAACAATGTGAACAATTAGTTTTTATTGCTATATCAAAGACAAAGACGAGTTGCGCACAGGCGAATGTTCCTTATACCCACATTACCCTTAAATCAATAGGCAACATGCAGTGGAACTGCATGCGCCCAGCTGGCGCTTCCTTGCTTGCCGGGATTAATTGAAAGAAGAATGCCTCCGGCGGCCGGGGGAAATCATTCCCCCCGGACCCCCCGCAGTTTTTTGGAGCGGATTCAGCGCCGAAGCGGCGCTGAATCCGCTCTAGCGTTTGGGGCAGTAAGATGCGCTGGCGTGCGAAAAACACCGAGCCGGCCCCCGTCAGGGGGGGGCGCCGCCGGGATCGGGGCGGCG
>JAEYOJ010000034.1 GCA_023411815.1 Pseudomonadota bacterium | reverse complement strand
CTGTCCTCGCAGTACCACGCGGGCGGCACGTCCATCGGCCGCGACGTGCTGGAGAAGGGCCTCGGGTTCGGCAAGCAGGAGTCCATCAAGGGCACGCAGTGGGGCGTCATCGTGACCATCGCCATGGGCCTGGTGTGGGCGCTGTTCCTGCCCGAGTCGGTCATAGCCAAGGCCACGGCCTTCTTCTTCGGCCTGTGCGCCGCGACGTTCCTGCCGGTCTACTTCCTGGGGCTCTACTGGAAGCGCATGAGCCGGCCCGCGGCCGTGGCTTCCATGCTCGGCGGCTTCGGCCTCTCCATGTTCTGGCTGCTGTTCGTGTTCGAATCCGTGGCCAAGGCAGTCGGCCTGTGCCAGGCCCTGACCGGCAAGGCCACCCTGGTGGCCGACGCGGCCAAGGGCTCCGGGTCTTTTTGCTGCAGTGGCTGGACCCCAACATCGTGGCCCTGCCCTTCTCCCTGCTCCTGGCCGTGGGCGTGGCGCTCGTCACCAGCCACGACGCCGAGCACGCCGAGTACTGCTGGCGGAACTACTGAGGCAGGGCCTGGAGAACAGGAAATTCAGGAGGCGGTCAGGCGTCACCCTCGAGCCCGAGGGCCGATACGCGCGGACAGAGTGGGCCATACGCTCTCCGTTGCGGCCAGGCCGTGCGCCTTGACGGCGGTGCCGCCGGTACTGACCTTCAGTTCGCCCAGCAGGCGCAGAAGGGCGCGGGCGTCATGCACCGCATGCCCGCCCAGGTCGTTGTTGAAGTAGGCGTATACGTCCCGGCCCGCGGCCGCGTGGGCGGCCATGCGCATCGCATGCAGCGCCAGGGTGTCGGGATCGTACCCGCCGTCGAAGCCGCCCCCGTGGAAACGATAGTAGACGAAGCCGGCCGTGGCCTCGTCCACGTGGCCGGGTATCTTGTCATGCACCACCAGGGCCGCGCCGTGGCGGCGCAACAGGTCCAGGACGTCGGGCACGAGCCAGTCCCCATTGCGGAACTCCACGGCCCAGCGCAGACCGGGCGGGGCCGTGGCCAGGAAGGCCTCCAGTCTGGGCAGGTTGAGGCGCATGGTGGGGGGAAGCTGCACGAGCAGCGGCCCGAGAAGATCGCCCAGCAGGCGTGCCCGCGACAGGAACGGTGTCAGGTGCTTGTCCGGCTCCAGGAGCCGCTTCTGGTGCGTGGCGAAGCGGCTGTACTTGAGGGCGTAGACGAACCTCGACGGAGCCTGCTCCCGCCAACGCTCGAAGGTTTCGGCGGTTGGCAGGCGGTAGAAGGTGTTGTTGACCTCCACCGTGGCGAAGCGCGCCGCATAGTAGAAGAACCACTGGGCCTTGGGCAGACGGGAGGGGTAGAAAAGGCCCTTCCAATGGTCGTACTGCCAGCCCGAGGTGCCCACCAAGGCCAGGCCGCGGCTCATGACGTCTCCTGCCGCCCCCGTGGTTGTGACGCCTCCCTCAAAAGGCGCGGCCGCGCACCCGGGCCTGGCGGTCCGCTCGGGGAGGACCGTGCGAGGGATGAAGTTCCGTCGGATGCGCGGCATCCGTCAGCACGAATGCGCGCACCCGTGGGTTCCGGCCGAGCAGTATCCGATCCCGGCTGAGTCGCGGGTGCACGGCGGGTCGATCAGCCTGCTCCGAGCACGCGTTTTCCTGCAGACTACTCTATGAGCCCCCGGAAGCCGGGATCGGGCTTGAAAATGATGCCGCCTTCCTTGCAGGAGAACTCGCCCACGCCTTCGATGCGTTCGTTGCCGCACTTCTCGACATGCTTGGCCAGTCCGGCCAGGACAAGATGTACGGCGGTTTTGGCATCGTCCGTGGTGCTGAAGGCATCCGGCAGGCCCTTCATGAGATATACGGACAGGAAGTCCTTCAGGGGTTTGTCCGAGTACAGGATATCCTGGGCTTTCGCTCGCTCTTCCATGGCTGCTCCTTTCCCGACGCTTGGCGTGCGTTGGGTTTCTCGCCTGTTGGCCATATGGACGTTTCTCAGACCATCTTGCCTTTCGCTCGCTGCGCCACCGGGGCATAGCCTTGCACGTCACCGCTCGCTATGCGCTTTTCGATCTCATCCCATTGCTTCTCTTTGAGGCCCGGCCAGTTGCGCACGTTCTCCCACAGCACGGAACCAGGGCCGGCCAGGGGTTTGAAGTCCTTCTTCTCGGCGCCGCAGAACGGGCAGGTCCAGTCGTCGGGCAGTTCGCCGAATTTCGTGCCGGACTTGATCCCGCGCTTGGGGTCGCCTTCATCCGGATTGTAGACGTAGCCGCAGTAGTGCATCTGGCACTGGAACATCTCATTGGCCTTGGCCATGGCATGCCTCCTTTGGGTTCGGTCGCACGATTGGTCGATTCAGCCGCCTTTCCGTTCTCGCACCATACGGATAAGCGGGGGGAGGCTGCCATCGGACGGATTCGACCTTTGCGGTAGGTTTCGCGCCGACCGGCTGTCCTCCAAAGAGTAAGCCCTTGCAGAGTAAACCCTTGGGCTTGTGGCCTATATGATGTATGCTGCCCCGTGGCCGGTATGAAATTAATACACATGGGCTCATGAGCCAGACGGCGGGGATCGCACATGAAAGGAAACGCGCAAGACAGCTTGAGGCGATGGCTGGAAAGAACGGACCTGAGCAGGCTGGCGGCCGGAGCGCAGGGCGTCTGGTACGTGCTGACCGGACTGTGGAGCCTGGTGGACATCCACTCGTTCATGGCCGTGACCGGGCCCAAGACGGACATATGGCTTGTGCGCACCGTGGGCGCGCTGGTCATAGTCATCGGTTCGGTGCTCGGCTTGGCCGCGATACGCCGGCGCATCGGCCTGCAGGAAATGGCCCTGGGCGTCGGTTCGGCCCTGGCCCTGGCCGTGGTGGAGATCGGCTATGCCGCAACGGGCGTCATTTCGCCCATCTACCTGCTGGACGGTGTGGTCGAGCTGGTCCTGCTCGGACTGTGGTTCGCGGGCTGGGTACGCGGCGGGATCGGGCAGCCCAGGGCCGGTGCTATGCCGTGACAGGGCGGGGAGTCTTATGGCATTGAAGAGTCCTGCCTAGGAACCGACCCCAAGGACTCTCAACACGCGGCGTGGCCCAGGCCGGCGCCGGATGGATTGCCATGGACAGTTGCAAGCGTTGCGGGACATGCTGCCGCAAGGGTGGCCCAAGTTTGCATGCACAGGATTTCGCGTTGGTGGACAAGGGCCTGCTCAAGCGCAGGGATATTGTCACGCTGCGCAAGGGCGAACTGGCTTTTGACCCTATCCGGGACCAGGTGCTGCCTTTGGGCAGCGAAATCATCAAGATCAAGGGCCAGGGGAAGTCCTGGATCTGCCGCTTCCTGGACACGACACATTACTGCCGCATCTACGAGTGCCGGCCTGTCGAGTGCCAGGCGCTGTTCTGCTGGAACACGGAGCAGCTCGAAAAGATTTACGACAAGGACCGCCTCACACGCGCCAGCCTCTTTCCGCCAGAAAGCGGCCTGGGCGCCATCATCGCCGAGCACGAAGCCAAGTGCCCGTACTCCAAGGTCCTCGAACTGGCCGAGCAGGCCGTGGACGGCAAGGCCAACGCCGTCAGGGAGCTGGCCGCCCTGGCCGAGTACGACCGCAGCCTGCGCGCCCTGCTCGTGCAGAAGGCCGGCGCAATGATCGACGAGCTGGACCTCATTCTCGGACGGGACGTTCTGGCCACCTTGCCCGCCCTGGGTCTGACCCTTGTGCGCAAGGACAGCAGGACGTATCAAGTCATTCGCAGCAAGAAGCAGGGCCTGGGCCCCGGAAGAGCCCTCTGGAAGCCCTGATATCCACTCGTCCACTAACAGGAGCCTTCCCCCATATGCCACGCAGAATCGTCATCGTCGGCGCGGTGGCCCTCGGCCCCAAGGTCGCCTGCCGCGCCAGGCGGCTCGATCCCGAAGCCGACATCGTCATGCTCGACCGCGACAGCTACATTTCCTACGGCGGCTGCGGCATTCCCTACTACGTGGGCGGCGACGTGGCCGACCTGGACGGCCTCTTGTCCACGGCCTACCACGCGCGGCGCGACGTGCCGTTCTTCGAACATGCCAAGCGGGTGCGCGCCCTCGCCCAGACCGAGGCCCTGGAGATCGACCGGGCCGGCCGGCGCGTGCGCATCAAGGACCTGAAAGGTGGCCAGGAATCCTGGCTGGACTACGACGCGCTCGTGCTGGCCACGGGCAGCACGCCGGTCATCCCGCCCATCGAAGGCCGCGACCTGCCGGGCGTCACGGCCGTGGCCAACCTGCACCAGGCCCAGCTGATCAAGGAGAGCGTGCAGCGCGGCCAGGTCGAGAGCGCCGTCATCGTGGGCGGCGGAGCCATAGGCCTGGAAATGGCCGAGGCCCTTACGGACCTGTGGGGCATCCAGACCACGGTCATCGAGATGCAGCCGCACGTCCTGCCGCAATCCCTGGGACCGGACATGGCCAAACTGGTGGAGAACTCCTTCACGGCGGGCGGAGTGACCATCCTGACAGGCGAACGCGCCGCGCGCATCGTGGGCGATGCCGAGAACGGCGTGCAGGCCCTGGAGACGGCCTCGGGCAAGCGGCTGGACTGCCAGATGGTCATCCTGGCCGTGGGGGCGCGCCCCAACACGGAGCTGGCGCGCAAGGCAGGCCTGGCCGTAGGCCGCTTCGGCGGCCTGCTCGTGGACCGGCGCATGCGCACCTCGGACCCGAACATCTTCGCCGGCGGCGACTGCGTGGAACTGCCCCATGCCCTGAGCGGCAATACGGTCCATATGCCGCTGGGCTCCATGGCCAACCGCCAGGGCCGTATCATCGCGGCCAACGTGACCGGCGGCCACGCCGAATTCCCGCCCGTGCTTGGCAGCTTCTGCATGAAGGCCTTCGAGGCCGGCGTGGCACGCGCGGGCTTGACCGAGGCCCAGGCCCTGGAGGCCAACCTCGCCCCGGCCTCGGCCACGGTGTCCATGCACGACCGGGCGCACTTCTATCCCACGGCCAAGATCATGTACCTGAAGATCATCGCCGACCGCGCCACGCGCAAGGTGCTGGGCATCGAAGCCTTCGGCGCCAACGGCGACGCGGTCAAGGCGCGCGTGGACGCCGTGGCCGCGGCAATGCGCTTCGGGGCGACCCTGGAGGACGTGTCCAACCTGGAAGTGGCCTACGCGCCGCCCTATGCGCAGGCCATGGACATCCTCAACGCCGCGGCCAACGTGGTGCAGAACGTCGTGGACGGCCGCAACGCGGCCATGCCCATGGACGCGTTCCTGCGCGACTTCGCGGCCGGCAAGTTCAAGGTGCTGGACGTGCGTGGCGCGTCCAACGCCGCGCCGTATGTCGAGAAGTTCGGCGACAGGTGGCGGAACATCCCCAGCGAGGAGATCGCCGCGCGCCTGGAGGAAGTCGAGTCGGAAGAGCCGCTGGTGCTCTTCTGCAACTCGGGCCAGCGCTCCTACGAAGCGCAGCGGATCATGGCCGCGCGCGGCCTGCCCGTGCCGCCCAACATCGAGGGCGGGCACCTGCTGCTCAGCGCCATGGACAGGAAGTTCCTGGGCCAGTCCGAGGACGGGGAATAAGGCGCAAGCCTCTTCCCGTACGCCGTGAAAAGCATGCGCGCCCCGGCCGGAGCAACGGCCGGGGCGCGTTGTTGCATCAAAAAGCGTCACATCAAAAAGTCATGACCTCGTAGCCCTGCTCCAGGAAGCGGGCCACGGACGGATGGCCCTGCATGTCGTCCAGGAGCGGCACGCCGGCGGCCTGGACCTCCTTCAGCACGCCCATCTTGGCCGAACAGGCCTTGCAGGCCCCGGCGATGAGGCCGAGCATCTTGGCCCGCTCGTACAGGTCGTGGAACGGCTCGCCCTCGCGGGCAAGCTCCGGTATGGACCTGGTCACCTTGCCTTCGACCACGATGCGCGCCTCCCAGCCTCGGGAGTGCATGTCCAGTGCGTTGAGCAGCACGTGCACGAAACAGAGCGTCTCGCCGTTGTAGGCGAACAGGGCGATCTTTCGCATGGGGGACTCGGATCCTGAAGTTGATTGTTGTCAAGACGCCCGTTCCGGCGCCCGCGGCGCAAGTGGATTGCGCCTGCGCAGCGGCAAGCCATGCCCACGCATGCCTTGCAGGGCATTTTCAAAAAGCGGAATGCTCTATTGTGATCTGTTGATGCGATCCAGCTCTTTAATGAGATTCTCCAGCCTGGGCACCTTGTTGATGTCCACCACCTCGGCGTGGCGAATGACGCCCTGCTTGTCGATGATGAACAGGGCGCGCTCGGTGAAGCCCTCGGGCCGCAGCACGCCGTAGCGCGAGGCGACCTCGCCCTGCGGATGGAAATCCGAAAGGATGGGGAACCAGCACTTGCCCATGGCCTCTGCCCAGGCGTGCAGGGTCGGGATGTTGTCCACGCTGATGCCCAGGATCACGGCGTCGCGCTTCTCGATCTCCTCGCGGCCCAGGTTGTAGCCTGGCCACTGCTCGGAGCAGACGGGCGTCCAGGCCGCCGGCACGAAGGACAGCACCACGTTCTTCCTGCCGCGATAATCGCCCAGGCCGACCTGCTGGCCGGATATCGACGGCAGGGTGAAGTCCGGGGCCCTGTCGCCCTCGCGCACTTTCAGTTCGCTGGCGCGGGGAGGAAGCTTGCCGGGATCCCACAGGCGGCCGTTGCCGTTGTGGCCGTTGCCGTTATGGGACCCGTGCGCTCCCGGAGGCGCGATGGGCGAGGACTGGGCCGCGGCCTGTCCGGCGAACAGCGCGAAGGCACACGCCAACAGCAACATCAAACCGCCGAGAGCGGCGGTCCGCAACAACTCTTGCGTTTCCTGCGCACATGCGGCGCTCCTGATTCGCGTCATTGCCCATTCTCCAGGCCCGTGGCGGATCGGATGGTTTTCAGGAATCTCTCCGGGCTGTCCATGCGGCCCTCGACCACGTGCAACACCAGCAGGGACTGCCCACGCAAATCCAGCAGGAAATAGGTCGGCGTACCGACCACGCCGGCCTGGGTCACGACAGCCATCTCCTCGTCCATGACAAGCGGGAAGCCCACGCCGTACTTGTTGCGGAAAAGCGTCAGCTCGAATTCCGTGTTGTTCACGCCCAGCCCGAGAACCTTGAGGTTCTTCCCAAGGCCCTGCTCCTGGATCGCGGCAAAGACCTTGTTCATGTCCGGCGCGTCGGCCTGGCAGTGCGGGCACAGGGCGCTCATGACTTCCAGCAGCAGGAAATCGGCCGCGACATTCGACAGGCTGAACGGCTGGTCCGGCCGTACGCCCAAGTACGCGGCATCCTCCGCCGTCATGGGCTGCGGCAGGCGCAGGTCCGGGAAATCCCGGCCCTTTCCGGGCACGGCCAAGGACATTCCCGGCTGCAGGACAGCGAGCAGGAACAGGAATGCGCTCAGCATTCCGCGGGCATGCGTCGGCATGTCATACCTCCTTGCCGGACTCCGGCTCTGGCTCCAGGCAAACTCCGGGCCGAACTCCGGGCCGAAATTACCGCATAGCCTACCCTATCCTGACGGACAGGGCCAGCAAAAGAGCATGAAACGCCGGACCCTTACGGGCCGGCCTTCTTGGTCGGCCGCTTGAGCGGCGCGCCGTAGGTGGCCAGGATGCGCTTTAGCGCCTCCCGGTCCACGCCGCGCCGGGCCAGCGGCTCCTTGGGCGCGGTGGGCAGACGGTCCTCGAAAGTCGGCCGGTCGCCCTTGTAGATCACGCCGAGGGGAATCCGCTCGCCGAACTCCACGGCCTTGTCCATGGCCTGCCGCCAGTCCGTGGGATCATGCGACTCGTCGAGCTGGTAGCAGCGCTGCTTGTACCACTGGAACGTATTGATCTTGTTGAAGGACACGCAGGGCTGGAACACGTCCACCAGGGCGAAGCCGGGATGGCGCACGGCCTGGACGATGAGCTCGGCCAGGTGGTCCGTCTCGCCCACGAAGCCTCGGGCCACGAAGCCGGCGCGCATGGCCACGGCCACGGCCACGGGATTGAAGGCCTCGCTGGGCGCGCCGAAGGGTTGGGCCTTGGTCTTGTGGCCCGGCATGGTCGTGGGACTGGCCTGGCCCTTGGTCAGGCCGTAGATCTGGTTGTCGTGCACCACGGCCGTGAGGTCCACGTTGCGGCGGATGGCGGCGAGGAGGTGGTTGCCGCCCTCGCCGTACATGTCGCCGTCGCCCGACTCCACGATGACCGTGGCCTGGGGCAGGGCCAGCTTGATGCCCTGGGCCGGCGGCAGGGCCCGCCCGTGCAGGCCGTTGAACAGGTTGCAGGGGATGTAGTGCGGGGCCTTGGCGGCCTGGCCGATGCCCGAGACGAAGATCACCTGGTGCGGCTCCAGCCCGAGCTTGACCAGCGCCTGGCGCATGGCCTTGCGCAGGGGAAAGTTGCCGCAACCCGGGCACCAGGCCGTCTCGAATTCGGGGTAGTCCTTGATGTCGACCATGCGGCTCCCCCTAGCGCATCTCTTGGAGACGGTTGAGGATGTAGGCGGCCGTGAAGGGCAGGCCGTCGTAGCGCGGCACGAGCTTTTCGATGCGGAAGCCCGTCTGCACTTGCAGGATGCCCCGGAACTGGCCCGTGGAGTTGCCCTCGACCATGACCACTTCGCGAGCCTCGACCAGGCGGCGGGCGAATTGCGACGGGTCCAGGGGCCAGACCTGATTGAAGCACAGCGTGGCCACCTTGCGGCCCTGTGCGCGCAGGATGCGGGCCGCCTCCAGCAGCGGGCCCTTGGTCGAGCCCCAGCAGACCAGCAGCAGGTCGGGCCTGTCCGATCCCTCGTACACGGGCGGAAGAACCTCCTCCAGCAGGCCCAGGAACTTGCGGTTGCGTTTGTCCACCATGGCCGTGCGCACGCCGAAGTCCTCGGTGATGTGTCCCTGCTCATCGTGCTCGTCCGAGTCCACCACGACCAGCGCCCGGCTCAGGGTCGGGATGGCCCTGGGCGAAACGCCCGAATCGGTCAGGGCGTAGCGCTTGTAGCTCTCCGGGTCGGACGGCTCCAGGAGCAGCTCCGGCGGCTCGGGCAGCGAGTCGATGTCAAAGGGCTCGATGCTGCGGAAGGAGTCGGCCAGGAACTGGTCCGTGAGCACGAAGACCGGCGACTGCCAGCGCTCGGCCAGCCCGAAGGCCCGATGCGAAAGATGGAAGCACTCCTCCACGCTGCCGGGAGCGAGGATTGCCCGGGGAAACTCGCCATGACCCGAGAAAAGGGCCAGGTTCAGATCGCCCTGCTCCGTGCGCGTAGGCAGGCCCGTGGCCGGGCCGGGACGCATGGCCAGCACGATGACGATGGGCGTCTCGGTGATGCCGGCCAGGGACAGACCCTCGGTCATGAGGTCGAAACCGCCGCCGGAGGTGGCGGTCATGGCCCGCGCTCCGGCATAGGACGCGCCCAGGGCCATGTTCATGGCCGCGATCTCGTCCTCGGCCTGCTCGACCACCACGCCCAGTTCCTTGCCCTTGGCGATGAGGTTGAGCGGCACGCTGGTGGACGGAGTCATGGGATAGAAGGAGCAGAAGTTCGCGCCCGCCGCCAGGGCTCCCAGGGCGATGGCCTCGTTGCCGTCCATGGTCAGCAGCCCGGCGCGGATCTCCGGCGGCATGGGGCACTCGAAGATCTTCTCCTGGCGCGACTTCCATTCGTAGGCGGCGTGCAGGACGTCCACGTTCTGGCGCACGACCTCCTCGCCCTTCTTCTCGAAGGTCTCGGCCAGCAGGTCCTCCAGCACGCCCATGTCCAGGCAGACCACCGAGGCCAGCACGCCCAGGGCCACGGTGTTGTGGTAGATCTTCTTGGGAGCCAATTCCTGGTAGAGCACGCCGAAGGTGCGCGCATGGCCGTGCGCGTCCATTTCGCCACCGGCCACGATGACGCCTCGCTCCGTGAGGTCTTTTTGGTGCAGGTCGATGCTGAGCTGGTCCAGGGCCACCAGCACATCGATGCCTTCCCCGGGGCCGAGCACCGGCTCGCTGTCCAGGCGTATGGCGAAGGTGTTGTGGCCGCCGCGGATGCGCGACATGTAGTCCTGCGTGACCAGGATGTGGTAGCCGCTGCGCGTCAGGGCATTGGCCAGGAGCGTGCCGATGGTGGCCAGGCCCTGGCCGGCCTCGCCGCCGATGAGAATGTTCACGCTCGCGTCGGTCATGGTTTCCTCCTCATGACGCCCTCCGGATGACGCCCTTCGGGGCGATTCGGTCAGACCAGGCCCGCTGACGCGGCATCAGGGTTCCTCCAGCAGGGAGTCTCCATCCGGCTCCCAGCCCTCGGGGTCCTCATAGAAGCCCTGCAGGTTCGACAGGAGCGCATGCATTGACTGCTGGACCTCCGCCAGCTGGTCCACCAGGCGTTCCTCGTCCTGATCCTCGGCTTCCTCCAGCCATTGCTCATAGAACTCCTGGGCCGCCTGGAGCTTTTCCAGGGCCGTGGAAGCGGCCTCGACCTCCTCGGACTCCGGCTCGTAACCGGCATGGCGTTCGATGATTTCCGAGAACAGATCGTCCGTGTCCTCGATGCCCTCGCCCAGGTCCATGTCCGCCGCGGCGGCGAAGCCTTCGCCCTCGGCGTGACCCCGCTCGGCCTCCTCCAGCCGGGACAGCACAGCGGCCTCCTGCTCGCGCAGGATCTCGAAAACCTCCGCTCCGGGCCCCTCCCCGCTCGCGGAAGCGCCCTGATCCAGGACCTCCGCGCTCTTGGCCGAAAGGCGCATGGCCTTGCGCAACATGCTCTTGGCCCTATCCGCCATGATCATCCCCTTGCGACGCTCGTATGCATTTCGTGCCTGCGCGGCCTGACGCGAAAACGCTTGTCGCTCGCAACCAGGCACTGCCACTGAACATTGGCCTTATTTAAAACCATTTCCCATGGCTTTGGGCAAGGAGAAAATCATTGCTGCATGGACGCCGCCCGGAACGGGCCCTTGCCCTGGATCGACGGCACCGGAATGGAGGCCGACCCCGGCGCGGGGCAGGCGGAAAGCAAAAAACGCGTGCTGCGAAAGAAAGCAGGAATTCGGGAATGCGCGGTACGCTCAGCCCCGGCAAGGGCGAGCGGCAGGAGATCTCTCAGCCGGCTTGGCCGTCCGTGGACGCTTCCGGGATAGTATCCAGGGCCGCCTCCAGTGCCTCGCGCGAAGGGTAGGCGCCCTTGAAGCGCAGCTCGCCGGCGATGAACACCAGCGGCAGGGAGTCATGGCCTTCATCGCGCAGGATGGCCGCGACCTGTGGATTGGACTTGAACATGGCGAAGTGGGTGTTCAGGGCGAAGACCCGGTAGGCCAGGCCGGGCCGCTCCTTCTTGAGGTCGAGGAGCAGCGCGTTGAAGCGGTCGGCCTTGGGGTCGTTCCTGGCCGGCGAGCAGGGACAGCTCGCGTGGGGGATGTAGAGGTCGATGATGATGTTTCGCATGGCTTCGAGAATATGAAGCCCGCGCCGCGGCGGTCCAGGCCTCGGCGGCGGAACCGACGGGCGCGGGGCTCCCGGTTGCTAGCGGGTCCTGGCCTGCTTGATGATGTCGGGCACCACCTGATGCATCATGTCCTGCAAGGCGCTCTGAAGCAGCTTGGTGCGGTTGGTGCTGGAGGCGACGAGCACGGTGTTCTCGAACTTGCCTTCATAGGTTTTGATGAAGGCCTCCCGGCCGTCCTTCTTCAGGACGACGCGGAAACGCAACGCGGTCACGTAGTTGGTCACCGAGGACTGGCTCGTGTAAACTTCCAGAAGCTGACCCGTCACCACGGCGTCGGTGTCGAATGCGTACTCCCTGTCGTGGTACTCGACGCCGCAACCGGCCGCCTCGAGCTGGCGCTGCAGGGCTTCCGTAAGCCACACGGCCACGTCCCCCTGGGGATAGAACAGATCCTTGTCCGTGTTGTGGCCTATCTGCGGCTTGGCGCGCTCGTCCTTGAACTTGACCACGGCCAGCCGGCTTCCGCAAGCCGGGGCCTCGAGGGCGACCGGCTGGTAAACCAGGGGTACCTGGTTGCTGGTCGCGCAGGCGGTACTCAAAACAAGCACCGCGAGCAGTCCGATACACGGGATACTGAATCTCATGCCATACTCCTTTCCATCGCTGAAACAATGCGGCCTGTGCAAGGCCGGCGAGGCTTTTCACTCTTAGAGCATTTCCCCCAGCCACACAAGGGACGCCGGCCATGGCGAGCCTGACACGTAAACTCCGGCGGCCGGTCCACCTGAGAAACGGAACATGGTTAAATCATGGCATGTCCGTGCAGCCGGCCTTAGGGTGAAGTCGTCACGCTGAGGCAGGTCCCGCGCGAATTTTGACCCTGCCGCTCAATTTTCTGGCCGGTGGCTGCTCCTCCTGATCCACGCGCGCGGGGCGATCGCAAGCCGCTCACCGGCCAGAAGATTGAAGCCCCGCAGCAACAGCCAGAGCATGGCCAGGGGCAGAAGCACCGTCTGCACCGTAAAGACCACCATGAGCGTCACTGCGTTTTCCACGTAGACTTCCACCAGTTCACCGATGCGCCCCACCTTCTCCATGACATTGGCCGGCGAAAAGGCGCGCACGGTTTCCCAGGCCGTGCCCTGCTCCCTCTGCACGGCCGCGCCCCCGGACTCGCCGTCGCGGCTGACCGGCCCGCGCACTTCCGGCGCCTTGGGTACCTGGGCCGGGGTGATCTCCTCCTGAAAGCGCTCCATGCCAACGGCAGCCTGCTCGTACTGGCCGCGCAGGACGCTTTGGAAGAACAGCTCGCCGCCCACGGCCACCACGGGCACGCAGAAACGCGCCAGCAGGGCCGCCAGGGCCAGCCGCGAACCCAGCCCGAGCAGGAACGGGCCACCCCGGCCCGGCCACCACACGCCCGCGAGCCAGGCCAGCGCGGCCAGACTGAGCAGCACGGACAGGCCCAGCCAGACGCCGGCCTTGATCATGGCCAGCTGGATGCCCAGGGACATGGCGCTGGCCAGGACCACCCAGGAGAAACGCTCCACCAGATCGTCCAGCGGGTCCAGCAGCTGCCCCAGGGCCACGCTGCCGCCCACGCCGAGCAGGCTCACGTCCAGCTGGCTGCCCTGGATCACCGACACCACGGCGTTGATGCCCCTGGCCACGGCATAGGCGCCCATGGCGCGGACCAGCCCGGCCTGGATGTTCTCCCCGGCGGCATGGTCCAGGCGTTCGGCGAGGGGGTTGGCGATGATGGCCGGCCGCAGGGCCGGAACGTGCAGGCAGGCCAGCAAGGCGAGTATGGCGGCGCTGGCGGCCAGCCGCATGCGGAGTGAACGTTCCATGGAGGCTCCTTGGCTGCACGGACGAACGCAAGTCGAACCCGCGCAGATGTTGCAAGGGCAGTACCATGGAATGCGCTGCCCGGCCATACGGCCGGGCCGGCGCGTTTAGAGTGTTTCTTGAAGTTCCCTGCAAGCCATGTGTCGGCATTGCTCGCCGCTGGTTTCGGCGCAGGCGCGATTCACTTGCGCCGTCAACGCCGGTGCAGGCGTTTTGAAAGCGATCCGCCCTAGGAAATCCTGTTCAGGGTCTGTTCGATCCAGCTCAGGTGGGTCTTCTCGTCGCCGTAGAAACGCTCCAGCGTGGGCCGCAGCGAGGCTGGAAAACGCATATCGCCGCTGGCTTGGGAGTATTTCCGGTTGGTCATCTCCTCGTTGGTCTTCATGGCCTTGAGCGCGCCCTTGGTGCCCATGGCGCTGCGCAGGGACGTGAAACCCTCGATGAGGTAACCCTTGAAATCGCGCGAAAACTCGGGAGGATTGCCGCCGAGTTCACGGATGACCCGCGACAGCTCCACGTAGTGCTTCTCGTGATCGCTCTGGTAGCTCACCAGATGGCTCTTGAGGTCGGCCTCCTCCACGCTGTCGATGGCCTGCGCGTAGGCGTGGTAGGCGTCGATATCGAGCTGGGCCAGGTCGGACAGCCTGTCGATGATTTCGCCGGTGTCCATCTGGGCCGCCGACATCGGGCGTTCCCGTCTGGCGGCGCTTTCCGCCGGCGTCGTTTCCGTACCATATGGCTGTGGCCTTCTCGGTTCAGGCATGACGTCCTCCTTGTGTTGATCCTTCCCTCGGGTTCCGGCACGGGCTTGCCGGGTCGCCGGACCGGCCGGCGAGCCGGTCCCGGCGCTTTCCCCTGGTACGACAAAGGACACGATCCTTCTGTAGGACAGCGCGCAAAAATGCTGTCCGAATCAACCCGGCCGCGCCGTCGGAATCCATCTGGACATCGGGCCTGGGCTTGGCTATGCCCCGGCCATGCGCGCATACCTCCTTCCGTTCTTCCTGCTGCCCTTCCTGATCCTTCCGGCCACGGACGCACTGGCCCGCAAGCCCCTGACCGGCTATGTGCTCTGGGTTCACGACGGCGACACCGTGGACGTGCTCACCAGCGATCTGTCCACGGTCCGCGTGCGCCTTTACGGCGTGGACTGTCCCGAGTCGGACCAGCTCCACGGCCTGGCGGCCACGCTGTTCAGCTTGTGGGAATCCTGGCTGCGCAAGGTGGAGGTGCGCGTCATGGACCGCGACCGCTACGGACGCTCCGTGGGCTGGGTGTTCGTCGGGGCGGAGAGGAGGAATCTGAACCACATGCTTGTGGAGCAAGGCCACGCCTGGGTCTACAAGCAGTATTGCCGCGCCCGGGAGTGCGCCGCCCTGCTTAGGGCGGAGGATGCCGCCCGCCAGGCCCGGCTGGGGCTCTGGCAGGATCCGAGCCCGATGCCTCCCTGGGAATGGCGGAGGCTGAAACGCAGTGAGAAGTGGTCCCGGTAGAGGCTATTCTTCGCGGAGAAGCTCCACGGCCCAGGAAGACATCTTGGACGAGCACTTCACGATGGTGCCGCGGCTCAGATAGCGTCTCTCGTCGAGCATGATCAGGCACTCGCTCAGGGTGAACGCGCCGCCGAGGGTCTGCCCGAGACAGAGTATGGCGTCCGCGGCGAGCACGTATTTGCCGCGCATGACCCCGAAGCCGGGCGTCTCCGCCTCCCAGATCGTCCAGTCCTTCCCGCCGAAGGGCCGCACCAGGCATGCCGTGGCGAACTCCAGGGGCTCGTCGGGCCACAGCAACCGCATGACGCCGTCGCAGCGCCACCCGTCGTCCCGGTGGCTGACGCTCGTTTCCCCCTGGGCCGAAACCGAGCCGCCGTCCAGGCCGTAATAGCTCCCCTGCACTGACCAGCGAGCGGGTTCGAACAGAAAGCTGTGAGGGCGCATGGATCGTCTCCAGAGCTGCTTTGCCGCGCCAGGCCGCTCAGGCCGGGATGGCCCCGCGGCTTGAACGTATCCGTGAACGCTGCGCGAGGCCGCTTGCACAGTACGCGGCAGGTAAAGGCCGGCACGACTCTCTCGTATGCTGCGATAGACTCCGCAAATACCTCTCTAAGGAGTAGGTCTATAGCAATTCTTTGAAATCCTGTGCGCATGGTCTGTAAATTTAATAAACTTGTGCACACGATCACAATCGAATCGTGCATGGATCTGTTCCGTCCGGCGCATTGTACGCGATGGAAACGGCGGCGCCGCGCCGCGACAATGGGGCTCCGATCCATCGCCTCGAAATGACGAACCCCGCCAGGCTTGCCCGGCGGGGTTCAGGTTCATTGATAAGAGGCCTTCGCCTCCATGCTTCACGGGCACGGGCAGGACGGAGAGGCGCCCTGGCGGTTCTCCCACAGAACCCGCAGCACCGCGTGCACCAGCGTGGCCAGGGGAATGGCGAAGAAGATGCCCCAGAAGCCCCACAGGCCTCCGAAGACGAGCACGGCCACGATGATGGCCACGGGATGCATGTTGATCACGCCCGAAAGAAGCACGGGCACGAGCACGTTGCCGTCCAGGGCCTGGATGATGCCGTAGACCGTCATGACCCAGGCCAAGTCCGAGGTCCAGCCGAACTGGTGATAGGCCACCAGGGCCACGGGCAGGGTGACCACCATGGCGCCGATGTAGGGGATGAGCACCGACACGCCCACGAGCAGGCCGAGCAGCATGGCGAAATCCAGGCCCATGATGAGGAAGGCCCCGTAAGTCGCGGCCCAGACGATGACGATCTCCCAGGCCTTGCCGCGGATGTAGTTGGCGGTCTGCTGGTTGACCTCCTCCCATACGCCTTCGGTCAGGGCCCGGTGCTCGGGCACAAGGCTGCGTATCCAATGCAGCAGCTTGTGCTTGTCCTTGAGGAAGAAAAAGATCAGCAACGGCACGAGGATGAGATAGACGAGATAGGTGATGGCGCTCTGCAGGGAGGCCAGGGACACGGCCAAGGCCCGCTGGCCCAGGCGGAGCAGCTCGGCCCGGGACATGGCCACCAGCTCCTGCACCTGCTCCTCGGTGATCACGTTTGGATACATGCGGGCCAGCTCGTGCAGCTGCACCTGGCCCCGGGCCAGCATGGCCGGGAGCATGTTGACGAGCTGGGTGACCTGCTCAACGAGCAGCGGCACCAGAAAGATGATGCCCGCCACAACCGCGACCATGAAGCCGATGAATACGCTCAGGACGGACAGGGTCCGGGGTATGCCCCGGCGGCGCAAGACGCGCACCACGCCCTCGAGCAGGTAGGCGATGACCAGGGCGGCGAAGACGGGCGCAAGCATCCCGCCCAGGAAAAAGACCACCCCGGCGCCCAGGATAAGCACCAGGGACAAGATGACTATCTGGGGGTCGGAAAACTTGTTTCTGAACCAATCGCGAATCATGTTCATGGGAGACTCTCTACGCGGAGGGCTGTAAGGCCGCGCTGCCTTGTCTTGCCTTTTTCGCCCGATTTGGCAAGAGCTATGGGCAGACTCCCATTCCCTGGAGGTGCTGAATGACCTTGCCCGGAATCAGGACACGACGCATCTGGCTGTCGCTCGTCTGCCTTGCGCTGGCCGCGCCGCTCTGGCTGACGCACGCCCCGGCCTTCGGCCAGGAGTCCATAAGCCTGCCGCCTCCCGACAAACAGGACGGCAAACCGCTCATGCAGGCCCTGGCCGAGCGCCGCTCCACGCGCAGCTTCGGCGCACGGCCGCTTTCGCGCCAGACGCTCTCCAACCTGCTGTGGGCGGCCTTCGGCGTAAACCGGCCGGATGGTGGCCGCACTGCGCCCTCGGCTCACGACATGCAGGAGATCGACGTCTACGCGGCCCTGCCCGAGGGGCTGTTTCTCTACGACGCACAGGCCCATGCCCTGCGCAAGGTATCGGGAAGGGATGTGCGCCCGCTGGCCGGCAAGCAGGCCTTCACGGCCCAGGCTCCGCTCGGCCTGATCTACGTGGCCGACCTTTCGCGCATGCGCGACGAGGAGCCGCGCGACTTCTACGCGGCCGCCGACACCGGCTTCATAAGCCAGAACGTGTACCTGTTCTGCGCGTCCGAGGGCCTGGGCACGGTGGTCTACGCCTGGATCGAGCGGGAAGCCCTGGCGGAAGCCATGGGCCTTTCGCCGCACCAGCGCATCGTGCTGGCCCAGAGCGTGGGCTGGCCGCCTTAGCCTGGAGGATCAGAGACGCTGGATGGAGATGATCTCCACCAGCATGCCCCACATATGGAAGCCGAGGGCGTTTTCCGCGGGCCTGGCCACGCCGCGCACCTCGATGCCGTCCCGCTTGTATTCCTCGGGCAGGTTCACGGGGTCGTAATGACCGCCGTCGCTGGACACGATGCCGTAAAAACCGTCTTCGATTTCCACGCGCACCACCTTGCCCCGGAAGCGGAAGGAGTTGTCCGGAAGGCTGTGGCGAGCCGCGCAGCCCGCCAGGAGCAATGCCGAGATCACGAGGAATCCGATGCCGAGCACAAGACGCTTCTTCATATGGCGCATGCTCCGTGCCTGTTCAGGCGGCTCAGAGGGTCGTGTCCCTGTCGCGCAGGCCCATGAGGTACAGGATGGAATCCAGCCCCAGGGTGGAAATGGACTGCCTGGCTCCTCGCTTGACCACGGGCTTGGCGTGGAAGGCGATGCCAAGACCGGCCAGGCCCAGCATGGGCAAATCGTTCGCGCCGTCGCCCACGGCGATGACCTGCTGCAGGCTGATGTTCTCGCGGGCCGCGATCTCGCGCAGCACCTCGGCCTTGCGCGCGGCGTCCACGATGCCGCCCGTGACGCCGCCCGTGAGCTTGCCGTCCGCGATCTCCAGCTCGTTGGCGTAGAGGTAGTCGATGCCCAGGCTCTCCTGCAGGCGGCGGCCGAAGAAGGTGAATCCGCCGGAGATGATGGCGATCTTGTAGCCGAAGCGCTTGAGGTTGCGGATGAGCCGCTCGGCGCCCTCGGTGAGCGGGATGCGCCCGGCCACCTCCTCCAGCCTGTCCACGGGCATGCCCTTGAGCAGGGCCAGACGGCGGCGCAGGCTCTCGCGGAAATCCAGCTCCCCGCGCATGGCCGCAGCGGTGATGGCGCTGACCTGTTCGCCCACGCCGTAGGCCGCGGCAAGCTCGTCGATGACCTCGGCCTGGATGAGCGTGGAGTCCATGTCGAAGGCCACCAGCCGGCGGTTGCGCCGGAAGGCGTTGTCCTCCTGGAAGGCGATGTCGACCTCCAGCTCGGCGGAGATGGCCAGGAAGCGCTCGCGCAGGGCGTTGGGGTCGGTGGGCGTGCCGCGCACCGAGAACTCCACGCTGGCCCTGGAGCGGGACAGCTCCGCGCCGAGCGGGGCGCGGCCCGAAAGACGGTGCGCGGATTCGATGTTCAGGCCGGCATCGGTGAGCACCTGCGACACGGCCGCCACCTGCGCGGCGGAAATCTTGCGGCCCAGCAGCGTCACGATGTGGCGCGGCTTGCCCTGGGCGGCGACCCAGGTCTCGTACTCGCCGGAGTCCACGGGCGTGAACTTGAGCCCCACGCCCAGCTCGTGGGCCAGGAAGAGCACTTCCTTGATGATGGGCGCGGACTCGGATTCGGGCGGTATCTTGATCATCAGGCTCAGGCTCAGGGAGTCATGGATGACCGCCTGGCCGATATCCAGAATATCCACCCCATACTCCGCCAGCTTGGCGGTCAGGGCGTGCATGATTCCCGGCCTGTCCTGGCCGTAGACATGTATGAGTACGATCTCGCGCATTGGCCGTCCTTGAACGCTCACGTGCACCTCGCATATGCAACGTGCCCCTTATAAAGGAGCATCGCCGTGAAGGCAAAAGCAAAAGGGCCTTACATTCCTCCGGAACGAGGCGCCACGGAGCGGCAGGCGATCATGGACCTGCTGCGTGACGGTCCCATGACGGCCAAGGATATTTCCGTCGAGGCGGGCATCGCCGAAAAGCGCGTGCTCGACGCGCTGGAGCACATTCGCCGCTCCGCGCCGTCGCATGGACTGCGGCTCGTGATGGAACCGGCGCGCTGCCGCTCCTGCGGCTTCGCCTTCGCCAAACGCGACAGGCTCGGCAAGCCCGGCCGCTGCCCCATGTGCAAGGAGTCGTATATCGAGGAGCCGCGGTTCAGGCTGGAGGAAACCTGAAATCCGCCCCGGGCGAGGGCGGCCCGCCCGTATGAGCGCTCGGATCCCGGCGCGAGGCATTCAGGCAAAGGCCCCGGGTCGGCAACCCAGGGCCGTCTACCGATTCATCGCAACCCATTCACATTGCGCCTTTCCCTTTCGACTCGATACGGGTCAGCACCTGATCAAGCTCCTTCATATCGATGGGCTTGGACAGATAATCGTCCATGCCCGCCTTAAGGAACTTCTCGCGATCCCCTTTGAGGGCATAGGCCGTGATCGCCACTATGGGCACGCCCGGGTCGCCGGCCATGCCTTCGCGGATGCGCCTGGTGGCCTCCACTCCGTCCATCACGGGCATCTGGGCGTCCATGAGCACGAGGTCGAAGGGCTCCCTGGCCAGGGCCGCAAGGGCCTGTTCGCCGTCAACGGCAGTAACGACCTCATGGCCGCGTCTCACGAGCAACTCGAGGAGCAGGATGCGGTTGATCTCGTTGTCCTCGGCGAGCAAAACCTTGAGCGGCCTGGTCTGCTCCTGGTCAGGGCCCTCCTCGCCCGGCTCTATGCGACTCGCTTCTTCGGGCGTGGTTTCGAGCATGACGGAAACCGTGAACGTACTTCCCCGGCCCGGGGTGCTGCGAACATCGATCCTGCCCTCCATGAGCTCAACTAGCTGCCTGGTGATGGTCAAGCCAAGGCCTGTGCCTTCGAACTCGGTGCTCTGCGCGGTCCTCGTGAAGGGTTCGAAGATGCACGCAAGCTTGTCGGGCGCAATGCCGATACCCGTGTCGCGGACCGAGACAGTGAGGCGGACCGGAGCTGCCTGCCGGCTTTCGACAGGGGGGCTGGCTTGCTCCATCAAGACCTCCGCCGTAACGCTCACGGATACCTCGCCCTCGCGCGTGTACTTGACGGCATTGCCCACGAGGTTCGTGCATATCTGGCGCAGGCGGCCCTGATCGCCCTTGATCCGCTCCGGCATGTTCCTGTCCACGCTAACCGTGAATCGCAGCCCCTTCTGCTCGGCCTGCACGCCTTGCGTTGCGAGCAGGTCCGCCAGCATCTCACGCGGATTGAAGACGGCTTTTTTCAGTTCCAGGCGGCCGGATTCGATCTTGGCCAGATCGAGAACGTCGTTGATGATCTGCAGGAGGTTTCCGGCCGCCCTCTTCGCATACTGGAGATACTCACGTGGTCGTTCCTCCCGGCCGGCCATGTGCGCAAGGTTGATCATGCCGATGATGCCGTTCAGGGGCGTGCGGATCTCATGGGACATGTTGGCCAGGAATTCGCTTTTGGCCCGGTTCGCCCGCTCGGCCTCCGCCGTGGCCTTCAACAGGTCCGTGATGTCGCGGCCAACCGCAAGCACGGTCTTTCTCTCGCCGTTTCTCCTGGCCTCGGGGACAAAGCGGACTTCGAAGTTTCGGGCTTCACCAAGTCCGCTCCAGATCAATTCAACCGATCGTTCCCGGCCGGTCTCCAGAACCTCCGGGACTATCTGCTCGATCTTCCCACGTATTTCAGGCGGCGCGCCCATATCCCCGAGCCTTTTACCCACGATGGCTTTGGCCGAGACTCCCGTCATTCTTTCGAAGGCCGGATTCGCATAAAGGTATCTCAGCTGGCTGTCATAACGCAGGATTACATCCGGTGAGTTCTCAACCAGGGCGCGATAGCGCTCCTCACGGATGTGCAGGTCGATTTCAGCCTCCCTGAGCGCCGTCATATCCCGGCTGATGGCCATGACCTGCCTCACCTCTCCCTCAGGGGAGTGCAGGGGAGCCATGCGCAATTGGCAGAACTTCCTCCTGCCGGATTTGTCCTCATACGTGACATCGACCGTTATCTGCTCGTTCGTGTCGAATACCCGTTTGACGCCGGATTCGAACCGATCGACCTTCTCCTCGGAATAGGACACCACGCCTTCGGCCTGCATCTCCCGCAGGGTCTTGCCCAGGAAAACGGAACGTGGAAGTCCGGACCCCGCTTCAATGGCCGTATTGATGTAGACATGGCGCAGGTTCCGATCCAAGAGCGAAATGGTGTCGGGCGAGTTCTCGACCAGAGCGCGGAAGAGTTCCTCCCGCCGGAGCCTTGCGGCATCCAAATAACTCTCGTCCCACCAACCGCCTCCTGTTTCATCTTGCTTAAGTCCTTGACGCTTGTGTTCCTGAGGCTTCTCACAAAGATCATTCCTGCTTTTTTCATTCTGGTTCCTTCCAGACATAAGAGACCTCCAGTTTAAAAAAATGCTTGATTGCATCGCATCAAAGGCAGTGTGCCGCTCGCAATTGCCTAAGTGTAACTGTGCCTGAGATGACCTGCACGGCTTGAAGCTGCCCCAGACCTCATGGATTTGTCGGTAGAAGTGTCTGTATTGCGCAAAGAGCGTTCATAATACCTTGCCTGATCCACCAAACCGACCTTCACAAGTCAGGCCAATATCGTATGAGCGTATAGGATTTGGAAACATATATGGCCGGAAGATAAATCCTCTCTGGGGGTTGCTCCGTAAATATAAGAGGCCCTGGGCTCCCCGCCCAGGGCCTCTTGCGCGCTGTACCAGGATTCGCACCTTCCCCGCGCTTTTCCCTTCGTCCCGTTTCAGCACGCGCCAAGGGCGGCCAGCGTAGTGACGGGGATGAGCGAAGCAACGCCAGGCACTCCTATCCGCCCGCCGACACGGCCCTCTCGAGGACTCCAGCGCGCTTCTGCGCAGCTGTCCGTGATCGTGACGCAGGATCATGACAAGCGGGAAAATGAAAAGATCGCGGCCGGTCAGGACCGGCCGCGATCTTCATAAAGTCGCGTCTGAATGCGGAACCAGCGCGCCCGCTACCTGGCGAAATACAGCTCCGGCAGGTAAAGGGCGATCTGGGGGAAGAGCATGATCAGGCCGAGCCCGGCGACCATGAGCAGCACGAAGGGCACGATGGAGGCGTAGATGTCCACCAGGGTGACTTCCCTGGGGGCCATGGCCTTCATGAGGAACAGGTTGTAGCCGAAGGGCGGGGTCATGTAGGCGATCTGGCAGGTCACGGTGTACAGCACGCCGTACCAGACCGGGTTGAAGCCCAGCTGGATGATAAGCGGGATGTACAGCGGCGCGACGATGACCAGCATGGCCGTGTCGTCCAGGAACATGCCCATGATGATGTAGGAGATCTGCATCATGATGAGCACGCCCCAGGGGCTGAGCCCCCAGTCCTCCAGGAAGAGCGTCTTGATGGCGTGCACCGCGCCCAGGCCGTCGAAGACCGCGCCGAAGGCCAGGGCCGCCAGGATGATCCACATGAACATGCAGCTGACCGACAGCGTGTTGACCAGGGTGTTGCGCATCACCTCGCGTGTCACGCGCTTCTTGAACAGCGCCGCGAGCAGCGCCGCCGCCGCGCCCACGGCCGAGCTCTCCACCAGGCTGGTGAAGCCCATCATGAACAGGCCGGTCACGGAGAAGATGATGATCAGGGGAAGGATACCGGCGCGAAGCAGCTTGATCTTCTCCGCCGCGCCCATGGTGCGCTCCTTGGCCGGCAGGACCGGCCCCAAGGAAGGCTGGAGCCTGCAGCGCACCACGATGTAGCCGATGAACAGCACGGCCAGCAGCAGGCCGGGCCCGACTCCGGCGAGCCAGAGCTGGCTCACTGGCTGGCGGGCGATCATGCCGTAGAGCACGAGCACGATGCTGGGCGGGACCATGATGCCCAGCGAACTGCCGGCCTGGATGACGCCCGTGACCATGCGTTTGTCGTAGCCGCGCTTGAGCATCTCGGGCAGGGCGATGCTGCTGCCGATGGCCATGCCGGCCACGCTCAGGCCGTTCATGGCCGAGATGGCCACCATGAGGATGACGGTGCCGATGGCCAGGCCGCCGTGCAGCGTGCCCATGAGCACGTGGAACATCTTGTACAGGTCGCCGGCGATGCCGGATTCCGACAGCATGTAGCCCATGAACACGAACAGGGGCAGCGTGATGAGAGGATACCAGTTGAGCAGCACGATGCTGGCGTTGAAGGGCATCTCCACGCCGCCCTCTCCCCACAGCAGCAATGCGGCTCCGGCGGCCACGGCGCCCACCGCGCCGAAGAAGCGCTGGCCCGTCATGAGCAGCAGCACCAGCGATGTGGACATCAACAGAGCGATCATTTCGTAACTCATGCTCATGACAGCTTCTCCCCCCGGGCCGCGGCCAGGTCTTTGAAGAAACAGGCCACGGCCTGCAGCAGCGTCAGGACGATGCCTAAGACCATGATGATCTTGATGGGAGCCAGGGGCGGAGACCAGGCGCTGTAATTGCGCTGGTCGTACTCGATGGAATAGGCCGTGCTGGAGATGCCGCCGTACAGCAGGACCGCGAGGTAGAAGATGAGGAAAAAGGATGTGAAGGCATCCACCTTGGCCTGCTTGCGCGTGAACCATCTGCTGTACAGCACGTCCATCCTGACGTGCGAGTGGATGAGCAGGGAGAAGCCCCCGCCCAGCAGGTAGTAGGCGGCCATGGTGAACTGGGCCATCTCCATCGTCCATATATTAGGACTGTCGAAGAAGGACCTCGTCACGGACTCGAACAGCAAAATGGCTATCATGACGAAGATGAAATACCTGGTCACGGTGCCGACGACCGTATTTATCTTGTCTACGGCCTTCACGTATATTCGTATTGGCTTCAACAAGGCTGTCACCCGTTCCCCGCTGCAGGGAGTGTCTGAAGGCAGGCCTGCCCCGCCGCTCTCGCGATTCAAAGGGAAAGGCCTCCCCGAGCCCCGGTCGAAACGACCCAGGGAGGCCTGCAACACAATCCACTCTTGCGGCCGGTTTTCCGGCCGAAGCTGCTAACTGTAGCGGTAAGGCTGACCGGCCTTGCGCATGGTCGCCGTGTAGTCCTTGAGGATCTTGACCACCTTGGCGTTGCGCGGACTCTTGGCCGCGATCTCGTCCCAGAACTTGACGGCCTCGTCCTCGACGGTCTTCCATTCGCTGTCCGGGATGGAGGTCAGCTCCAGCTTGCCGCCGGTGGTGCGGTAGTGCGCCTCGCCCCACCAGTACCAGTGCAGGCGGTAGTAGTTGGAGCTGTCCATGGACAGCTTGAAGAGCGTCTTGAGGTGCTCGGGCAGGGCGTTCCACTTGTCCGTGTTGGCGAAGTAGGAACCGGCCCAGGCGCCCGAGATGTTGTTGGTAAGGTAGTACTTGGTCACGTTGGCCCAGCCCACGGTGTAGGCCTCGGTGATGCCCGACCAGGCGATGCCGTCCAGCTCGCCGGTCTGCAGGGCGACCTCGACGTCCTCCCAGGGCAGGGTCACCGGCACCACGCCGAAGCGGCGCAGGAAGCGGCCGCCCGTGGGGAAGGTGAACACGCGCTTGCCCTTGAGGTCCTTGACGCTGCGGATGGGCGTGCGCGTGCAAAAGTTGCAGGGGTCCCACGCGCCGGCTGCCAGCCAGGTCACGCCCTTCACTTCCGCATAAGCCTCTTCCCAGATCTCCTTCAGGCCGTAGTGGTTGAAGAGCGTGGGAACGTCCAGGGAGTAGCGCGAGGCGAACGGGAAGTAGGCCGCGAACACGGAGACGTCCACGGGAGCGGCGATGGAGTCGTCGTCGCTCTGGACCGCGTCGATGGTACCGCGCTGCATGGCCCGGAACAGTTCGCCGGTGGGCACGAGCTGGTCGGCGTTGTACAGCTCGATGACCATCTCGCCGTTGGCCGCCTTGTTGAAGGCGTCGATCTGCGGCTTGATGACGTGCTCGGCCAGGGCCGGACCGGCGTAGGTCTGCAGCCGCCACTTGATGGTCGTCTTCTTCTGGGCGTGCACGAAGGGGGCGTTGACCACCGTGGCGGCAGCGGCCGCGGTCGCGCCCACGCCGGCCTTTTTGAGGAAATCTCTTCTTTTCATCGTATGCGCTCCTTTGGGTATTGAACATTCCAGCCCGAAACCGAAGCAGCCCGGCCTCCGCACATCGCCGGCACGTTCAAGGCGTCTCGATTTCCCGTTTCTTCCGTGACCATCGACAGGATGAAACGGGTTGAGCAAGAAGCGCTCCACACTTTTCCATTTTTTACGTTAGCCTTTATTTTCAACATTTTACTAGCATCAATTTCATGCCGAACTTTCTTCCAGAGCTTCCATTTGGCCGGATTGATCATTCTTACCAATCTAAAATTACAAAAATGGTATTTATTATTTTTAGGGCAAATTAATTTTACCTAATTTTAACTAATATGAATAAAATCACGGGAAGCTGCCCGAGGCAGCAGGCAAGGAAACTGGATGCGGTCAAGATGCATACTATAATGTGTTTAAATATTAGTTTTTTTGTACAAGGCACCGTCGATAGCCAAAATCGGAAACTTTAGCGCACAGCAAGCGTCGCATCGCCCTATCCATTACCCGACGGCCAAGGCAAGGGCCCGTGACCGCTTGCGGTTACAACCTGCGTCTCGCGCGACCGTTATCGGTCAAACCATGCACCGAGGACTTGCGAAAGGCCTAGCGTCGCTTATCGCGCTTCCTGCGGCACATGGAGCAAGAGGAGCATGCGCTTTCCGCAGCCAAGACCTTTGCCGCACGATGGGCGCAAGCCAAGACCGTGCTTGACAATTCTCGCCATCTGAACTTTATTCTCCAAAACGGAGCATGACAGAATGATCGACGGAATAGACCTCAGCATCTTGAAGATACTTCAAGACAACGCACGCACATCCAATGCGGAGATTGCCCGGCAGGTGGGCATGGCTCCGTCGGCCATCCTGGAGCGCATCCGCAAGCTGGAGCGCAAGGGCATCATCCAGCGCTACGAGACGCGCATCTCGCCGGCGGCCCTGGACAAGCACCTGACGGCCTTCACTCTCGTGCGCACCGAGGAGCCGGTGGGTTCAACGGGCACGGGCGAGGAACTGGCCAAGGTCCCCGGAGTGCTGGAAGTGCACTACGTGGCGGGGCAGGATGCCTATTTCGTCAAGTCGAGGACGCGCGGACCCGAGGACCTGGCGGACCTGCTCAAGCAATTCGGCCGCATCAAGGCCATCCGCGACACGCGCACGACCGTCGTGCTCACCACGGTCAAGGAAACCATGAACGTGCCTCTGGAAAGCATCCCGGAAGGAGAGCCCGAGTAATGAACCCGGAACTCGAGAACAAAATCGTCGCCCGCGGCCAGGAGTTCTTCACGTCCATCGCCGGCGAGGCCCCATCCATCTTCAGCAAGGGCCATTGGACCGGCAAGGTCATGGACTGGGCCATGAAGAACGAGGATTTCAAGGTCCAGCTTTTCCGCTTCGTTGACGTCCTGCCCTATCTGAACACGGGCGAATCGCTTCAGCGGCACATCGAGGAGTACTTCGCGGGCAACGACTGCGAAATCCCGGCCGTGCTCAAGTGGGGCGCGGAAAAGAGCGGACTGTTCGGCGGGCTGGCGGCCAAGGTCATGGGCAAGGCCATTCGCGGCAACATCGAGGGCATGGCCAAGCAGTTCATCATCGGCGAGAACTGCAAGGAGGCCATGAAGAGCCTGCGCAAGCTGCGCAAGGACGGCTTCGCCTTCGTTGTGGACTTCCTGGGCGAGGCCACGGTCAGCGAGATCGAGGCCCAGGCCTATCACGACGGCTACATGGAGATCCTCGACGCCATGGCCGCCGAGCAGCACAAGTGGGACTGCCTGGGCAAGTCCGGCAACGGTCAGGACTGGGGCCACGCGCCCAAGGTCAACGTGGCCGTGAAGCTTTCGGCCTTCTACTCCCAGGCCAAGCCGCAGGACATCCCCGGCTCGGTGGCGGGAATGCTCACGCGCATCGTGCCTATCTACCGCAAGATCAAGGCCATGGGCGGCTTCATGTGCATCGACATGGAGCAGCTCAAGTACAAGGAGATGACCATCGAGCTGTTCAAGCAGCTCCGCACCATGGACGAGTTCAAGGACTATCCGCACCTGGGCATCGTCCTGCAGTCCTATCTGCGCGACACGGAAAACGACCTGGACGGTCTGCTGTCCTGGGCCCGCGCCAAGTCGCTGCCCATCTCCATCCGCCTGGTGAAGGGCGCTTACTGGGACTACGAGACGGTCATGGCCAAGCAGTGCGGCTGGGATGTGCCCGTGTGGACCCAGAAGCCCGAGTCCGACATTTGCTATGAGCGTTGCGCGCGCAAGATCCTGGAGAACCACGACATCTGCCATTTCGCCTGCGCCTCGCACAACATCCGCACCTTCTCCTATGTAATGGAGACGGCCCGCGAGCTGAGCGTGCCCGACTCGCGCTACGAGTTCCAGGTGCTTTACGGCATGGCCGAGCCGGTGCGCAAAGGCCTCAAGAACGTGGCTGGCCGCGTGCGCCTGTACTGCCCCTACGGCGATCTGCTGCCCGGCATGGCCTATCTGGTGCGCCGCCTGCTGGAGAACACGGCCAACGAAAGCTTCCTGCGCCAGAGCTTCGCCGAGGGCAAGGAGCTGGAGCGGCTGCTGGAGAACCCCGCGCTGACGCTCAAGCGCGAGCAGGAATGCTCGCCCGTAACGCACCCGGCCAAGAGGCCGAGCTACGGCAACCTGCCGCCGTTCAAGAACCACCAGCTCATCGATTTCACCATTCCCGAAGTCCGCGCGGCCTTCCCCAAGGCCATCGCCGAGGCGCGCAAGAACAAGGGCAAGACCTATCCGCTGTACATCAACGGCAAGGACGTGACCACCCAGGACCGCATGACCTCGACGAACCCGGCCGATCCCGATGAGGTGCTGGGCCAGGTCTGCCAGGCCGGCCGCGCCGAGATCGACATGGCCATCGAGGCCGCCGACAAGGCTTTCCTGAGCTGGCGCGACGTGCCGGCCGAGAAGCGCGCCGAATATCTGGTCAAGACCGCGGCCATCGCCCGCCGCCGCATCTACGACCTGTGCGCCGTCCAGGTGCTTGAGGTCGGCAAGCAGTGGGACCAGGCCTACAACGACGTGGGCGAGGCCATCGACTTCCTGGAATACTACGCGCGCGAGATGGTGCGCCTGGGCGCGCCCCGGCGCATGGGCTTCGAGCCGGGCGAGCACAACCACCTGTTCTACCAGGCCAAAGGCGTGGCCGCGGTCATCGCGCCCTGGAACTTCCCCCTGGCTATCTCCGTGGGCATGGCCTCGGCGGCCATCGTCGCGGGCAATCCCGTGATCTACAAGCCCGCCGGCCTGTCCTCCATCGTGGGTTACGGGCTGGTGGAGCTCTTCCGCGAGGCCGGCCTGCCAGAGGGCGTGTTCAACTTCTGCCCTGGCCGCAGCTCGGTCATGGGCGACTACCTCATCGAGCACCCCAAGGTCAGCCTCATCGCCTTCACCGGCTCCATGGAGGTCGGCCTGCGCATCCAGGAAAAGGCCGCCAAGGTCCAGGCAGGACAAGCCCAGTGCAAGCGGGTCATCGCCGAGATGGGCGGCAAGAACGCCATCATCGTGGACGACGACGCGGACCTGGACGAGGCCGTGCTCGGGGTGCTCTACTCGGCCTTCGGCTTCCAGGGCCAGAAGTGCTCGGCCTGCTCGCGCGTCATCGTGGTCGAGCCCATCTACGAGCGCTTCATCGAGCGCCTGGCCGAGGCCGCCAAGTCCGTGAAGATCGGCCCGGCCGAGGACCCGGCCAACTACATGGGCCCGGTGGTCGGCCCCGCGCAGCAGAAGGATATCCTCAAGTACATCGACATCGCCAAGCAGGAAGGCGAAATCCTGGTCATGCGCGAGGTGCCCGCCAAGGGCTGCTACGTGCCCATGACCATCGTGGCCGGCATCAGGCCCGAGCACCGCATCGCCCAGGAAGAGATCTTCGGCCCGGTGCTGGCGGTCATGAAGGCCAAGGACTTCGACCAGGCCATCGAGTGGGCCAACTCCACGCGCTTCGCCCTGACCGGCGGCGTTTACTCGCGCAGCCCCAGGCACCTGGAGCAGGCCCGCCGAGAGTTCCGCGTGGGCAACCTGTACCTGAACCGCAACTGCGTGGGCGCGCTCGTCGAACGCCAGCCCTTCGGCGGCTTCAAGATGTCCGGCGTGGGCTCCAAGGCCGGCGGCCCGGACTACCTGCTGCAGTTCCTCGACCCGCGCGTGGTCACCGAGAACACCATGCGCCGCGGTTTCACGCCCATCGAGGATGACGACGACTGGGTCTGTTAAGACGAGAAGCATGAAAACCGGGAGAGGGTGCCGCCCTCTCCCGGACCCACTCCCGCCAGGAGCGGACGCGCCCCTGGACCCGCGCAGTTCGTGGGTGGGTGTTCAGAGCGTTTCCGTTACGCTGGAACAATCCGAGAACGAGCGGGACCGGACGGCCGGTCCCGTTCTTTTGGACGGCAATCCGGCCATCGCCGCTTTTCTAATTCCCCCGCCGCTCTTTGCCGCGCTATCCTGGGATAGCGTGAGAACCGCAACCGCAAGGGGGCCGCATGGGCATCATTCTCTCCTGGCTGCTTCTGTCACTGGCCATCGCCATCACCGCCTGGATACTGCCCGGAGTGCGCGTGCGCGGGGCCGGGTCGCTGCTAGCCGCAGCGGCGGTGCTCGGCATCATCAACGCCCTCCTCTGGCCGATCCTGTTCTGGATCACCATCCCCATCACCGTCCTGACCCTGGGCATCTTCGCGCTCATACTGAACGCGCTGCTCGTCATGCTCGCAGCCAGGATCGTGCCGGGCTTCAAGGTGGACAACTTCTGGTGGGCCATCGCCTTCAGCATCATCCTGGCCATCATCAACGCCGTCCTGCACGCGATCATCTATTGATGCATTTCTCAGTACAGCCGAGAGAGGGCGCCGCCTGCCAGAGCGGCCCGCTCCTCTCTCGGACTCTCGCGGCAGGGAGCGGCGCCATCTGCACCTCGTATTTTCCGTTTCCTGCGCAAGGCGCTGTGGCGGGCTGGCGGAAGCCCCGGCCCTTCGATTGCACAAGGCTCGGCAATGCTCGGGAGAGGCCCAGGCATTGCTTGCGGCTGTTCTATTCCGGCAGTCTGATGCGCCGGTACCTGGCCTGGATGAGGCCGTACACGCCGAAGGCGAACAGGCCCAGGGCCACGATGCCGAACAGGACGCGGCCGTAGGCCTGGCCGCGCAGGAAGCCCATGGCCTCGGCCATTCCGCCGGCCTGCGACGGGTCGGCCCGCCAGGCCGCGACGACGAGGAAGCCGCCGACGATGGCCATGACCACGGCCCGAGCATAGAGCCCGAGCTTGCACACGGCGTCGGCCCAGGGCAGGGACGCGTAGCCCGGATCGAGGTATTTGCTGTACTTCTCCTTGCGGGCCTTGACGGCCAGGGCCATGCCCGCGCCCACAACGGCCAGTCCCGCCAGGGCCACGAGCCACTGGCCCCAGGGCTTGCGCATGAGCGTGGCCGTCCACTCGGCCTGGCCGCCACCGCCGCCTCCGCCATTTCCCAAGGCCAGGCTCGCGGCGAACACGGCCAGGCCCGCATGGGTCACTCCGCTCACGAGCAAGCCTGCGCGCACGGCCAGGCCCTTGGCGTCCCTGCCGTGGCGGTCCACGTCCCACACGGCCTGCACGAAGCGCCACACGGCGTAGCCAAGCAGGCCGGCTGCGATGACGCCCAGGAGCGCGTCGCCCCAGGGCGTTTCGAGGAGCGTCCGCAGCGCGCCCTTGGTATCCGTGGTCCCTCCTCCCCGGCCCAGCGCCGCGAGCACGGCCAACCCGCCCACGAGCAGGTAGACCACGCCGCGCGCGGCGTAGCCGAGCCGAGAGGCGATCCGCAAGCCGGCCCTGCTGTTTCCGTCCATGCCGCACTCCCCTCCCGATTGCCGATCCTCGCCGCACACGGCGCGAGTATCGCACCTTTGCGGACCCGAAGCCCCTACATTCTCGGGACTCAAGCCTAATCGGAAAGCGCGCATGTCCCAGGTGCGCCAGACGGGTTCAGGCAGGCCGAGCCCGGCGGCCGATAGGCCGTTGCGCTATCGTGAAAATCGCTCTAAGTTCGCCCCTGCCGCACGAAAAGAGTCTCGTGGAGCCCGTATTCGCCTGCCATCCCAGGCCCGATGGCTTGCGCCCCGGACAGCGGGGTTCAGCGGCTTCGGCCTATGGCGGATGAGGGTTCGGGAGAGAGCGGCCTCCTCGCCCGATCATCATTGCTCGATTCATCATGAGGATACGTATATGGAATGGCTCGTCTATCTGGGCGTGGGCGCCGGCGCTGGAGTCCTGGCCGGCCTGCTCGGCGTGGGCGGCGGCGTGGTCATCGTGCCGGCGCTCGTCTTCGCCTTCACCGGCCTGGGCTACCCGGCCGAACACATCATGCACCTGGCCCTGGGCACGTCCCTGGCCAGCATCATGTTCACCTCGATCTCCAGCTTCCGCGCCCACCACAAGCGCGGGGCCGTGCTCTGGAACGTGGTCAAGGCCATCACGCCCGGCATCATCGTGGGCACCTACGCCGGTTCCTACGTGGCCTCCCTGCTCTCCACGAGCTTTCTCAAGGGCTTCTTCGTGGTCTTCCTGTACTGGGTGTCCATCCAGATGCTCCTGAACTTCAAGCCCAAGCCCAAGCGCACCCTGCCCGGCGCGCCAGGCATGTTCGCCGCCGGATCGACCATCGGCGTCGTGTCGAGCCTCGTGGGCATCGGCGGCGGCTCCCTGTCCGTGCCCTTCATGGCCTGGTGCAACATTCCCATGCACACGGCCGTGGGGACCTCGGCGGCCATCGGCTTCCCCATCGCCGTGGCCGGAGCCGTGGGCTATCTGGTCAACGGCCTGTCGGCCCAGGGTCTGCCGCCCATGTGCGTCGGCTACATCTCCATCCCGGCGCTCATCGGCGTGGCCGGCATGAGCGTGCTCACCGCACCCCTGGGGGCCAGGCTGGCCCACGCCCTGCCCGTGGACAAGCTCAAGAAGATATTCGCCCTGCTGCTCATCATCACGGCGACGCGCATGCTCATATCTCTTTTGTAACAGTTGACGAACCGGGCCGGGAATTGGCACACCCTCTTCCGCCGATTCCCGGCCCGTGGCCGCCCCCGCCGCACGACATTCAACCGACGCCTCGCCTCGCCGCATCCTTCACGTTCCTTGACGCCGGCGCGAAGATGAATACGGTGTTGGCGAAACCGATCCTTCAACGATATCCGGAGCCCGCTCCGGCATAGGGCACCATGCGACGCACCATCCTGAAATATCCAGATCCCGCCCTGGCGCGGAAATCCCTTGAGATAGGCGAGATCACCGACGAACTGCGCCAGCTGGCCGAGGACATGGCAGAGACCATGTACGCGAGCGAAGGCATCGGCCTGGCCGCTCCCCAGGTGGGCGAGTGCTGCCGGCTCGTGGTCGTCGACGTCACCGGCCCGGACAAGCGCGAGGATTTGCGCGTACTCGTGAACCCCAGGATCACGGCCGCCGAAGGCAAGGTCGTGTCCGAGGAAGGCTGCCTGAGCGTCTCGGGCTACCGCAGCGACGTGGCTCGTTTCGAGAAGGTCAGCGTGGACGCCACGGACCTGGACGGCAACCCCGTGCGCATCAAGGCCGACGGCCTGCTGGCCGTGTGCCTGCAGCACGAGCTGGACCACCTGGACGGCGTGCTGTTCATCGACCGCATCTCCCGGCTCAAGCGTTCCCTGTACGACAAGAAGGTCAAGAAGCTGCAGCGCGAGAAGGCCAAGGCGCTCAAGGAAGCCGAAGCCGCGCAGGGGGAACGGGCATGAGCCTGCGGCTGGTGTTCATGGGCACGCCCGACTTCGCGGCCACGGTACTCGAACGCGTGCTGGGCTGGAACGGCGGCGAGGTCGTGGCCGTGTACACGCAGCCCGACCGCCCCTGCGGCCGCGGCCAGGTCTGCAAGCCGTCGCCGGTCAAGGAGCTGGCCCTGGCGCGCGGCTTGAACGTGCTGCAGCCCCTTAACTTCAAGGCCGACGCCGACGTGGACGAGTTGAAGGCGCTTGCGCCCGACGTGCTCCTGGTGGCCGCCTACGGTCTCATCCTGCCCCAGCGCGTGCTGGACATCCCCACGCACGGGGCCGTCAACGTGCACGCCTCCCTGCTGCCCAAGTACCGGGGAGCCGCGCCCATCCAGCGGGTCATCCTGGCCGGCGAGCACGCCACGGGCATCACCATCATGCAGATGGAGGCCGGGCTGGACAGCGGCCCCATGCTCCTGCAACGCGCCCTGCGCATCGCGGACTACGACACGGCCCAGTCCATCCACGACGAGCTGGCCGCCATGGGCGGCGACATGCTCGTGGATGCGCTGGAGCTGTTGCGCCAGGGCAAATTGACCGCCATTCCCCAGGACCACTCCAAGGCCACCTACGCGCCCAAGCTGGAGAAGAAGGAAGGCGAGATCGACTGGGACCAGCCGGCCTGGGACATCCACAACCGCGTGCGGGCCATGCACCCCTGGCCCGGAGCGTTCTTCTCCTGGCAACGCAACGGCGAGACCCTGCGCCTGGGCATCCAGCCCGGCAGCGTGGGAGGCCCGTTGCCGACGGACGCCAAGCCCGGCGATTTCCTCGGCCTGCAGGACGGCCTGCTGGCCATCGCCTGCCGCGACAGGGCCTACCTCGTGCCCACCGTGCAGCCTCAGGGCAAGCGGGCCATGCCCGCCGCGGCTTTTGCCTGCGGCTACCTGGACAACTGCCCGAACCTCGCGGACGCCTGCTCCGGAGCCGAGCCGTCGGGCCAGAACCAGGCTGGAGGCTGAGCGAACAGCCGCACATGCCGCCAAAAGCCCCCCATGTCGCCAAGAGGCACTGCGCCGTGGCAACATCGTTCGGATTGTGCTAGGCAAGGCAGCGAGGAGTGCCCATGCAAAAGAAACCAATCGAGCCCCTGCGCATGCCGGACATGCCTTCCGACGACGAGATCCAGGCCCGCAAGCGCCTGTTCATCGGCCTGATCCTGGGCGCCAGCGGCCTGGTCTGCCTGTTCCTCCTGCTCCTGTGGATCGTGCCCTTCGTGGGTCTGGACGCCATCCATCCCTATGCGCCCTGGGTCTGGGGCCTGGTCGTCGGCGCCCTGGCCTCGGTCGTCCTGTGGGCCTCCATCGGGCTCGTGCTGAACATCACCACGGGCCGCAGCTTCCCGTTCTTCAAGCGGCTGCGCGGCCTGACCGTAAAGCTGTTCCTGCCGCTCATGACCCTGCTGGGCCGCTCCCTGGGCATCTCCAAGGAGCGCATCCGCAACTCCTTCATCAAGGTCAACAACGAGCTGGTCTGCTCCGAGGCCAGGACCTACGCGCCGCGGGAAGTGCTCCTGCTCATGCCGCACTGCCTGCAGAACTCGCGCTGCGACCGCCGCCTGACCTACGACATCGACAACTGCGTGCGCTGCGGCAAGTGCCCCATCAAGGGACTGCTGGAGCTGCGCGACAAGTACGGCGTGCACCTGGCCATCGCCACGGGAGGCACCATAGCCCGGCGCATCGTGGTCCAGAAGCGGCCCAGGCTCATCCTGGCCGTGGCCTGCGAGCGCGACCTGTCCAGCGGCATCCAGGATACCTTTCCCCTGCCGGTGTACGGCGTGCTCAACCTGCGGCCCCACGGGCCGTGCCTGGACACGCTGGTGCCCTTCCCGCAACTGGAACAGGCCCTACGCCGCTTCATCGATCCCGCTCAGCTGGCCGAGATCGACGCCGCGGCCCTATCGAAACCGGTCAAGCCGTCCAAACGGGCCAGAACCGGCAAACCTTCCCAGCCCCTGGACACGGACGGCGGCAAGTCCGAAGAGCAATCCGCGCCCACCAGCGCCTAGTTTCGCATGGCAACGAACCGCACCCCACCCGCCCGGCGCGCGGCCCTTGAGGCCGTGAGCAAGTCCCTGAACACGACCACCGACGTGCAGGCCGCCCTGGACGCCCAGATCGTTGCGCGTCGGCTCGCGCCCCGCGACATCGGCCTGGCCACGGAGCTGACCTACGGCTACCTGCGCCTGAAGGGCCGGCTCGACGCCCTGCTGGACCACTTCCTGCGCGCTCCGGGCAAGCTGCCCGCCAGGGTCCGCCTCATCCTGGGGCTGGCCGCCTACGAGCTGTCCTATCTGGACCGCGTGCCGGCCTACGCCTCCGTGAACTGGGCCGTGGAAGCGGTCAAGGCCGACTTTGGCCAGGGCATGTCCAGGATGGCCAACGGCGTGCTGCGCTCGGTGGAGCGCCTTGGGGCCGACGCCCTGAACCAGGATTTCTACCGCCAGGGCAGCCGGGACGAGACCGATTTCCTCTCGCGCTACTATTCCTGTCCGCGCTGGATCGTGGAGCTGTGGCTGGGCGAGCAGGGCCGGGAGGCAACCCTGGCGCTGCTCCGGGCCCAGGTTGCGCCGCCGGCGGTGGGCTTGCGCGTGAATGCCGCCAAGCCCGGCGCGCTGGCCTTGCGCGACGAGCTGTCCGTCAGGCCCGACTGCCTGCTGTCCCAGGACTGGACCCTGGCCTTTGCGCCCGGTGCGCGGCCGATGGAAGAGGGTGCCCTGACCCAGGGCCTGGCCACGCGCCAGAGCGCGGCCTCGCAGCTCGCCCTGATGGCCCTGGAGCCCGCCGGTTGGCCCGCGCCGGTCTGGGACTGCTGCTGCGGGCGCGGCGGAAAGGCTTTGTCCCTGTTGGAGAAAGGCGTCGCGCCCGTCTGGGCCAGCGACGTGACCTTCGCCCGGCTGCGCCAGCTCCCGTCCGAATCCCGCCGCCTGGGCCTGCCCGCTGTGCCGACCTTCCTGGCCCGCGCCGATGCTCCCGCGCCCCTGTCCGCCCAGACCGGCACGGTGCTGGTGGATGCGCCCTGCTCTGGTTTGGGCGTGCTCAGCCGCCGGCCCGACAGCAAATGGAAACGCTCGGCCGCCGACCTGCCCGGCCTGGCCGAACTACAGGGCAATATCCTCGAGCAGGCCTTCGCGGCCCTGCGCCCCGGCGGCAGATTGGCCTACATCACCTGCACCGTAAGCCGCGCCGAGAACGAGGCCCAAATCGAAAGCCTGCTGCGCAGGCACGGCGACGCCAGGCTGCTGCTCTCCGGCCCTTCGCCCCTGGACTGGCCGCTGGGCGAATTCTTCTTCCACGCCCTGCTCAGCCGGAACTGATCCGGCCGGGATTGATCCGGCCGGGCAAGGGCCCGAATCTCCGGGAATGTTTCTTGCTGCTTTGTGACTTTCTAGCAGCTCAATGCAAGGATTGCCTGCCGTGGAACGCCTGCGCATCTGCCTCGTTTCGCCCTATGCCCTGCAAAAGCCTCTGGAAGCCCTAGGCCATGAGGTTCTCGCGCTGCATCCCAAGCCCGGCATCCTGGACATCACCGCCGAGCTGGCCCGCCAGGCCTTTGCACCCGACCTGCTCGTGCAGGTCGAGACGCTCGGCCCGCGCGTGATTCTCGACGGCCTGCCCGCGCTGCGCTGCACAAAGGTCTTCTGGTCCGTCGACACGCACCTGAACCTGTTCTGGCACCGCCACTACATACGGCTGTTCGACGGAGCGCTGACCACCCAGCCGCATCTGGTCGAGGAGCTTGCCGCCCAGGGTGTTCCGGCCTTCTGGCTGCCTTGGCACGGGCTGGAACGGGCCTGGAAACCTTGGGGTTCGCGTGACCTGGGCGTGCATTTCATCGGCCGCATGACCGAGCACCGGCCCGCGCGCACCTGGATGGTCCAGCACTTGGCCGCGCGCTTCGGCGCCAGCCACCATGCCGATCTGGCCTATGCGGACATGCTCGCCACATACGAGCGCGCGCGCATCGCGCCCAACGAGGCCATCTGCGGCGAGATCAACTTCCGGCTCTTCGAGAGCGCATCCTGCGGCTGCGCCGTGGTCACGCCCGACACAGGCCCAGGCCTCGCAGAGCTGTTCACGCCAGGGCGCGAGATACTCGTCTTCTCCGACGTACTGGAGCTGGACGAGCGCATCGGCTTCCTGCTGCGCAATCCTTCCAAGGCCGAACGCTTGGCCAGGGCAGGCTGGGAGCGCGTGCAGGCAAGCCATCTGCCGCGCCACCGGGCTGCCAGGCTGCTTGAGCTGTGCGCCGGGCTGCCGGCCCGCACGCGCGAGCCCGGCCGCGACGCGCAGACCATGGCCTTGACCCTGCACGCCATGGCCAGGAACGGCCAGCTTAACCTGCGGCCGGACATGCTCAACGCCATGCTGGCCCCCCTGGAGCAGACCCCGGCCGTGCTGCGGGCCCGCTTCCTGCTGGCCGCCGAGCACATGGGCCCGGCCGCCGTGCGCGCCCTGGCGGGAATCGTTCTGGCCAGTGCCGAGCCCGTGGAGCCGGAGACGCTCTGCGTCGGTTCCCTGGCCGCCGCTTTCAGCGGCGATCACCTGCTGGCCCTGAGCTTGTGGCGGCGCAGGCTGCTGGACATCGGCAAGCAGGCCGCCGCGCGCCTGCCCCTGTCGCCCGATCCGGCCGGATTGGTCAAGGCCTGGGCCGCCGAGCTGGCCCGCCTGGGCCGTTGCATGGACTCCGGCTTCGGCTTTGACCTGGAGCGCCATGTGCCGTCCACGGCGCATCAGTGCCTCCTGCTGGCCCTCAAGCACGACGTGAGGGACCTTGAAGCCACGCGCGGCATGGAAACGCTTCTGGCGCGCGAACGGGGGGCAGAGGCCAACCGTCTCAGCCTGCTCTCCCACCTGTGCCTGCACCAGCCCCGCGACTGGCGGCTGGGCCTGCGGCTCGCCCTGCTCAACCTCAAGGTCTTCCGTCATGCACCGGGACTGGAGGAACTGTGCGCCGCCCTGGCCACGGCCCGAGCCCGGAACGAGGAAGAGCGCTTCCTGCGCATGCTGGCCGGTCTGGACTCCTCGGGCCGGGCCCTGAAGCTCCTGCTCGCCGCGCAGGCCGCAGGAACTCGACAATAAGGCACTTTGCCAATCAACTCAGACATACGCCGCCCGCCTGTGCGGTTCGCTCCTCTTCCAGACCCCTCCCGCGCGGGAACGGCGCTCTTTGCGCACCCCCATCCTTTCCACTGAACAACGCCTGCCTGTGCGTCCCGGTCTGATCGGGTACGATCCGCCCCGCCCCGCCTGTCTGGCGCGTTCTCGGCTCAGCCCGAGCCTGCCCGCTTTCCCGTTTCTCCAACCGTTCAGACTTGCGCTCGCGCCTTTCTGTGCCATGATGGAACACCTTGATTCGCGGGGGGCTGGAAAAACGAACAGGCTTGCGCATGCGCGGGGGCGGGCGATCCAACCAACGGCCTTGGCCGAATTCCGGGACGTTGCGGACACGGCCGTCTGCGCACTCCACGGACCGGCACGAGGCCTCCGGCGAAAGCGCCGGAAAGGAGACATGCATGGCGGGAGAGCGACACGCGATGTTCAAGGGCATCACCGCCCAGCGCACCGTGACGGTGGGCAAGCCCAGGGCGGAGATCTACCGCTTCTGGCGGGACTTGGCCAACCTGACCTTCATGGAGCACATCGAGTCCGTGACCGTGCAGGACGACAAGCATTCACACTGGGTGGCCAAGGGCCCGGCGGGCAAAACGCTCGAATGGGACGCGGCCATCGTGAAGGAGGTCGAGAACGAGCGCATCGAGTGGGAGCCGGTCCGAGGCTCGGACATGATCGGCGGCGGCCTGGTGCTCTTCAAGGACGCGCCCGGCGGGCGCGGCACGGAAGTCCAGGTGGTCCTCATGTACGACCCGCCGGCCGGCGAGATGGGCGCGGCCTTCGCCAAGCTCTTCGGCGACAATCCCTCGCAGATGGCCAGGGAGGACCTGCGGCGCTTCAAGCAGCTCCTGGAGACCGGCGAGATTCCCACCATCAACGGCCAGCCCCACGGTTAGGCCGCACCGCAAAGGAGCGACGCCATGAAAGCAGTCTGCTGGTTCGGCAAGGGCGACGTGCGGGTGGAGAACGTGCCCGACCCCAAGATCCTCAATCCGCACGACGCCATCCTCAAGGTATCCCTCGCGGCCATCTGTGGCTCCGACCTGCACCTCTACGACGGCTACATGCCGACCATGGAGAAGGGCGACATACTCGGGCACGAGTTCATGGGCGAAGTCGTGGAAGTCGGCAGGGAGGTGCGCAACCTCAAGAAGGGCGACCGCGTGGTCGTGCCCTTCCCCATCTCCTGCGGCCGCTGCTACTTCTGCCGGAAGGATATGTGGTCCCTGTGCGACAACACCAACCCCAACGCCTGGATGGCCGAGGCCATGTACGGCTTCGCGGGCGCGGCGATCTACGGATACTCGCACCTTCTGGGCGGCTATGCCGGCGGCCAGGCCGAGTACGTGCGCGTGCCCTTCGCCGATGTCGGGCACGTGAAGATTCCCGCCGAACTCCCGGACGAGAAGGTGCTCTTCTTGTCCGACATCTTCCCCACCGGCTACCAGGCCGCCGAGCACTGCGGCATACAACCCGGCGACATCGTGGCCGTCTGGGGCTGCGGGCCCGTGGGCCTGTTCGCCATAAAAAGCGCCTACATGCTGGGCGCGGAGCACGTCATCGCCATCGACCGCATCCCCGAGCGGCTGCGCCTGGCCGAGAGCTTCGGCGGAGCGGAGACCCTGAACTACGAGGAGGACGAGGATGTCGTCGAGGGATTGAAGCAGCGCACCGGCGGCCGCGGGCCGGATGCCTGCATCGACGCCGTGGGCTTGGAGGCGCACGGCACCGGCCTCGGCATCGTGTACGACAAGGTTAAGCAGACGTTGCGCCTGGAAACGGACCGCCCCTACGTCCTGCGCCAGGCCATCCAGGCCTGCCGCAAGGGCGGCACCGTTTCCATCCCCGGCGTGTATTCCCAGTTTGTCGACAAGCTCCCCATGGGTTCGGCCTTCGCCAAGGGCCTCACCTTCAAGATGGGCCAGACGCACGTGCACAAATACCTGCGCCCGCTGCTCGAACGCATCCAAAGGGGCGAGATCGACCCGGCCGCGATCATTTCGCACCGCATCCGGCTGGAGGACGCGCCCATCGCCTACCGCAAGTTCCGGGAAAAGGAAGATTGCCACACCAAGGTCGTGCTCAAGCCGTAAGGAAGCCCGCGCGCGGATGCTCCATCCCTCGGGATGGGGTTTCCGCGCGGACCGACTCCGGACCAAATGTCAGGCAACAGACCACACGCCGCGACCTATCGGCCCGAAATGCTCTTGGGGCCTGTTTCTCCGGGCTTTCTTGCCGTACGGTACCTGCATGTTTCCATATGGTCATCGCACTCGCGGCAATTCCACCAATGAAGGTCCGGTGCTTTCTGCAACCAGGGGGAAGCTACCCGCATGCACATACTGAATGAGCTTGCCGCCAGGCTGGGCGGATGGGCTTCCCTGCTCCTCCTGCTGGGCCTGTTCATACTGCTGCGCTTCGTCGTGCTGCACGCCGGCCGGCTACTGTGGGAAACGGCCCGGCGCAACTACAACCGGGTGTCCAAACACGGAGTCTGGGAGCGCCCCGAAGGTTTCCTGGACGAACTGCGCCAGCGCTACCCAAGGTTCATGGGCTTTCTCGACGCCCGCCTCACCCCCCGGCGCTTCAGCGGCCTGCCGCTCACGCTGCTGATCCTGGCCGCGGCCTACATCGCCGGGCTCTCCCTGGAGCTTCTGGACGAGGTGTTGGAAGCGGACGAGATCGTGGCCACGGACCGGGCCGTGGACAAGGTTCTGGCGCCCTGGCGCTCCCCGACGACCGTGCTCGTGTTCACCTGGATCACGAACCTGGGTTCCACCGAGACCCTGACCGCCGTGTCCATCGTGGCCACGGGCTTCCTGTTCGCCTATCGCCGCGTGGTATACGTGCTGCCCTTGTGGCTGTGCATCACGGGCTCGCAGATCACGACCTGGGCGGGCAAGTACGCCATCGCCAAGCCGCGCCCGGAGTTCGTCCTGGGCGTGGAGGCCTTCTCCCCGTCCTTCCCGAGCGGTCACGCCACGGGAGCGGCCGCGGTTTACGGATTCATAGCCTATATCCTGGCCAGGGACATCGCCAGTTCCGCGCGGCGTTTCGAAATCGGCTACTGGACCGCGGTGCTCGTCCTGCTGGTCACTTTCAGCCGGGTCTTCCTGAGCGTGCACTTCCTGAGCGACGTGGCCGCCGGGCTCATCGTGGGCGGGTTCTGGCTCCTGGTCGGCGTGGCCGCGGCCGAGCTGCCCTCGCGGCGTGAGCGCGGCGCGCCGTAAAAATCACTCAGGAACGGCGCGAGCCCGGCTAGGCTCTCAGACGGGGATAACAGACTGCGATAACCGCGCAGGAGAGAGCCATGCGGCAACTCATCGTGCACGTGCCCCGGGGACAAGGCGGCAAGATCCTGGACATGGCCCGTGACCTGGACGGCCGGAACATTGCCCTGCTGGAGTCACGGGACGGCGACGACCAGGATTTGATCCTGCTGCACGTGTCCAACGGCAAGGTGGAAGACCTGCTGGATCGGCTCGGAAACATGAACCAAGCCAGCGTGACCCTGAATCCGCACCCCGTACTTCCGATAAATCTGACCACGGAGAAGGTCGCCGCCCAGGTGCGCGACGTGGAGCTGCGCAGCCCGGTGGAGGTAGTGCTCGGCAGCATGCGCAGCATCGGCTCCTGGAAGGGCTTTCTGGGCTATGCCGCGGCATCGGGCGCGGTGACCTGGATCGGCCTGACCACCAACGCCTGGTATCTGCTCACGGCGGGCATGCTCATCGCCCCCTTTGCCCAGCCGGCCATGAACGGCGCCATCGCCACGGCCATCGGCGACGGCAGGATGTTCCTGCACAGCCTGGGCCGCTATTTCGCGTCCCTGGCCACGAGCATTCTGCTGGCCTGGCTGCTGAGTCTGGCCATAGGGCCGCAGACGCCCACGCAGCTCATGTCGCAAGTCGCCAGCGTATCCATGGTGGCCTTCGTGCTGCCTGTAGTGGCGGGGGCGGCCGGAGCCATCAACCTGCTGCAGACCGAGGGCGACAATCTCGTCTCCGGCGCGGGCGTTGGCCTGCTCGTGGCCGCGTCTTTGTCTCCGCCCGCCACTCTGGTGGGCATGGGCGCGGCCCTCGGCCAATGGCCCTTTGCGGCCACGGGCTTGTTCCAGCTCCTGCTCCAGCTCACGGGCATCAACGTGGCTGGCGGCCTGGTCTTCGCCCTGTTCGGCGTGCGCCCGCACTCCAGCCGCTTCACCCAGGGCCGGCGCGGAATGCTCGGCCTGCTGCTGGCCGTCATGGCCATGGCCTTCGCCGGGCTCGTATTCCTGCAGGTACGCACGGACCCGACTTTCCAGGGCGGCAGCAAGGCCCAGACGGCCCTGAATGTCATGGATCAATCAATGCGGGAGCGCGGGGATGCGCTGCTGGTGGATTCCCAGGCACGTTTTCTTCAGACGGGCCTGGGCAAGGACCCGGCTGTCCTGGCGCAAGCCTGGGTAATGCCCAAGATCGAAAACCTGAACGGGAAGGACAGAGAAGCCCTGCGCGGGGAGATCAGCGACTATCTACGGAAACGCCTGAACAGCCGGGTCTCGGGAGCGCCGGTCCTGCTGACGGTAACCCTGCTGGATAAGCCGCCGAAGGCCGCGCCATGAACCGGTCGAAGCTGGAGCATTGCGCGAACGAATTGCGCGGGTCCAGGGCCGCGTCGGCCCTGGTGGGTGGGGTCTGGGGAGGGCGAAGCCCTTCCCAGCTCTCAGGAAATTTGCTTATCGTCCCTGCTTGCGGCGCACGGTGACCGTTTCGCCGCCGATGCCCCAGTTGTCCCTGTCCACCTCGTCGATGACCACGACTGTCGTGGCCGGGTTCTTGCCCAGCACGTCGCGCAACAGTTCGGTGACGCCCTTGATAAGCTCGGCCTTCTGCTCGGCCGTGGCGCCTTCGCGGGTGATCTTGATGTTCACGTAGGGCATGCGGGCCTCCTTGGGCGCGCCATGGCGCGCGATACCGGGCTGCCTGCTCAGGCCGGCTCGCCCGGCACGGAAAGCAGCCCGGCTTGGCTGCCGAAAGGAATGAACGACACACTGACACGCGTGCCGGGATCGAGGCGGGTGAAGTCCAGGCGGCCGCCAAGCTGGGCCGCCAGGCTCCGCACGTATTGGAGGCCGAGCGATTGCGGCTGGCGGTCCTCGGAGCCGGGGGGAAGCCCGACGCCGTCGTCCTCAACGAAAAGGCGACACTCCCCGCCCTCCAGACGGAACCCCACACCTATGCGCCCCGGCCTTCCTCCAGGGAAGGCATGCCCGAGGCAGTTGGCGAGCAGTTCGTTGACGATAAGACCGCAGGATACGGCCTGGTCGATGCTCAGGGAGGCGATGTGGACGTCCAGACCGAGATCTATCCCGCCGCGCCCCGGGGCCAGGGAGTTCAGCAGGTTCTGCGTCAGGCTGGCCAGGAACGGCTGCATTTCGACGTTGAAGACGTTTCCCGGAAGATACAGGCTCTCGTGGATGAGTGCCAGGGAGCGGACGCGCGACCGGGACTCATCCAGGGCCTCGCGCACGGAGTCCTCGCTTGCGCGTTCGGATTGCAGGCCGAGCAAGCCCATGACGGTCTGCAAGTTGCCCTGGACCCTGTCCTGCGCCGCCCTGAGCAGGAGGTCCTTCTCGCGCACCGAGTCCTTGAGTCTGTCCACGACCTTGTTGAGTTCGGCCGTGCGCTCGCCAGCGATCTCCTGCAGATGATAGCGGTGCCGCTTGAGTTCCTGCTCCGAAGCGGCCAGAGCCCTGACCTTCTGCTCCAAGTCCTGGTTGATCTTGTTGATCCACTTGTACAACTCGAAGCTCTCCAGGGCGTTGGCGCTGTTGGCCAGCAGGATGGACAGGAGAGCCAGGGAGTAGTCGTAGACCTCGCCGGGCTTGTCCGAGAGCACGCCCAGGAACATGCCGCGCACGCGCGAGCTGGTGGCCAGGGCGTGCAGCACGAAGCGGCTGACGCCGTCCTTGCCGCTGATGAACACGGGTCGCTTCTCGCGCAGGGCCCAGGCGAAGATGCCCTTTTCGATGAGGTGGGACAGGTTCTCGTCCATGAAGCCGCTTTCATCGGCGGGAGAGCAGAAGGCGGGCTTGAAGTCCGAGTCGCGCTCGTCCACCAGGTAGATGGCCTGCCTGCGCATGGGCAAGAGCTGCTGGATGCGGCTGGCGGTTTCCTGAAGAATGACGGACGGGTCCTGCAGCCTGCCCAGGGAAGTCTGGAAGTCGCCCAGAGAGGAGGCGGCCTCTAGCAGGTCGAGGGTGAAGCGCTTCTGCTCTTCCAGGAACTCCACCCTGGCTTCGAGCTGACGCACGTGGTGCTTGAGTTCCTTGGTGCTATTCATCGCCGAGGAAGTACCGGGCTGTTTGATTGTACAAAAACTCCAGCTGCTCCACTACCGCCGACAAAGAGACGGCGGGGAGTCCCAGGGACTCCCAGACCGTGGCGTTGAGTGGAGGCACGACCGTTTCCAGCCCGTCCTGGTCCAGGGCCCAGGCCAGCACATCCGAAAAATGCACCATGGCCGTTTCGCGGAAGCTCGGGCTGCCCATGGGCGCATGGTGATAGCGGACGGAATTCTCGAGCACCAGCGGGAAGTTCCAGGTCTTGAGCAGATGGCCGCCCAGGGCGCCGTGGTCGAAACCGAACAGCTTGCGCTCCACCCGCTCGCCGGACTCGCGCAGGGCTTGGGCCGTGGCCAGCGCTTCGGCCGATTCCTTGGGCCGGTTCTTGTACATGGCCAGGCGGCCGATGTCGTGCAGAAGGCCCGCGACGAAGAAGCGCTCGGAATTGGGCGTGTTGGTGTAGCTGGCCAGGATGCGGCAGGCGAAGCCGCACATGAGGCTGTGCCGCCAGAAGTCGCGCATGTCCACCAGGTCCTCGGGAATGCCCTGGAACGAATGGATGGCGGCGACGCCCATGGCCAATGTGGTGAGCTGCCGGCTGCCGATGACGGTCACCGCGCGCGAGATGGTGTCGACCTTGGATGGGTATCCGTAGAAAGGGCTGTTGACTATGCGCAGGAGCCTGGCCGTGAGCGTGGTGTCCCTCTCCACCACGCGGGCGATCTCCAGCGCGGAGCAGCGTGGATTGTTGATGATGTCCACAAGCTCGGACAGGAAGGCGGGCAGGGACGCCAGGGTCACATCCCCGCTGCCCAGGACGGCCTCGGGCGTGGTTCGGAACTTGCCTTCCAGCCTTTCCAGGGCCCCGGAAGCCGAGCCCGAGGGCCGGCCGGAGAATATGTCCTTGGTCTTGCCGGGGTTCCGGGCGACACCCTGGGCCAGGCGCGCGGAGCTGAGCCTGAACAGCTCCTTGACGGCCGGGTATTCGAGGTCGTTGAGCCGAAGCCGCTGGCGCATGATCTCCTGGGCCGAAGCCAGGGCGGCGGGAGGCGCTTCCGGGGCGTGTTCCTCCATCTTCTCGCTTTCCACCTCGACGGCGGTCACGCCCCATATGCGCATGATGCGCATATGGCTTTCGTCCAACTCGGTGCCCTTGGCCAGCAGAAACCGGCCCATGTCGGATTGCAGGTCGTCGGCGAGTCTCATGCCCGGTCGCAGTTGGTCCAAGGATAACTTTGTCATCGGCTCTTATTGCATTTTAAGGGCTTGCTCACACTTCCTCGCGTGGGCAATGCAGAATGCGTTCCAAATTCATTGATATGGGAGGCAACGTGCCAGCGACAGCTCGCGCGCTACACGCCGCCAAGTGTGCGGAAATTATCACTTGAAGAACGATCCATGCACATTCGCATGGCCATTCGCAGGCCGTCTACGCAAAATCGACGACAAAGCCGTGGATGATGATCGGAACGACAGCCCATTCTTATAGGCTTCGCGGTCTTCGAGCAAGCGCAACTTGTCCTCACGGACAGCCCGCATGCCACTCCGCGCTTGCCGGCCCGCGACGGCTCCCCGCAAGGGCTTGTCAGCGCAGGTTCAGCAGGCCGTAAAAACCCGCCCCCCACAACCCGCTGTCCTCGTTGTCGTTCAGGTAGACCGGGATTTTCTGCAGCAGCCAGCCGTAGTTCGGCGATTCGACGAACTCCTGGTTGAAGTTAGGATGCATGACCAGCATGGGATTCTTGGCCGCCACGCCGCCGACCACATAGACCCCGCGCATGGCCAGGACGCTCAGGGCGTAGTTGCGGCAGGCCCGGCCGTAGAAGCGCGCGAACCAGGCCGTGGTGGCGCAGTCGTCCGTCAGCCGGGCCGAGACCCCGGCCGGGTCCAAATCCTCGCCGGTCAGGAAGGCGTGCACGAGCGACAGGCCGAGGCCGGTGACCACGAGGTCGCCGTAGGCGTAAGGCTTGCCGGTCCTGTCCAGCACGAAGCGCTCGTACTCCTGTTCGTCCGCACCCCTGAAGGCGAAGGAGGCATGGCCCGCCTCGGACGGCGCGGCGATATACCCGCCACAGAGATCGGGCAGCAGCGCGCAATGGCCGAGGCCCGTGCCCGCGCCCACGGCGGCCAGAGCCGCGTCATCCTGTGGCGTTCCGGGCTTGACCTCCCGCGCTTCGGCCGCCGCGTCCGTCCGGCAGCCGAAGGCCTGGGCCACAAAATCGTTGATGAGAAAATAGCCGCCCTCGCCGAACATGTCCCGGCCGTGGGTGAAGTCGATTTCCCACGGGATGTTGGCCGGCCTGGCGTAGACCCGTTCGCGCACCGCGCCGGCCACGGCGATGACCGTCATGTCGCTGCGCCGCGGGGAGGCCGCGAAGCCCTCGCTCTCCAGGGCCTCCACCAGTTCCAGGAACGATCCGAACCGCCCGGTGGGCAGCCGCAGCGTGTCTTCCAGAACCAGGCTAAGGCCATCGGTGGCGAAGGAGGCGAAGCGGCTGTTGGTCCCTCCGATGTCCGCGGCGAGGATCTTTTTCATGCGGCCAGACTACCGTCTTTCGAGCCCGAGGTTAATTGATTTCTGTCTCCCGTGTGCCTGCCTCCTCGACACGCCTTTACCCGGCGGGCCGCTTTGGGCTACATTGTGTCCGCAATGGCATAAATCCGACCCGGTGCGTACGCCAGTGAAACCAGATGCATGGAGATTTCCCGTGGAGCGCAACATCTATCTGCAGACCGTGCCCCTGACCCAGGCCGTGGAGGCGCTCAAGGCCGTTCTGGACCGCGAGGCGCTGCTGGGCCGCGAGGCCGTGGACACCCAGGACGCCGCCGGTCGGGTCCTGGCCGGGCCGGTCTTCGCCCGCTACTCCTCGCCCACCTTCCACAGCGCGGCCATGGACGGCATCGCCGTGCGGGCCAAGGATACCTTCGCGGCCCGCGAGGGCTCGCCCGCGCGCCTGCGCCTCGGGGAGGGCTACGCGCCCGTGAACACTGGACACCCGCTGCCGGCGGGCTTCGACGCCGTGGTCATGATCGAGAACGTGGTGCAGGAGACCGAGGACACGGTGGCCCTGGAGGCCCCGGCCTTTCCCATGCAGCACGTGCGGCGCATCGGCGAGGATATCGTGGCCACGGAACTGCTCATGCCGCAGGGCCGCAGGATCTCGGCCTACGACCTGGGCGCGCTGCTCTCGGCCGGCATTTGGCAGGTCCAGGCCTACGAAACCGTGCGCCTGGCCTTCATCCCCACGGGCGACGAGGTGCTCGATTTCATGCAGCGGCCCGAACCCAAGGCCGGGCAGGTGGTGGAAAGCAATTCGGTCATGCTCTGCGCCCTGGCCGGTTCCTGGGGCCTGCAAGCCCGCCGCGTGCCGCCCGTGCCCGACAATCTGGACTCCCTGGAGGCGGCTGTACGCCAGGCCCTGGACTCCGACGCGCACATCGTGGTCATCGGCGCGGGCTCCTCGGCCGGCAGCAAGGACTACACGCGCACGGTCATGGAGCGCGTGGGCCGCGTGCTCGTGCACGGCGTGGCGGCCATGCCCGGCAAGCCGTCGCTGCTCGGCGTGGCGCATAACGGCAAGCTCCTGGTGGGCGCGCCCGGCTACCCCGTGAGCGCGGTCATCTGTTTCGAGGAGTTGGTGCGGCCCCTGGCGGCCTGGCTCGGCCGCTTCGACGCCCCTGAGCGCGCCGGGCTCGGCGTGGAGCTGACGCGCAAGGTGCCCTCCAAGCTCGGCACCGAGGAGTTCGTGCGCCTGGCCGTGGGCCGTGTGGGCGAGCGCTGGGTAGGCACCCCGCTGGCACGCGGCGCGGGCATGATCACCACGCTCACCCGCGCCCAGGCCATGACCCGCGTGCCCGAGCAGCTCGAAGGCCTGGAAGCCGGGGCGACCGTGCGCGCGGAGTTGCTCGCGCCCATGGCCGAGCTGGAGCGCACGCTGGTCATCGTGGGCAGCCACGACAACACCCTGGACCTGCTGGCCAACGAGCTCATGGGGCTGCCCGAGCCCGTGCGCATGTCCTCGACCCACGTGGGCAGCATGGGCGGCATCAACGCCCTCAAGGGCGGCCTGGCCCTGTGCGCCGGAGCGCACCTCTTCGATCCCGAGAGCGGCGATTTCAACTTCCCCTTCCTGGCCAAGTACGTCCCTGACCAGGACATCACGGCCGTGAACCTGGCCATCCGCCACCAAGGCCTCATCGTGGCCAAGGGCAATCCCAAGGCCATCAAGGGCGTGGCCGACCTGGCCCGCGAGGACGTGCGCTTCATCAACCGCCAGCGCGGGGCCGGCACGCGCATCCTGCTGGACCATCACCTGAAGACCGCGGGCATCAAGCCCGAGCAGGTGCGCGGCTACGACAAGGAGGAGTTCACGCACATGGCCGTGGCCGTGAACGTGCTCACGGGCGCGGCCGACTGCGGCCTGGGCATCCATGCCGCTGCCAAGGCCCTGGACCTGGACTTCGTCGAACTGGCCCGCGAGCGCTACGACCTGCTCATCCCCACACGCTTTTTGGACGATCCGCGCATCGCGGCGCTGCTGTCCATGGTCCGCTCACCCGAGTTCCAGGCCAAGATCAGAGGCCAGGGCGGCTACGAGACGAACCTGACCGGCCAGATCATGCGGCCGGGAGTGGGCTTGGGCGGATAGACTGGACTACGGCCCGTCAAAACGGGCATACTGTTCAAGGGGCGGTCGGCAGCTTGTCGGCCGCCCCTGTGTTCGCTATGGAGAGCGACGAAAACGACCTACCAGGAAACGCCATGCAACGATTCACCGTCGGCCTCATCCAGATGGCCCCGGAAAAGACCAAGGACGCGAGCATCGCCAAGGCCGCGGGCATGGTCGAGCGCGCGGCCCGTGACGGCGCGCGGCTGGTCTGCCTGCCCGAGCTGTTCGCCACGGCCTATTTCTGCCAGACCGAGGACCACGCCCACTTCGGACTGGCCGAGAGCCTGCCCGGCCCGACCACCGAGGCCATGGCCGAGGTGGCCCGCAAGGCCAAGGTCACGCTTGTGGCGCCCATTTTCGAGCGCCGCGCGCCGGGCGTGTACCACAACAGCCAGGCGGTCATCGGGCCGGACGGCAAGATACTGGGCATCTACCGCAAGATGCACATCCCGGACGACCCCGGCTTTTACGAGAAGTTCTACTTCACGCCCGGCGACCTGGGCTTCGCCAGCTTCGACACGCCCGTGGGGCCGGTCGGCACGCTCATCTGCTGGGACCAGTGGTTCCCGGAGGCCGCGCGGCTCACGGCCATGACCGGCGCGCTGATCCTGTTCTATCCCACGGCCATCGGCTGGCAGCCGGCCGAGAAGGACGAATTCGGAGCCGAGCAGCGCGACGCCTGGATGACCATCCAGCGCTCCCACGCCATCGCCAACGGCCTGTTCGTGGCCGCCGTGAACCGTGTGGGCACCGAGAAGGCCAGCGACGGGAGCGAGATCGAGTTCTGGGGCTCGTCGTTCCTCGCCGGGCCCTTCGGCAAGATCCTGGCCCAGGCCTCCACGGACAAGGAGGAAATCGTGCTGGCCGAGGTCGACCCGGCCGAGTGCGAGCGCACGCGCCATATCTGGCCGTTCCTGCGCGACAGGCGCATCGACGCCTACGAGGGCATGTGCAGGAGGTTCCTCAAGTGAGCCAGGCTCCCGAAACCTATCGCCTGCCCGCCGAGTGGGAGAAGCACGAGGCCACCTGGCTCGTATGGCCCCAGTACCGCGAGGACTGGCCAGGCAAATTCGCGGTCATCCCCTGGTGCTACGCCGAGATGGTGCGCAAGCTGGCCGCGTCCGAGACCGTGCGCCTGCTGGTGGACGATGAGTCGGTCATCCCCAGGGCCCGACGCGTGTTGGAAAAGGCCCACGCGGACCTGTCGGCCGTGGAGTTCGTGGTGGGCCGCACCAACCGGGGCTGGGCCCGCGACACGCTGCCCGCCTTCGTCAAGGACGGCGACGGCAACACGCTCATGGCCGCCTTCCGCTTCAACGGCTGGGCCAAGTACAAGAACCACACGCATGACGCGCGCGTGCCCGAGTATGTGCGCAAGGCCGTGGACCTGCCGCTGCTGCCCATCGAGCACAAGGGCCGCCAGGTCGTGCTGGAGGGCGGCGCGCTGGACGTGAACGGCAGCGGGACCATCCTGGTCACCGAGGAATGCCTGCAGCACCCGGACGTGCAGGTGCGCAACCCCGGCTTCACGAAAGAGGATTACGCCGAGCTATTCGGCCGCTGGCTGGGCGCGGGCAACGTGGTCTGGCTGCCCGGCGGCGTGGCCGGCGACGACACCCACGGCCACGTGGACGACGTGTGCCGCTTCGTGAACAGTACGACCGTGGTGCACTGCCGCGAGGATAACCCGGCCGACCCGAACCACGCCATTCTGCGTGAGAACATGGCGGTCCTGAAGGATGCCCGGCTGGAGGACGGCGCGCGCCTGGAGGTCGTGGACCTGCCCATGCCCAGGCCCCTGTACTACGGCGGCATGCGCCTGCCGGCCAGCTACGCCAACTTCTACATCGCCAACACGGCCGTGCTGGTACCCACCTTCAACGACCCGGCCGACTACCGTGCCCTGGGCATCCTGGCCGACCTCTTCCCGGGCCGCGCGGTCACGGGCATCCACGCCGTGGACCTCGTGCTGGGCCAGGGCTCCGTCCACTGCCTGACCCACGAACAGTACGCCTAAGGCCTCCTGCAAATAACCGAAAATAACCGAGAGAGGGCGCTGCCCTCTCTCGGACTCTCTCCCGGCAGGGAGCGGCGCTCCCTGCACCCCCCCATTTTTCACTTCCCTTGCAAGGCGCTGTAGCGGACTCACGGGCCGGCTCGGGCGACGACCCCTTGCGCCCGCCCGCCGCATCGGCGCGATTTCCAGTCGCTTTTTCCATCCCCTGACGGACATCGCGTTAGACCCACCCCGTACCTTTCTCTCATTGCCACTAAGCATTGTATCCAGTACGCCTGGAGAATGAGGATTGGCAGGTCCCCCCTATCACCAATGGAGGAGGTCAGTTGAGATGATCGACAAGCGCACCTACGTCAACGAGCTTATGCATGAGCTCCCGAATGTGTTCAAAGACGCCAAGCAAGCCGAGCAGGCTGTTGACATCGTATTCGGGCTCATCAAGGACAAAGTGGGCAATGAGCTGGTGGAGATCGCGGGCATCGGAGAGTTCCGCACGGAGCAGGGCCGGGTCGTGTTCACGCCCACGCGCAGTCTCATGGACCGCATTAGCGAAAGCAGCTCACACTAACCTCAAGGAGCGATGGGTATGATTACCACTCAGGAATTCACGTCCGCCCTTAAGGAAAAGATGCCCGACCTGTTCCAGAAGGATCTCGACGCCCGCGACACCGTGGACATCATCTTCGCTTGCATCCCCCGGGCCCTGAAGAACGCCGACACCGTGGACATTCCCGGCATCGGCCAGATCTCCGCCCACAGCGAGGGTGCGCGCAAACAGGTCAAGTTCAAGCCGGCCTAGCCCGTCCCGCCGACGAAGCCCCCCGGCCAGGAGCCGGGGGCTTCATGCCCGGCCTACGCCCTGCCGATCCGCTCCCGCACGCCTTCGGAAACCGGATAGCCGAGCTTTTCGGCCATCTCGCAGTGCGCCTTGGCCGCGGCCGTGTCGCCCTGCTCGGCATACGCCGCGCAGACCAGCTCGTAGGCCGCGCCGAAGCCGGGCCGCTGGCCGATGGCCGTCATTCCCTCCTGGATGGCCTTGTCCAGGTTGTCGGTCTTCAGGTAGGCCAGGGCCAGGCTGGCGTGGGCCTCGGGCTGGAGCATGTCCATGGCCAGGGCCTGCTCGTAGATCCGGGCCGCCTCTTCCCACTCGCCCCGGTCCAGATGGATGAGCCCGAGGTTGAGGTAGCCGGCGGTCAGCTTCGGGTCCGCCTCGATGGCCCGCTTGTTGGCGGCCTCGGCCTCCTCCAATCTGCCAAGGCGCAGGAGCGCCCCGCCCAGGTTTACCCAGGCCGCCGCGAAATCGGGCCTGAGCCGCAGGGCATGCCTGAGGTTGCGCACAGCCTCCTCGACAAGGCCCAGGTACAGCTCGGCCGTGGCCCTGTTGTAGTACGCCAGCGCGTCCGGGCTCACTTCGAGCACCCGTTGGGCCCGCTGGATGGTTTTCCTGGCCTCGTCTTCGCTTGCGAATCCCATGACCCATCCTCCTTGTCGCGGCATGTCGTGAACGGCTCCTACCCTTTGTAGCGCATCCCTCGGACCGGACAATGAGAGAAAGAAGGAGGAAATCGGAACAGTGGCGGGCGAAAAGGCCAGACCGGGCGAAACCAGTTCTGGGCGAATGATCCCGGTGGGTGATCAGCGAAATTTGAGCTTGGGCAAACGAATTGCGCGGGTCCAGGGCGGCGTCCCGCCTTGGTGGGCGGGGTCCGGGGAGGGCGACGCCCTTCCCGGCTCTTGTCCGAAGTGTTTCAGCGCCCCAGACCCTGCAAGTCTTCCAGAATGATCCTGGCTGCCCGTTCGGCCGCGCCCGGCGCGCCGCACTTATCGCGCAGGCCGGCCAGGTCGGCCTTGACGGCGGCATAGGCCGCTTCGTCGCGCAGCCAGGGTTCGGCCTCGGCGACCATGCGCTCCGGCGTGGCCTCGGACTGCAGCAACTCCGGGATGACCTGCCGGCCCATGATGAGGTTGGGCAGGCTGAAAAAAGGTATGTCGATGATCATACGGCCCAGGGCGTAGGTCAGGGGCGAAACGATGTAGGCCACCACCGTGGGCGTGCCGATGAGCGCGGTCTCCAGGGTCACGGTGCCCGAGGCGGCCAACAGCAGGCGACAGCGGCGCATGTGCAGGTAGCGCTCCTCGGGGCCGACGATCTCCAGCGGCAGCTCCGACGGCAGGTGCGGGCGCAGCAGAGCCTCGTCCATGCCCGGGGCGCGCACCAGCGTGAAGCGCAGTTGCGGGTCGCGGGCGTGCAACATGCGGGCGGCCTGCGCGAAGCGCGGCAGGAGCGTGGCCACCTCGCGCCGCCGGCTGCCGGGCAGGATGCCGATGCGTTTCGGCTCGGGCCGCATGGCGTCCAGCTCGGCCAGGGGAATCTCGTCCAGCAGCGGATGGCCCACGTAGTCGGCGTGCGCGCCGTGGCTGCGGTAGAACTCCTGCTCGAAGGGCAGGATGCACAACACCTTGCGCACGTAGTCGCGCAGGAAGTTCACCCGGCCCTTGCGCCAGGCCCAGACCTGCGGGCTGATGTAGTAGTAGGCAGGAATGCCCAGGCGGCGGGCCATGCGCGCCACGATGAAATTGAAGTCCGGCGCGTCCACCAGCACCACGGCCGCGGGCCGCACTTGCTTGAGCCGCTTGTAGACCCGGCCCAGCAGCCCCACGATGCGCGGCAGGTGGGCGAAGACCTCCGTGAAGCCCACGAGCGAAACCTCATGGCTGCCGAACTCGGCGTCGAAGCCCTCGACGATCATGGCCGGGCCGCCCATGCCCGTGAACTCGCGCCGCGCGCCCGCCGCGGCAAAGCCGCGCATGAGCGCCGCGCCGTGCATGTCTCCCGAGGCCTCGCCCGCATTGATCCAGATGGGCCTTGCGCCCGTGTGCTGCTCGCTCATACCTTTCCGCGCGGAAAAAGATTGATCTTCGGCCCCCCGGATACTATCCTCCGCCTCGGTTGGCAACCGCGAACGCGCCCCAGGCGCAGTCTCGCGGAGCATGGCCGCATCACTTTCCATTTCACGGCTTTCCAATCGCGCCAGGCATCCCATCGCCCAGGCCGCGCCGCATGGATTGCGGTCCTGCACTGCCTGCGGGTCTTCCCGCGTTTCCATTCACAGGTAAACACGAGCGAGCAGCAATATGCGCGTAGGCGTCATCGGTTTGGGCTGGATGGGCAAGGTCCATCTGCGCATCTATTCGGAGCTTCGGGGCGTGCAGGTCGTCGGCGTCATGGACGTGGACGACAAGGCGCTGGCCGAGGCCAAGGACAAGTACGGCGTGCCGACCTACAAGGATCTGGACGCCTTCCTGGGCAACAAGTTCGACGCGGTGAGCGTCTGCGTGCCCACCTTCATGCACCACAAGACGGGCATGGCCGTCATCGAGCAGGGCATCCCCTTGCTCCTCGAAAAGCCCCTGGCCAAGACCGCGGCCGAGGGCCTGGAGCTGGTCAACGCGGCCAAGGCCAAGGGCGTGCCGCTCATGACCGGCCACGTCGAGCGCTTCAACCCGGCAGTGGGACGCATCCGCGAGCTGATCCAGGACAACGGGGTCATCTCCATCCAGATCGAGCGCGTCGGACCATATCCGCCGCGCATCCAGGACGTGGGCGTCATCCGCGACCTGGCCTCCCACGACATCGACCTCATCCGGTACATTTCCGGCTCGAACTACAAAAACATCTACGCCGTGACCTCCTGCAACATCGGTCAGCACGAGGACACGGTCATCATCTCGGCCGAGATGGAGAACGGCGTGCTGGGCCAGATCAACTGCAACTGGATCACGCCCTACAAGTCGCGCCAGATCCACGTGGCCACCAAGACCCGCTACATCGAGGGCAACCTCATCACCCAGCAGGTCAAGGAATACTCCAAGTTCGAGACCTACCAGTCGAGCTACAACGTGCGCGAGTGGCCGGTCATGTTCAAGGAGCCCGTGCGCGAGGAGCTGACCGCCTTCCTGGGCGCCCTGGAAAGCGGCAAGCCCATGCCCATCAGCGGCGAGGACGGGCTCAACGTGCTGCAGACCATAGAGCGCGTTGACGAAGCCATCCGCTCGGCCAAGGCCAGCTAAAGCGACAAAGACAATGGAGAGGGGCGCTGCCCTGCCAGAGCGGCTCGCTCCTCTCCATACCTCACCCCGCCAGGGAGATGATCTCCCTGGACCCGACGATCTCAAAATCCTCGCAGCCCCGCCCAAGATTCCCAGGTTCCCTGCGATTCTTCACGAACCGGCGCTCTCTGCCGGCCTTCGCGCTTCGGTTTTCCATGTGTTTCCGGAGGCGGGCCTTCATTGTCTTGAAATGTAACGGCAAGTGCGAGGACAGTACGGATTCGTTGTAAGCCATGCACATCCGCGCAACTCTTCCGCACTTACAGCCCAGTTCAGCATAAATCCTACAGCAAGCGCCAAATAAAGCCTGCTTCCGCATATTGCCGTAATGCTTAGGCCAAAATCCTGCCGATTATCTCTCGTGCATTTTTCCAGCAACTGACGTTGACAACTCCACAGCCCTTGGGAAACAGCACAGTAACGGCGCAATCCCATTTGTCCTGAAGACTCACGGAGGGACCATTGGGGGACGGCGCAGGCAGGTGATGTTGTCCACTCACTTGCCTGCTGTGGGGGGTACACCCTAATCAGCGCAGGAGAAAGCCATGCTGGAACAATCCAAGTGCATCGCTTCCATGGACTTCTTAAATGATTGGAAAACCTGGCGCGAGACGCTGTCCGACAACATCAGCAGGGCCCGCTCCCTCGGCGTGTCGGAGGAGATCATCAAATCCATGGCCGTCAGGGTCGGCAATTACCTTTCCGAGCATGTCTGCCCAGGCACGAAGGAAGAACAGGTGCTTAAGGATTTGTGGGACGTAGGTTCGCCTGATGAGCGCAAGGCCCTGGCTTCCATGATCTTCAAGTCGGTCACGGGTACCGAGCACTAATTCGGCATCAATCCGGCGGGAGGGTCGGCCCTCCCGCCCAGCACCCGCGAAGGTCGCCCTGCGGGACTTTCGCTCAGGGCACGCATGCGCCTGGCCAGTCCCGCCGCGCCGGATCAGGACCCGATATCCTTCTCCAGGGTGTTGAACGCCTTGCGCGCATTCTCCACGAAGCGCCGCACCTTCTCCGCATCCTTGCGGCCCGATGCGTCCTCCAGTCCCGTATGTGCGTCCACGCCCCACGGACGCACGGCGCGGACAGCCTGCGCCACGTTGTCGGGATTCAACCCGCCCGCCAGCATGAGCGGCCGGTCCAGGGCCTCGGCGGCCTGGGTCAGGGCGCGGCTCACGGCCCAGTCGTGCGTGCGTCCCGTGGCCCCGCTCGCGCCCGTGGCCGGATCGAAAGTGTCGGTGATGAAGGCGTCCACAAAGGGCGCATAGGCCGAGAGCAACGCATTGAGCCGCGTCATGTCGCCGTCCCGGCCCACGACGATGCTCTTCATGATGCCCAGGCCAGGATCAAGCTCCTTGATGCGCCGGCAGGCCTCAACCTGAACCGGGCCGTGCAGCTGCACGAGCCGCACGCCGAGTTCCCGGCAGAGCGCCGCGACCGACTCCGGGTCGGGCTCGTAGGTGATGCACACGCTCTTGCCGGCGATGCCCGCGGCGTGGATGACCTCGGCGGCCTGGCCCTCGTCCAGGTCCGGCGCGTGCACGTCCAGGCGCAGCGGGAAGCCGATGAGGTCCACGCCCAGGCGGTCCAGGAGCCTGGCTTCGGCGATATCCATGACTCCGGCGACCTGCACCACTGGCAGCCGCGGCAGCATTGAAGGAGACAAGGCATTACTGGCGGGCATCCTGCGTCCTTGGTTGTCTGTACACCGACGCAGCTTGCAATTGAGCTGGTAAAGCTAAACTCTCCTGCCACCAAAGAGGGGTGCAGGGTGATTCTTCCCCTGCCGGGTGAGAGCCCGAGAGAGGGCGGCGCCCTCTCTCGGTTGGATTGCAAGCTGCTCTAGACCTGCAAGGCATTCGCAGAAATGCAGCGGCAAGACAACCCGTTGCAGGCGCATTCCGGTCCATTGCCAGCCGAACGCATCTCGGATAGAGCTGCGCCTTCCATCTCCTGCATCATCCTGCAGCAGCGGGGAGCAGACCATGACGCACAACGGTAACGATAGCCACGCCTCTCCCTTGCGGCCCATCCTGGCCCTGGCGCTCACGGCGGCAATGTGGAGCTCAGGCGGCGTGCTCATCAAGCTCGTTGACCTGCCGCCCCTGGCCGTGGCGGGCTTGCGCAGCGCGATCTGCGCCCTGCTGCTCATGGCGCTGCGCGGGCTGCCGGCCCGGCCCCGCGACAGCGCGCAGATCGGCGCGGCTCTGGCCTACGCGGCCACGGTCATCCTGTTCGTCTCGGCCACCAAGCTCACCACCGCGGCCAACGCCATCCTGCTCCAGTTCACCGCGCCCATCTATGTGGCCCTGCTGGCGCACAGGATCGTGGGCGAGCGCACAACGCCCCTGGACTGGCTGGCCACGGCCGTGGTCATGGCCGGCATGGGTCTGTTCTTCGTGGACAAGCTGGACTTCAGCGGTTTCTGGGGCAACATGGCCGGGCTGGCCAGCGGCGTGAGCTTCGCCTTCATGGTGCTCTTCCTGCGCAAGCAGAAGGACGGCTCGCCTTACGGCTCCCTGGTCTGGGGCAACATTCTCGCCGCCGTGATCTGCCTGCCTTTCTGCTTCGAAAAGGCCCCCGGCCTGTCGGACGTGGCCGGGCTGCTGCTCCTGGGCGTTTTCCAGCTGGGCCTGCCCTACCTGCTCTACGCCTGGGCCGTGCGCCAGGTCAGCGCCATGGTCGCCGTGCTCGTGCCGGTCGTGGAGCCGCTGCTCAATCCGATCTGGGTCTACCTGTTCGTGGGCGAAAAACCCGGCTCCTGGGCCATGCTCGGCGGCGCGGTGGTGATCATCGGCGTGACCGGCCGCTCCCTGCTGCCCCTGCTGCTCCGTCCCCGCGCGCACATGGCCCACGGCTAGCCCAGCACAAGCCTTAAGCAACCGAACGAAACGGCCCCCCTGCGCGCAGGGGGCCGTTTTTGTTTGGATAAAGGCGCGTCGCCTGTTGGCGATTGCGGGGGGCGTCTATCTCCGCCCGCGGCGCATGCGACTGGCGATCATGGTCGTCAGGCCGGCGCCCAGAAGCCATATGGTGGCGGGCAGGGGCACCGGGGTGGTATTGTTCACGAAGCTCTCGCTGCCGCCGTCGGCATACGCGATCACATGCAAGCCCACGCGCAGGTTGCCTGATTCCAGAGCATTGATGACATCCTGGTAGGTCGCTGTTCCCACGAGGTCGAACAGGATGCCGAGCTGCTCGCCGGGGTCAATGCCGTTCCTGGGAGCCGGGGCCTTGGCATAGGCGGAAAAGCTTTCATCGAACCCGATGGTGTTGCCGCCCGGCAGGTTGGGATTTCTATCATTCACGGCAAAGCTCAGCGCATCGCTTACGGCTATGTACTCGAATTCGGCGGAGGCGAGGTCTTCGAGGAGGGCCTGATCGGGCGTATCAAAGTAGATCTCTTCGACCACGGACGCATGGGGACCCTTGTTATGGAATATGAACCGCACCTGATTCGAACCGACGGCCTCGATGCTCATGAACAGCTGACTCTCGCCTATCGACACATTGTGATCATCGTTCGAGGATAATGGATCATTCGTGATGCCGCTGAAGCCATACGTCAGCGCATGGGCCGCCGGCGTCCACGCCAGGGCCAGGCCAGCCACGAGAGCGATGAATATGAAACATACAGTCGGGTTGCGCATTTCCTGCCCTCCATCAGCCACATTTCCAAGCCATCCGCCAAACAGAGCCCAGTCCTCCCTGCATCGCCCGGCGTCCGGGCGTGAGGCATCCAGGACAGAGCAAGAGAAGTGCCCATTCTCTTTGCATTACATACCAGCTGCTTAGCCTTGCCTGTTGACCGCGGAGTGTCAGGCAGGCTTAACACCGGCTGTAAGGATTTCCGACAAGCTGTGTGAACCAGAGGCCGGGAGCGACGCGCCAGCGGTGCAGCGGCTGCAGCGGCAAGGCGCTCCGGCGGCGGGGCTCTTCCGCTATGAGCTGAGCACCTTCTTCATCTCCACGCCGTACTTGCGCATGCGGTTCATGACGGTCACGCGGTTGATGCCCAGGATACGCGCGGCCTCGGACTTGTTGCCGCCGGCCTGGCGCAGGGCCTCGATCAGGGCGGCCTTTTCGGCGGGCTCTTCGCCCTGGACGGCCTCCAAGGGTTCGTGGCGCCCGCCGGATGCAGCGGCATGACGTGGCCCCAAGGTGTCCGGCCCGCGTTCCACGGCCCGCACGGCCCCTGCGGCGCAGACGTTCTCGCGGCTCACGGCAGGCGGCAGGTGCTCGGGACGGATGATCTCGTGGTCCGCGACCACGAAGGCGTACTCCAGGGCGCTCTTCAGCTCGCGCACGTTGCCCGGCCAGTCGTGCGACACGAAAAGCTGCATGGCCTCGGGTGACAGGCCGGCCACTTTCTGACTGCTCTTGTCGTTGAGCTTGCGGATGAAGGCCTCGGTCAGCAGCGGGATGTCCTCGCGCCGCTCGCGCAGGGGCGGCAGGCGGATGGGGATGACCGCGATGCGGAAATAGAGGTCCTCGCGGAACTCGCCCTTGCGGACCATGTCCTCCAGGTTGCGGTTGGTGGCCGAGATGATGCGCGCGTCGGCCGTGATGGGCTTGTGCTCGCCCACGCGCTCGAAGCTCTTGGTCTCCAGCACGCGCAGCAGCTTGACCTGCGTGGGCAGGGGCACGTCGCCCACCTCGTCCAGGAAGAAGTCGCCGCCGTCGGCGGCCTCGAAACGGCCCTGGCGGTGGCGGTAGGCCCCGGTGAAGGCGCCCTTGGCGTGGCCGAACAGCTCGCTCTCCAGGAGCGATTCGTTCAGCGCGGCGCAGTTGAGCTGGATGAACGGCCCTTCCTTGCGCGGCCCAAGCTCGTGGATGGCCCGCGCGGCCAGCTCCTTGCCCGTGCCAGACTCGCCCAGCAGGAGCACGGGCGCGTCGCTCTGCGCGGCCTTGTCCAGCAGGGTGAAGGTGCGCTGCATGACAGCGGACCTGCCGACCATGCCCATGAACGTGTCGTCGGCGTCCAGGATGCGCTTCAGCTCCTGGATGGTCTCCTCGCGCTTGCACAGCTCGGTGACGTCCGTGATGGTCTCCACGCCGCCCACGACGCGCTCGCCGTCCTTCAGCACCGAGGCGTTCTTGAGCACCTTGACCAGCCCGCCGTCCTTGCGCACCAGGCAGCACTGCTTGCGGTTCTCCTCGGTGGTGTCGAACAGGCGGCACCAGTGCCTTCCGCCCTCGGCTCGCGACTTGGCACACACGTCGCACTTGAGCACCGTGCAGGGCTTGCCCAGCAGCTCCTCGCGCGCGTAGCCAAGCAGCCTGCACAGGGCGTCGTTGACCATGGCGATGCGGCCGTCCGGGCTGACCAGGAAGAAACCGTCGTTCATGGTGTTGAGGATCTTGCCCACGAATTTGTTCAGCTCGGTCTCGCTCATTTCACGCATTGCATACTCACCTGTTTAATCACCTGCTGACACGCTAACACATCCGGCGCACAGGGCAAGGGCTGACCGGATAGCGGAAACCCGCGTCAGACCTTGCCGAACCGATACCCAGTACGGGTATCCGCATTGTGGCCTGCCCTTTGCTAAATACCCGTCACAAGGCAGCCACCGAATGCAGCAGGACTCATCTGAAACTTTCACAACCTGCCCAGGGCTGCCGAAAGCCTCATTCCGTCCATTACGTACGCAGATTCGTCCGCAATCATGGCGAACGCGCATTGGAACATGAACGCAACGGACTGCCCGCTCCAGGCGAGGCGTCCCGCGCGAAAGAACACCGAAGGAGAATTACATGAACCGCAGAATCGTTTCCGTCATCGCTGTACTGGTCATGCTCGTCAGCGTAACCGCGGTTGCATTGGCCGAAAGCGGCAACGCCCGCAAGGGCAAGTACCTGTATCGCAAGAACTGCCGCACCTGCCACGGCGAGACCGCCAGCGACCTGTCGCCCATGTCCATGACCCAGGCCGAATGGACCAAGGTCTTCGCCAAGCCCGAGGCCATTCCCTGCAACAAGGACTGGAAGGCCACGGTCTCCAGCCAGGACCAGAAGGATATTTTTTCGTATCTGCACGACTACGCCAAGGATTCCCCGACCCCGGCCAAGTGCAGCTAGCCTCTGCCTCCTCGGTGCCCGGAGCGGCCGCAGCGGGCGGCCGCTCCAATCGAGGGATCAGGATGCGGCGGGCAACCGTCCATGCAAGCGAGCCGCGCCATCACGACTGACGGGAGAATTTCGACATGACGCCGAACAAGGCCAGACGCATCAGCAGGCGGGGATTCCTCAAGGCCGCAGGCGCCGTGGCGGCAGGGCTGGCCGCCGCCAGGCCCGAGACCCTGGCGGCCGTGGCCGGGACTCCGGCCTCCGCCCCGACCAGGTGGGAATCGCGTTTCTCCGCCTGCGACATGTGCTTCAACCGCTGCGGACTCATCGCCCGCGTGGAGAACGGGGTGGTGCGCAAGCTCGACCCCAACCCGAAGTTCCTCAAGTCGCGCGGCATGCTCTGCGCGCGCGGCAACGCCGGCATCGACCAGCTGTACGACCCTGACCGGCTCAAGCATCCGCTGCTGCGCGTGGGCGAGCGGGGCGAGGGCAAGTGGAAGCGCATCCCCTGGGACGAGGCCCTGGATATGGCCGCCCAGCGCCTGCAAACCATCCGCAAGGAGCACACGCCCTGCGGCGTGATGTTCATGGCCGGCTCGGACCTCCAGTCGCAGTTCGTTAACAGGTTCGCCGAGGTCTTCGGCTCCTTCAACGTGACCTCGCACGAGTCCAACTGCCTCATGTCCAACACGCGGGCCTACCTGGACACCTTCGGCGAGGCGCCCTTCGCCGACGTGCTCAACTCCAAGTATGTGCTCATGGCCGGTGCCAACCGCTTCGAGGCCCTGGTAACACCCGACTCCATGGACCTCATGACGGCCATGCGCGAGCGCGGCTGCAAGCTCGTGGTGCTCGACCCGCGCTTCACCAAGACCGCGGCCCTGGCCCAGGAGTGGTGGCCCATCAAGCCCGGCACGGACATGGCCTTCATGCTCGCGGTCATGCATGTCATCACCTCCGAAGGGCTGTACGACAAGGCCTGGGTCGCCGAGAAGACCTACGGCATCGAACAACTGACAGAGCACGTAAAGCGGTACGACCCGCGCTGGGCCGAAGGCGAAACCGGCATCCCTGCCGGTGACATCGCGCGCATGGCCCGCGAGATGGCCGCCGCCGCGCCGCAGGCCATGGTCTACCCCGGCCGCCGCAGCTCTGACTACGTGAACTCCACGCAGATCAGGCGCAGTTTCGCCATGGTCAACGGCCTGCTGGCCAACTGGGACCGTCCGGGCGGGCTACTCGCCACGCGCGAGGTGGGCCTGGGGTCCGGCATCCCCTTCGCCGCGCCCTGGTACGACGAGAACCCCTTCGAGCGCGCCGACGCGGGCATCGCCCCGCTCATGATTGAGCACGAGGGCTCCTACGTGCTCCTGCGCGAAGCCGTGCTCTCGGGCGAGCCCTACCCGCTCAAGGGCTTCTTCTCCTTCAAGGTCAACCCGCTGGCCACGGCCCCGGACAGGGCCAAGTCCATCGAGATGATGAAGGCCTTCGACTTCTCGGTGGTCGTGGACATCGCCATGAGCGACACGGCCTGGTTCGCGGACCTCGTGCTGCCCGCCCCGAGCTACCTGGAACGGCTCGACCCGGCCTCGGCCCTGCAGGGCTCCTCGGCCTGCGCCTGCGTGGTGGCCCGCGACCCGGTGGTTCCGGCCATGTTCGAGTCCCGGCCCGTTTTCGACATCTGCAAGGGGCTGGCCGAGCGGCTGGAACTGGGCGAGTTCTTCGACTTCGACCTGGCCGCGTTCCGCAAGGCTCAGCTCGCCAAGCTGCCTGACGCCGAGAAGGCCCTGGCCGAGGACGGCGTCTACTACAACCCGTCCAAGGTCTACGGCATCTACGAGGGCAAGATCTACAAGACCAAGTCGCAGAAGATCGAGTTCTTCAACCAGCGCTACGCCGACGAAGGGCTGGACCCCATGCCCGTGTACAGCGCGCCCAGGGACGTTCCCGAGGGAGCCTTCCGCATGGTCGTGGGCCGCAGCGCGGTCTACACCCACTCGGCCACGAATTACGCGCTCCTGCGCCAGCTCGAGCCCGAATGCAGTCTGTGGATCCATCCCAAGCGCGCCCAGGAACTGGGCATCGCCGACGGAGACGCCGTGATCGTGGAGAGCCCGGCGGGCAAGGGCGAGGCCGTGGCCCTGGTCACCGAGGCCATCCGCCCGGACACGACGTACATGCCCACGGGCTTCGGCGCCCTGTCCAAGGGTCTCTCGTTGGCCCATGGCAACGGCGCCAGCATGGCCGGCGTGCTCGAATCGAGCTTCGACGCCATCACGGGCAACGCGGCCATGCACGAGACTTTCGTGACCGTAACCAGAAAGGCCTAAGCCATGAACAAGCCGCAATACGCCATGGTCATCGACTCGTCCCGCTGCATCGACTGCAAGGGCTGCGTGGCCTCCTGCAAGGTGGCCAACAAGGTGCCCGAGGGACACTTCCGCAACTGGGTCAAGCAGAGCGCTCCGGTCGTGGCCGTGGGCAAAGGCACCGGACAGCACTTCCAGCCCGGCGCGTGCATGCACTGCGACAACCCCACCTGCGTGCAGGCCTGTCCCACGGGCGCGACCTGGAAGGACCCGGCCACTGGCATGGTGGAGATCGATCGCGGCCTGTGCATCGGCTGCGGCAACTGCATCGCGGCCTGCCCCTATGGGGCGCGCTACCGCCATGCGACCCTGCGCGTGGCCGACAAGTGCGACTACTGCGCCGAACGCCGCGCCCACGGCCTGGGCCCCGCCTGCGTGGACACCTGCCCGACCAAGGCCCGCGTGTTCGGCGACATCAACGACCCGAGCAGCGAGGCCGCCATCCTGCTGGCCGCCAACCGGGAGCGCATCGTGCGCGTGGTCAACCCCAGGTCCGACACCAGGCCCAACATGTTCTACATCGCGGCCACCGCTCCCCTGGACTGGCCCGTGGAGGCGAGGATGCCCACGCCCATGAAGCTCATGGCCGACGCCGTCACGCCCGGACTGCGCGTGGCCGTGGGCCTGAGCGGACTTGGCGCGCTGATCATGCTCGGCCGCCAACTTCTGACGTCCGAGAGCAAGGGGCATGGCGAGGACGACCGGAAGGATCAAGACCAGCGCGTCACCGAACGCAGCGCAGAGACGGAGACCTAACATGGAACGCCGCTTCTACCGCCACAGCCGGTGGGACATCTTCATCCACTGGTTCAACGCTGCCTGTTGGCTGCTGCTGCTCGTCACGGGCCTGGGACTCATCGCCAACCCGGACATCGAACCCCTGGGAGGCTGGTATCCGGCCATGCTGCGGGCCATGTTCGGCGGCGGGGCCAACCTGCTGCTCTTCCACATCGCCCTCGGCATCGTCTGGATGGCGGGCTTCGCCCTGTACATCGCCTTCAACATCAAGGGAGTGCTGTTCTTCCTGCGCGAGCTGTTCAGCGTAGACCTGCCGCGCGATATGCTGTGGATGATCAAGAAGCCGATCCAGATGACCCTGGGCGACGCCGGGCTGCGTAAGCTCGGCCTGGGCACGGACATCCCGGACCAGGGCTTCTACAACATGGGCCAGAAGTCCTTTGGCCAGGCCTCGGTGCTGGGGAGTCTCGTGCTGGCCGTCACTGGCGTGGTCATGGTCATGTCGCGCACCAGCCTGGGCGAAGCGCAGACCGGCCTGGTATCCTGGTCCATCCTGCTGCACTACCTGTCCGCCGGCCTGGTCTTCGCCGGGCTCATCATCCACGTGTACATGGCCGCCATCTCCCGCGACGAGCGGCCCGGCTTCCGCTCCATGTTCACTGGCTGGGTGGACGAGAACTACGCCAAGCACCACCACCGCTTGTGGTGGGAGAAGGAAAGCGCCGTCGCAGGCGTGAGGGAAGAGGAATAGCCTCCGGCGGCCGGGGGGAATCATTCCCCCCGGCCCCCCCCGCATTTTTACGGAGCCGCCAGCGAGTCGGCCGGTTCCTCCGGTCGACTCGAAATGCGGGGTCCAGGGGGATCATCCCCCTGGTGGGTGGGGTTCGGGGAGGGCGAAGCCCTTCCCGATTCCCGAGACCAATAGATCGAAAACAAGAGGCGTCGAGAACATCTTAAGGAGAGTGAGGGAAGTCATGAACATGATGCGCAAGCAACTGACCCTGCTGGCGGTGCTGGCGGCCCTGCTGGGCCTCGTCGCGACCGGCTGCGCGGCCAAGTCCGAAGCCGGGACACCGGCCCAGACCGCAACCGCCGCAAGCGCCGACGGCACGGCCGGGGAACTGACCCCGCCGGCCCAGACCCCGGACTGGTACTACAAGAACCTCGTGGACAGCGCCTTTGTCGAGCAGTACGTCAAGATGCCCAGGCCCGAGAACGTACTCATCATTGACTCGCGGCCCTACAAGACCAAGCACGCGCTCGGCTACATCCCCACGTCCGTGTCCATCCCGGACAGCGAGTTCGACAAGCGCGTGGCCGAGCTGCCCAAGGACAAGGGCGCGCTGCTCATCTTCTATTGCGAGGGCTACGCCTGCAAACTGTCGCACAATTCGGCCAGAAAGGCCGAGGCCCTGGGCTACACGAACGTGAAGGTCTACGCCGGCGGCTATCCGGTCTGGAAAGTCGAGGGCCGCTATCTGGCCATCGGCACGCCGGTCGTCGAGGAGATGATGGCCAGCGGCAAGCCATACCTGCTCGTGGACTCGCGGCCCTTCAAGACCAAATTCCAGCAGGGCAGCATCCCCACGGCCATCTCCCTGCCCGACTCGGAGTTCGAGGCGCGCAAGGGCCAGTTGCCGGCCGACAAGATCATTCCGCTGGTCTTCTTCTGCGAGGGCTTCACCTGCAAGCTGTCCAATGATTCGGCCCGCAAGGCCGAGAAGCTCGGCTACAAGAACATACTGGTCTACGAGGCCGGCTATCCCGCCTGGGTCGAGGCCCACGGCACCGGCGCGGCCCCTGTGATCGCCTCCGGCGATGCCAACGAAGGCGCCATGGCCGTTGCCCAGTTCGAGCAGACCCTCAAGGACAATCCCGGCTCCATCGTCATCGTGGACGTGCGCGATGCCGACGAGTTCAAGCAGGGCAGCTTCAAGAACGCCCGCAATATCCCCGTGGCCGAACTGGAGAAGCAGCTCAAGTCCATGCCCAAGGACAAGCCCGTGGTCTTCGTGTGCTCCACCGGCGCGCGCAGCGGCGAGGCCTACTGGATGGCCCGGGACGTGCGGCCGGACATGGACAAGGTTTACTTCCTCGACGCCACCGTGACCTTTTCCAAGGACGGCGACCCGAAAATCCAGGCGCCCAAGAAATAGCCCGATCTGATCCAAGGGCGGCGGGGACCACCCCTTCCCCAGCCGCCCGCAAACTCACGGCGAGGAAGGACCATGTTCGCTTTCCAGCAAACCTCCCGCACGATCCTGTGGTCCTTCCTCGCCGTACTTTTCCTTGCCGTCCAGGCCCAGGCGGCCGGCCGGCCGGCCTGGTGGGCCGACGCCCAGGCCGAGGCCGCCCGCGACGGCTATGCGCTGGTGGACGATACCGAGCTGGAGGCCCTGCGCAAGGACGGCCGGGCCCTGATCGTCGATGTCCGCCCGGACTACGAATTCGCCAGAAGCCATGTGCTCGGCGCCGTGAACATGGAATTCCACCTCGGCGATCAGCAGGAGCTGTCCATGGAGCGCGCCAGGCGTCTGGCCGAACTGCTGGGGCCGGACCACGGCCGCACGGTGATCTTCTTTTGCCGGAGCTTCATGTGACTGCGCAGCGCCATCGCCGCCCGGTGGGCGGTGCGTCTGGGCTACCGCGACGTACGGCGCTACCCCGCCGGCTGGCAGGGCTGGCTGGCCGCGCACCCCGAGGCACTGCCACCCGAGGCGCGGCCCAGGCTGCCGCGTGTCGGCGACATGTTCCCCGCCGAACTCCCCGACCCTTTCCTGGATATCGACCGCCGCATGCTGGAGCCGCAGACCGGTTTTCTCCTGCTGGAGCTGCACTCCAGCCTGTGCGGCTGCTGCCGGGACGAGCTGCCCGTGTACGAGACCCTGCACGCGCGCATCACAGCCGATCGGGAGCTGGCCGGGCTGCTGCGCATGGCCGGCATCTCGGCCTATGATAGCCGGCGGGACTTGGCCAAGGCTCGCCGCACGGGGCAGGTCTCCTATCCTCTCCTGCCCGACGAACGCGGCGAGGCCTTCGCCGCCCTGGGCCGGCCGGAACTGCCGGTAATCATGCTGCTGCGCAGGAAGGAAGGGAGAGGCAGGGAGTACGAGGTCCTGCTGATCAACCAGGGGCGCTTGTCCCGGCCTGACGCGTTCTTTGAAGAGGTGCGGCGGATCGTGCTCAGCCGGTGAGCGACTCAAGGGCCGCCAGGGTCAGACGCGCGGCCGCGCGGAAAAAGGCCTCGGATCGATGCGCCGGGGTGTTTCCGTTGCCGGGGAAGACCGCGTCCGGCTCGGCCGCGGTCGACGTTTCGAGAGCCTCCGCCCAGCGACGCCAGGCGGGCAGGACGTGCCTGGCGAAATCCTTGGCCACGGCGGTAAGGGTCGGTTTGTTTTCGTCGCACGCCGCGTTGAGGACGAAGGCAAGGTACTCCAGCTCGATGGACAGGTGGTCGGGTGGCTCGACCTGATCGTCGGCCAGGGTCAGGCCGGCCTGAAGCAGGCGCAGGCTCATGACCTCGGCCGGAGGGCCCATGAGTCTGCGGCCCCCCTGCGTATGGCAGGACTCGTAGAGCGGAGCCCGGACGCCGTCGCGGGCGTTGACGAAAAGGGAGACGTATGTGCTTTCGAGTTCGACCAGACTTGCGCTGATGTCCTGCCGGGCACCCATGAAGGGAGAAACCCGGGCCAGGGCAGCCAGCGGTCCGGCCAGTGAGCTGCCGCAACCCGCGGCGCGACGCGCCAGCTCGGGCAACTCGCGGCCCAGCAGCGCGGGAAAACTGCCCTGGTCCGGGCCCTGGAATATCTCGGCGCACAGGTCCAGGACATCGATGCGCACGGTGTCCGGGGTGCAGGCCTGGCCCGGTCCGGATGCGGAGAGTGTGTAGTCGCCGTTCATGCTTCTTGATTTATTGCAAACCGGGCTGCCCCGGGACGCGAGGAAAACCAACTGATTATGCAACGTACCCCTGGCAGGGCAAGACGTAAAGCGAAAAGGGTGTTGCATCGCAGGCAGGCGTCGGTTCCGCCCGAGGCTCCCTCCTCCCTGGACAACATCCAGCAATGCGTGCTGGCCCGGCTACGCAGGATCGAGGGGCAGATTCGCGGCATCCAGGGCATGGTCGCCAACGGAACCGACTGCCGGGACATCCTCGTGCAGGTCAAGGCCGTGCGCTCGGCGCTCAAGGCCGCCAACGGGCTCATTCTCAAACGCTACCTCCTGGGCTGCCACAAGCGCGTCCTGGAGAGCCCGACCTCGGGCGATGCCATGGCCAAGCTGGAGGAATCCATGCGCCTGCTTTCCAGCTATCTGGACAGCTGACGCCGTATTGCGCCCGCTTGCGCCACCCGGCGAGCAGGACCGGTGACGGCCGCGCAAGGGCCCGCCGTCTGTGAAACGTAAGGCGGCACCTGTTTAAGCACATGTAAAGACCTTGCACATCCGCACGGGACCCAACAGCCCGACCCTGGCCAGAATCCCTTGATTGGCGCGCCTTGCCGGCCTTTCCCGCCTTCGGCATGCTATCTGCTAAAATGCGGTATAATCATCAATGACAAGGAATCTTCCATGAGCACGAAGCATAAGGCCTGCTTTTCCAGACGCGCCTTCCTGGCCGCGGCGGCCGTGGGCGGGGCCGGGCTGGTCCTTCCTGGCACGGCGCTGGCCGCGTCCAAGGGCGAGCCCCTGGCAACCCTGCTGGACCTGAGCAAGTGCATAGGCTGCGAGGCCTGCGTGCAGGCCTGCCAGTCGGCCAACGACCACAAGTTCCCGGAGCCGCGAAAGCCCTTTCCAAAGATGTACCCTGCGCGGGTCAAGGCCGAGGACTGGTCCGAGCGCCGCGACACGACCGACAGGCTGACGCCCTACAACTGGCTGTTCATCCAGCGCGCCACGGTCGAGCACCAGGGACAAAACCTGGAGATCAACATCCCCAGGCGCTGCATGCACTGCCGGAACGCGCCGTGCGCAAACCTGTGCCCCTTCGGGGCCTGCTCCACGCAGGCCGACGGCATCGTGCGCATCGATTCGGGCGTGTGCCTGGGCGGGGCCAAATGCCGCCAGGTCTGTCCCTGGCACATCCCCCAGCGCCAGACCGGCGTGGGCATGTACCTCAAGCTCATGCCCGGCTTCGGTGGCAACGGAGTCATGTACAAGTGCGACCGCTGCTTCGAGCGCGTGGCCCAGGGCGAGCTGCCCGCGTGCATCGAGGCCTGCCCCGAACAGGTGCAGTCCATCGGTCCGCGCCCGGAGATCGTGCGCCGCGCCCATGAGCTGGCCGAGTCCATGGGCGGCTACATCTATGGCGAAACCGAGAACGGAGGCACCAATACCCTGTACGTCTCGCCCGTGCCCTTCGAGTCCCTGAACGCGGCCCTGCGCGACGAGCACGGCGAGGAACAACTGAAGGCCATGACCTCGGGTTTCCCGCACCTCGGGCCCGTGGCCGACTCCATGGCCAATGAGGAAAATTTGGCCTGGGCCGCCCTGGCCGCGCCCGTTGCCGGCCTGGTAGCCGGCGTCGTGGGCCTGGGCCGCATCTTCAAGCGCGGCGGCAAGGAGGACTCCAATGGCTAGGACATCGCCTTCGAGCGGGCCGCTTTTGCCCAAGGAGTTCCGCCTGGCCTTCGTGCTTTGCGTCGCCGTGCTGGCCGTGAGCGGCTTCGCGCAGATGCCCATCTTCCGGCGCTACTACATAGCCGACGTGCCGGGCCTGGCCTGGACCGACGACTTCTACTTCACGAGCCTGCTGCACTATCTGGCGGCCACGCTCTTCCTGCTTCTCGCCGGCTATGCCGCCGGACGATACATGGCCGTCTGGCGGTCCGACCACTCCCTCACGGCCAGCGGCGTCCTGCGCGCCGGCCTGTATGTGCTGCTGACCGTCACCGGGCTGATCCACGTGCTCGGCAACAGCCGCATGGCCTCGCTGGACAGCCTCCCGGCCATGCTGGTCGTCATGGGCCATCTGGCTTCCGTCATGCTGCTCGGCTTGGTTTCCCTGCTCGCGGCGCTGCTGGGCCGGCGCGCCTGGCTGCGGCGTAGGCGACGCTGAAGGCCCCCGCGCCGCTCCATTCGGGCTTCCATCTTTACCAGATCATCACAGGCCATAACGGGCCGTGTCATGAGACGCGGCCCGCTTTCAAGCGCAAGCCGGATTCACCCTTGCGTAGTCCTACCTGCGACGCAATTTTCCGCGCTTTTCCGACAGACCCCCGGCCCCTGGAGCCATATCGTGCGGCATGGCCCCTGGATCGTCCATCAGCCTGGTTGTCGCCGAACACGCTAGCAAGGAGACACGCATGCGCCTCACGACACTGCTTGTCGGGTTGCTCACCACTTTCCTCTTCGGCCTGGGGGCTTGCGAACGTGAAGGACCGGCCGAGCGCGCCGGCGAAAAGGTCGATAAAGCCACGGAACAGGCGGGCGAATCACTCGAACAGGCCGGGGAAAAGGTCGAGAAGCAATCCGGGCAATGACGGACGGCGCCGATCGGCGGGACGCGGCAGCCGGGAGGGCTGCGCCGGCCCGCCGCTCATGCACGGCTGAACCACTAGGAGGTTACGCATGTCCCGAAAATTCATCCTCACATTCCTGGCCTGCCTTGCCCTGACCATGGGCGGCTTGGCGGGCTGCGATCGAGGCCAGCAAGAACAGCAGGGCAGCGGAACGGGCGCTCCCGTCGAACAGCCCGGCCAGCCCGCTACGCCCGGCGCACCTGGTTCCGAGCCCACTCCCGGCGCGCCGCCTCCCCCGCCCGCCGAGCAGCAACCCGCACCCGGCGGGGGCACCGGCGGTGGTACTGGCGGAGGTTCGAGCTAGATCTCCTCGAGCCGACATGGACGGCCTGGATTGGCTGTCCGGAAGAGCGTCCTGGGTTCTTCCGGCTTTGCAACGCCGGAGCATGGGTCTATCATCGTTCCTGGACGCTTCGCACCGGCAGGGCAATCCCGGCAGCCAGGCCAACCTCGGCAGACTGATTCATGAGCCCTGGGCCGAACAGGATCCCGATCCCGTTTAGTCCAGGGCCTTCCGCATCAGCGCTTTCATCGTTCCCGCCGTATTCTCACCTTGTACATCAACTCAGCACTCGGCTCCGTGCCTGGAGTGTATCCGACTTCGTGCAGGCGTTCGCTGAAGCCAAGAGTACATGTATGCCATCCATATCGGAGGCAGCGTAAACCAAGGATTAGGGCAAAGGTCTATTGCTCCGAAATGGCGCTTTTCTCAACACGTCCGCGAAGCTATTACGCAGGCCGATCTGCAGCCCTATTGACTTTGGCTGGCAACAGGAAGAGAAGGCTGGCGCCCAACCAAACGGAAACATCTCAACAGTGTAGCGCGCGACGGCGGGTCAGTCCGTCCGGCATCGTCGCCGCCGATATACGGGTGCGCCTGCAAAGATGCTTTTCCGAGGGCTACAAGGAGAATATTCATGTCCCGTAAGATCGCCATCCTCATTGCTTCTGTCTGCCTGTACCTCGGTCTGGCCATGGTAGTTGCCTGCGAGAAGAAGCCCGAAGCCGAGCAGGCTGCCCCGGCCGCCGAACAGGCTGCCCCGGCCGCCGAACAGGCCGCCCCGGCTGCCGAGCAGGCCGCTGTTGAAACCGCTCCTGCCACCGATGCTGCCACCACCGAGGCCGCTCCCGCCGAGCCGGCTGCCGGCGCCGAAGCCGCTCCTGCCGCCGAGGCTGCTCCCGCCGCCGAACAGGCTCCCGCCGCAGGGCAGGCTCAGTAGGGATTCGGCCCAACCGGGCCACATCAGATGCATCGACGCACCAAGACCCCGAAGGCATGGCTTTCGGGGTCTTCTTTTCTCCGAATCGCGCTTAGACCTGATCAGCCCTGCCGGCCTGCACGCATTTCCGCTTGAAATCCGTTTTCAGCGTGCTTATCCGCCCCCCGGAGGTTGATTTCCGGTTCGACTTGCCCTAGCTTCCCGTGGTCGACTCTGGTTTCAACGGGGTCCGATCACTCAGCACGCAATAATCAATACAGCATCATGGATGGTAGACGACATGGCCGGCATGCAGGATAGCGGCGCCTCACGGCCCGACAGCAAAATCAAGGGCATCTTCTCGACCCAGAAGGTCACCACTATCGGCACCGGGGCGACGACCCGCAAGACCATCCAGCAGACACTGTACTACTGCACCGAACTGGACGACGGCTCGATCGAGATCCAGCCCGTCAACAAGAACTGCATTCCTTCCGGCAAGAAGAGCACCATCTCCAAGGACGAACTGCTGCGCCGCTTTTCGCCCGAGCCTGAATTCTACGTGACGAGCGTGCAGCCCCGGATGCAGGAGATGAACGCCTACATCGAGAAGGGCGACGAGCACAGGGCCAAGAGCGAGATATACAGCGCGGAATTCGAGTACAGCGGGGCCATTAAGCTGGACGAGGAGAACGTGCGCGCCAACTTCGGCATCGGCATCTGCTACCTCGAACGCGGGGAACTCGCCAAGGCCGAGGATATTCTCAACCGCATCATCAAGCTCGAAGCGGCCTTCGAACCCGAGCACAAGCACCTGTTCAACGAGTTCGGCATCTATCTGCGCAAGGCCGGCATGTTCGACCAGTCCATCCGCTATTACAACCGCGCCCTGGAACTGACCCAGAAGGACGACCACCTCTACTACAACATCGCACGGGCCTTTTCCGAGAAGGGCGATGTGACCAACGCCAAAGCGAACCTGGACATTGCCCTCAAGCTCAATCCCAAGCTCGACGCGGCCAGGAAGCTCCTGGACCAGATCGAGGGCAAGACCGCCAAGCCCGCCAAGCCCGGCAAGGATGCCAGGGATACCGACGGCGACGCTCCCAGGCCAGCCGGCAAGCCCATAATCCTGTAGGCTCAGGCGCACGTTCACGGCTGTCCAAGCCGTCCGGCGACACCCAGTGCGCTGGAGTTATGTTGCCGGAGGCTCCGGCAACCGGGCATCAATGGACCACATCCGGCCCTTACCGCCTCGATTCCGTAGCATTTCGCAGAAATGAAAAGGCGTCCCGGAACACCGGGACGCCTTTGATGCGTTGCGGTCGGTTCGGCCGAACCGCCGAACCGACCCGCGTCATATGCCTGGACAGAGAGGCCTGCCTCTCATCTCGCCTGATCCGACAGGGCTTACTCCCCGAAGCCCCGCATTCCTCCGCTTGCGCCTTGTCGCGCCGTCCGCTCCGCACGGAAGGCACACGAGGCCGCCGATCAGGCGGCTTCCTTGGATGCCAACGGGGATTCGATTCCGCACATGCCCCGCAGGCACTCCAAAAGATCCACGGTCGCCATGACCGCATTGCAACCGGCATGTTCCACTACAGCAAAATCCTCCTCCGAAAGGGTTTGCTGAGAGAGGGTGCCTTGCAGCCGCTTTGATAGTTCGCCGAACTCCTGCAGCAACTTGAGCGCCATGGCCATGGGGTCCATCTGCATGGACTCGGAGCGCTTGAGCGGCACCAATGCGTAACCCATCTGGTGCGCCAGATACTTAAGCGGCTCCATGCTTTTGGCCGAACGCATGAGCGGCAAGAGCAGGTCGATTCCAACCTTGGCCCCGGAATCATGGGGGTTGATCTCCCGCAACATGGTCGTGTACGGCTTGCCGATTTCCGCAGCGATCACTTTAGCCGGCACACTTCCGTCCAAAACCATGTCATGAATGATCTGTGTCAACGAGCGTGTCATCATCCTCGGCAACTCCTTACCCTATTGGTTCCACACCTCCCGCGTTATTATAATTACCAAAAAATATACCAATTCCGACGGCACCCATCCCTTTCTTCCAATGCGCTGTTTTAGCAGCTTTTTCATACCCGACGCGGCTTGTCCGCCACCTGCCGGACCCCCAAGATTATCCTGTTTTTTTATACTAAATCCGACGAAACGGGATTAATCCTAAATTTTCGGACAAAAAATCTTGTTTTCGGCCTTGGGCTAAGATAGCATGCGAAATTGTAGCGAGTAAGGCACATTATCACGTTGAACCAAACGAGTCGCACCCGCATGTCCCGTACTTCCGCCAAGCCGACGCAACCACGACGTTTCAGACCGCGTTGTTTCTCCGTCTATGCCCCAATGCGCCTGGAATCGACAGCGTTCCCGTCCTTCAGCACGGGATTTAGCTCCTTCGCGTCCATCTTGCCCGTCGTCCCGGCTCTACGGTCGGCAAGCAACAAAGCATCATACATCCCGGCCCATTATACGCGCCAAGAAGCTTGCCATGAATGATGGCCCAGCCATGAGCTGCATTTGCGACCTCCATCGGGCCGTATTCGACGCATTGGATGACGGCGTTTCCATTCTCGATCCGGACTCCGGGCGTGTTCTCGAGGTCAATCTGGCCATGCTGCGCATGTTCGGCTATGCCCGCGAGGAGGCCCAGGAGCTGACCTTGGAGCGGCTGTGCCCGGCCTCCAGACCGCTTTCCACCGCTGCCGCGCTGTCCTGGGTCCGCTCGCTCATGGCCAAAGGAACTCAGCGTTGCGAGTGGCGGGCAAGAAACAAAGGCGGTCGCGAGTTTCCGATAGAAGCACAGCTCAAGAGCATTAATCTCGACGGGCGCGAGCACCTGCTCGCAATCGTCCGCGATTTAGCGGCCGCAAAGCCCTCTGAGCCTTTGGAAGCAGACCGGCCCTGCCTGGTGCCCGACCTGCGCGACACGCAGCGCAAGGCCGAGATCGGCGCCCTTATCGGAACCATTGCCCACGGCTTGAACAACTCGCTGACGCCCATCCTCGGCTATGCCTCGGAGGCCCGCTCCATGGCCTCGGACCCTGCCATGGCCCACTGCTTGGACGAAACGCTCAAGGCTTGCTGCAAGGCCAGGGATCTGGCCTCCAGCCTGCTGACCATGAACCGGCCCAAAGATTCCGGGCGCGAGGCAATGTACCTGTGGCCGGCTTTTGAAAGCGCCCTTCAAGCCTCACGAGCCCTGCTCCCGCCTGGAGTCTCCATGGACGTGCAGGGTGACGCTTCCCACATCATGGCCGTGGCCAGCCCGGGAGACGTGCAGGAGCTTGTCTTGTACCTGTGCACGATCGCACTCCAGGCCTTGCCGGACAAGCGCGGCTATCTGGCCGTACGGTTCGAGCCGCTGCCCCATGCTTCGGGCTGCAGCGTTTCCGTGATCGCCGAGGCCTTCAGCATTCCAGCCGTCCTGGAGTTCGATGCACGCGGCAGAGTGTTGGATGCGGCCCGGGAACTGGTCAAATCCCTCGGCGGAAGCCTTACGCTGACGCCGCAAGCTGACCGCCTGGAAATCTCGGCCCGCCTGCCCGGGATCACCGGGCAGGTCCGGGCCGAATCCGGCTCGCGCCATCACGGCCATGTGCTGTTCATCGACGACGACAAAGCCATCACCGACCTGGTCTGCAAACAGCTCTCCTCGGCCGGCTACTTCGTCACCGCCGTGTCGAATTCCGACGAAGGATTGCAGCGCTTCAGCCACGCACCCGGGCAGTTCGACTGCGTGGTCACCGACCTGCTCATGCCGGGCCTGAGCGGCCACGCCCTTGCGCTGCGCATTCGCGAACTGCGCCCGGAGGTCCCGATACTGCTCTGTTCGGGCAACTGCGGTCCGGACAACCTCGACGAAGCCTCGGCGCAGTGCTTCGCAGGATACATTCCCAAGCCGTTCAGCAAGCGCGAACTGACTCAGGCCGTGAGCATGGCCCTGGCGCGGACGGCCGCAGCGTCCGCAGGAAGAGACAAGGAGTAGCCATGGCCAACGTGCTGGTCATCGACGACGACGAGGCCATATGCAGTCTGCTGGCGTTCGGGCTGGGACGCGCCGGCCATACCGTCGAGTGCGCCCGAACCCTGGAGCGCGGCCTGACCCTGCTCGAGCACAAGGATTTCGCCGTGGCCCTGCTGGATGTCCTCATGCCCGACGGCAACGGCTTGGACATTCTGCCGCGCATACGCAAGGCGCCTTCGGCTCCCGAGGTCATCATCATCACGGGCGCCGGGGTTTCTGGTGCGGAACTGGCCATAAAGAACGGCGCTTGGGACTATGTGCAGAAGCCCTTCTCGCTCAAGGAAGTCACCCTGCCGCTCGTGCGCGCCCTGGAATACCGCCAGGAAAAGGCCCGCGCCAGCCAGCCGCAGGTGATTTTCAACCGGGACCGCATCATCGGCTCCTGCCCCAAGTTCGTGGAGTGCCTCAATCTCATGGCCATGGCCGCCACGACGGACTCCGCGGTGCTCATCCACGGCGAGACCGGCACCGGCAAGGAGCTCTTCGCCAGGGCCATACACGACAACAGCGCGCGCAAGAGCCGCGACTTCATCGTCGTGGACTGCGCCGCCCTGCCCTCCACGCTCATCGAGAGCGTGCTATTCGGCCATCGCAAGGGCTCATTCACCGGCGCTGACAAAACCACTGACGGATTAATCAAGGCCGCCGACGGCGGGACCCTGTTCCTGGACGAAGTCGGCGAGCTGCCCCTGGAGGCCCAGAAGTCCTTCCTGCGCATCCTGCAGGAAAAGAGCTTCCGGCCCATAGGCAGCCAGACGGAGGTCCGCAGCGACTTTCGCCTGCTGGCCGCCACCAATCGCGACCTCGAAGCCATGTGCGAGGAAGGCGCCTTCCGCAAGGATCTGCTCTTCCGTCTGCGCTCCCTGACCATAGAGCTGCCGCCCATGCGCAACCGGCTGGAAGACATCAAGGAGCTGACGCTCTACCACACGAGCAGGCTGTGCGAACGTTTCGGCCTGGGCACGAAGGCGGTCTCGCCGGAGTTCTTCGAGTATCTGGCCACCTACGACTGGCCGGGCAACGTGCGCGAGCTGGTCAACACGCTGGAAGGCGCGATCACCGTGGCCCGGTTCGAACACACGCTGCTGCCGCCGCACCTGCCCCAGCACATTCGTATCTTCTTCGCCAGGGTTTCCGACGCCAAGCCCAGAACCGAGAACTACCGCGAGTCAGGCCGCCAAGCGCCGCAGCCGGACTCCTTCCCGACCCTCAAGGAGTTCCGCCGCGACGCCATAGCCGACGCCGAGCGCTCCTACCTGCAAAAGCTCATGGAGCACGCCCAGGGCGATATCCGCAAGGCCTGCAGCGTCTCCGGCGTATCCCGCTCCAGGCTCTACGATCTGCTCAAGAGCCATCACATCGATTTCTAGCGCATATTGCCTGAGAACCGGGAAGGGCTTTGCCCTCCCTGGACCCCACCCACCAGGGAGCGGCGCTCCCTGGACCCCAATTACGATATTGTTCGCTCTGGAAGATTCGCGGGTGCAGGGGTCGTCACCCCCTGCCGGGAGGAGTTCGAGGAGGGCGGCGCCCTCTTCGATTCGTCCTCGATGCGTCTTGAAAGCGACCGCGGCATGTCCTGTCCGGTTGCCGCGGAGCTGAAATGAAAACGGCCGCCCCTTGCGGAGCGGCCGTGGAATGCGGGGAAGGCCGAAGGAAGCCTAGGCGATTTCCTTCTTCACGGACACGGCGACCTTGTACAGGATGGTCAGCACGAAGATGCCCATGGCGTAGACCGTCAGGGAGATCATGATCTCCGGCAGGGTCGGGGCATACGGGGTGACGCCCTCGAACATGTTGGGCGTGAAGCCGCCGATGAGCAGGCCGAGGCCCTTGTCGATCCAGGTAGCCGCAATGAGGATGGCCAGGGACCAGGGCAGCAGCTTCATGTTGTCCCGGAACTTGGGCGGGATGAGCAGCGCCAGGCTGGTGATGGCCAGGATGGCCGCAACCCACATGAAGTAGGTCACGTACGAGGCGTGCCCGTCATGTCCGGCGAACAGGAACTCGAAGGAGTGCATGTGGCCGGGGATGTTCGAGTACGCGGCGGTGAACAGTTCGAGCAGGAAGAAGAACACGTTCACGGCCATGGCGTAGGTCACGATCTTGGCCAAGGTCTTGATGGCCTTTTCGCCCACGTCGTAGTTGGCCACCTTGCGCACGAGCAGGGCCACCAGCAGCAGGATGGCCGGTCCGGAGCAGAAGGCCGAGGCCAGGAAGCGGGCGGCCAGGATGGCGGTCAGCCAGTAGTGCCGGCCCGGGAGGCCCTGGTACAGGAAGGCCGTCACCGTATGGATGGAGAAGGCCCAGATGATGGAGGTGTACACGAGGGGCTTGACCCACTTGGGCGGCTCCACGTGGTTGCGCTCATGCTGCAGGCTGACCCAGCCGATGACGATGTTCAGCAGCAGGTAGCCGTTGAGCACGACCATGTCCCAGAACAGAATGGAGTTGGGCGTGGGATAGCGCAGCACGTTGAGCATGCGCATGGGCTGGCCCAGGTCCACCACGATGAAGCCGAGGCACATGATGACCGCGGCGACGGCCTGGAACTCGGCCAGGATGATCATCTTCTTGAAGTCTTTGTAATGATGGAAGTAGTAGGGCAGCACGACCATCACGCCGGCAGCGGCGACGCCGACCAAGTAGGTGAACTGGGCGATGTAGAAGCCCCAGGACACATCCCTGCTCAGGCCGGTGACGGTCAGGCCCACGTTGAACTGCCACATGTACACGGCGCCGCCGATGCCCATGACGGCCAGGAGGATACCCAGCCAGCCCCAGTAGCGCGGCGAACCTTTCAGTGCGGTCTCAAGCATGGCGTATCCCCTTACACGATGTAGTAGACGTTGGGCTGCGTGCCGAGTTCAGGCTTGCGGCGGATGACGAAGTTGTTGCGCACCGCCCGGCTCACTTCCGAGGACGGATCGTCCAGGTCGCCGAAGAGCAGCGCGCCCCTGGAGGCTTCCACGCAGGCCGGGCGCTGACCCTTGGCCAAGCGCTCCGCGCAGAAGTTGCACTTCTCCACTACGCCCTTCATGCGCGTGGGGAACTCCATGTTGATCTCCTCCTCGGGGAGGTAGGCCCTCGGGTCGGAGAAGTTGAAGCTGCGCGCGCCGTAGGGGCAGCCGGCCATGCAGTAGCGGCAGCCGATGCAGCGGTGGAAGTCCATGAGCACGATGCCGTCGGCGCGCTGGAAGGTCGCCTTGGTCGGGCAGACCCGCACGCACGGGGGGTACTCACATTGGTTGCACAGCAGCAGATACGGCTTGTGCAACGCCGCGGGCACCCGGCCCTTGGGCCAGCGGGTCATGAACTCCGGGAAGGTGTGCTCGAACTCGTCGGTCCAGATCCACTTGATTTCCTCGGCCCGCTTCTCGTCGGGAAGGCGCGGCACGTTGTGGTACTTGTGGCAAGCCTCGATGAGCGGCTCGAAGTCGGCCTCCCTGACCAGCTTGCGCGTGTCCACGACCATGGCCCAGCGGCCGGCGATCTTCTGGGTCGGCAGCTTGCCCACCTCGGGGCCGTGGGCGGCTCCGCCGGAGGAAGCCACGGCCTGCACGACCGGGGTGGCGGCCACCGCCGCGGCGGCAATGCCGGCGTATTTCAGGAAGCTTCTTCTGCTGTTATTCATGGGCTTTCTCCTGAGCGGGCTGAGCGTTCTTCGCGCCGGCAGCGGGCTGCTCCTTGGGCGGAACATGGCAATCCCAGCAGTAGGGGTGCACAGAGGCATTGTCATGGCACTTGTCGCAGAACTCGGCCTTGGAAACGTGGCAGTTCATACAAGTGTTCTGCAGGCTCATCTCGTACTGCTTGCCGTTCAGGGAGCTGGTGTACAGACGGTTGCCGTAGCGCACGACCTCGTTACGCCAGTCGTTGAGCACCTGCATGTGGTTGGCGCGCATCCACTTGGGGTCCTCGACGCACGCCTCGCCCTTGTCCTTCGCGACCTTCTGGAGCACGGGCTCTTCATAGGCCTGGCCCAGATTGTTGTAGAAGGGATAGGCGAACAGGGCCACGAAGACGCCCAATCCGATGAGTACTTTGCTCGCGTCGTACATTATTCAGCCTCCTCCGCCGCCTGCTCTCTGAGGTCCTCGAAGGCCTCGCCGCGCAGGTTGTATTCACGCTCGTTCTGGCCTTCCATTTCCAGGGCGTTGGCCACGAGCTCGTGCAGGCCACTGATGGTCACGCCCGGAGCCCAGTAGTTGGCCAGCGGGATCAGGGTGGCGCGGTCGATGGCGCAGACGCAGGCCATGTTGTTCACGCCGTGCTTGTCCACCACGTAGCGCAGGGCGTTGCCGCGGGGCAGGCCGCCGCGCATGCGCATCTCCATGAACTCGTCGGTGTTCAGGCCCGAACCGCCGGCGCAGCAGAAGGTCTGCTCGCGGATGGTCTGGGGCGGCATCTCGTAGAAGTTGTTGCACACGTTCTTGAGCACGTAGCGCGGCTCATCGAGCAGGCCCATGCCGCGAGCCGTGTTACAGGAGTCGTGCCAGGTGGTCTTGATGTGGTCGTTGCGCGACGGGTTCAGCTTGAGCTTGCCGTGCTTGATCAAGTCAGCGGTGAACTCGGCGATGTGCACCATCTTGGTGGCCGCGGCGTTATTGAACACCGTGCCGGTGATGGGGCTCTTGGGCACCGTCATCTGCGGGCCCTGCATGTAGCCGTTCATCGTTTCCATGTACTGGTTCACGACGCGCCACATGTGGCCGCACTCGCCGCCGAGGATCCACTTGGCGCCAAGGCGGTTGGCCTCGGCGTACATCTTGCCGTTCAGCTTCTGCATCATGTCGGCGCTGGTGAACAGGCCGAAGTTGCCACCTTCGGAAGCGTATGTGGACAGGGTGTAGTCCAGCCCGATGTGGTGGAACAGGAGCAGGTAGCCCATGAACGTGTAGATGCCGGGATCGGCGAAGGCGTCACCCGAGGGCGTGATGAACAGGACCTCGTGGCCCTTCTCGTTCAGGGGAGGATTGACGCGGATGCCCGTGTACTCCTCGATGTCGTCGCACATGAACTCGACGATTTCCTTGAAGGCGTGCGGCTGAATGCCCAGGTGGTTGCCGGTGCGGTTGCAGTTGGAGACCGGCTCCAGGATCCAGTTGATGTTCACGCCGACCAGGTGCAGCAGCTCGCGGGCCATCATGGTGATTTCGGCCGTGTCGATGCCGTAGGGGCAGTACAGGGAGCAGCGGCGGCACTCGGAGCACTGGTAGAAGTAGAGGAACCACTCCTTGAGCACGTCCTCTTCCATCTTGCGCGCGCCCGCCAGCTTGCCGAGGATCTTGCCGGCCGCGGTGAAGTCGTTGCGGTAGATGGAGCGCAGCAGCTCGGCGCGCAGCACGGGCATGTTCTTCGGATCGCCCGAGCCGATGTAGTAGTGGCACTTGTCGGCGCAGGCGCCACAACGCACGCAGATGTCCAGGAAGACCTTGAAGGAGCGGAACTTGTTGAGGCGCTCCCTGAAGCCGTTGGAGATGATCTCCCGCCAGTTCTCGGGCAGCTTCCAGTCCGCATCAACGGGCGACCACTCGCGCGGGTTTGGGAAGTGCAGCCGTTCGAGAATATCCGGCTTGGCCGGATAGCACCACGTGCCCGGACGGAAATCGTTGGGCGTGTCGAACACGCCCGTCTTCGGCAGATGCTCGTAGCTTACGCTTGTGAGCAGGTCTTTCTTGTCGATGACTTTAGCAGCCATTCCCTATTCTCCTTGGCATGAAATATGTGGCGACTATTCGCCGGCACCCTGCTCCAGGGGCTTTTCCAGGGGCAGACCCGCCTCGGCCATGGGCTCCCGGAAATCATCCTCGTAGGCCGCGTAGGAATGCGGCGGGATGCGCGGGTTCCAGGGATTCTCGTGGTGCACGAAGCGGGTATTGTTGGCCATGTTGCGCGTGGGCGAAAGGAAGATGCCACCCATGTGCATGAGCTTGGAGAAGGGGAAATAGAAAAGCAGCGTGCAGACCAGGAACAGGTGCACGTAGAAGGACAAGGCGATGCCTTCGGGCACCACGGGGCGGAAGGTGGCCAGACCCATGGTCAGCTGTTTGATGCTGGCCACGTCCACGCGGTCGATGTAGCGCATGTAGATGCCGGAGAGCGCGATGCCCAGGATGAGGAAGAGCGGGAAGAAGTCGGCGGCCAGGGACAGATAGCGCATCTGGGCGCGCATCAGCCGGCGGACGAACAGGTAACCCACGCCGAGCACGATGAGCGCGTCGGTCACGTAGAAGTTGGGCTGGAACATCTCCACGATGCCGTCGAGCTGCTCCATGGCGTTGACCAGGAACGGCACCGGGTCGGTGAAGAAGCGCAGATGGCGGAAGGCGATGATCAGGAACGAATAGTGGAACAGGATGGCGAAGAGCCACAGCCACTTCTGGGAGAAGTAGGCCACCTTGGGTTCCTGGCCCGGCTCGTAGTAGAGCTTCGTGTACGTGTTGCGGAACAGGGTCCGGAACAGGAACACCTCACCCATCATGCGCAGCCAGGTGCCGCGGGTCGTCGAAGGGTTGTCGATCGGATTGTGTTCGATCCAATCGAAGGACTTCTGCTGCCCGGCCGTGGTCGGGATGCGGAAGGGTACCGGGATCGTGGCCCATTTGTACACCCGCCAACAGAAGCCGCCGATGAAGACCACCACCGCGGCATAGGGAATCCAGACACCGAACAGGCCGTCCAGGTGCGCTGCCCCCACTCCGAAGATGGCGATCAACATGAGCGCCAAGACCAGAAAGAGTGTGTAAAACGCGTTCATTCTGCCCTACCTCACTTGCCCTGTGCATTGACGTTGCGGTCCTCGAGGCCCAGCGCCTGACGAGGGGACTCGCATATGATGCCGGCCTTGCGGAAGGCCATGTGATGCGCGTGCTTGAATTCGTCGATACGCATGCAGAAAACCTGCTCGCGGTTCCTCGTGTAGATGTCGAAGGCCATGAGGGCCAGGTTGTCCAGGCGCGTATCGTACACGCCCAACTCCCCGGCATCGGCCTTGCCGCCGAACATCTCGCGCAGGACCTTCTTGAGCCCGAAGATGAAGGCCAGGGACTTGCCCGGCGCCACGTCCTGCACCGCCCTGATCTTGATCACCTCGTTCAGCGCCTTGGCCAGGGCCTCGGCGTCGTTCCAGGTCACGAGCCCGTCCACCATGGCTTCCATCGAATCCTGGAAGGTGCAGCACACGGGATTGGTGAAGCGGTCCTTGTTCTTCTTCCAGATCTTCTGCGTTTCGGGAGGAAAGGAGGAGAGCAGCTGGTCGAGCCACTTCTCGACCACGGCCGCCTTGTTGTCCTGAATAAGCTGCGAAAGCTGCATACTGTATTCCTGGCCGGCGTGTGTCAAAATTCACATGACCGCCCCTTGCCGACCACCCCGGCGGTCACCCTCGCCTGTGCCAGGCGGCGATTGCGTCTAGGCTCAGGCTCGGAAACCCGAAGCCACCGACAATAAATCCAACGGCTTGGGACGCAGACGAAGCGGCTCTTCAGATGGTCTTGTGTGATTGATTTACCCGTCCCGCCCCGCATAATGCGTTGACCATTAATTTGAAGCTGGGTAGAGGATAAAGCTACGCCTGTCAAGAACGGCGCGGGTTTGATCGCCCGGAGGACGCTCCGCATTTCCTGTCCGACGCCGTTGCGTCGTTCTTTATGGTGGAGCCAAGATCAAGGGGAGGAGCAGAATGGTCAGCTATACCGGCGTGAACCATCTGGCCATGGTAACCGGGAACATGGACGCCACGATCCGTTTCTGGCGCGACCTGCTCGGCATGCGCATGATCGCCGGTCTCGGCCATCCAGGCTACCGCCACTATTTCTTCGAGATTTCCGCCCAGGACATGCTGGCCTTTTTCGAGTGGACCGGAGCCGAGCACGCTCCGGAAAAAGACCACGGCGCGCCGGTAAGCGGCCCCATCGCCTTCGACCATGTGTCCATAGGAGTGAGCGGGCAGGACGATCTGTGGGAGATCAAGGCCAGACTGGAAGCGGCCGGATTCTGGGTCTCCGAAGTCGTCGACCACGGCTTCATCCTTTCCGTTTACTCCTTCGACCCCAACAACATCGCCATCGAATTCAGCGCGAACCTGGCGGGAGTCGACCTGCGCGCGCGGCCGGTCATGGCCGACACGCAGCCGTCCGCCACAGCCCGCGAGGGGGCCGAGCCGCGGCCCGGCCATTGGCCCCTGGCCAAGCCCCTGCCCAAGGGGCAGCGCCGGGTCCATCCGGGCTACGGCATGCGGCTGTTCGGTGGCGCCGGCGACGAAAAGCGCCCCGTGTAAACCCCGCACCGACGCCCTTCAGACAAACCCATGCACGACATCCTGCTGCCCTTTCCCGACGGCACGCGCCGGGCCGTGTTCCTGCGCCGCGAAAAACGCTTCCTGGCCCTGCTCTCCCTGGACGGCCGCGAGGTCTGGGCGCACACCAACAACTCCGGCTCCATGCTCGGTCTGCTGCGGCCGGGCAGCCAGGCCCTGATCTCCCCGGCCGCCGGACCAGGCCGCAAGCTGGCCTGGACCCTGGAGGCCCTGGAGTGCGGCGGCTCATGGATCTGCGTGAACACCCTCGCGCCGAACCGGGCCTTGCGCGCCGCCTGGCAGGCCGGGCTGCTGCCCGAGGCCGCCGGGACCACGAGCTACCGGGCCGAGGCCAAGGTCGGCGAGAGCCGCCTGGACGCCCTGCTCAGCGGCCCCGGCGGCGACATCTGGGTCGAGGCGAAAAACGTGACCCTGGAACTCTGCGGCACGGCCTGCTTTCCCGACGCCGTGACCGAACGAGGGCAGAAGCACCTGCGCGAGCTCATGGCTCTGGCCGCCCAGGGTCTGCGAACCGCGGTCTTCTATTTCGTACCCATGGCCTGCGCCGAGCGTTTCGCCCCGGCCGACTTCATCGACCCGGATTACGCCGCGCTCTTTCGCGAGGCCTTGGGCCGAGGCGTGGAGGCCTGGCCCTATCGCGCCCTGGTGGACGAGCGCGGCATCCGCCTGGACCGCCGTCTGCCCCTGGCGGGATGCTCATGAAATGGAATAGCAGGGCCGGAAGAGAGCAGCGCACCGACCCGGATGAACAGCTACGGCAGATTGTAAATGAAGTGGCAATATAGGGGCTCCAGGGAGCGCCGCTCCCTGGCTGGAGAGAGTCCGAGAGCGGACGGAGCCCTCCCTCGGCTGGCGTGCAAGGCGCCTTAAGGGTACAGCAGTTCGGCGGAAGCGACGTTCCCGTTCATCTTGAGCCGCAGGACCACGGACAGCACGTCGTTCTTCCCGACGGACATGCGCAGGTCGGCCAGCGCGGTCTCGCCCACGGCCACCGGCTTTTCGCCGACCTGGCGGCTGCTGGCCACTCCCCCGGACCCGCGCTTGCAGACCTGCAGTTCGTAGCTCACATTGCCTTGCTTCTTGGAGACGCACACGGCCTGCACATGCAGGAGACCATCCTGTTGCGTGGATACGAGCCTGCCTTGCAAAACATCCTCCTCCCGGCTCTCGGCCCAGGCGCAAACGGCCAGCAGAAGCAGCAAACCCAGTAGAGCGACCCACATGCCGGACCCCGATCCGCACGAAGCCGTCCCGCGCATGGCCTACCTCACCAGCTCGGGCTTGGTCGCCTCAAGCCGCTTGCTGTTGGTGCAGCCCACGTCGTAGCCCAGGGAGCAGCTTTTGCGGTAGTCCAGCAGGGCCAGCCGGTAGTCTCCGTTCCGCTCGTAGACGTAGCCGCGGTTGTTGTATGCCAAGCCGTTGTTCTGATTGAGCGTTATGGCCCATTCGGCATCCTTCATGGCCTGTTCCAGCTTGCTCGTCCGGGCGTAGGCCTCGGCGCGGGTTGCGTAGAGGGCGTCGTTGTACGGATCCAGGCTCAACCCCTCGGTCGAGCTTTCGATGGCCTTGTTCCACTCCTGGCGCTCCACCGCGCTGCGCGAGCGCTGCAGCAGGTAGGCGGACCTCTCGCGGTTCGCGCCGCCATTCTTCTCGGAAAGATAGGCCTTGATGACGGGCGCATTCATGTCGGCGGGATTCTTGAGCTCCCACAGACCGTCCTGAAGGCCTTCGATGATCAGGCTGACCACCGCCTTCTGCACCGCCTCCATGACGCACATCTGCGGCGGCTCGTTGGTGGAGAAGCCCGCCTCTATCTCCAGCAGCCTGTCGATCTCGACATAGCGGAACACGCCCACCCGCACCTGCGAGGAAAGGATGGACTTCGAGGTGGACACGGACTGCACAATGGCTCCGCTGAGCACGTCGGTGGCCCGCAAGTAGAGCGTGACCTGATCCTTGCGGTACTGCGAGGAAGCACCGATGCCGTGGTATTCCGCGCCGAGGCCGGCGGTGGTCAGGTTCGTCTCGTAGGCCACGATGCCGCCGTCGAGCATGAGCGGCGCGTGCAGCAGTTCCGGCAAATCAGTTTCCTTGCCCAGGTTGGCCCGGATGATCTTGCGCTCCGTGATCAGGTTGTTGAAGGATTCGCGCTCCACCGGGATGAACCAGCCCGAATCCCGCAGGGCGTCGATGAGCATGGCCGTGGCGCCCTGGGTCACTGCCGTGGAGAAGCTGGATACGTTCTCCTGGAACTTGTACTGTCCGGTCTGGTCCCTGAAGTTGTAGACCGCGACGATGATCTTTTCCTTGGGCGCGGGCAGGGCCTCGAGCGCGCGCTGGGTGAGGGTCTTGTAGCCCAGCGAGGGGGCGCTTATGGTCCTTGGCCCCTTGCTTATGCAGGAGGTGAGAAGGATGGCGAGCGCGGCATAGACCAGTGCCGGCCAGAGAAGGTTTTTTCGCATTCTTGCCTCGGACTGAACCCGGAAAATTCAATCGGGAAGTTCACTTGGTGAAGACAGGGACCTCGACCACCGTGCTGTCGCCGGTAAGGCTGTCGGTCACCGCGACCTTGATCACCTTGTCGTTGTTGTCGATGGAGATGACATAGCCGCCGATGGTGTAGGTTCCATTGGCGAGATTGCCCTCGGTGCCGAAGGCGTCCTGCACGACCTTGTCCGCGACAAGGCCGAGCACCCTTCTGTTCAGCCCCTTCTCGAAGTCGGCGAGGAGGTCTTCCTCGTACTCGTCTTCCTTGAAGCGTTTCTGTGACTCGGCCTTGTTGAGCAGAAAGTTGCCGAGCATGGGGTCCCCGCCGAAGCTGGGGTTGGTGAAGCTGAAGACCAGTTCGGTCGCGGCCGCGATTCCCGGCAAAGCGAGAAGAGAAATGCTCAGGCCAAACGAAGCGATCTTCGTGCGCATGAAGGATCTCCTAGATTCCGGCACCGATGCCCGGACCGTACAGTTCGGGCGCTACTTCCTCGGCGACCGCCAGGTTGAGGACGATGTGGCGGACGGACATCGACACGGCTCTGTCGACCTCCTCCCGCACATTCATGCCCCTCTGGCCGAGAGTGCCGATATAGGTCACCGATCCGCCCACCAACACCTGCAATCTGCTCGAAGTGGTCCCGCCGGGCTCCTCCGTGATGACGATGTCGCGGGCAGGCACCCCGTCCATGGAATTCCAGACTCTGCAAAATCCCTGGTAGAAATCGCGGCCGACGCGCGAATAGACATCGCCGATGATGAACAGATCCTCGACTTCCGCCGACCATGCCGGACGTTCCGGCAACCCGGAAAGGATGACTCCCACCAGAGCGGCCATCAGGACGATGCTCCGCCGCATGCATGCTCTCCCGCGGATGGCGCAGGCCCACGGCAGATCGTGGTGCTTGTGGCTCATGACATTGCTCCCGCGTTCTTTGACATGTTTCCGGAAACAGCCCTGCCTGTCAGTGTCGTCTCTTGCCGTAAAGCCGTGGCCTCCGCTCCCCGCATGGGGAGGTCGTGCGATCTTTTTCCGCGAATACCCGCTCTGCGCATCGCCGGCACCACCCTTGCGACCTTCCAGACCTTCACCCGCGAATGGCCTGAGAAATCCTGGCTGATTATATAAAAGCTGGCAGGTTCTTCTAACAATTGTCCTAAAGATTGTTTTTGCCGACCCGGATATGAAACTTTAGTTCTAGGGAGTCAGCCACGACCCGCGACACACGGCCTCGCGGCATGACCGTCGGAACAGTACGGCGCGGCCGCCCTGGCACGGACCAGGACTTGCGCCGGCCGGTACAGAAAGGGCGCGCTGCGTGGCGGGAGGGGGAGCCCGGGACTCCGCACGCCGCAAGGGAAGCTGTGCGGGCCGATAAACGAAGACCCCGCCGGACGGGTCCGGCGGGGTCTGGATCGATCGGGACTGAAAGGTCTTTAGAGCATGTATGGACCCGGCCCCGATGGCAAGAGCCTCTTGAAAGCGTGTGGATCGAATGCAGCCATGTATCCGGCCTGGGGGTGTCCCGGCCCTGATGGAATTCGCGCTTCCGCTCCTTTACAGATTGCCGGCCTAGTCTGGCCGTTGCTCTAATCAGGTTCTGCGGAAGCCGGTTCGACCTGTCACGCCATCAATCGTCTCTGCGCATCCGTTGGGTAGCTCTCAATACGGCTTTTTAGGCTGCAGCCCTGTAGTCCTGGCCCTTGGCCAGCACGGCCCAGATGATGCGGGCCGTCTTGTTGGCCTGCGCGCCTATGGCCCGGTACGTGCCACGACGCGCGGCCACTCCGTTAAGCCACAT
>JAEYOJ010000009.1 GCA_023411815.1 Pseudomonadota bacterium | reverse complement strand
AATTTTTTCTGCAAGCTCAAGCAGTTCCGAGCCATCGCCACTCGCTACGACAAGACCGCGAGAAACTTCCTGGCAGCAATATATCTCGCCTCAACGGCCATCTGGCTCATTTGAGGACACGCCTTAGCACCGGAACAGAGAATTCCTATTCCCCACAGCCGGAACAGTTTGTTCCGGTTTTCCCCCTTCCAGCCGAAGTCACCTGTTTCACGGTGCTTTGATCATTCCTGGGAAGCCTGCCGTACCCCCATGGCGTCTTGCCGCCAATCGCCTGTCCAGAGGCAGGAACTCAAAGTTCCGATTATTCCATAAACGTATTTAAATAATGTCATTAAATCAGGGTAATACAGTTTGGCCCAAGCTTTGCCTTGGTGGCCGAAATCGGTTCGCGTACATGCCTGCGAAGCCGACGGCAAACAGACACGCGGACCAGGAAACCATCCGCGCCGACACTGACAGGAACGGCAACATGCGTAGTTGGCTCCCTTCGCTTCCCGCCCGCCGCGGCGTCATGCTCACCGGCTTTGCCCTGGCATTGGCGCTTCTCTGGATCGGCCAGGCCGGAGCCCGGCAGGAGCTGACCGTGGTCGGCGTCCTCTACGTCTCCGGCAAGGACTACTACCTGGAGACGGAAGACGGGGACGTGTTCGCCCTTAAGGGCGATGACTTGACACTCTACCAGGAGGATCTGGTGCTGGTCACCGGAACGGTGCAGCAGCGCGACGGCGATATGCCCCTGCTCACGGTGTCCTCCATCGAGCCTTACGAAGAAGGCGTTAACGAGCCGGAAGCCGAACCCGAGCCCGAAGAGCCCGGCGGCCCGGAGACCTTTTAACCCAAGGAAGAAGACGGACATGGAAATGCTGGACAGCGGCGAAGTTCCTCTTGAACCCCTGCCATCCGTTGTCACCGCAAAGCCGCGGAAGCGTCAGACGCCTCTAATGCTTCCCTTCGCCCCCTTCCCCCCGACCAGAGCTCGGGATCGCGGGCCCGTCTTTCCGGTAGGTCCCAAGACACAAGCCTTCCGGAACAGCTTTTACCCCCAGGTTGCCGATGCCCAGTGGAACGACTGGCGCTGGCAGCTCAAGAACAGGATCACTTCATACCAGCAGCTCGGCTCCGTGCTCGCCCTGAGCGAGGATGAGCAGGCCGCCGCCACCAGCGGAGCGCCCCTGCCCCTGGCCATCACCCCGTACTATCTTTCCCTGTTCCATGATCAGGACGCCGACAACGGCGTGCGCCGCTCCATCGTGCCTACTGGCTTCGAGCGCCTGGTCAATCCGGGCGAGGCCGAGGACCCTCTTGGAGAGGACCATCACAGCCCCGTGCCCGGACTCGTGCACCGTTATCCCGACCGGGTGCTGTTCCTGACCACGGACTACTGCGCAGCCTACTGCCGCTACTGCACGCGCTCGCGCCGGGTTGGCAAGAAGGCCTGCTCCTCGGGCAACCGCAAGCATTGGGACGCGGCCATCGACTACATCGCGCGCACCCCGAGCGTGCGCGACGTCCTGCTGTCCGGCGGCGACCCGCTGACCTTGTCCGACGCTGCCCTGGACTACCTGCTGGGCCGCATCCGGGCCATTCCGCACGTGGAGATCGTGCGCCTGGGCACCAAGGCCCCCATGGTGCTGCCCCAGCGCATCACGCACCAGCTCACGCGCGTGCTGCGCCGTTACCATCCGCTCATGATCAGCGTGCACTGCACCCATCCGGGCGAGCTGAGCCCCGAATCGGCCGAGGCCTTCAAGCGACTGGCCGACGCCGGTATTCCCCTGGGCAGCCAGACCGTGCTGCTCAAGGGCATCAACGACGACGTGCCGACCCTCAAGTCGCTCATGCACGGCCTGCTCAAGAACCGCGTGCGGCCATACTATCTCTATCACTGCGATCCGGTGCAGGGCACGGGCCACTTCCGCACCTCGGTGGCCAAGGGCGTGGAGATGATCGAGGGCCTGCGCGGGCACACCTCGGGCTACGCCGTGCCCACCTTCGTGGTGGACGCCCCCGGCGGAGGCGGCAAGATCCCGGTCAACCCGGACTACATCGTCGGCCAGGACGGCGACGACCTGGTGCTGCGCAACTTCGAAAAGAAACAATTCCGCACCCACGATCCGCTCACGGCTCCGGCCTGCGGCATGGGGGACAAGTAATGCTCGTCGGCCTTACCTATGATTTGCGCGAAGACTACAGAGCCATGGGCTTCTCCGAGGAGGACGTGGCCGAATTCGATTGCGAGGAGACCATCGCCGGCATCGAGGACGCCCTGCGCGCCCTCGGTTTCGAGAGCGAGCGCATCGGCTCCCTGCCCGCGCTCATGTCCGCCCTGCTGGCCGGCAAGCGCTGGGACCTGGTCTTCAACATCGCCGAGGGCCTCAACGGTTTCGGCCGCGAGAGCCAGATTCCCTGCGTGCTCGACTGGCACGGCATCCCGTACACCTTCTCCGAGCCCATGACCCTGGCCATCGGCCTGCACAAGGGCATGACCAAGCACGTGATCCGCGCCGCCGGCATCCCCACCCCGGATTTCGCCGTGGTGGCCGATCCAGCCGAAGCGGACGGCGTGGACCTGCCTTTCCCGCTGTTCGTCAAGCCCGTGGCCGAAGGTACTGGCCTGGGCATCGGCTCGGCCTCGCGCGTGACCGACAAGTCCGGCCTCGCCGCCGCCTGCGCCCGGCTCATCGAGCGCTTCCGCCAGCCCGTGCTGGTGGAGACCTTCCTTCCCGGCCGCGAGCTGACCGTGGGCATCGTGGGCACGGGCGACAAGGCACATTCCGTGGGCGCCCTGGAGGTCATCTTCGGCGAGCAGGCCGATCCTTCGGCCTACGGCTACGTCAACAAGCAGGACTGGGAGCGCCGCATGCACTATCGCATCGCGGACGACGCCGAGGCCCGCGCCTCCGAGAAGGTCGCCCTGGACGCCTGGCGCGCCCTGGGCTGCCGTGACGGCGGGCGCGTGGACCTGCGCCTGGACGCGGCCGGGGTGCCCAACTTCATCGAGGTAAACCCCCTGGCCGGGCTCAACCCGAGCTACTCGGACCTGCCCATCCTCTGCAGGCTGAACGGCATACCCTACCAGGAACTCATCGCCGGCATCGTGCGCTCGGCCATGGAGCGCCTGGGCTCCGCCAGCCAGCCCCAGCCCAAGCTTCAACCCCGGACCGGCTCCGGGCAGGCCGCCTAGGGAAACCGCCATGCGCGTGGCCATCCTGCACAACCTGCCCGCCGGCGACCGCCCGGACGAGGCCGACACCCTGGTCCAGGTGCGCGCCGTGCGCCAGGCCCTGTTCGCCCTGGAGCACATGCCCATCGGCGTGGCTTTCTCCCTGGACCTGGACGACGCCCGCGGCACGCTGGCGGCCATGCGGCCCGACTGCGTGTTCAACCTCGTGGAGGACGTTGGCGGCAGCTCACGCCTGGCCCATCTGGCCCCGGCCCTGCTGGAGCACATGGGCCTGCCCTTCACGGGCTGCGGCAGCGAGTCCATGCTGCTCTCCACGAGCAAGCTGGCCTGCAAGCGCGTGCTCACCGCCGCAGGCATCCCCACGCCGCCCTGGTCCGAGGGTCGGCCCGATGAAGACTCCTTCGTGCCCGGACGCTACATCCTCAAGTCGGTCTATGAGCACGCCTCCCTGGGCCTGGACGAAACCTCGGTGGTGCAGGCCTCCTCGCCCGCCGATCTGGCCAAGCCCCTGGCCCGCCGCCGCGAGCGTTTCGGCGGCCGCTGGTTCGCCGAGGGCTTCGTGGACGGACGCGAGTTCAACATCTCGGTCATCGACGGCCAAAGTGGCCCGGAAGTGCTGCCCCATGCGGAGATCGTCTTCCGCGGATTCTCCAAGGAGCGCCTGCGCATCGTGGGCTACCGCGCCAAGTGGGACGAGGACTCCTTCGAGTACGAGAACACGCAGCGCCGCTTCGACTTCCCGGAAAAGGACGCCCCGGTCCTGGCCAGCCTCAGCCAGGCCGCCCTGGCCTGCTGGCGCGCCTTCGGCCTGACGGGCTACGCGCGCGTGGATTTCCGCGTGGCCGAGGACGGAACTCCCTGGATCATCGACGTGAACGCCAACCCCTGCCTGTCGCCCGACGCCGGCTTCGCGGCCGCCGCCCAGCGGGCGGGCCTGGACTTCACGGCCCTGGTCCGGCGCGTCCTGGGGATCGGCGCGGCCAACACGCGCAACGGCCGTCCGGCCCAGACGCCCAGCGGGTGCGCCTCGGCATGAGCGACACGCTGCAACTCACCTTCCGCGAGGAGGCCCGCCCCGAGGACTGCGCCCGAGTGCGCGCCGTCGTGGAATCCACGGGCTTCTTCTATCCCGAGGAACTGGACATCGCCGAGGAATTGGTGCGCGAACGGCTTGAGAAAGGCCCTGTCAGCGGTTACCATTTCATCTTCGCGGACGCCGAAGCCGGCGACGGCACGTCCGGACGGAACGCCGAGTTGCTGGGCTACGCCTGCCATGGCCCGAGCGACGCCGATCCGACCCTGTTCGACCTGTACTGGATCGCCGTGCGGCAGGGTTGCCGCGGCAGCGGCCTGGGCGCGGATATCCTGCGCCGCACCGAGGAGCGGGTGCGGGACATGGGCGGAAAGCTGCTGGTGGCCGAGACGTCCGGTCGCGAACTGTACGCGCCTACGCGCCGCTTCTACGAGCGCCACGGCTTTTTCGAGGCCGAGCGGGTCAAGGATTTCTACAGACCTGGCGACGACAAGGTCGTATATCATAAGCTGCTCGGGCATGAACCGCTCGGGCGCAAGGAGATGAAAGCCGGGAATGTTCCGCATCCGCCGCATCCATGACGACGTTCTTCCCCTGGACCGGGACATTATCGCCTCGGTCCAGGACATCCTGCGTCAACGTTTCGAGGCGGTAAGCGAAGATGAGATCCAGAGCCTTCCGGAAAGACTGTGCGATCCGCTGGCCAAGCGCTACCGGACCATCCTGCTGGTGGCCGACGACGGCCGCAACAACGTTCTAGGCTTCGCCCTGATCCTGCACTTCCCAGACCGCCGTTTCTGTTACCTGGACTGGCTCTCGGTGCCTCCTGGCCGCTCCGGCGGGGGAGTCGGCTCCGCGCTGTACGAGCGCGTGCGCGAGGAGGCCAAGGCCCTCGGAAACCGCGGACTTTTCTTCGAGTGCCTGCCCGATGATCCGGAGCTGTGCCCGCACCCGGAGCTGCTCAAGGACAACGCCTCGCGGCTGCGTTTCTACGAACGTTATGGCGCGCGGCCCATCGCAGGCACGCTCTACGAAACGCCCTGCATCGAGGGCGACACCTGCCCGCCCTATCTGGTCCTGGACCCTCTGGACGCGGACAGGCCCCTGCAACGCCCCCGCGTGCGCGAGATCGTGCGCGCCATCCTGGAGCGCAAGTACGCGGGCACCTGCCCGCCCAGCTACGTGCGCAAGGTCGTTGAGTCCTTCAAGGACCCGCTGGTGCGCCTGCGCGAGCCGCGCTACCTGCCGCCCACCGAGCGCGCCACGGGCCAGCCGCGCCGCAGGCTAGCCGCCGACCGGCTCATCGCCGTGGCCGTCAACGACCGCCATACCATCCATCACGTGCCCGAGCGCGGCTACGTGGAAGCGCCCGTGCGCATCTCCTCCATCCGCCGCGAACTGGACCGCAGCGGCCTGTTCCAGGAACTGGCGGTCAAGCGCCACCCCGAAAAGCACATCACGGCCGTACACGCCAAGGAGTACGTGGAGTACTTCAAGCGCGTCTGCGCACGGCTGGAGCCGGGCAAGTCGGTCTACCCCTACGTCTTTCCCATCCGCAACGCCTCCAGACCACCGCGCGAGCTGCCCGTGCGCGCCGGCTACTACTGCATCGACACCTTCACTCCCCTCAACGCAAACGCCTACGCAGCGGCCCGCCGCGCCGTGGACTGCGGCCTCACCGCGGCCGAGGCCGTCACCGAGGGGCGCAGGCTGGCCTACGCCCTGGTGCGCCCGCCCGGCCACCATGCCGAACACCGCGTCTTCGGCGGCTTCTGCTACTTCAACACCTCCGCCGTGGCCGCCAACCGGCTGTCCGAACTCGGCCGCGTCGCCGTGCTGGACATCGACTACCACCACGGCAACGGCACGCAGGAAATCTTCTACCGGCGAAGCGACGTGCTCACCGTATCCATCCACGGCCACCCGCAGTTCGCCTACCCCTATTTCTCCGGATTCTCCGACGAGCACGGCGAGGACGAGGGCAAGGGCTACAACCGGAACTTCCCGCTGCTGGAGCGCGTGGACGGGGCCATGTACGGCCATGTGCTCAAGAAGGCCCTAGGTGTCGTGCGCGACTTCAAGCCCAGCGTGCTCGTGCTGGCTCTGGGCCTGGATACGGCCAAAGGCGACCCCACGGGCACCTGGAGCCTGTCATCCAAGGACTTCACCAACAACGGCCGCATGATCGGGGCCATGCGCCTGCCGACCCTCGTGGTCCAGGAAGGCGGTTACCGCATCCGTTCCCTGGGTCTGAACGCGCGGCACTTCTTCCAGGGCCTGCACGAAGGCGCGTACAACGGGCGGGGATTCTAGATGGCGAATAACCGAGAGACGGGCGCCGCCCCTCGCTCAGGCTCTCACCCCGCCAGGGGCAGACGCGCCCCTGGACCCGCGAGTCTTTAGAAAGTATGGTGGCTTAGGCTCGCGCTCCGGGTTCGGAATCCGGCAATGCATGCCCAGAAGGCTGCGAGCCGGAAAAACACGGAGCGTTCCATGTCCGCCACCGACCGTAATCCATCGATCTTCTTCCTCGGCTTCTTTCTAGCCGTCGGCATGGTCGCCGCGGCCTGGCTGCTGGGCCACGCCCTGACCGAATTCAAGGCCTATGACCGCTACGTGACAGTGAAAGGCCTGGCCGAACGGATGGTGCCCGCCGACCTGGCCATGTGGCCCATCAGCTTCAACGCCGCCGGCGATTCCCTGGCCCAGGTGCAGGACGACCTGACCCGCCAGGAGAAGATCGTCCGCGACTTCCTGCGCCAGCAAGGTTTGGGCGACGCCGAGGCCACGCTGGCCGCGCCACGCATCACGGACCACTGGTCCATGGGCATGCGCCCCCAGGACCTGCCCGCCAACCGCTACTCGGCCCAGGGCGTGCTCACGGTGCGCTCGGGCTCGCCGGACACGGTCAAGAAGGCCATGGCCGAGGCCGGCAAGCTCGTGTCCCAAGGCGTGGTGCTCGTGCACAACTACGAGTACCAGCCGCGCTTCGAGTTCACCAAGCTGAACGACATCAAGCCCGACATGATCGCCGCGGCCACCAAGGACGCCCGCGCGGCCGCCGACCAGTTCGCCCGCGACTCGGGCAGCAGCGTGGGCGCCATTCGCCGAGCCACACAGGGCTACTTCTCCATCGACGACCGCGATCCCTACACCCCGGAAATCAAGCAGATCCGCGTGGTGACCACCGTGGAATACTTCCTGGAAAACTGAGCGCGCCAGAACGCAAAGGAGCCCGGCCAAGGCCGGGCTCCGGTTGATATTCAATGCGCTTAAGGCCCTGCGCGAAAGAACTTCGCGGGTCCAGGACGGCGTCCCGCCCTGGTGGGTGGGGTGCGGGGGAGGGCAAAGCCCTTCCCTCCTCGTAGACCTTAGAAATGCACGCTCAGGCTCGCACCCCAGATGAGGGTCTCGCCGCGCTGCGTGCTGAAGTTCTCGAAGTTCTGGGTAGCTCCCCCGGCACCGTAGCCGGGGCGGTGCACCCAGTCCCCGTCGGAGCCCTCCACGTTCCAGTAGCGGACGAACGGCTCAAATCCCACTCCCACGGCCTCGAACTGCTTGCTGATGTACACCGAGGCGCGCAGGCCGTAGCCGAAATCCAGGTCGTTGACGGCCTCGCCGTTGCGGCCCTGGTCGCCGTTGAACTCCGTGTTCGCCGAGCCGTTGAACACGTAGTCGGCCTCCAGGCGCACGCCGAAGTCCACCGTGGGCATGAGCGAGCTTACGCTCTCCACTCCCACCGGGATATAGTAATAGGTTTGGCTCTGGTCGCGCGCGCCGCTTACGTTGTTGTGCCAGTAGCGCATGCCCAGGCCCGTGTACGGAGTCAGCACGAGGTTGTCGTGATAGAGGATATCGTAGCCGAGAAGGCCGCGCACGTTGATGATGATGTCGTCCGAATCGGATGAACCGCCGTCACGCTTGAAATCCGTGGAGCCGAACAGGATCTCGAACTCGCCGCGGGCCATCAGCGGGTAGTACGGGTCATGGTAGGTGTAGGTCACGGCCGGACCGTGCAGAAGGCCTTCGACTTTCTCCCCGCCTGCTTTGTAATCGAACGAGGCAATGGAGTCGCGTATGACCAGGCTGCTTTCCTTGAGCAGCATGCTGGAATGCTCTTTCTGGGCCAGAGCCGATCCGGGCAGGACGAGTATCAAGGCGACGAGGAGGAAGACTTTGCGTATCACGGCATTCTCCATGCGGTTTGTCATATCCGTTCGAGGCGAGGGACAAGGCGGCTAGAAAACATGCGGCAGCAGCATTCGCAACGGCGTGACACTGCGCGGCAGACTGACCGCCGTCATGAGCCGGGTTGTAACCATTTGCGAGCGTAGAGGGAAGGGCTATACGGCCATGGATATCCACAAAGCCGGCATGAAGATGATTATCCGCTGAATTCCTCGTCGAAATCAGGCCGGCATGCACTCGGTTTCGAGACAACCCCTGATCAGTGCATGGCACACTGCATGGGAATGGCTTTCACGATACCGGCACCACGCTTTCAAGAGTGCCTTTCCAGCTTGCGCCATACGCGAGTTGTGTTGAAGCAGGATCGATGGGGCTGAGCGAAGAAGAGGCGCACGGTTGCCCGCGCGCCCCTTCCTTCCGGCAGTCGGCCTGATGGCATAGGCTGTCCGGCATCCACCGGCAGCGCACTCGCCCGCTACTTGTCGATGTCCTTTTCGCTCTGGTCGATTTCGTGCGGATCCATGTCCGAGCGCTTCCGCTCAGAGCCGACGTCAGACTGGAAGCCCTCGGGCTGCTCTTGACCGCTCTGCATCTGCTGGGCTCTGTGCTCGCAATCGCCCTCGGCGCCACAAGACGGGCAGGGGCCGGGATAATCCATATTGACCATAAATACCTCCCTAGGGTTTAGGTCCTCCCATACTCAACCTTATGCGCTATTGGGAAAGCGATGGCAACCTTTGCCGCGGGTTTCGAGGCCTCAGCCTCTGCGCCTAATCCCGAAGCATTCTCTGACAATGTAATGCCTTGCCGACGCAACGGGCAGCTTTTGACTTTCTGTTCAGGAAGAATCACGCGGAAGGATCAGCCCGGACAGATCTGGTCAAGTCCGGATAGGACCGGCGGTGCGCGGCGAGACCCGAGCCGCAAAAGAGCCGCGCCTCCCCTTGCATGGGCGTACGATCTTGGTATCAGTATACAATGCGGGATTCCCGCGGCATGCAGGAGCAAGCCTGGAGGAGCCCTATGAGGGCTGGGACAATGCTGGGAAGGATCGGTCGGGCGAAAACGAAAAGGCCCAGGATGACCTGGGCCTGTGATTTCTGGTAGCGGGGACCGGATTTGAACCGATGACCTTCGGGTTATGAGCCCGACGAGCTACCAAGCTGCTCCACCCCGCAACACGCGAGGGACCTATCTAGGCTAAGGCGGGCCGGGTGTCAACCGAGAGATAAAGAAAAAAATGAAAAACATTAAAAGCAATACAAATACTAAGACTTACCTATCCATAATCGTCCCGGTCCTCAACGAGGAAGAGAACCTCGCTGTGCTGGCGGCAGAAATCGAGACGGTCGCCGCCGGGCTTGGCAAGCCTTGGGAAGTCGTGTTCGTGGACGACGGCAGCACGGACCGCAGCCTGCAGGTGATCCGCGATCTGGCCAGTAAAGATGAACACGTGCGATATCTGTCCTTCGCGCGCAACTGCGGCCAGAGCGCAGCATTCAAGGCCGGCTTCGATACGGCGCAAGGGGACGTGCTCGTGACCATGGACGCGGACCTGCAGAACGACCCGGCCGACATGCCGGCCATGTTGGCGCTTTACGAGGCCGGGAACGACATGGTCATCGGCTGGCGCGCCTGCCGGCGGGACAGCCTGGCCAAGCGCTGGGGTTCACGCCTGGCCAACAGGGTGCGCAACGGCTTCACGCGCGAGAGCGTGCGCGACACCGGCTGCTCGCTGAAAATCATGCGCGCCTCCATGGCCAGGCGCATGCCTATGTTCACCGGCATGCATCGCTTCCTGCCCACGCTCATGAAGCTGCAGGGCGCCAAGGTCGCGGAGGTGGCCGTGAACCACCGCCCGAGGCGCCACGGCGTATCCAAGTACAACAACTGGCAGCGGCTCAAGGCCGGGCTGCTGGACCTCGTAGCCGTACGCTGGATGCAGAGCCGCTGGTTCCGCTACGAGATCAAGGAGAGCAAGTGAGCCACGCGCCGTCCCTGTCCTCCGAGCGGCAACCGCTCACCGTCGCGCGGACTTTGGCCAAGGCGCTGCTGCCGGCCCTGCTCCTGGCTTCGGGGGCTGCGCTGGTCCATTGGAGCGGTCTCGGGGATATGCTCGGAGCGGAGTGGATCGACGGGCACATACGCGGCCAGGGTCCGGCCGGCTGGCTCCTGTTCGTCGGTCTCACGGGATTGGCCACAGCCCTGGCCGTGCCGCGCCAAGCCGTCAGTTTCATGGGCGGCTACGCCTTCGGCTTCGTCGGCGGCAGCCTGCTGTCCCTGGCCGCCACGGGCTTCGGCTGCGTGCTGGGCTTCTGGTACGCGCGACTGACCCGCCTGACCTGGCAGACCGGGCTATGGCCTGAAATCTTGGGGCGGCGCATGTCCAGTCTGGCCAGGTTGGCCAGGCTGGACGAATTTCTGCGCGCCAATCCTTTCGGCATGGCCCTGACGATCCGGATGCTGCCAGTGGGCAACAACAGCCTGACCAATCTGCTGGCCGGCGTGTCGGGAGTGCCGTTCGGGCCGTTCCTGGCCGGTTCCATGCTCGGCTATGCGCCGCAGACGCTCATCTTCGCCCTGCTGGGCAGCGGCATCGGCGTCGCTCCGGCCTGGCGCGTCGGCATGGCCGTGGTCCTGCTGGCCGCCTCGAGCTTGCTGGGCTGGCGCATGTTCAGACGAAGCGGCCTGGCGCAGGATTGGCCCTCGTCCCGCTAGGATTGGGACTACTCCTCCTTCTTCTTCCTGCCCACCCTCGGCCGCCTGACCGGCTTGCGCGCACCGCGCTTGGCCTTGGGCGCTTCCGCGCCGCCTTCCTTGGCCGGCTTGCCGCGCTTGGACTTGGGACTGGCCGGCTTTTCGCCCATGCGCGACGTGGTCATGCCCTTCTTGGCGCCGGACTTGCGTGCGGTCTTAACCGCCCGCTCCACGGCCTTCTTGCGCTGCTTGCGCGTGCCGGGCAGTTCGACGCCGGGCTCGGCGTATTCCTCGCCCTCCGCGCCATGCTCGCCCTCGGCCAGCTCCATGTTGACCTCCAGCCGCTCCAGGCTCACGTCCACGAGCGTGACCTTCACGGCCTGGCCCAGGCGAAAGATGCGGCCCGTGCGCTCGCCCACGAGCATGTGCCGCTCGGAGAAGAAGGCGTAGTAGTCGTCGTTGATGGTGGACAGGCGCACCATGCCCTCGGCCATGACCTCGCGCAGCTCGACCCAGAAGCCGAAGTCGGCCATGCCGTTGATGACGCCGGTGAACTCCTGGCCCACCTTGTCGCTCAGGAACAGGATGGTCACGCGCTTGAGGATCTCGCGCTCGGCGTCCATGGCCACGCGCTCGCGGGCGCTGATGTGGTCGCCCACCTCGGTCAGGCGGTTGTATGGCATGACCGAGCCGCCGGGCAGTCCCAGCTCCTCCTTGAGAGCGCGGTGCAGCACGAGGTCTGCGTAACGCCGAATTGGCGAGGTGAAGTGCGCGTAGCACTCGCTGGCCAGGCCGAAATGGCCCACGTTGTCCGGGGAGTACTTGGCTTGCATCATGGTGCGCAGGGTCAGGCGGTTGACCATGAATTCCAGGGTCTTGCCCTGCGCCGCGGCCAGCAGGCTCTGCAGCCCCATGGGCGAGGCTTCCTCGGGCACCTTGTGGCCGATCTCCGTGCCCAGGAGCAGCTCGAAGAGCGCGGCGACCTTGTCCACGTCCGGCTCGGGGTGAATGCGGTACAGGAATTCTCGGTCCCGGTCGCGCAGGAAGCGCGGCACGGCCTCGTTGGCCGAAACCATGAACTCCTCGATGATCTGGTGGGCGAAGTGGCGCACACGCGGCCGGATATCCGTGGTCTCGCCCTGCAGGTTGAACAGGATCTCGGGCTCGGGCAGGTCGAAATCCAGGCTGCCGCGCAGCTTGCGCTGCTTGTTGAGCTTGCGGGCCAGTTCCTCGGCCAGTTCCAGCATGGGCAGCACGTGGGTTATCCGCTCGCGCTCCTCCTCTACCTTTTCGAGCACGGCCAGGTTGACCTGATCGTAGGTCAGCCGGGCGTGGCTCTGGATGACCGCGGCGTAGAAATCCGTGCGTCCGGGCAGGCCCTTGGCGTCGAAGTCGATCTCGGCCACCATGGTCAGCCTGGGCACGTCCGGGTTGAGGCTGCACAGGCCGTTGGACAGCTTCTCCGGGAACATTGGCTCCACGGACTGCGGGAAGTAGTAGGAGTTGCCGCGCTCCTGGGCCTCGCGGTCCAGCGGAGTGCCGGGCCGCACGTAATGGGCCACGTCGGCGATGGCCACCCACAGGGTGTAGCCCCTGCCGCGGCGCTCGACATAGATAGCGTCGTCGAAATCGCGGGCCTTGGCCCCGTCTATGGTCACGAAGCCCACCGCGCCCATGTCGCGGCGCTCGCCCCACTCCTTGGGGTCGGGCTCGGCGGGCATCTCCTCGGCCTGGGACAGGACCTGGGGCGGGAACTCCGTGGGCACGCCGTTGTTGAGCTTGACCAGGGCCTCCTGTACGCCCACGTCGTCCTCACGGCCCAGGCGGCGAAGCAGGTCGCCCTCCCACAGGTTGCGGTCGATCTGCTCGCCCACGCGGGCCACGAGCAGATCGCCCGGCCTGGGCTGCTCTCCGTCGATGTCCAGAACCATGCTGATGGTCAGCTTGGGGTTGGCCGGCTCGCACAGCCAGAGCGTGCCGTGCAGGCGGCGCTGCACGCGCACGGCCATCTCCTGCGTGGAACGCTCGATGATGCGCGCGATGCGGCCCTCGGAACGACGCGTTCCGCCGGGATCGCGCGTGACTACGACCATGACCCGGTCGCCGTGCCAGGCCCCGTTGAAATCCTTGGGGTTGACGAAGATGTCCCGCCGCCGCTTCTCGTCGGGGATGACGAAACCCACGCCCGAGCGCTGCACCTCCAGCCTGCCGCTGACCATGTTCATGCGTTCGGCCAGGCCCCAGCCCTTGCCGATCTGCACCACGCGGCCCTCCTCGGTCAGGTCCAGCAGCACATGGCGCAAGGCCTCCTTCTCCTGCTTCTGCGCACCCAGCTCGCGCAGGATCTCCTTGTCGCGCAACGGCTTGCGCGCCTCGCGGAAGAGTTTGAGCACCGTGTCGCGGTCAACGGCCGAATAATGGGACTTGCGTTTACTCATATGAATGCCTCCGGCGGCCAGAAAAGCGCGAATTCCGCGCGGGCCCTGTTGCATATCTCGCTTGCGGAAACCGGAAGAGGGTACTGCCCTCTCCCGGACCCTCAACCGCCAGGACCACGCTTGGATACGACGCGCCTCTGGCCCCCGCATTCCATGGCGATGACGCCCACAGGGTGAGGATCTTCCAGCGAGATTGGTCAGTCGGTTGTAAACTATTCGAGTTCATTCACATCACTGTGACGCGAATTCCAGAAATGCTCAATGAATTGCGGCAAGGTTTGTGTCGAGAACAACCCCGGGCCGAAGGCCAGGGACAGCTCGAAGGTGACGAATTCGGGCGTGGCGATGCCGCGCAGCTTCACGGCGTCCTTGGGCGTGATAAGCACGCGCGGACAGGACAAGTCCCTGGCGCGTCCAAGAATGCTCCGCACGTCGGAGGCAGTGAAGGCGTGATGGTCGGGAAATGCCATGACTTCGGCCGGCGCACGGCCCAGATAGGCCAAGGCCGTATCCGCCACCTGCCCTGGCGCGCCCACACCCGTGGCCAGCAGGAACGGCCTGCCGCCCAGGTCGGCGAAGCGTTCGCCGTCAGTCAGGTTCACCATGGCTTGGGGCACGATCTCGAAGGGAAATACAGGCTTGCCGAGATCAGCCAGACGCTGCTCGATGGCAGGCCTCAGCGTTGCGACCGCTGTGCTCGAAGCCTTGATGCAGAACGCCGAGGCCCGCGCCAGGGCCGCCTTGCCTTCGCGCCACATGCCTGCCGGAAACACGCGGTTCCAGCCGGTCGTGAGGTCCTGGGGATGCAGGAGCACAAGGTCCAGGTCGCGCCGAACGGCCAGATGCTGGAAGCCGTCGTCGAGCAAGAACAGGTCGGGATGGAAGCGCTCCCAGGCGTACGCTCCGGAGCGCCTGCGCACAGGGTCCACGACCACCCGCGCGCCGGGATGCGCCTGCGCCAGCAGGAGCGGCTCGTCGCCGGATTGTTCAGGTCGACTGTCCAGCTCCACCACGTACGGCAGATGCGGCGGTTTGGCCTTGTAGCCGCGCGTAAGCACGACCGGGGCCAGCCCCCTGCCTGTGGCCCAGCCCAGCAGCCAGTCGCACAGCGGGGTCTTGCCGCTGCCGCCCATGGAGATGTTGCCTACACTGATGCACGGCGCGGGCGGCCGCCAGCGCTCGCCGCCTTCCAGCCAGCGGCGCTCGCGCATGCGCATGGCCAGGGCATAGGCCTTGCCCAGGGGCCAAAGAAGCGGTGAAAGCGCTTTTTGCAGGACTGGAAGCGAACTCATGCGCAGGCTCTACACCAAGCCCCGCAAAATAAAAAGTTCTGGAAAGGTTGAGGGTTCGGGGGAAGGGAAACCCCTTTCACAATTCTGCAGGGTAGCAGAATCGGACGTCGCCGCCTTGGGCGACGCCCGAAGGGCGAGGGCCAGAATGGCCCGAGTCAGGAGTTTCCCTTCCCTCGATTGGCTTTCAGGCTATTACTCGCGGTTGCCGCCGAACAGACGCAGAAGCATGAGGAACAGGTTGATGAAGTCGAGGTACAGGCGCAGCGCTCCGAGGATGGAGCCGCGGCGAATGGCCGTGGTGTCGCCGTAGGGCGCGCTCTCGCCCATCTGGCGCAGCTGCTGCGTGTCGTAGGCTGTCAGGCCGGTGAAGACGATGACGCCCACGAGGCTGATGACGAAGTGCATCACGGGGCTCTGCAGGAAGATGTTCACGATCATGGCGATGAACACGCCGATGAGGCCCATGAACAGGAAGCTGCCCCAGGAGGTCAGGTCCTTCTTGGTGGTCAGGCCGTACAGGGACATGGCCCCGAACATGCCGGCCGTGGTCACGAAGGCCTTGAAGATCGCCGCCGGCGCGTAGGCCGCGAAGATGACCGACAGGGTGATGCCGTTGAGCGCGCTGTAGAGCAGGAACAGGCCGGTGGCCGTGCCCGCGGACATGCGGTGGATGGCGCCGCTGATGGCGAAGACGAGGCCGACCTCGGCGATGATGATGCCGATGAGCAGGATGCTGTTGCCCCAAAAGAGCTGGGCCAGCGTCGGGCTGCCCGCCACGAGGAAGGCCAGGGCGGCGGTGACGCCCAGGCCGGCGGTCATCCAGCCGTACACTCCGCGCATGAAGGCGTTCATCACCTCCGCGCGAGCTTGGGTGCGGGGCATGGAACCGTAATTAGCCATGGAATTCCTCCTAAATTGTGTACCCATTGAAAGTTCAACTATATTAATGTCTGTGATATGGCTTGACAAGGAAAACCGGAACGGTCGGCCCGCACCAAGGCCTCCGGGCGCATTAATGTTTGGTAAGGTTTTCCGGGCTGAGAAGCGGGCGAACGGCTTCGCGGCGGCCGGCGGCAGGGGCGTCAGGCCGGGACCAGTTCCCGGCGCTCGTCGCGCACGGCCTCCCAGCGCGGCTCGTCCCAGCCGAGCGGGGTGACGCGGCACGGGACCACGCTGAACTCGCGGGTCGTGCCGCCGCAGGTCACGGCCATGATCACGGGCAGGCCGGGAGCCTCGCGCAGGGCCTTGGGTGAAAAGGAGGCGGCGAAGGCCGCGGCGTCGCGCACGACCTCCTCGGGCCAGGGTCGGCCCGGAAACTGGCGGCCGATGGTCACGGGGCTCGGGTAGCCGCGCAGGTCGAAGAGCAGGTCCGTGTCCTTGGCCAGGGAGCGCAGCCGCTCGTTGCCGACCTTGTTGCGGCCGACGACGAGCATGTGCGCGCCGGACCAGTACACGCGCCCCTCGTTGCATAGCTCGAAATCCTCGGGGCCCGGATCGGCCGTGGCGCGCAGAACCTTGAGGTAGCGCGCCGAGGGGGCGATCTCGGTGAGCATGCAACCGCCGGCGGGGGTGGGAATCTTGGTGATGCCCAGCGTCGCGGCCAACTCCATCTGGGCCGAGCGCCCCCGGCCGGAGAAGCCGTACAACCGCTCGCGGTCCACCAGCCCCTGCCTCTCCGCATCCGTGGGCTCCATGACCTTGGCCGAGAGCGGCCGCAGGAGCACGTCCTCGGCTTCGGCATCCTTGCGCACCGCGTTCATGGCGTCGCGGCGCTGGGACATGGGCCGCTGGCCCACGACCTCGCCGGAAATGACCATCCTGGCGCCGTAGGCGGGCATGAGCGCCTTGGCCGTGCGCACCATGTATGCATGGCAGTCCACGCACGGGTTGAGGCACTTGCCGTAGCCGCGTTTGGGACTTAGCAGGACTGTGCGCAGATAGTCCTTGCCCAGGACGACGGGCTTCACCTCGATGCCGTATTCGCGCCTCCAGAATCCGACCTTGTTCGGAGCGCCGTAGAAAGGGCTGACAAAGTGCAGGGCCAACACGGACAGGCCCTGGGCTTGGAGAACCTTGACGGAAAGTATGGAGTCGAGGCCTCCTGAGAACAGGGCCAGGGCGTCATAGCGCTTTTCATTTTCGCAGGTCATTAATTTAGGATAGGCCAGCCGGGCGGCTTTGGCAATACGTTGTCCGCATATAGCTTACAAAACAGACCTTAAAAAGTTTACTCGCAAACCTTTTTTCGCCTGTTGCCAACTTTTTCCGCTTCTGCTATCCAGAAACGGACCAATTCACCTTACCGAAGGATATTGCAATGGCCAGAAGACCAACCGTGACCGCTGCCCCCGAGGACATGCGCCGCGAGGCCCTAAAGACCGCCCTGACCACCATCGAGCGCAAGTGGGGTCAAGGTTCGGTCATGAAGCTCTCGGACGACGCGCACATTCGGATACCCGTCATCCCCACGGGCTCCATCGGCCTCGACCTGGCACTGGGCGTCGGAGGCCTCCCGCGCGGCCGCGTCTCCGAGATCTACGGCCCGGAATCGAGCGGCAAGACCACCCTCGCCCTGCATATCGTGGCCGAGGCCCAGAAGCTGGGCGGCGTGGCGGCCTACATCGACGCCGAGCACGCCCTGGACGTGAACTACGCCAAGCGTCTTGGCGTCAAGACCGACGAGCTGCTCATCTCCCAGCCCGATTACGGCGAGCAGGCCCTGGACATCGCCGACATGCTCGTGCGCTCGGGAGCCGTGGACATCATCGTCATCGACTCCGTGGCCGCGCTCATCCCGCAGGCCGAACTGGAAGGCAGCATCGGCGAGACGCAGGTGGGCGGCCAGGCCAGGCTCATGAGCCACGCCCTGCGCAAGCTCACCGGCTCCATCCACAAATCCAACACATCCGTGCTCTTCATCAACCAGATCCGCATGAAGATCGGCATGACCGGCTACGGCAGCCCCGAGACGACCACGGGCGGCAACGCGCTCAAATTCTACGCCTCGGTGCGCATGGACATCCGGCGCATCCAGACCCTCAAGAACGCGGACGAGTCCTACGGCATCCGCGCCCGCGTCAAGGTGGTCAAGAACAAGGTCGCGCCGCCCTTCCGCGAGGCCAGCTTCGACGTGCTCTATGGCACGGGCATCTCCCACGAAGGCGAGTTGCTGGACATGGGCGTTGACCTGGGCGTGGTGGACAAGTCCGGCGCCTGGTACGCCTTCGGAGCCGAACGGCTCGGTCAGGGCAAGGACAACGTGCGCCAGTTCCTGCAGGAGCACACCGACGTGCGCCAACAAATAGCGCAGAAGCTGCTGGAGCACTTGGGCATGAGCGAGTACAAGCCCAAGCACGAGGCAGGCGAGGATGACGCGCCGGAGGCGGCGGAAGCGGCCGAGGCCGAGTAGGCTTCCGCAAGCGGAGTGATGACAAGCTCCGCAGGGAACCTGCCCTCCGCAGCCTTATCCCATCAGGCGCACACCGGACCTATATTCCAGGAGCGGCCGCGACCCATGCATGGATCGCGGCCGCTTTGATTATGCATGCCGCTCTGGTTATGCGTGATTGACGCATACGATATGGAGACTACATGTATGAACGGGTTCCGGATTGGCCAATGCGTGTCGCGTGCCGCCGTGCGGGCATGCAACAACGCCGCGCAGACTCATGCGACGGGCCTGGCGCAAGGTCAGTCTTGCTGATTGAGTTTTCCGCTATTTTGTAATCTAATACCTCCCTTTGTGACGGGACCGGGCCTGAACGCGACTTTTCGCGTGCTGACCCGGTCCCGCCGCATGGCCGGACGCAAATCCAAAAGCCCGGCCGGCATCGGGGCGGAGCCCCGCGATTCTTCCCAAGGAGCACAGCACATGAAGGCCAGCGAGATCCGCCAGAAGTTCCTCGACTTTTACAAGCGCCAGGGTCACGAAATCGTGCCCTCCTCGGGCCTGGTGCCCAAGGACGACCCGAGCCTGCTGTTCACCAACGCAGGCATGGTCCAGTTCAAGAAGGTCTTCCTGGGGCAGGAGAAGCGCCCCTACAACCGAGCCACCACGGCCCAGAAGTGCCTGCGCGTGGGCGGCAAGCACAACGACCTGGAGAACGTGGGCCGCACCGCGCGCCACCACACCTTCTTCGAGATGCTCGGCAACTTCTCCTTCGGCGACTACTTCAAGGCCGACGCCATCCGTTTCGCCTGGCAGTTCCTGACCGAGGAGATCAAGCTGCCCAAGGACCGCCTCTATGTGACCGTGTTCCGCGACGACGACGAGGCCGAGGAGCTGTGGCAGAAGGTCGCCGGCGTGCCCAAGGAACGCATCCACCGCCTCGGCGAGAAGGACAACTTCTGGTCCATGGGTGACACCGGCCCTTGCGGGCCCTGCTCCGAAATCCTCATCGACCAGGGCCAGCACATGAGCTGCGGCCTGCAGTGCGGCATCGGCAAGTGCGACTGCGACCGTTTCCTGGAGATATGGAACCTCGTCTTCATGCAGTACGACCAGGCCGAGGACGGCGCCCGCGTGCCGCTGCCGCGCCCGTCCATCGACACGGGAATGGGGCTGGAACGCATCTCGGCCGTGGTCCAGGGCGTCTTCTCCAACTTCGACACGGACCTGTTCCAGCAGCTCATCGGCCACACCGCCAACCTGGCCGGCGTTAAGTACAAGGCCGAGGAAGAGACGGACACGGCCCTGCGCGTCATCGCCGACCACTCGCGCTCCGCGGCCTTCATGATCACCGACGGCATCCTGCCCTCCAACGAAGGCCGGGGCTACGTCCTGCGCCGGCTCATCCGCCGCGCCTTCCGCTTCGGCCGTCTCATCGGCCTGCGCGACCCGTTCCTGCACTCGGTCTGCGCCAAGGTGGTCGAGGCCATGGGCGAGGCCTATCCCGAGCTGCGCGACAACAGCGCCTTCATGGCCCGCGTGGTGCGCGAGGAAGAGGAGCGCTTCGGCCAGACCCTGGACAAGGGCCTGGATATACTGGAGGAAGAGCTGCGCCGCCTGCAGGCCGCCGGCGGGAAAGCCATCTCCGGCGAATTCGCTTTCAAGCTCTACGACACTTTCGGCTTCCCCCTGGACATCGTCAACGACATCGCCGAGAAGCGCGGCTTCTCCGTGGACGAGCCCGGCTACAAGGCCTGCATGGCCGAGCAGAAGGAGCGCGCCAAGAAGGCCTGGAAGGGCAGCGGCGAGACCGACATCGCCAGCCGCTTCCACGACCTGCTGGCCGCCGGCCTGACGAGCGAGTTCGTTGGTTACGAGGGCCTTGAGGCCGAAAGCCGCGTGGTGACCATCATGGACGAGCAGGGCAAGCCCGCCACGAGGCTGACCCAGGGCCACGGCGGCTGGGCCGTGTTCTCCTCCACGCCCTTCTACGGCGAGTCCGGCGGCCAGGCAGGCGACCGCGGCACGGTCTCGACCATGACCGGCGACGCCGACGTACTCGACACGCTCAAGCCCTCGCAGGGACTCACGGTGCACAAGGTCTTCGTCAACGAAGGCGAGCTGCTCATGGGCCAGGACGCCATGCTGCGCGTGGACATCGACCTGCGCGCGGCCACGGCCCGCAACCACACCACCACGCACCTGCTGCAGGCCGCCCTGCGCAAGATTCTTGGCGACCACGTCAAGCAGTCCGGCTCGCTGGTCGGACCCGACCGGCTGCGCTTCGACTTCACGCATATCTCGGCCCTCACGCCCGAAGAGCTGCGCGCCGTGGAGGACGAGGTCAACCGGGCCATCGTCGCGTCCCTGCCCGTGACCCGCGAGTACCTGAGCCAGCAGCAGGCCCTGGCCAAGGGCGCCACGGCCCTGTTCGGCGAAAAGTACGGCGACACGGTCTGCGTGGTCGAGGTGCCCGGCGTATCCATGGAGCTGTGCGGCGGCACGCACCTGACCTCCACGGGCCAGGCCGGCCTGTTCGTCATCCTGTCCGAATCGGGCGTTGCCGCCGGCGTGCGGCGCATCGAGGCCGCCACGGGCCTTAACGCCCTGGCCCAGTACCAGGCCATGCGCGACGAGCTGCACGAGGCCGGCTCGATGCTCAAGGCCCGCCCGGGCGAAATCCTGGGCCGCGTGCAGGCCCTGCAGAAGGAAGTCAAAAGCCTCGTCAAGGACAAGGAGCAACTGCAGGCCAAGCTTTTGTCCGGCGAAAGCCGCAATATCATGGACGAGGTACAGGAGGTCGGCGGGGTCAAACTGCTGGCCGTCAAGGCCGACGTGCCCAACGTGAAGGTGCTGCGCGAGCAGATGGACGACATCCGCTCCAAGCTGCCCTCCGGCGTGGCCTGCCTCGCCGCGCCCCAGGAAGACGGCAAGGTCGCCCTCATCCTGTATGTGTCCAAGGATCTGCACGGCCGATTCACGGCCGGCGGGCTTATCAAGGACGTAGCCGCGGAGGTTGGCGGCTCCGGCGGCGGACGGCCCGACATGGCCCAGGCCGGCGGCACGAATCCCGAGGGCATCGACAAGGCCTTCGAGAAGCTTAAGGAACTCGTGGCGGGATAAACTCTCCTGTCAGGCAATAGCATCGAGAGGCCGGACGGCGTACGCCGCCCGGCCTCTCTGTTTCGATTCTCTCTGTTCCGTCCTGCTGGCTCCCTAGCTTGATGCATTCTCCGACGCTGCGAGTTCACATCCTTCTCAGCCCGTCATGTGACATCTTCGCCCGATAATCCATTTCGATTGCCCTAAGCCTTGCCGCGACATATAATCACCAGGCTATCCATGGCGCGCCCGCAAGGTCCGCGCCTGCCTACATCCCAAAGATCACAAGGAGACACGCATGGCTGCCAAGAAGATTCTCATGCTCGTCGGTGACTATGTCGAGGATTACGAGGTCATGGTGCCGTTCCAGATGTTGCTCATGGTCGGCCATACGGTGCACGCCGTGTGCCCCGGCAAGAAGGCCGGCCAGACCGTACGCACGGCAGTGCACGACTTCGAGGGCGACCAGACCTACTCCGAGAAGCCCGGCCACAACTTCCTGCTCAACTTCGACTTCGACGCGGTGAAGGCCGAGGACTACGACGCCCTGGTCATCCCCGGCGGCCGCGCGCCCGAGTACATTCGCCTCGACTCCAAGGTCGTGCAGATCGTCAAGCATTTCGGCGACAAGAAGAAGCCCATCGCGGCCGTCTGCCACGGGCAGCAGGTGCTGGTCACGACCGGCGTGCTGGAGGGCAGGAAGTCCATGTGCTACCCGGCCGTGAAGCCTGACCTGGAGCGCGTGGGCGGTTCCTACATCGAGCCCAACGCGACTTTCACCAATGCTCACGTGGACGGCAACCTGGTCACGGCCGCGGCCTGGCCCGCGCACCCGGAATGGATGCGCAAGTTCCTGGACGTGCTGGGCACCAAGATCGAAGCGTAGAACGTCCTCCCGCACTTCAGCGCAAGGAGAGCGCTCCCCGGCGCACACCGGAATAAAGAGAGATGCCCGCTCGGATGAGCGGGCATCTCTCTTTTCAGAGTATATGAACGAACCCTGGCAGGATTCGGGTTGAACGTCGCTTCAGGCTCTTGCGGCCATCAGCCGATGCGGCGGATTGACCTAGCCGCGGCCCTTGCCGCCGCCGTTGCCGCCACCATTACCGTTGCCGCCGCCATTGCCCTTGCCATTTCCTTTGCCGTCGCCGCTGCTTCCGCCCTTGCCCTTGCCCTTGCCCTGGCTTCCGCTGCTGCCGAGACCATTGTCGCCGTTCAGGGCGGCGCGGCCCTGGCTCTTGGCCCCGAACTTATCGGCGCTTACGACCGGCTTGTCCGAGCTCTTGACCGTCGAAGCCTGCTCCTTCTTCTGCGCCTTCTCCTTGGCCTGCTTTATCTTGCTCGGCGTTTCCTCGGGCGCGGCCTTGGTCTCCTCAGTGGCCGGAGTCTGCTTCTTGGCCTTTCCGAAGGCCAGGGCCGCGGGATGCAGGCCGGCGGAATGGGCGATCTGGCCCCAGCCCATGCCGCTGCTGCGCATGGCGCCCACATCGACGCCCTCCCGGTCGATGGCGGCATTCGCGTCCGCCACGGCCTTGTCGTAGGCGGCCTGGGCCTGCTCGATCTGCTGCTGGTCGCCCTTGGCGCGGACACGGTTCAATTGAACCTCGGCGGCCTGGACCTGCTGCAAGGCCCCGCGTATCTGCTGCTGGCTGGCGGTCATTTCCTGTCCGGCCTGCTGCTCCGCCTCGTCGACCTGTCCCTGATCGGGCAAGGTGGAGTCCTGGGCGAAGGACTGTCCCCCCAGGCAGAGGGCAAAGGCGCAGCCTGCGCTGGCGGACAGAAGCGCGATGCGTTTGATGATGCGTTTCATGGTCAAGCTCCTTTCCTTGCATCGGTTATGAACTGTATGGATTCCTTCAGCTCTTGCGTCGTGTCGCCCAGGCGCAGCTGTTGCGGCGAGCCGAGCCAGCTGAGGGACAGGCGAGAGCGGTCGATGCGCCTGTCCTCTTCGCGCAGGGCTTCGGCCACGGCCTGGGCGCGTTTGCGGGCCAGTTCCTGATCGCCCGCGACAAAGGCCACCACATGGATGCGCAGCTCAGGGTCCGCCTTGAGCGTCTTCGCTACATGGGCCAGGGCCTCCTGGCCGCGCACGGTGGCGCTGTCCGTGCCGGGCGCGAAGTCCACCGCGGGCAGGGCCAGGCGGAAACGCCCTATGGCATGGATGCGCCAGGAGTAGTCGCCGGCCGCGTTGAGATACTCCACGGCCTGAGGCGCGTTGGGCCCGTCCGGGCTGGTGCTCAGATAGTCGTGCAGGACTTCCATGCGCTCGGAGCGGCGGCCCAGCCTGTCCAGCGCCCGGGCGCGACCCCAGAGGACCTCGGCGTTGTTCGGCTCCACGGTCAGGGCCATGTCGTAATGGATGAGGGACTTGCTGGCCTTGCCCTGGGCCAGCAGGTTGTCGGCCAAGGCCAGGCGTGCCGGCACATGCTCCGGGTTGAGCGCCAGGCTGCGCTCCAAGGCCCTTTCCTCGGCCGCGGCTTCGCCAACGGTCAGATAGGCCACGCCCAGCCAGTAGTGGTACCCGGCGTCTTCCTGGGCCAGGATGGTGGCGCGCTTGAGATAGCCCGTGGCCTTCTCGCCGTTGCCCAGGGCCAGATGGAAACGCCCAAGGTAATAGTTCAGCTCGGGGTTCCAGGGATCCTGGGCGTATTCCTTGGAAAGCACCACGATGCCTTGGGCGTACCTGCCCGTCTCCAGATAGTAGGCGCGTTCGATGCGCGAGCAGCCCAGTGCCGGAAACAGCAGAAGCGCTGCGCAGAACGCGATAACCTTGGCGGCATGCAGCATGAAGCCTCTCATGCCGCCAGGAATACAAAAGTCGTTCCTCCACGCACCACGAAAGGCCGGACACCGACGGATGCGAACAATGGCGCGGTCTTTCAGGCTTTGCGCACGGGCGGCGGGAAGCCGATACGCCCCGGCCTCCCCTTGAGGAATCAGTGCGAAAATTGCGCGCCGAGGGCAAAGCGCGTGCAGTGCGGCACGCATGCGGCGGTCAGGGGACGGTTGCAGCGCGGTACGGACGATATGCGCGGATCCGGGACGCCTTTCCATCGGGAGCGGCCTGGATAGCCGGGGGGCGGGAAGGATAAAAGCCTTCGGGATCGGATGCGGAAGACTTCATCGGAGACAGGCTGAATGGTGTGGCTGGCTGTTGCCACGGATTATCAGGTCACGAAGCTCATTTTGCGAGGCGGGGCTGGCTGGGCAGCCCTGGCTCGGCCGTCGGCCGACAGTGTCCCGCCGGTCTCAGGACAGTTCATGGTACCGGGCGGCACATGCGTCGGCATGGCTTGCCGCCGCGTCGGCCTAGGCGCAATTCACTTGCCGCCTACGCCGACGCGGGCGTCTCAAAAGCAACCTGCTTCAGGAGGCCATCCACCGCCTTTCCGGCGGTTGACGCTGGCCGGAGTCCTTCGACGCCGGGGGATGGAAGCGCCCATCCGGCCGAAAAACGCCAGAACGTCCGGACCGAGGCGCTTCCGATCATGTTGCGCGCTGGCCGTCATCGCCGGGCGGCCTCATGCATTTTCTTGATGAGGGTCTCGATGTCCACGGGCTTGACCAGATAGAAATCCTTTCCGGACTCGGCCGATCCGCGACGGAAATCATCCTCGGAGCCGTGGCCCGTGAGGAAGAGGACCTTGAGGCCCGGGCAGGCCTGCGCGAGCCTGCCTTTGAGCTCGATGCCGCCCATGCCGGGCATCTTCACATCCAGCACCGCCAGATCGAAACACGTCCGGCTCGCCAGCTCCAAGGCCTTTTGCCCGCTGGTGGCCCATGCGGCCTCCATGCCGCGAAAAGACAGCCGCTCGGCCAAGGCCGAAACCAGCTCTTCTTCATCGTCAACGAGCAGAACTCGCATCGCATTCCCCTTTCTGTTTTGGCGGAGCCTCGGCCGGGAGCCGCACGGTGAAGGTCGTGCCGCGACCGACCTCGCTTACGAGGCTCACGCGGCCGCCCAGCTCCTGCACGAGGCTGTAGGTGATGGACAAGCCCAGGCCGGTTCCGCCCTTGCTTGCCTTGGTCGTATAAAACGGCTCGAAAATGCGTTTCTGGTCCGTTTCCGAGATGCCGCACCCGTCGTCGGACACGGCCACGGAAAGCCCGCCGTCCGGCTCAGGGCCTATGTCGATGGCCAGGTGGCCTCCGTCGTTCATGGCCTGGAAGGCGTTGTTGATGAGGTTGAGGAAAACCTGCTGCAGCTTGCCCCGGTCGCTGACGATGTCCGGCAGGTTCTCACCGCCCTGAAACCGCACTTCGATGGAGCGGTATTCAGCCTCCTTGTGCAGAAAGCCCAGAACCTCGTCGACTATCCTGCGCACGCTGACCGGCTGCAAGGTCACATCCAGATGCCTCGCGAAGGAGAGCAGCCGTTTGGTTATCGTACCGCAGCGCTGCACCGAGGCGATGATGGAGTCCATGTGCGCCATGAGTTTCTGGTCGGTTTGGTACTCCTTGCGGTAGGTGAACAGGTCCTTTATGAGCCCGGCCTTCTCGTTGATGATGGCCAGCGGGTTGTTGATCTCGTGGGCCACGCCGGCTGCCAGGCGACCGATGGAGGCCATCTTGTCGGCGTGTTCGACATGATGCAGGGCCGCGACTCGCTTGCGGTCGGCCTCGTAAATCTTGTCCACGAGGTAGGTGGACACGCCCAGGATGGCCAGCAGCATGACCCAGATGCTGCCCACCAGGAACCCGGCCATGTCCAGGCGGGTTTCGTACCAGGCGCTCATGAGCTCCGAGCGGGATTTGCTGATCACCAGGATGAACGGCGAGTCCGGGATGTAGGCGTATCCGAAAACCATGTTGGGCTCCCCGACGGTCTCTCCCGGAATCACGGTCGTGTGCTCCTCGTACCGCGGCACCTCGAAAGGCGCCTTGGCGAGCATGGAGCCGTAGAGCGTGGACGGCGTCTGCAGCACGCCCTCCCTGTTGATAAGGAAGGCCTCGCCGTGCGCGGCCAGCTCCAGGTCCGTGGTGAGGCTCACGAAGCGGGCCGTGTCCAGGGTCGCCCGCAGCACGTAGAACTGCCCGTCCGGCAGGTCGCCGCGCACGGTCACCACCAGGTGCGGATCGTCCCGAAAGCCGCGGAACACGTCGCTCACGTATCGGCCCCTGGCCACCGCCTCCTTGAATGAAGCCTGCTGCGAATAGTCGCGGCCGGCCAGGGCGTGCGGGCCCACGTAGGCCACCTGCCTGCCGCCGGCATCGAGCACGCCGAGGTCCACGAAGCCCCCGAAGGACTCCTTGAGCGCGTCGAGGACCTGGGCCAGCCTGACCGGATCGGCCAGCTCCTCGTAGGAGTTGTCCCTGGTCACGAAACGCACGGCTGCCTCGCGCTCTTCCAGAAACGCCGCCACCACGCGCTTGGTATTGGACACGAGCCGGGTCACGCGCAGCATGGTTTCCGACTCGGACGCATCCCTGGACAGCCTGTAATCGATGACGGCCATGGTCAGCAGCGGGCCCAGGGCGACCGCGATGGTTATGAGCATGGCCAGCTGCCATATGCGCCGGTAGTTGAAGAGATTCTCGCTCAAGCCCTTGCCGGGTCGCTTGTCCCAGAAGGACGGCTTCAGTTTGCTGAATGCCATGATCATGTCCGCCGATGGTTAGCTGTTCCTCGGCAAGGCGGGCTGCGTGGTCCGGAAGGCGCCTTCCCTGCCTCCGACCAAGCCGGCGGCCCGCGTCTCCGGCGCAGGGAGCCCGAGGCCGAATGCGACCGGCTCACCTGTCATGCCGCCTTCGAGACGCCGGCTCTCCTGGAGGCTTCGCATGCCCTGACAAGGCTCCTGCACAGGTCCTCTAGCGCGACGATAAGCGGTTCCTTGGTCCTGAGACGATAGAAGATGGTGCCTTCGGCCACCCTGGTCAGCACGGCCAGTCCGGTCAGCTCAGTCAGGGGAGCATTCTTGAGTCCCTGGCCGGCCTTGCCGGCGAAGAATCGAGCGGCGGCGAGTATCCTTCCTTCCTGGTCATGCTCAGCGGCGGCCGTCTTCGGCGCAGCCTGCTGTCCTGAATACCCTTTTCGGATCTAGCCCAATCCAAGCTGCCTGGTCAATTGTCGCCACTCTCCATGCCCGCATGCTGGCATCGCGATTGCTCCATTATGGCTGCATACGGCAAAAATTGCAGCCATCCAAGAGGACAAGGCCATGCCCATCAACGCCATCAGAAACTTCGTCATGGGAAATCAGGTGCACCCCGGCTTGCTCGCCGGCGATGCGGCCCGAGATCGCCAGGGGTACGATGAGCGCCAGGATGCGTCGCGTGATTCGGTGCGCCTTTCCGAAGCTTCCGGTGACCTTTCCGCCCTGGTCCAGCGTGACCCCAAGGAGGATGTCCTGGACATCGTCTCCACCAAGGTGGCCGAATTGCGGACCAGACTCATGGAAAAGCTGGGGCACAGAATGCGGTACGAAGGCATCGATCCCGAGGCCAAGGTTTCCCTGCGGCTGGACGAACAGGATGCCGTGCGTGCCTCGGGCGAGGAGCCGGCGGCCTCCAAGGTGGAGAAGCTGCTCACCGAAGATCCCAGCCTGAGCCAGCTTTTTCGCGAACTGGCTGCTCACTCAGACCTTTTGCGCACACTGCGTGCCGCCCGCTTGGGCAAGAACCGCACGGCCGGTTATCAGGCCTATTCCCGCGCCGCCATCGAACTTGAAGGCAGCTCGGCCGCTTTCGTGCTGACCATGCTGGGCTCGCAGGTCACTTCCTACTTCGACGGGCAATAGCGACGCGGCCGCGCAGCCGATACCTCCCGCAACATCCCTGATCTCCCCTCCCCTATCTCGCCTAACTTTCAGGATCCTGACCCATTGCCTTTTTCAGAGCCTTGAACATAGTTTCCTCGCATGTTCATGCCGAGCATGCTCGGCATTGCCGCGAGCCTGCGTCTGCATACGGACATCGCCACGCGCAAGAATTTGCTGCAGGCCGCGACCTTGGGCGCGGGCTGCGCCAACACTGTTCGAAGGCATGCTCGGCTGCTGGCGCGGCTCGTGCCTGCTCACGCACCAGTGGGAACAGGTCGCGGTCAAACGCCGTCACAGCAGGGAGGCCTGGACCAAGAGCTAACCCAAGCCACGCTTCCAGTTCTTCGCACAAGTGATGCGAAGAGCCGGAAACCGAATGCGGCAATTACTGCAAGTGGAAGCATGGCCATGCGACGACGCGCGACATGCATGCGGAAGCGATCCCACAGGCGGCATTTTTTTCCTTTCCGGGCAGCCTCGGCATTCCTGACAAGGGCCATTGACAGCGTCTGGGCGGAGTACTAAGTTCGGGCCGTTCAAAGGGGAGTAGCTCCGACAGGGCAAAGTCACCACCCCAGCGTTCGCGCTTGGCTTTGCCGTTGGCGAGAGGCCGATGAGCGAGACCTTTGGCATGAGTATGTCATGCCGGAGGTCTTTTTGTTTGCCTCCGGCCAATCTGTGATCGGAGTTGCGCCATGCTCGACGCCAAGAAGCTTCTGCCTTTCGTCCTGGCCGTGGCGGCCTGTCTGCCCGGCCTGCTCCTGCGTTTTTTCCACATGGAGCTGACACCGCCGCTCATGGCCGCCATCAGCGGCGGCTCCATCCTCGGCGCGTCCTTTCTGCTGACCTGGGCTTGCGACGTGGCCCAGGAGGACATCCCCCAGACCCTGGCCCTGGCCGTGGTTGCCCTCATCGCCGTGCTGCCCGAGTATGCCGTGGACATGTACTTCACCTGGCAGGCAGGCCAGCATCCCGGCTCGGATTACGCGCACTACGCCATCGCCAACATGACCGGCGCAAACCGGCTGCTCATCGGCGTGGCCTGGACGGCCATCGTGGCCATATTCTGGCTGCGCACGCGCAAGAGCGTGCACCTGGAGGAGGACCGCCGCACCGAGCTTTTCTTTCTGGGGCTGGCCACGCTCTATGCCTTCACCATCCCGCTCAAGGGCAGTCTGACCTGGTATGACGGCCTGATCTTCATCTGCATGTACGTCTGGTACATATGCCTGGCCAGCCGCCGGCCTTGCGTCGGCTGCGACATCGAAGGCCCGGCCGAACTGCTGGCCCGTCTGCCCAGGGCTCCGCGCCGCCTGGCCACAGTGACAACCTTCCTTTATGCGGCCCTGGTCATCCTGGCCTGCGCCGAACCCTTCAGCGAGAATCTGGTCGCCACGGGCAAGGTCTTCGGCGTCAACGAGTTCCTGCTCGTGCAGTGGCTCGCGCCCATCGCCTCCGAGTCGCCCGAGTTCATCGTATCCATCCTGTTCGTGCTGCGCGGCCATCCGGGCATCGCCCTGGGCAGCCTGCTGTCCTCCAAGCTCAACCAGTGGACTCTGTTGGTGGGCATGATCCCAGGCGTGTACGGCGTGTCCAGCGGCTCATTCGCCACGCCCATCCCCATGGGCGCCCTGCAGATGCACGAGATTCTGCTCACCGCGGCCCAGTCCCTGCTGGCCGTGGTGCTCCTGGCCGGGCTCAAGCTGTCCATGCGCGGGGCCGGCGTGCTGTTCCTGCTGTTCATCAGCCAGTTCCTGGCCCCATTCTGGTCCAAGGGCCTGGCCGCAATGGGTGTGCTCATCGAACCCGACGCAACCCACCTGGGCTTCTCCATGGCCTACATCGGCCTGGCCATCCTGCTCATGCTCCTGCGCCTGGCCGAAGTGCGTGCCCTGTGGCGCGGCGTGCGCGTGACCGCGAGCTGAAGCAAGCTGCCGAAGATCGGGGAGGGCTTTGCCTGCCAGAGCGGCTCGCTCCTCCCCGAACCCCACCCACCAGGGAGTAACAACGCCCTGGACCCGCGTAGTTCGATGATGGATTGTCACGGTAACGTGGTTTACCCTGCACCGCGTCGAAGCAATCCACCTATCCCTGAGCAGGAGAACCGCCATGCCCGCGCCGGACCGCCTCGCCCAAGCCCTGAACGAGTACCTCCAACGGCCCCGGCCTCTGGGCGACGATATCGTGCAGTTCGCCCGCACGGCCTTCGAAGTGGATACCGAGGATCAGGAGGCGCTCTGGCGCGTGCTGGAGGAAGACAGCCCGGAGCGCGAGGCCATGGTGGAGCTGATGCTGTTCCCTGGTCCGGGCCTCAAGGCCGAGCTGGAGCCGCTGCTTGCGCGAGAGAGGTATTCGAAAGATGACGAAGCGGGCATCGCCGGCCGACTGCTGTCTTTCAAACCCACGGCACGTTTCGCCCTGCCCGGCAGCGGAACACTCGGTCTGCCCCTGCGAGACGAGGACGCCCTGCTGCTCGTGCGCAGGCTGCGCATCGGCCACACGCCGCCCGAGGAGCTTCGCCGGGTCGCGGCCAGCCGCTTCGACCAGGAGCAGACCGCTTGGCTCATGGCCCTGTTGCGCCACGAGTCCTGGCCCGACACGCCCGAGGCGCTTTTCCTGCTCAGCGGTGTCCTGGAGCGCCTGCCAGGAAATGTGCCTGAGACTACCGAAGCCCTGCGTTACGCCTGCCGCTTCCTGTCAAGCCTGGCGTCCGACGCCGAGCCGCTGTCGGCCCTCAAGCAGCGCCACGCCGAAACCCGCCGCATCCTGACCCGCGCCCGGCGCTTCGAGGCTATGCGCGAGACAACGAACATGGAGACGCTCATGGCCCGCGGCGTGCGCGAGCCGAACCTCGATCCCGCCGCCCTGGAGCGTGAACTGGCCGTGCAGGAGGCTATCTGCCATGCGGCCTACGGCCAGCCGATCTCGGACCTCGGCCCGGCCGAGGAGGACCTGGGCGAATTCGACGGCGAGGAGGGCGCGCGCAGGCTGCTGGACATCTGGGGCGAGTAGGCGCGGGACTCGGGGGGGCTTTGCTAGAAATACCAGCGCCAGCTGCGGCCCAGATTGTACAGGTCCTTGAGCGTGTGCACGTAGCCGCTGCGCAGCTTGCGCACGAGGAACAGGAACAGGTAGGCGGTCTGCATGGCATCGGCCAGGGCGTTGTGGGCCGGGAAGCGCGGCAAGCCGTACTGTGCCGAGAGGTCCGCGAGGTTATAGGACACGCGCAGGTTGAAACGGTCGTAGTATCCGATCCAGCGTTCCTCCTCGTGGACCTGGGCCAGGCGCAGGGTATCCAGGCAGGGATTGGCCAAGGGCCCGCCCAGAATGCGCTTGCAGGCGCGGTTGAGGAAGGCCACGTCCAGGCCCACGTGATGGCCCACGATCAGGCTCTGGCCGAGATAGTCGGCGAATTCGGGCAGCACGTCGGTCAGTTCGGGCGCGGACTCGACCTCCGAGGGCGTGATGCGGTGGATGAGCGTGCAGGCCTTGGGCAGACACGACGGCCGGACCACGGCATACCAGTTGGCGCTCGGCTGGATGGCCATGCCGCGAATGCGCACCGCGCCGATGGACACGATCTCGTCACGGCGATGGTTCATGCCGGTCAGTTCCGTGTCCAGCACAGTGAATTCGCACTCCTCCAACGGTATATCCTGGTCGAAAGTCCGGAAGTGCTCACGGCTCTCGCGCAGGGCCGGATGCCATGGCGCCCGACCAAGCAGGCGGCCAAGCGGGCCGACTTCCAGCAGGCGATCGAACACGGCTTGTTCCATGACGTTCTCCCTCATGCGTTCAGCCTGAAGGTCTCGCGCACGTAGGTCTGCATGCGGCCGATGACGCTGAAGGCCTCCTTGAGCGTGCGCTTCTCCAGGTCCGTGAGCCTGCCCGGCTTGACATGGTTGCCGGGCTGGCGGCCTTCATCCATCTGGCGCAACTGGCTGGCGATGCGCACCTGCATGAGGAACTCGTAGGCCTCGCGCAGTTCGGCGTGGAACTCGGCCGAGATGGCTCCTAACTCGGCCAGGGCCTTGAAACGGTCCAGACTGTTGGTCTCGCGCAGCCCGTGCTTGAGGGCCATGACCCGGCCGAACTCGGTCAAAGGCAGGACGCCGCGACTTTTGATATCCAGGGCGTCCTTGTGCTCGCCGTCCTTCTCCACGATGAAGCTCTTGAAGAAGGTCAGCGGCGGCCGCGAGCGCAAGCAGTCAGCGGCCATGTGGTGCAGGAAGACCTCCTCGCGCGCGGCCAGCGGGGTCACGTGGTCCCGCAGGGCTTCACCCAGCGCCAGGTAGCCGAACACCGGCCTGAAATCGAAGAAGATTCCAGCGAAGAGCACCTGCTCTGGCTCGGGACGGGCGATCCAGTCCGTGAAGCGCCGCTTCCAGGCCGACAGCGACATGCGCCATTTCGGGTTGTCGGCCATGATTCCGCCGGGGCAGCGCGGATAGCCGAAATCCACGAGGCACTCGCCCGCCCGTCGCCCCAGGCGTCCGAAATACTCCTCGGCGCGGGCAGCCAGGCCTGCGTCCGTTCCTCCAGCAACCGGGTCCTGATAGATCAGGGCGTTGTCCTGGTCCGTGCGGATGGTCTGCTCGCGTCGGCCCTCGCTGCCCATGGCCAGCCAGCAGAACGGCAGCGGCGGCGGGCCAAGCTCCTCCTGCAGCATGGTCAGCAGCCGTTCCAGCACCAGATCGTTGAGCACGGCCACCATGCGGCCGACCTTGCCGGCCCTGGCCCCTTCCTCGAACAGGGCGCGGACCACGTCGGGAATGCCCCTGGCCAGCCGGGCCAGGCCGTCGATGCGGGTTTCGCCCACGATGTCCTTGAACAGGGAATAGGGCGAGCGCCCCGTGAGGGTCATGAAATCGTGGGCCGTGACCATGCCCGCCACGCGGCCGGAACGCCGCACGCCCAGGTGGTGCACCTGGCTCTTCATCATGGTCAGCAACGCGTCGAAGCACAGGGTGGAATCATCCACGGCCAGCACCGGCGAGGACATGATCTCGCGCACGGGCAGTTCCACGGACAGGCCCCTGGCCGCGACCTTGTCGCGGAAGTCCTGGTCCGTGACGATGCCGGCGACCTCGCCCCCCCCCGCGCCTCCCGCGCCGTCGAGAATCACCAGCGAGCCCACGCCCGCCCGGCCCATGCGCTCTGCGGCCGCGCGGATGGACTCGTGCGCGCCGATGGTCACCAGCTCGCGGCGCACGACCTCGCCGACGCCGGTGGCGAAGAGCGACAGCCTGGCGCCGGAGTCCGCCGGGTGGCGCGTGCGGCGCAGCTCCGCGAAGGCCTTGTGCACGTAGGCGTCGGACAGGTTGCGCAGATAGAATTGGGCGACCTCGGGCCAGCGTTTCAGGAGGTCCAGGAAGTCCTGCTTGGGGATACGGTAGAAGAAGGAGTCCTCCACCGTCTCCACATTGAAGTTGGCCAGGCTGCCGCGCACGATGGCCAGCGCGCCGAAGGTGCCCCCTTCGCCCTGGATGTCCAGCAGCGTGACGCCGCCGTCGTCGTTGAGCAGGTAGCTCTTAACCCCGCCCTTCTGGATGATCCACAGGTAGTCAACGGGCGACCTGCCCTGTTCGATGAAACGCACGCCGGCCGGCATGAAATCTATGCTGCAGACCCTGGCCAGGCGCCCAAGCTCTTCATGCGGCAACTCCCCGAAGGGCAGGGTTCGCCGCAGGAGCTCCACGACGTCTGCCGGTGAAACTGTATGCGTGCTTGTGCTCACGGCCACCTCTAATTTTTTACTTCCCTATGATAAAAAGGCCCTTGACCAGTTTTCACTCACGGACTATATACCTAACCAACGCGACTGGTTGACCAACCAGTCCGTCGCGCCAGCCCGGCTTAAGCCCCCGCCGCTCGGTGCGACCCGGCCGGCTCCTTGACCCCGGAGCCGAGGACGTCTAGCCGACAGACGCACACTGGTACCTCCCCAGGCAGCGTGCACGTTCGGATCAGTATATATGCCTCGCCTCCTTGCCCGAGGCCAACTTTGCCTCAAGGGCCTCCCCAGGAGGGGGAATCCCGGGCCAGAAGATTCCCCCTCCTTTCTTTTCAAACTCGCCGATAACGAAACGCCTTGCTCCATCTCTCCCTGAATGTATGGCGTTTTGCCATCTAATCGTTCAAGACGATCCGCTGAACCCGTCTCGCCAGTGCTGACTCGCGCACAATAGACTTCATGCATCATCATCTGATCCGGCCTTCCTGCTTGTCGCAGGTTAGGCCTCTGCCATGATCGGCTGTCTGCTGCGCAATATCGCGCAACATCTCGCAATCGTGCGTTTCTCCAAAAAATAGTTATCATGCCAGGTAAATAGCTTAGGCAATATACGTTTGTTCCGGTCTTCACTCTTTCGCAAGCCCTTTGGCACCAGCCTTGCTCTAGAGGCATAAGGATGTGTTCCGGCTTGAGCGGATCGCCATGCCCCAGAAGTCCCATGAATAGCAGGACAGCACGTTGCGGGACTGACGGCGCGGGATTCCCCTCGGCATATTCTTGTGAATTTTGTAACTTGAGGTGCACGTCATGAAGCTCACTTTCGAAATCCATGGACAATGCTGCGATCTGGCCCTGCATCCCATCTCCGAGCAGACCGCCAAGGCCATTCGGCAGAAAGGCAAAGGTATCTACAAGGAAAAGTACATGAACTGGTGGCGCGCAGGAAAGACCGCCACCTGCGGCATGCGCCTGACCAAGGACACGCTTCTGCGCGTGACCCTCGACGGCAAGGCGGTCGATTTCGACCGGAAGGTCATCACGGGCACACCGCAGGAGATACGCCGTTCCATGTACCTGGGCAGTAAGGCCAAGTACCTGGCGGTCATGGGCTATGACGACGAGGTGTGCAGCTGCGTGTGGACCTGGGAGCACGTCGACTCCTTTGCGCCGGATAGGTTCAGCTTCTTTGTGCAGCAATGGGACCGCATCATGGGCATACCGGGCTATTACGTCGTGGATAACGTCCTTTTCAACGGATGCTTCGCCGATATCCATAACTGGTGCGAATCCAGGGGATTCGAACTCATTCCGCCCAGGATCATCGATCTGGACGAACTGCGCGCCCAGCGGGCCAAGGCGATTCTCGAAACCGCGGGTGCCTGAAGCGGCAAACATCTCGCCTCCAAACCTCCATTGTCCCTTGCGACTCATGCCGCACGGGCCTCCCACGGGAGGGGGAACCCCGGGCCCCACGGTTCCCCCTCCTCTTTCACTTCAAACAGCATCCCAACTTAACGCACACATCTAATGATCCACGGCGGCGCCGGCGCCGCGCGGAGTGCGCACGCTCTCCACGAGTTCGCGGATATCCTCGGGCGGCGGCGGCGTGAGATAGGAGACGCCGAGCGTAACCGCGAAGTTGATGAGCATGCCCACGGCTCCGATGCCTTCCGGGCTGATGCCCAGGAACCACGGAGCAACGCCCATGAACTTGGTCTGCACGATGTAGAAGATGGTGAAGCCGATGCCGGAGAGCATGCCGGCGATGGCTCCCTCCTTGTTCACGCGCGTGGAGAAGATGCCGAGGATCAGGATGGGGAAGAAGCTCGAAGCGGCCAGGCCGAAGGCCAAGGCGACCACCTGGGCCACGAAGCCCGGCGGGTTGATACCGAAATAACCGGCCACGACCACGGCGATGCCGATCATGATGCGCCCCAGCCGCAACCGTTGGCGTTCCGTGGCCTTGCGGTTGATGACCCGGTAGTACAGGTCGTGGGATATGGACGAGGCGACGACCAGCAGCAGGCCGGAGGCCGTGGAAAGGGCGGCGGCCAAGGCGCCGGCGGCGATGAGCGCCACGACCCAGGCCGGCAGGTTGGCGATCTCCGGGTTGGCCAGGACCATGATGTCCGCGTCCACGTACAGTTCGTTGGGGGTGTCCGTGGGCGGGTTCTTGACCATGCGCTGGCCGAAACGGCCCGTCTCGGCGGTGAACTCGGGCTTGCCCTTGATGGCCTCGCCGGCCCGGTACTGGATGATGCCGTCGCCGGTCTTGTCCACCCAGGCCAGCAGGCCGGTCTTTTCCCAGTTCCTGAACCATGAGGGGGCCTGTTCGTAGGCCACGCCGTTTATGGATTCGATCATGTTGTAGCGGGCGAACACGGACACGGCCGGGGCGGTGGTGTACAGGATGGCGATGAACAGGAGCGCCCAGCCGGCCGACCAGCGCGCGCCGCTGACCGACGGAACGGTGTAGAAGCGCACGATGACGTGCGGCAGGCCGGCCGTTCCGACCATGAGCGCCATGGTGATGGCCAGCACGTCGAGCATCGGCTTGTTGCCGGCCCCAAAGGCCGACGTGTACTCCGCGAAGCCCAGATCGCGGTGCAGATGGTCAAGGGTATCCAGCAGGAACCGGCCGGCGTTGGGACCTTCGGCGATGGTCGAGCCGAAGCCGATCTGCGGGATGGGGTTGCCCGTGATTTTCATGGAGATGGCCACGGCCGGGATGAGGAAGGCCAGGATGAGCACGCAGTACTGGGCCACCTGCGTCCAGGTGATGCCCTTCATGCCGCCCAGGCCCGCGTAAAAGAAGACGATGGCCATGCCGATGAGCACGCCCGTGTTCACGTCGACCTCAAGGAAGCGCGAGAAAACGATGCCCACGCCGCGCATCTGCCCGGCCACGTAAGTCAGCGAGGCGAAGACGGCGCAGACCAGGGCCACGATACGCGCCGTGTTCGAGTAGTACCTGTCGCCCACGAAGTCGGGCACCGTGAACTTGCCGAACTTGCGCAGGTACGGGGCCAGGCACAGGGCCAGAAGCACGAAGCCTCCGGTCCAGCCCATGAGGTAGACCGCTCCGCCGTAGCCGGCGAAGGAGATGATGCCGGCCATGGAGATGAACGAGGCCGCGCTCATCCAGTCCGCGGCCGTGGCCATGCCGTTGGCCAGGGGCGGAACGCCTCCGCCGGCGACGTAGAAGCCCTTGGTGTCCTTGACCCGCGACATCCAGGCGATGCCGATGTACAGGCTGAAGGTCACCCCGACGATGATATAGGTCCAGACGAGTATGGACATGTATGTGCTCCCTGCTGTCAGCTATTCGTGGACGTCATGCTCGCGGTCGAGCCTGCTCATGCGCCAGATGTAGACGAAGATGATCGCCACGAAGGTGAAGATCGAGCCCTGCTGCGCGAACCAGAAACCCAAGGGGAAACCGGCCACGCGCACGGTGTTCAGCTGTTCAACGAAGAGGATGCCGCAGCCGTAGGATACGGCCGCCCAGACGCCCAGGAGCGCGAGCATCAGGCGCAGGTTCTTGAGCCAATACCGTTTTTTGCTGTCCTGCATGGTGTCCTCCTTGGGGTCATGCGTGCGTGGGTCCATGACAGCCTTCTACATCCCCGCCTTCCACGGGGCGCGCTTTATTCGGTGGACGGTTGAGCGGCCCAGCGATGCCGCGCGAATGAACGCCGGAGCGAGGCGAAGCACCGCTCCCGCCCCGCGGACGACCATTCGCAGGGTGTGAGCGCCGCCTACCGGCCACGCCGCTTGCGGGCAGGGGTTGGCACGCCGGTCGCGATAACCGGCTCCGCCAAATCCGGGCACCATGCCGGACCCATGCGACATCTTTTGCCTCCGCCTGCGCAAATAATTGTCCGCCAGGCTTCACTCGAACGCCGGCTATGGGCCATTCACCCCGAACGGCGGCGGAACATCCAGGCGTGACGCCTATCCGGCCCTTCTTCTTGATCCCTTCATTTTTGGAACGTCATCTGCTAGCAGATTCGGGGAACTAAACCGTAGACAACAAGACCACCAGTTTGCCGAGGAGCGCCATGAACATTCTGGATATCGTGCTCGTGCTTATTCTCGCCTTTTTCACCATCAGGGGCTTCCTCAAAGGGCTGCTCATGGAGCTGGCCGGCATCATCGGCCTGGTTCTGGGCTTCTGGCTGGCCAACAGCCATTCCGACCTGCTCCTGCCCATCGTGGGACGGGCCATGAACGATCCCACCACGGCCTACATCGCCGCGTATATCCTGACCCTGCTGGCCGTCATGCTGGCGGTCTGGCTGGCCATATTCCTCCTGCGGGCGGCGCTCAAGGCGGGCAAGCTCTCGGGCATGGACCACCTCTTCGGCTGCATCTTCGGCTTCATCAAAGGCGCGCTGCTCGGAGCCATCCTGCTCATGGTGCTCATCATCAACTCGTCCGATTCGGAGTCCCTGCGCCAATCGACCGTGCAGCCCTACCTGGGCGGCGTCTCCGACTGGCTGGCCGACTACCTGCCGGAAGGCCTGAAGAAGGAGTACCGGGAAAACGCCGCCGGCCTGCGCAGGGCGGCCGACGGTTTCAGCCGTCAGCCCTCGGTTTAACGCGAATAGGCTTGGCCAAGGGGGCCATCCCCGACAAGGCGCGTCCAAAAAGCGCGCCTTGCATTCCAGTCTTTTCACAATATCCCTTGAAGAGGGCGTGACCGGACCGTGCGGTTACGCCCTCCTCCGCTTTCGCCGACCGGCTTCCGCCGCGTTTCGTCCGAACGGTCCTTTCGGGTTGCCGCCGCCGCTTGCCGGAGGTAAACCGGCCCTACCCGAGCGACATCACTTCAAACCGACCGAGCAGACCATGTCCGACGACAAGAACGCATTGGCCGCCCTGCGCCAGGTGGTGCAAACGCTCATCGGCCCCGGCGGCTGCCCCTGGGACCAAGAGCAGACCCCCGAGAGCCTGTGCGACTACGTGGTGGAGGAGGCTTTCGAACTGGTGGAGGCCATCCGGGCCGGCGACACGGCCGGCGCGCGCGAGGAACTGGGCGATGTCATGTTCCTGCTCCTGTTCATCGCCGAACTGTACGAGCGCGACGGCGGATTCAGCCTCGCCCAGGCCATGGAGGACGGCGCGGCCAAAATGGTCCGCCGCCACCCGCACGTGTTTTCCGACACCAAGGTGGAGAACCTGGGCGAGCTGTTCGCCAACTGGGAGCGCATCAAGCGCGAGGAGAAAGGCGCCGCGGCCGAGGACGGAAAAGCCAAGGGGCTGTTCGACAGCCTGCCCAAGGGCTTGCCGCCCCTGCTGCGGGCCTACCGCATTCACGCCAAGGCCGCGCGCAACGGTTTCACCTGGGAATCCGACGCCGATGCCGAACGCCAGCTCGAAGCCGAGTGGCGGGAGTTCCAGCAGGCCCTGGCCGATGGCGACGAGGCGAGCAGGCAGGACGAGTTCGGCGACTACCTGTTCACCCTGGTGGAGCTTGGCCGGCGCAAGGGCATCAAGGCCAACGCGGCCCTGGATGCAGCCAACCGCAAGTTCCTGGAGCGTTTCGCCGTCATGGAAGAGCTTGCCGCGGCCCAGGGCAAGAGCGTGCCGGACATGAGCCTGGATGAGCTGAATGCCCTATGGGAACAGGCAAAGCGAAAGCAGCCGCGCTGACGAACGGCAAGGCCCCTGCCCGATTTCTCGGACAGGGGCGGCAAGGGATAGGGGCCTAAAGGCCTACGTAAGCACGCTGTTCACGACGGCCATGAGCCTCTCGGCCTCGAACGGCTTTTCGATGTATGCGGCAGCCTTTTGCAGCACCCTGTCCTTGGGGTGCTTTTCCAGGCCGGAGATGACTATGACGGGGATTCCGCTGAGATCGCCGTCATCCTCCAATCTGCGGTAGAAAACGGTTCCCCAGCGCTCCGGCATCTCCAGATCCAGGGTGATGAGATCAGGCTTGCCTTGCTTGGCCAGGGCCAGGGCCTGCGCCCCGTCCTTGGCCGTGAGGGTCTCGAACCCGTTGGCCGTGAACAATTCGGTAAGGTAATCGACGATGTTCTGGTCATCATCGACGACCAGGATCTTCTTGGACATGTGCGACCTCCGCTCTATCGTCGCCGCATCAGGTTCCAGTCATGGCGCCGGGCACAAACCCATGGACCGCCACATATTTCATCTGGTCCGGCCCCTGTCTGTCACAGGGGCCGGTCTGCTCCGTTTTCCTCAGAGGCCGACCTCGGCCAGCTCCGGCCCAAGGTAGGCCCGTTCGTTCTCGCCTAGCACGCCCAGCGACAGGGCCAGCAGCGTCCACAGGTGCACGGTGTGGTAGGGGGCCTCGTAGTGCTCGGCCAGGTCATGGATCTGGGAGTGGCAGTTGTGGCAGGGCGTTATGCAGTACTGCGCGCCCGTGGCCAGGATCTGATCCAGCTTGACCTTGCCGTACTGCCTGCGCGCGTCGGCGTAGCCAGACTGAAGGAAGCCGCCTCCGCCGCCGCAGCAGTAGTTGTTCGACCTGTTGGGCCACATTTCCACGAAGTTCTCGGCACCCACGACGGCCTTGACCACGAAACGCAGATCCTCGGCGATGGGGTCGCCCAGGGATTTGCGCACGAGCTGGCAGGGGTCCTGCACCGTGAACTTGATCTTCAGGTCCTTGTTCCAGTCGGAACTGGGCATGAGCTTGCCCTCGCGGATCCAAACGGCGTACCAGCGGATGATGGAGTCGAGCTCGAAGTTGGGCTTGATGTCGAACTTCTGCAGTCCGGACCGGACTGCGTAGAATTCGTGCCCTCACTCGGTGTTGAGCCAGACCTTTGCCCCCAGGCCCTCCACGCCCTTGACCTTCTTGCGCACGATGCTTTCCCAGGCCTCGTCGTCGGCGGCGAACATGCAGTAGTTCTCCGCGGCCCAGCCGGTTGTGCCGTAGGTCCAGTTCGCGCCGGCCAGGTGCAGTATCTTCCAGAGCGGGACCATTTCGTCGGGCTCGGTCACCGGCTCGCGGGAGTTCTGGTTGAGGAAGAACATCGCCCCCGGCTTGTTCACTGGCGCTTCAAGATCCTTGAAGCGCGGGTCCGACTCGCGCACCTCGTTCAGCACGTCCTCGATGACGAACTGGAAATCCTCGCTGCTCGCACCCATGGCGCTCGCACCCTCGGTGCGGATGGCCTGGTCGCACGAGCCGATGATGCCCTTGGGCCGCTTGTCCCTGGGCCAGGTCTGGCGCGCGTAGTAGATCATCTGCGGGATGTCCACGCCCATGGGACAGGCATGGATGCAACGGCGGCACATGGTGCACATCCAAACCCAGGGGCTCTCCAGGGCCTGTTTCTCCAGGCCGAAGGCCAGCATGCGCAGGAACTTGCGCGGATCCATACCCTCAAGGCCCGTGGCCGGGCAGCCCGAGGCGCACGCTCCGCAGGTGAAGCACTGCGTCAGGTGGCCACCCTCCGGGACCAAGGTCATGACCTTGTCCAGGAACGGGTGCTCCACGCGGTCGAGCACAACAGCATCTGCCATCTCTCGCTCCTTGTGTTGCGGGTTCAGTGGATTATCTCCGGGGCCTGACGGGACCGGCATGTCGTGCAGCCCGCGTCGGACGCCTTTTCCTGCACTTCGTTCAGGGAGCAGCAGCGGCGCATGGCCAGGGCCATCTCGATGACGGCCTTTTCCAGATCCCTGGTGAAGACATCCAGAACCTCCTCCTGCAGGAGGAAGTTGAAGAACACCTTGAGCCCGTCCTCGAAGAGGTGGACATTGCCGTCGCGCATGAGCCGACCGAGGTAGACCTTGTGCGGCCAGGGCCGATCCATGATGGCCAGGAAGGGCCGGATACCCTTGCCGCGGCAGATGAAACGGATGGCGTAGGCCTCTGTGTCGAACGCGCATTGGGCCAGAATCGGCGGCTTCTGGCCCGGCTGCGGACTGGTCTTGTTCTTGGCCATGATCCTGAGCAGGGCGCACATGGCGGCATGGAAGGGCATGACCTTGGTGCGCAGGAATTCCTTTCTCTTCTCGTCCATGGAGACCTCCTCAGGTTTCACGGCCGGGCTACAAGGCGGCCAGTCGCGTCTGAATGAAGGCGATGATCTCGTTTGCCCGCTGGCGCGAGATGGCCGGGATGGACGCCGCCAAGTCCTCGATCTCAGTCACTGGCAGGCCGGTGATGCGCGATACGTAGTCGGTTTCTATATGCGCCCTCTCAAACAGGAGCCCACAGCAGCCGACCACACCCAGGAAGTGTCCATCGGGGAGGACGGGCACCACGAACTTGGCGAAACCGGCGTCGCATTCTTCCAAGACCGGAGCCTGTTCCTGCTCCGCACGCCGGCCGATGACCTGGTTGGCGCAGGCGCAGATGGCCTGCAACCCTTGGGGGTTGGACTTGATGCGCGGGCACAGCTTGTTGCCCCAATTGGCGTAATCCGTGATTCGGCGGCCTTGGACATCGAACACGCACGAATTCATGTGCGAAAAAGCGTGCAGTTCCTCTTCCAGCTTTCGCCAGCCATCTACCGGCATAACGTCCGTCAATGTCATCGCATGCTCCTCCCGTTATGCTTTGCCGCATATTCCGGCTACGGGATTGCGGCATCTATAGAAAGACTCGTGCCAAGCACAACTACACATAAAACTTCAAACTAGTTAATAACTTATAAACTGCTCTCCAGCAAAGGCTACATGGACATTGATATGAGGTTGCGCGCATGCATCTTGGCATGTTGCGTATGCGCAACATAGATGCAACATCCTAATGGTTGGACCAGAATTGATTTTGCTGGATCACTAAGCTATTCGGCGGAATAGTGCAGACTTAGGCTCAGAGCTGCTTTTGGCAGCCAAGGGAAACGGTCCGCATGTGTCGGAAGAATACGGGATGGCTTGCAACATCCCCTGCCGCGTATGGCGCCAGGGAACGCCTTGCCCTCTCGCATCTCCAGACTTAGATCAGGACAGATGCCGCTAGGAAATCTTCGCACCCTACAGGGAGGAGCCATGCCGACATTCACCATCCATCCCATCGTCATGGGCAGCAAACGCTTCGACAAGGGCATGATGACCTACCAGCAGGGTTACGGGCAGCCGTACGTCATCCCGATCTACAGCTGGTATCTGGAAGGCGGGGACAAGCGCATCCTGGTGGACACGGGCGAGTTGATGCCGCTCCGGTCGCCGGACCGGGAGCAGGCCCTCGGCGGCAGGATATACACCTTCGAGGAGGGGCTGGCCCGCTTCGGGCTCGCGCCCGAGGACATCGACATCGTCATCCACACGCACCTGCACAACGACCACTGCGAGAACGACTACAAGTGCGTGAACGCGGAGATCCATGTGCACGAGAAGGAGCTGGGACGCATCCACTCCCCGCATCCGCTTGACTACCGCTATCTGGAGGACCACATCCTCGACGTGGAGGAGAACGGCCAGATCAGGATCGTGCGCCAGGATATGCAGATCGTGCCCGGCGTGCGCGTCGCGCACACCCCGGCGCACACCGAGGGCGGCCTGACCGTGCTCGTGGACACGACCCAAGGCACGGCGGCCATCACCGGCTTCTGCGTCATCCAGGAGAACTTCGAGCCGCCGCAGGAGGTCAGGGCCATGGAGATGGAGGTCATCCCGCCAGGCACGTGCGTCAATCCGGCCCTGGCCTACGACACGATGCTCCGGGTACGCGAGATGGCCGACATCATCATCCCGCTCCACGAGCCGCGTTTCGCGGCGCTGGACAGCATCCCGTAAGCGGTCAATACAGCCAATTGCCGAGCAAATAGTAGACGAGCGCCCCCACTCCCAGGGAGCCGTAGAGCAGCATTCAGGGAGTGCAGCGCTTGCGCAGCCCAAGCGCCAGGCCCACGAAGGTCAGCACCCCGAACAAGGCGGCCAGGCCCAAGGCCAGCGGATGCTCCATGGCGGTCGTCCTCCTTGATGAATCTGCTCGATGGCCTTGCATATCAGACTTTGCGCTGGTTGATCCAGCAGCGGCGACAAGTCCGCTCCGGATGCCCGGCCGGCTGTGCTGACGGGGCGTTGCAGGCGCGCACAAAGCTTGCATGGGAGAGGACCATGCAAGCCATTCATTTCTTGTGGGACATCGACGGAACGTTAGTGGGCCGCTCCGAAGGCCCCATCGAGGCCTGGAAGGAGCTGGCGGAGAAAATACTCGGCAGCCGCTTCGAGTGGGACGAGCTTGACGCGGGCGGCAGCACCGACCCGCTCATCGCCGCGGGCATCTGCGACCTGTTTCCCGATGCCGCCGATTACTGCACGGCCGAACAAATCTGCGCGGCCTATCTTGAGCTGGCCTGCAGCAATCTGCGCACGCAGCCCTGCCCGCCCCTGCCCGCCTCCCAGGCCCTGTTCCGCGAGGCCGCCGCGTCGCCCATGTGTAGCAATTTCTTCCTGACGGGCAACTTCCGGCAGGTGGCCGCAGCCAAGCTGTCGGGCTCGGGACTCGGCGTGCCGGAACTGGCAGGCGGATTCGCCGAGCACGGCCCGGCGCGGGCGCGCATCGCCCGTCATGCGGCAGCCGAGGCGATGGCGCTACGGCCGGGCAGGCTGGTTGTCGTGGGCGACACGCCGCGCGATGTGGCCGCCGCGCGGGCCATTGACGCCGTGGCGGTCATCGTGGGCAACGGCCAGGCCAACCCCGAGGCCGTACGGGCCTCACGGCCGGATCTGTTCTACCCGGCCCTGCCCTGCCTCGACGAGCTGCTGGCCGACCTCGATAGCATTCCAGGCGGCCACGCCGCGCCCGCGACACGCTGATGCGCTCGCCGGGTCCGGGCGAGCTCGTTCTCGCCCGCACTCTGGAGCGAGTTCCCTTGTTCCCCCTCCTGGCCTATACTGCGGGACGCCCTTGGCGCGCAGGGGCGCGGAAAGCCGCCAGCCAGGAGCGAACTACTAGTCCCAAGGGAGGCGAACATGCGCATCATCGACATATCCATGGACATACACGAGAACATGATCGTCTTTCCCGGCGATCCCAAACCGCGCTTCGAGCAGCACTCCACCCTGGCCGAAGGCGAGATGAACGTGAGCCTGCTTACCATGGGCAGCCACACCGGAACCCACGTGGACGCGCAACTGCACATCGCCGAGCAGGGCCGCAGCGTGGCCGAACTGCCCCTAGACAGCCTCTACGGACCTTGCGAGGTGCTCGATCTGACCGGCGCGGACCGGGTCATCCGCGCCGAGCACCTGCGCGGCCAGAATCTGGATTACGGCTCCATCGTGCTCCTCAGGACGCGCAACTCCCTGGAGCAGTACGAAACCTTCCGCGAGGATTACACCCACCTCGCCGAGGATGCGGCGCAGTACCTCGTGGACAAGGGAGTACGCACCCTGGGCGTGGACTACCTGAGCGTGGAGGCCCTGGAAGGCTCCGGCCGGGTGCACGAACTGCTCGTGCAGCGCATGACCGTTTTCGAGGGGCTGCGCCTCAAGGACGTTGAGCCGGGCCGCTACATCTTCTGCGGGCTGCCGCTCAAACTGCGCACCGACGGCGCTCCGGCGAGGGCCATTCTCATCGAAGCGTAGGCCGACGCGAGCCGAGGTGGAAAGCCGCCCTTGCAGATGGCGGGCGATACCCGGAGAAACGGCATGTGCCGCAAGTGCCCGACGTCCATGGCCAAGGAGTGCTCCTCCGAGCGCTACCACGACTAGCGGCCGTCATCCGAACAGCTGCACCGGTCTTCCATCAGCCCGAGGAGGATATCCAGCGCCTGGGCATCCCCCCAACATGGTACAAGCACCATCGCAAGTACCTGGACGGCGACACGCGCCACATCCAGGAGCACCCCTGGCCCCTGCCCGACTGCCGGCTCAACGAATGGTGCGGCCTCATCGACATGGAGCAGGCCCGACCGCTCACGGCGCCCATCGGCGATGCCCCGCCCTTCGGGCCTACGTGGACATCGGCGACCCGGAAACCGGCGACGGCGTGCTGGACATCGGCGTGGCGTGGTTCGCGCACCTGTCGCGCCGGGGCCACCGCTTCAAGCATGTGGACATGCGCAGGGTTTTTCAGCACCGCGTCGTGGGCTCCGGGCACCACGCCCTGTTCCACGAGGAGGACTACGTCCGGGACGAGGACCGGGCCATGGCCCTGCTCGAAGGCAAGTACCTGCCGCGCCTGCCGGCCATCCTGCGCATGCTCGACGATTGAGGCGCCTATTTGACGATGCGCAGGGTCACCTCGCCTTCGCGGCGTTCCAGATGCGCACCCACGTCGCCTTCATACTTGGAGAGCAGGATGTCGAGCTCCGCCGTGCCGACGCGCATCCCGCGGATGCGCAGCCAGTCCAGGGAATCCGGGAGCGTCGGCTGGTTGAAGGTGACCGTCTTGGCGATGGCGTCGATGGACAAGCCGAGACAGGCTTGCAGCAGGTAGGGAATGGCTCCGCTGGCCCAGGCCTGCGGGCTGCAGGCCACGGGATAGAGCGTCGGCCCCTCGCCGGACCGCCGGTGAAAACCGCAGTACAGCTCCGGCAAACGTTGCTGATCCATGAACATGCTCGCCTGGAAAAGGTCCTCGAGGATGCGCTTCGCCCCTTCTTTCAGGCCGTACAGGGATAGGCCGTAAGCGATCAGGGCGTTGTCATGGGGCCAGATGGAGCCGTTGTGGTAGGACATCGGGTTGTAGCGGGACTGGTCCGAGGCGATGGTGCGCACGCCCCAGCCCGAATGCATCTCCTTTGACAGGATCACCTGTTCAAGCCGCCTGGCCCGTTCTTCGCTGGCGATGCCCGCGAAAAGGCAGTGGCCGGCGTTGGACGACTTGACCCGACACGGCTGTTTCTCCCCGTCCAGGGCCAGCACGTAGGTGGACAGCTCCTCGTCCCAGAAGGTTTCCTCGAAGCGCTTGCGCAGGTCCACGGCCTCGGCCTTGAGCCGCATGGCGTCGGCCCTGCGGCCGAGCATCTCGGCCATGTAGGCCATCTCGTTCTTGGCCCCGTATACGTAAGCCTGCACCTCGCACAGGGCGATCGATCCCTCGGCCAGCCGTCCGTCGGCATGAAAGATCGAATCCTCGGAATCTTTCCAGCCCTGGTTGCGCAGCCCCTTGTGCGCCTTGACCAGATACTCCACGAACCCGTCGCCGTCCTGGTCGCCGTATTTGTCGATCCAGTTCAGGGCGCGCTCGAAGTGCGGCCACAGCTTCGCGATGAAGGCCACGTCCCCGGTGCGGCGCAGGAACTGCCCGGCGAGCATGAGATACAGCGGCGTGGCGTCTATGGTTCCGTAATACTGTCCGAAAGGTATTTCGCCCGTGTTGGCCATTTCGGATTTGCGGGATTCGTGCAGGATCTTGCCCGGCTCGGCGTCCTGGCTTTCGTTGTAGCTCTCGGCCTGGGTCTTGGAGAGGAAGGATAGCACTCCGCGCGCGCTGTCCGGATTGATCCACAGGCTTTCCATGGCGGTGATGATCCCATCGCGGCCAAAGGGCGTGGAGTACCACGGAATGCCGGCGTACGGGTAATGGGCGTCGTCCATGCCCGTCGCGAGCATCCGCAGGTCCGCGGTGGCCCGCTTGAGAAACGTGTTGAACAGCTCGCTCGATGTCCGCAAGGCGCAGCAGGATTGCTCCAGGCTCCTGGCTTCTTTGCAGACACTCTCATAGGCGGTGTTCGTGTCCAGTACTTCAGACCTCTTCTCATTCAGGACGCATACGGCCTGAACGGATATCTGGGCCTGCTCCCTGCGGCCGAGGCGAAAGGCGTATTTCAGCTCTGATCCGTCAAGCGTCTCGGGTTCGGGCGACACCTCGAAGCGTGTCTCGCGCCTGATACCGTCCAGGCCCTCGTAGCCTATGACGATCGCCCGCCCTTCCCGTCTCGGCTCGATGAGCTTGCCGCGCTGCTTGCGCCTCATGCCCCTGACTTCGAACACATCGACAAAATCCGCGTCGAAGATCAGTTCGGCCGTGAACGCCGCTTCGGACTCCCCGAAGTTCGTGAACCTGATGATCTCGTGGCAAACCGCATCGTGCAGGAACTTGGAGCGGGCCACGTGAAGATCGCCGCTGGCCAGAGTGCGCTCGTCGCCGTCAAAGAAATCCGGGTTGGTTGAATCCACGGTGAACAGGAGATCGTTCTCCTGGATGTTCGAGCTGAGCAGGAGCGGCCGCTTGCCGTTGACGAGCAACTCCATGCGGGACACGAAGCGGGTTCCCTCATGGTAGACGCCCTGCTCGGTTTTGCCGAAGGTGCGCACGTCGCCATGGCGGTCGAACACACCGAACGTATCGCCCTGCTTGAGCACTCGCTTGGAGGCACCCGATACGGCCGAAGTGGCTAGGACATAGTACTGTTGGTCAATCTGGATAACTTCTGCCATGTGCTCCTGCTCCCGTTCGGAAAATGCCTGCTCCTGGGTTCCCAATTGGACACGAGCGTCTCGTAGATCTTCACGTAGCGCCTGGCCATGGTCCGCACACTGAAGCGCCGCTCGAACTCCTGCCGGCACTGGCGGCGCGACAGGCTCTCCACCTGCATCACCGCCCTGGCGCCAGCCTCCACGCTGTCCACGATGAAGGCCGTTTGGCCTTCCCTGAGCACCTCGGGCACCGAACCGTGGTCATAGGCGATCACCGGCGTTCCGCAGGCCAGGGACTCGATCATGGTCAGGCCGAAGGGCTCGGGCCAGTCTATGGGGAAGAGCAGGGCCATGGCGCCGCCCAGAAAGGCGCCTTTCTCCGCCTCGCCGATCTCGCCGACATACTCCACCAGCGGATGATCGAACAGGCGCTTGATGTGCGTTTCGTAATACTCTGCATCCCGCTTATCGATCTTGGCCGCGATCTTGATCGGCACCTCCGCCTCCACGGCCATGGCGATGGCCCTGTCCACGCGTTTTTCGGGGCTTATGCGCCCTAGGAAGGCCAGATAGCCCTGGTGGCGTTCGCTAAAGGGCAGCAGATCCAACGGCAGGCCGTGATGGACGGTCCCGGCCCAATTCATGAACAGCCAGGGCATGCGCTGGCTGTCGCTGATGGACACCAGCGGCAGGTCACTGAACTCCGTCGCCAGGGGTTTGAGGTCCGTCTGGTCCAGCCTGCCGTGCATGGTCGTAACATGCGGCGCGTCCAGCCGCCTGGCCAAGGGGAAGTGCAGGATGCCCGTATGGAAATGCACGACATGGAAGCCTCCGGCGAACTGGGCGACCTTTTCGAGCATGTAGACATGATGCGGAATATCGTCCCCGCAGCCTTTGTCCAGCCGCAAGGACCTGCGGCACATGGGCACGAGCCTGGCCGAGGTCAGCGAGTCGCCGCTGGCGAAGAGCGTCACATCATGTCCCTGTCGGACAAGCTCCTCGACCAAGTAGGATACCACTCTTTCCGTACCACCATACAGCTTTGGAGGCACGCTCTCGAACAGAGGCGATACATGTGCGATCTTCATGCACTATACCTCGCATAGCGAACAATCAAGCCAACCTTCCATTGCATGCGCGAGTTACGTTGCCAGCTCTCCGGCGCATTTCGGAAAAGCAACCTATCCGCACTTTGCCACATTTTGACCTTGTCGGAGAAGAACTGAAGTCATTTTTTTTGCGTAAAATTAAGATTACTACAAATTTATCCTTAATTATTAAAGGATTATTTATTCTACTGACACGATTCAGATTTTCAGTAAGCTCATGGATACTGTCATCCATGAGATAGCAATAGTTGTCCTACTTGCACTGACAGCGTTAGCCGAATCACAGCTTTGCTGCCGTCGCAGATGAGAAAAGCCCGCTCCTGGACAGGATCGGGCTTTGGGAGAACCTGGAGGAAAGAGGCTGGTATGGATCAGGTCGGAATCGACCTCGCCAAGGGCTTACCCTGGCGACCACGGGCATAGAGCGAATCGCTTTCAAGACGCCCGCACCGGCGTTGACGGCGCAAGTGAATTGCGCCTACGCCGTAGCTAGCGACAAGCCCTGCCGCCGCATGGCTCGCAGAGCATTTTCAAAAGGAAATGCTCTGGCGGGCATACGCGAATTGCTTGCCGCCAGGCCATGCCTCTGAAGCGGATCGATCACCATCCGTCCGCGACTTCGACCCGGGGACGTCGCAGGCTCCGATATCGCCGCGCCGGCCTCCGCACGATATGCCCGGTAAAGGACTACTTTCTTTTGGAGCGGGAATAGCTGGTCACGGCGCCGAGCACGCCGCAGAGCATGCCCAGCAAGAGTGCCCGGGATAGTTCCATGGACAGGACGAGACCGCCGATGATGCCCACGGAACCGCCCAAGAGAATGCCCCTGACCAGGGCATCGGTGACGTGCTTATCAGCCATGCTGTGCTCCCTGGCCCCTGCGCGGAGCAGCCGCCCCCGAGAGCAGGGCGTCCAAGGCCTCGCGCTGGGCCGGTGTGATGTCTTCGAAGTTCAGGCCGATGCCCGGCATCGGCCCGCCCGCCTCACCCAAGGGTGAAGCCCGATCGTGATCAAGCCACGTCTGCGGTCCCAGCGCATCCCCGCGCCATGGGGCCACCCTGCGGCAGACAGCCCGCAGAGCCGGAGTTCCAAGGGATGGAATAGCAAGCCAAGCCGTATCGCCCGGAAGCCACCTGGCCGTTGTGAACACGAAGCAGACTGAATCGGACAGGCTTAGCGCGACCGTGCGTTCCGCCGGCCAGCGTCCCTGCCTCGTTTCGCGTACAAGCTCCGCATGCAATACGCAAGAGAGCTGTTCATAGCGCTTCCGCCCTTCGTCGTGCCCGGCCAGGAGCAGAACTCGCGGCATCGGACAGTCCCTCTTCGCGGAAGAACCCCGTCCGATTACATCCTGATCCATGTCCTCGACCATCTTTCGCCCACAAAAGCCGGTTCTTTCCTTTCTGCCTGGATACGGTATCCACCGATAACAGAATTTATTGACATTTCCAAGCATTACAATTGCATAAGCCAACAAACGATCTTGTGACGGCACGGAGACGCCAGCCCCAAAAGCCCGTATTTCCTGCCTTCACCAGTGGAACCATTTGACAAGCAGGCAGTTGCGGGGCAAAGACCACCTAGAACGCAAAAGGAAGGGTGACACCTCGCGCTGCGCAGGTGTTGCACGATCAGTCCAAAGGAGGATGACCATGTTCACCAAAACGCAGTTTGTTGAGTCGCTGCGCCAGGCGCTTCCCGACGTATTCACCACGAAAGTGAGCGCCGAGAAGGCTTTCGATGTCTTCTGCGAAACCCTTGCGCAGGGAATCAAGAGCAATGAAGGCGTGCGTCTGCCCAATGTCGGTTCCTTCTCCCTGAGCGCCCGCGCCAGCCGCACCGGCAGGAACCCGCAGACCGGCGCCGAAATCACGATCCCCGAGAAGAAGGTCGTGAAGTTCACCACGAGCAAGACCTTGAAGGAAGATCTCAATTCCTAACGGTCAGGTCGCTGGCTTTCGAAAAAGCCGGCTTGGCGATTACAATCGCCAAGCCGGCTTTTTCATGCCTTCCGATCGGCAGCCGGGGCTTGCAACAGGACTTTTATCATCAGGATCATCCCGGCACGTTCCCAAGGCCTTCGAATCCGGGACAGCGCATTCCGGGTCGGCCTAGTCCTTGAGTCTGAGGACTCTCCTTAATCATGGCCTTCGGCCCACGGTCGCTTCATGCTCGCCTAGGACGCACGGAGCCGACGTCACCGGCTCAGGGCAAAAGAAAAAGGAGGCTAGCATGCTGAGATGGGCAGTCATCTTTCTCATCATAGCCATCGTCGCGGCCATTTTCGGCTTCGGCGGCATTGCCGGCACCGCCTCGAGCATCGCCAAGATACTCTTCTTCGTCTTCCTGGTCCTGTTCATCGTCTCGCTCATCATGGGCCGCGGCAGAGCCTGACGCCCGCGCCAAAAGCGGGCGACACGGCGCAAGGGCCTTCACGAGACGGACTGGGCAAGACGAATTGGAATATGCTTCGGGGATGGACGAATGGG
>JAEYOJ010000144.1 GCA_023411815.1 Pseudomonadota bacterium | reverse complement strand
GATATCTCTCTTCCATCGGAATTTCACTCACTTCGGGAAACAGTATTCTTACTGACTACTCAAAACCGGGGTTTCCTGTGCTTCGGGAGGCAGTCGAGGCAGTAGACGGGCCGACCCTCCGTAGGCTTGAAAGGAACTTCGCACTCTTTGCCGCAGTCGGAACAGACCGCCTTGTGGAACTCGCGGGGACGGTCGTCATAAGAACGGGGGCCCCTGCGGGGGTATCTCTCTTCCATATACTTCAACCATGCAGATAATCTGCACATACTCAATTACCTGCCTGCATATATAGATGCGTCTCAGCGATCCGGGGCGGCAGGATTCGTCCTGCGCAGGCCGGTGCGTGGCCGGGATGCCCGGGAAGGAAAATCCCTCTCCAACGTGTCTGTTTCCCTCTGCAGGGAGGTACGTGACGCAATGCTTTTATCGATACTATCCTATCGAAAGATCATCCAACTATGAACAGCTTAACCGTTCTCTTTTGCAACCCGGCAGAACACCGGTTCTATTCCGGAAACGGAGCCGGGGGGAGTGGGCCGGCATGATCGACGAGGTCCACACCGACGAACCTCCCGATAGCAGACGGAAGGCAAAACACCGGGACAGGAGGACGATCGGTCCGGTCCCGAACCTTGAAGACCACGTAAAACCCGACTGGTGGAGGGGTATCTTCAATCGCCTTTACCTGAAGACCGACGGCGACGTCGTCGACGACCCCCGGATCACCGAGCGGGAGATCGACCGGATCGCCCGGATTTTGCAACTCCAGCCCCATGAAAAGGTTCTCGATCTCTGCTGCGGCCAGGGCAGGCACACCCTCGAACTCGCGCGCAGGGGCTACAACGCCGAAGGCCTCGACCAGTCGCACTACCTGATCCAGCGGGCCCGGTCGACCGCGAAGAAAGAGGGGCTCCCCATCCGGTTCCGGGAGGGAGACGCCCGGCGGCTCCCGTACCGCACCGACACCTACGACGTCGTCCTCGTCCTCGGGAACAGTTTCGGCTACTTCGACTCCGTCGAGGAGGATCTCCGGATCCTCACCGAGATCCGGCGCATCCTCAAACCCTGGGGGCGGCTGCTCCTGGACGTCGCCGACGGCGAGTACTTACGCGAGCACTTCCAGCCGAGGTCGTGGGAGTGGATCGACGATGGCATGTTCGTCTGCCGTGAGAGGTCGCTCTCGTTCGACGAACAGCGCCTGATATCCCGCGAGGTGATCACCGACGTCGAGAAGGGCGTCGTTGCCGACCAGTTCTACGCCGAACATCTCTACACCCCCGATGCGCTCCGGCGGCTCCTGGAACGGGCGGGGTTCTCCGACGTCGCCTCCCACGAGATCGCGACCGAGTCGCAGCGCAACCAGGATCTCGGCATGATGGAGCGCCGCCACATCGTCACCGCCCAGGTCAGGAAGGAGTGGTCGGCGACGAAGACGAAAGGCCAGGAGAGGGCAAAACACGTTGCGGTGCTCCTCGGCGACCCGGCCAAGCCCGACGCCCTGAAACCCTCCTGCACCTTCGACGACGACGACTTCTACACCATCGACCAGATGAAGGCGGCGCTGCGGGAACTCTCCGGATACCGGTTCACCTACCTCTGCAAACACGAGACGCTGATCCAGGACCTCCCGAGACTGAAGGGGAAGGTGGACTATGTCTTCAACCTCTGCGACGAGGGGTTCAACAACGACCCGAGGAAGGAACTCCACGTGCCGGCGCTCCTCGAGATGTACGGCATTCTCTACACGGGATCCGGCCCCCAGTCGCTCGCGTTCTGCTACGACAAGTCGCTCGTGCGCGGGGTTGCGAAGGAGATGGGGATCCCGGTCCCGGACGCCTGTTTCATCACCCCCGGCGACCGCACCTACGACGTCGGGATGAAGTTCCCGGCCATCGTCAAGCCGAACGCGGGCGACTCCTCCTACGACATCACGCAAAAGAGCATCGCCCACAGTATCGAGGAACTCTCCGACATCATCAATACGCTCCGGATGACGCTCGGCTACGACCGCTCGCTCCTCGTCGAGGAGTTCCTCACGGGAAAGGACATCAGCGTCGGCATCATCGGGAACCCGTCGGGATACAGCATGGTGCTGCCCGTCATCGAGGAGGACTACTCCGCGCTGCCGCCGGGTCTCCCCCGGATCTGCGGCTACGAGGCGAAGTGGCTCCCGGACTCGCCCTACTGGAAGATCACCTCAAAGCCGGCGGACCTCCCCGAGGAGACCGAGAAGGCGATCGTGCGGTGCTGCCTCGCCCTCTTCGAACGCCTGGAGTGCCGCGACTACTGCCGGTTCGACTGGCGGCTCGACGAGCACGGCAACCCGAAACTCCTCGAGGTCAACCCGAACCCCGGCTGGTGCTGGGACGGCCACCTCGCCAAGATGGCGAAGTACGCGGGCCTGACCTACTCCGAGATGCTCGGCCGGATCCTGAAAGGCGCGGAGGAACGGTTCGGGATGGAGCCTGAGCGGGATACGCGGGAGGCCGGCAAGGATCAGCTCCCGTTCGACCTCAGCCAGGAGACGGCCTGACCCGCACCACCTTTTTTGTGCCGCCAGGGAAGACCGCAACCATCAGTATATAATATCCTCCGGCACATAGATCAGTCATATGGCCGACGAGTATCGGACCGCGACGGTCCAGGGCAGGGAGGTTCCTTACGATCCGGAGCAGCTACGTAAGATCAGCGAGCACCCCTGCTACTCCGATAAAGCGTGCCACGCCTTCGGGAGATGCCACATCCCCGTCGCCCCCAAGTGCAACATCCAGTGCAACTACTGCATTCGGGACTTCGACTGCGTGAACGAGAGCCGGCCGGGCGTGACGAGCAGGGT
>JAEYOJ010000133.1 GCA_023411815.1 Pseudomonadota bacterium | reverse complement strand
CGATCCGTTCCCACTGGTCGTCTCGCAAGGCATAACGTCGCGCCATGTCTGGGCCCCTCCATCAGGCAATTCCCACATAGGCACGACGACACCACCTGGAAACCCCATTTGAGGACACGCCCTAGCGCCTCTTGAGACTGCGCAATCGCTCGCCCGTCAATTTCGTGACAAGGTGGCGGAACACCTCGCCTTGGAGTGTAAAGTCCTCCGGCATGGCTCGGATCTCATCCTCCAGATAGTGGATTTCGGCCGGCTTGGGGATCTTGATTGCAAAGTGTTTAAGAACTCTGCTGATCATGGCCAGCACGTCGGATTCCTCGTCCCGGCGAAAATCAGCACGCGGCGTGGCTAAGTCCTGGAGTCCGTCGGCGGAATAAGCCTGCTTGAGATCGGCTCTGCTGAGCGTGAACATGTCACCCCCTGCGCTGACAAACACGCAGACAAGCCCGCCTTCCCCCGAAGGTGGTGCCTGCCTGATGCGCCCTGCCCATTGTGCGCCCGAGCAGGGCATGGTTCCACGATCATACGCCTCAGGGAATTTCCATTCCCAATTGGCGGTACTCGTTGAGTTTGTTGCGCAGGGTGCGCACCGAAATGCCCAGCAGGTTGGCCGCCTGGGTACGGTTGCCCTGGGTCTGATCCAGGCTACGCAAGATGAGGTGGCGTTCCATCTCCGCGAGGGGGAGGATGCTGCCCGTATCCGTATTGGTGAGCGTCCCGCCGGCCGCCAGGCCCCCCCCGGAAGCAGAGGTCATGCCCCCTCCGAATCCGGCTCCCAGAGGCTGGCAATCCACGGCCATGTCTTCGCCCAATGGCCAGGCGTCCTCATCCAGCAGGAAATGGGCGGTTTCGATGGGGCCAGGGCCGGCAAGAAGAACCGCTCGTTCCATCAGATTCTGCAGTTCTCGCACATTGCCTGGCCAGTCATACTCCAGCAGCCAGCGCCGGGCATCGGCGGAAAAGGCCAGCCTGGGCAGCCCGTAATCGCGACAATAGTTGCCCACGAAGAAGTCCGCCAGAAGGAGCACGTCCTCGCCGCGTTCGCGCAAGGCCGGTAGCTTCAGGGGGATGACGTTCAGCCGGTAATAAAGGTCCTGGCGGAACTTGCCGTCCTTGACGTACTCGTCCAGCCTGCGGTTGGTGGTGGCCAGCACGCGCGTATCGACCTTCACGGTCTCGGTGCCGCCCACCCGGTCGATCTCCTGTTCCTGGAGCACGCGCAAAAGCTTAGCCTGCAGGCCCAGGTCCATTTCCGAAATTTCGTCCAGGAGAATGGTGCCGCCGGAAGCCAACTCGAATTTGCCGAGCTTGCGGCCGATGGCTCCGGTAAATGCGCCTTTCTCATGGCCGAACAGTTCGCTTTCCAGCAGGTGCTCGGGAAGGGCCGCGCAGTTGATGGCGATGAACGGCCCGGAGGTGCGGTCGCTGTTCTGGTGCAGGAAGCGGGCGAACTTCTCCTTGCCGGTGCCAGACTCGCCCGCGATGAGCACCGTGGCCTTTGAACGGGCCACTTGCCGGGCCAAGGCCAGCACGCGCAGGATGACCGGATGGCGGCCGATGATCTCGCCGCTTTTTTTGATGTCCGTAGCCGGCCGTGCGGGCTGCTGAGCTTCGGCCTGCACGGGCCGGGGAGCGCAGGCAGTGACCGCTTCGACCTTGTCCCAGGCCAAGGGTTCCAGCCAGTAGTCCCTGGCGCCCAACTCCATGAGCCGATTGCCCTCCTCGGCCGAGCCCGCATCGGTAAAGGCATAGACCGGCGGAAACTCGCCCATGGCGCCCGCGGCCTCGGCCAGCAGGTTCTCGATGCGGAACCCTGGGAACCTGACCCTGGAGAATACAGCTTCAGGCTTGGATTTCTTGATGAAGCTCAAGGCTCCGCTCAGGGTGTCGGCCAGTCCCACCTCGAAGCCGGCTTCCTTGCAGCGCGGAAAAAGCGCCATTACGAATTGGGTTTGAGCCACGAAAAGTATGCTGCGAGACGACATCCCCACTCCTAGGGGTTTTACCCTTCATGCGGGCCCGGCATCATGATCCGGATGGAGTCATACCTGGAAGGCTCAGCAGCGCGCCGTGGCGCCCACATGGACGCCCATACCCGCGAAGGCCTGGCAGTGCTTCAAACCTTGCCCGTCTGGAACGCTTGATGAAGGCTTTGCGGCCATCTATCAGCAGACCGTATGCCAATATTCCGACGATACAGCCCACCGGGGCCTAAGCCCTAGCAGGCGATAAAGCGCATCGCCCAGCACCAGACTGCCGCCCCCGGACACGAGTCTCCAGGGATACATCAACAACTCATTGATAATTTCCGATCCGCAAACGCCAGCCATTCATCCCTAACTGAGCGATCTGCGAAACCCATCAACTCGCCCTGCTTGCTCGACTGGACTCTGTTTGCAAAGAATCTTTTGCAAGACACGTTCCGAAGGCACCAAACAGCCGAAACTTGGACATTTTCGGGAACAGCCTGACAAATTGTCAGAACCATGGCTTCGTGGTTGGCCTGACCTTGTCCTGCCGAGAACTTCGTCAGCCCTCTTGACTTATGAGACCCCAGAGCGTCGGCATGACCGCGGTTGACCTTGGCCAGACCAAGCCGCGGTCATTGAGGCAGCGTGTGCGGCATACATTGTCTCAACTTGACTTCATACCACTCTGAACATAGAGGTCAGCCACTTAGAGCCAGTGACGAATTCAGCCGGCAGACTCTACGGAGCTTGTCGTTTCCGCTTGGGGCGCAATGAAACCAAGGGAGTCTGAACTTCTCCGGATAAGGCTTCTCCCATGAGATAAGCGACTGTTCGGGCTATTCCTTTGCTACGATCTATGGACGTCCCGAGAATAACAGCGGCACCAGCTAGGACGCGGCATCATCCTGCGCATTCACTTTGAACCAGCCGTGGTCTGCGCAACACCGCCAGTTGCCTCATGGAGTCCAGTTCATTGTCAGTATTTCATTGAGGTCTTTGAGTAAACGCAGTCAAGTCTACGGAGCATTCCGAATGAATATAGCCTTTGTCAATTCAACTCACAGATGGGGCGGGGTCAAAACATGGTGCATCGACATGGCCAGCGCCATGCAAGCCCAGGGACACCAAACATGGATAGTCGGCCGTCCTGGACCTTTCCTGGAAAAGGCAGAAAATTTAGGAGTGCGCGCGAGAGCCGTTCGTTTCGGCCCTGATTTGAACCCGCTGCTTATCGCCCATTTCATACGTTTCTTTCGTAAAGAGCGGATCGATTGGGTTGTTCTCAATGTCGCCAAGGACGTGCGTAGCGCCGGAGTCGCCGCTCGTCTCCTGGGAATTCCCATATGCCAGCATATCGGAGCGGACGGTGACCTGAAAAACTCTTGGAAGATCCGCCTTACACAGCGACTTATCAAGCCACATCTCCTGACCTGCAGCAATTTCGTGGCCATGGAATTGCGCAGGCGCATTCCTTCCTTCGCAGAAGAAGACATCACGGCCCTACACCCGGGCACCATGCCGGCGGACCGCCCACCGGAAGCAGTGCATGAGCCAATGGTTTTCGTGACGACCAGTCAGTTGATACCGAGCAAGGGATTGGATGAGTTCTTGCGCGCGCTTGCTATTCTGAAGTCACGCCAGCTCCCATTCAAAGCAATTCTCGTGGGTGTGGGACATGCTCAGGATGAACTCAAAAAACTTGCCCGGAGTCTGGATATCGAGGATCGATTGCAGTGGGCAGGATTCCAGACAAATGTACAATCATATCTCCGCAAAGGAGACATCTTCGTTCTGCCATCCTACCGGGAGCCTCTCTCGATTTCTCTTGAAGAAGCCATGGCCCAGGGATTGATTCCTGTCGCCCGTAGAGCGGGAGGAGTGCCGGAGATATGGCCGCCCAATCTCGATTTTTTCCTCTTCAAACCAGATCGGGGTATTGAGGAAATGGCGTCTATCTTCGAACGCATCCTTACCGCTCCTTCCGGGCAAGCTTATAAATGGAAGTTGCAAGCATGGGAGCACGCTAAGAGAGCCTTTCCTCTCGACATGCAATGTGCCAAGCTGATTGCCTGGATGAAAGCGCGCTCTTAAACGCCTACGCAAGGCCCTACAGCGCTCAGCCTTAGCAAATCATGGTGCCGCAGAAGGCCATGCAGCTTTAAAATTCACAAGACGGTTCCAGTCTTCTTTGATGTGTTCCCCGTGGACTCGGCTCTATCACTGTGTTCTCCGACCAAACATCCACCAAGGGTGACACCAAGCACGAACATGGACAGACCAAGCCACCATGCATGGAAAAACGTAACAGACGTTCCAAGGCCAGTGGCTAAATAGCTGATATATGCCGCAGCAAAAACGGATAAGAGGCGCCAATAATTCTTATTTATGTCGCCTTTAAGGCCGCGTGATAGCCGAATGAGAAACCACCCGACATATATGCCAAAGAACGCGAGTAGAACCATCAAGCCAATGATCCCAGACTCAGCTAAGAACTCCAGATAGATATTATGCGGATGAGGGATCAAGGGATTCTCAAGAGTTGGCACAAGCCCAAGCGACCTAAAGGCTGGATTGTAGTTTGTAAAACCAACGCCAAGCAGGGGCCATTTCTTGAATACTTCAATAGCAAACGGCCATAGGTCCACGATGCGTGGGTCCTGCAAGGCTTGCTCCAAGGATACCCGACGTGGCCCCAAAAGCAGTATCGCTGCAATTGCAGCTGTCGGGATGCACACTTTTTTCCAATCGAACCCACGATGCAGAATCCAGAGGAAGACCAAGCCTGCCGCAAAGCCCAGATAACCACTCCGGGACTTGGCGAAGATGAACAAAAACAACCCAGGGGCCAAAATCAAAGCAAAGAGTAACCATCTTTGCCATTTTGGCTTTTTTTCAGAAAATAGAAGAGGTAATCCCAAAGCGATCAGCAATGACATGGACATAAGATCGCCGATTCTGATGAATGTTACGGTAAGCCTGAGGCTATCCTCATAAAGAGGCGATATAGGCCTTCCATAAAAAAAATCTTTTCCTGTGACATACTGATAAATACCATCCAGGCCAATATAAAAAGTCATTATTGAGAATAGCATAACAAGACGTTTCAGATCTTTTTTGCTTCTCACTATCTCCAGCCCTACAAAAAAGGCAGTGAAACCCTTGAACCAGTTTGTCTCAATTACATATAAACTGCTAATCAGATCAATGGAGTGAAAAGTTTTTAATACTATAAATAAAAGAAAAACATAATATACCCATGCCATGTTTCCGAAACGCTTTAAATTTGATTTAGAATAAGCAAGCAAATAGTATGAAAACACTCCTATAGCAGATATGATGAACCCAGCCTCACGAAAGCTCCTACCTAAAGGGAAAAAAAGAATCAGAGTAATGACTCCGAGCCAAAGGATTTTCCTGGCCGTGCAAGCTGCTTCATTTCGGTCATAAACCTTAGCACCAACATACAGATATTTATTATCGAGACGAAGCATTATATCCCCTAGCAAGAGAATCCCCACGTCTACACAGGTAGGGAATTATGTTAATAAACCAAGAGACTAAATTATCATCTGACTTTAACAAGCAATGCAAACTTATGCCAAGTTAGCAAATTAAAACAATACTAACAGCTCGACCCAATATAAAAGCATGCGAATCCACCTATTTAATACGCATCCATGACCAGGAGGCAATTAAAAGCGAGTAGGCTGCTGAAATGCTACATCATATCAAACTTCTTTTACGCCAGGAATTAACTTATTCAAATTGGCTCAGGATTACTCGAATTGACCTATTGGTTCAATCTGCATCCACATGGGAAGGCCTCTCGCTCCTCTAGACCTTCACAGCGCTTAGCTGATACCATTTCACTGGCTAACGCTAACTGAGACCATCCCTCAACACTGTAAGCAGAGGCTTAATACACTCCGGAACCTACATGGACAAGCACACATACTCAGCTCGACGTGAAAAACTGCGCCCTTTGCTCGCCCGCGAGGGTCTGGATGCGCTGCTGGTCAGTCTGGCAGCCAACCGTTTTTATCTGAGCGGTTTCGAACTGCACGATCCTCAGTGCAACGAATCGGCCGGCTATCTGCTGGTCACCCGCGACGGCCCGGATTGGCTGCTTACGGACCCCCGTTATCTGGACGCGGCCCGACGCCTGTGGGACGAAGACAAGGTCTTCATCTACGTACAGGCGCGCAACGAAAAGATCCGAGAATTCCTGGCCGGGCTGCGTCTGGGAACCCTCGGCGTTGAATCCCAGGCCCTGTGCGTGCAGACCTGGCTCGACCTGTCCAACGGGCTCACGCTCAAGCCCACCAAGGGTCTGGTGGAGGAACTGCGCATCATCAAGGAACCCGGCGAAATCGAGATCATGCGCCGTTCCTGCCGCTTGAACCACGAAGTCTTCGGCCTCACGCCCGCGCTGCTCGTGCCCGGCAAGACCGAGGAGGCCCTGGCCTGGGAGCTCGAGCAGGCTTTCCGCAACGGAGGCGCCAGCGAGCTGTCCTTCGAGACCATCGTGGGAGTTGGTCCCAACGCAGCCCTGCCCCATGCAATTCCCGGGGCAACGACCATTCGCGAGAACGAGCTGGTGCTCGTGGACATGGGCTGCCGCCTGGGAGCCTACTGCTCGGACCAGACACGCACCTTTTGGGTTGGCGAGAAGCCTTCCGAGCGCTTCCAGCGCACCATGGACCTGGTGCGCGGGGCGCAGCAGTCGGCCATCGACATCATTCGTCCCGGCCTTCCCGCGCGCGAGGCCTATCTAGCGGCCTGGAACTACCTGGATCGGCATGGAGTGGCTCATCAGTTCACGCACGGCCTGGGCCACGGCATCGGACTGGAGACGCACGAGCCGCCCAGCCTCGGCCGCCTGGCCGAGGCCACGCTCCAGGCTGGCATGTTCGTGACCGTGGAGCCGGGGTTGTACGATCCGGCCTGGGGTGGCATTCGCTGGGAGTACATGGTGCTGGTCACCGAGAGCGGCTGCGAAATCCTGTGACGAATCGACCGGTTAGTGGACGACCGTCCCCGAGGCGCGCGCCTCCAGCATGGTCCGAAAGGCTCTATGTGGAGATCGCGCCGGAGTGCATGGCCCTATTTCGCTTTCTGCTGGAGGCCAGGGGGCATTTGGCCTATTTTACGGTGCTTGACCGCAAGCGCGCCCTGGTGCGCGTGGTCTTCAGCCCGGATGCGGCCGGCGAGCTTGAACGGAACCTGGCGGATATGGCCGAAAGCGTGCCATTCTCCATCATCAGGGCGTCTCAGGACGATCCTGTCACCTCTAACAACACTTCATCATGACTTTATTGCACAACCGTCCCGCGCAGGACAGCAAGGCGACCTGCCGCAACTGCGGACGTCCCCTGAGCCTGCGCCGCGCCTGACATGGGATCACCTTGCGCTGCAGGTACTGCGGCATAGAAGATCCCCTGGCTGAACACCCCGACAGCATCGACGACGATCTGGAAGACGAGTTGGCCTGGGTTCCCCTAGACCGCTTGTAAGTGAACCCCGCCGGGAGAGGCAGCCGCCTCTCCCGGTATTTCCCGGCCGGAGTGGAGATATCCTGCCTTTGAAAAGGCGGGCGCTGCTAGATCAAGCCGTCCTTGCTCTTGAGCCGGTCGGCTATGGCCAACACCGTACGCGCGTAAACATGGTCGTGGTTGTACTTGTAGATGACCTCGTGCCGGCGCTCTCGGTCCAGGTCCTGGCGCCAGCCGTGGCGTTTGAGGAAGTTGCACAGGCTGTGCACGGCATCAACGGTGGTGAAAAGGTCGATGACTCCGTCGCCGTCGCCGTCCACTCCATAGGCCAGGGCGTTGCTGGGCATGAACTGGGGATAACCGATGGCCCCGTAAACGGAACTCGGTATGTCCAGGGGATTGCGGCCCGCCATCTTCGCATAACGCAGCAGCGCGCTCAGTTCACGGTAGGCCCAGGCGGCCTTGTCCGCATTGCGCGACTCGATCCAGGCCTGCTCTTCCTGTTCGAGCCTGCTCCAGCCGATATGCGGTTTGACCCTCTCGAAGTCCGCTGACAAAGCCATGCTGGCCAAGGTCACCAGAGCGTCATCTTTGCCGGTGGTCATGCCCAGCTTGCTTTCGATGAGCAGGATGGCCACCTGGATTTCCTTGTCCACCCCGTAGAGCCTTTCGGCCTCTTCCAGGATCTTGAGGTTCAAGTCCAGGTAAGCGCGCGCGCCAGCCAGGGCCAGCGGCGAAAGGTACCTGCCATGAACTTCCGGCTGCTCTCTGGTCTCACCCGCCACCTGCCGGCGCTGGCGCAGAAGAGCCTGAAGCTTGGAGGCCATGGCCGAGGGATCATAGCGCGCCCGTGGATCTTCAAACACGGCGCGCAGTTCACCGGGATCGTGCCCTTCATCGGTCAGGCGCTCCAAAAGAGGCTCCCACACCACCAGATCCGCGCTGGTCTGCGGCAGGAGCCGGCCGCCAAAGCCTATGGCGAGCAGTAACAGCCCCATGATCAGGGGCAAAAGCCAAGGCCGTATCCAAAGGTGTCGTATTCTATGCATGTATGGGCCGGACTCGTTTTGGCGTTACCCTAGCCCAAGGCTTTCAATGGTGTCCAGCCCGTGTCAATGCTCATGGCTTCCCCTGTCGTCCCATCTCGCTTGAATGCCTGTTCAAAAAAATATACACCAGTCGAAACACGTCGTGGCCACTCTCACAATGAGCATGCACCAAGCCCCTGTGGCTCACACCGCTCGCGGCATTCCACGTTCCCCCCTCCGGAACGCCCTGGCTGCCTTGCTGATGCTGTTCGTCCTGAGCGCCTGCAGCGCTCACCGCCCCCCGGTGGAACAGCGTTCCATCGGTCAGCGCAACGATCTCGAACACTCGACGCCTGCCGCTGCTCCGCCCTCCACGCAGGCCCGGCCTGTCCAGCCTTCGACCAAACCAGCCCCGGAAGCCAGACCGTCGGGACCCGCCCCGGACAGCCCGACGCACCGCACGGCCACCGCCATGCGTCAGTCCGTGGTGGCCAAGGCGCGCTCAGTCATCGGCACGCCCTATCGCTATGGCGGCGTCTCGCCTGTTTCCGGCTTTGACTGCTCCGGCCTGGTGGTCTGGGTCTACGAGACGCACGGCGTGGACCTGCCGCGCACCACCTGGGAGCAGACCCGCACTGGCCGAGACGTGCCGGCCGGGCAACTGCTTCCGGGCGACATCATCGTATTCAAGCTGAGCGGAAGGCAGCCCTATCTGCACACCGGCATATACTCCGGCGAAGATACTTTCATCCACAGCCCGCGCAGCGGCGGGCGAGTGCGCGAGGAATTCCTCTCCACGCCATACTGGTCCGGGCGCATCCATGCGGTGCGCCGCGTGCTCAACTGAGCCGCAGCCGGGTAAAGCTCTGGCTCCATCAGCGGGCAGCCGACATGGATTCGATGGCTATCGTCAGGAACTCCGTCAATTCCAGCCCAAGCTTTTCACATTCGCGGATGACCTCACGGCGCACGTTGCGCGCAAAGGCCTTGTCCTTCATCTTCTTCTTGAGACTGGAGGCCTGCATGCCGGCCATGCCCTCGGGCCGCACCAGGGCTGCCGCGCTGACCAGGCCGGTGACGGTTTCGCCGCAGCGCAGGGCGTAATCGAAGTCGCTCCTGGGTTCCACGCCGTTCATTTCCCAGGCATGAGCGCGGATGGCCTGTACGGCATCGTCCGGCAGCCGGCCCTGGAGCAGGCCCGCGGACGTGACTCCATGGCGCGCCGGATCGTCCTTGGTTGCGGAGTAATCCAGATCGTGCAGCAGCCCGGCAAGCCCCCAGGTCTCCTCGTCACGGCCCAGACGGCGGGCCAGGCCGCGCATGACCGCCTCGCTGGCCAGGGCGTGTTGAACCAGGTGAGTCTCGGACGTGTTTTCATCGAGCATACGCAAGGCTTCTTGACGATCGAGCATGGGTGCCTCCATATATTCCGCCGCAGGCGATCGGCTGGCGGCGGTCTTTACCGGCAATACCGATTATGCAGCATGCGGCCAAAGCGTTTTCAGTAGCCCTTCGGGACACGGCTGACAACTCCAGAGACCGTCTTTTCATACCGCGCATGCAGGCCGCTTGAGGAGAAAGACGCCTTGGCGTACAGGCAGGCGACTACATGCGGCGTTTCCGGAACGTTCATCCCACCGGCTTCGCCGATGTGAGAGCCGCCGGAAACAAGCAAGCACAACGGAGGCACAGCATGCCCTGGACCCAGGGGCTGCACGTGCGGGCCTGGCGCTTCGCCGCCCGGACCCACGCCAGCCAGACCATGCCCGACAGCGACCTGCCCTATCTCGTGCACATCGGCAGCGTGATCCTGGAGGTCACGGCGGCCCTGGCCGCGGAAGGCGGCGACGCGGACCTGACCCTACCCTGCGCCATTCTGCACGACACCATCGAGGATACGGCCACGAGCCACGCCCAACTGCAAGTGGCCTTCAACCGGCGCATCGCGGACGGTGTGCTGGCCCTGAGCAAGAATCCGGCTATTCCAGACAAGATGGAACAGATGCGCGACAGCCTGCGGCGCATCCGCGAGCAGCCGCGTGAGATATGGATGGTCAAGCTGGCCGACCGTATCGCCAATCTGGACGAACCGCGCCCGGCATGGAGCCCTGAGCGCCGCCAGGCCTACGCCGACGAGGCGCGGCTCATCCTGACGGAACTCGGCGAGGCCTCGGAGCATCTGCGGGAACGGTTGGCGCGAAGCATCGAGCGCTTCCCGATCGACTGAACAACCCGCAAATCAGCATCACGGGTCCCGCGAGTCCGGAACGCGCCACGCCTTGGCGGAATGGAGTCCGGGAAGGGCAGCGCCCTGCCCGGCTCAAATAAAAGTCCTGAAGGGCGAGCCTTATCGAATTCGCCGCGGCGCATCCGACCGGTTTACGTAAAGACCAGCTCGAACTTGTGCACGAAGGAAACGGGATTGTAGGAGAGCTTGGCCTTGCGCAGTCCCGGCTCGTCCAGATCCTGTTCGCGGTTGACGTAACGGCAGAAGGAGGCCGTGTTGGCCAGGAACAGGCGGTTGATGGCCTGGTATGCGCCCTCGTAATTGGCGTGGGCCTTCTCGAAGTGGATGACCAGCGTGTCCTCGGACAACTGTTCGGCTACCGTATAGGCCACCAGCTTGCCGTCCACCCGGATGGCCCCGCCGAGCAGCTCGGGCAGGCGGTCCCAGTTCTCCAGCACGTGCACGATGGCCCTATTCTCGGCCATCAGGGCTTCCGAGTCCTCGCAGTCCCGCCAGCGGCACCACTCGGCCTGCATTTCCAGGGCCTCCTCCACGCAGTCCGGACCCATCTCGTAGTACTCGCTCGCGTAGTTCGATATGAATGACTCGAACTGCTCGCGCTTCTTGCGGAAGCGTTCGCCTTCCAGATCGACCAAGTCCTTGACCAGATAGACATAATCCCAATGGCCGCGCGATTCCTTGATGCGCGGCGAAAAGAGATTCAGCCAGCATTCGGCGAGCTTCTCGGGCACGCGGATGAAACGCCTGCCGGTCACGAAGTGGGACATGGACTTCCAGTCGGCCGCGGCCCAATCGCCCACGGGCGCCCATAGGACAGGCTCGGGCAGAGTCTGGCGAATCCAGACCAGACCATCCTGGAAGGCCCATTCCAGGCCGTAGACTTCGCGCCAACCCCACAGATTGATGAAGCTGTAATCCGAGGCCGGCTGAGGACAACGGGCCAGGAAGCTCCGGTATTCCTCGCGGCGGGCGATTCTAATGGGTTCGAAGTTGAGTTCCATTGGTGGCTCCGGTTAGGGTCTTGCGTCGCCGCATGGCGAATCTGGACCAATCCTTGAGATGGAAGATACCCAAGGCCAGGCTGGACTGGAACACCTGGGATACGAACATGGAAATCCATATGCCGGAGGAATCCCCCAGCACGTGATGGCCGAGGACGTAGGCCGTGGGCACGCGCACGAGCCATGCCGCGCTGCCGAAGGCGAGCAGATTGTAGATGGTCGCTCCGGCTCCGGCCAGGGCTCCGGCCAGGATCATGGAGGTCAGGGTGAAGGGGATGGCCAGCAGGTTCCAGCGCAGATAGCCTAAGGCCTGGGCCTGCACCGCCTGCTCCGGGGCCACGAAGGCCGCCAGGGGCTCCATGACAAGCCAGACGCCCGCGGACACGAGCGTGAGCGCGGCCACGCCCACGCCCAGGATGCGGTAGGCCGCGCGCTTGGCCAGGTCGGGCCTCCCCGCGCCCAGGTACTCGCCCACGAGAATGGAGGCGGTCATATTGAAGGCGAAGCCCGGCAGAAACAGGCCGGCCTCCACGCGCATGCCCGCGGACATGCCAGCCAGGGCGGCCACGTTCTCGCGAGGCAGGCTGCCGGTCACGGCGAACAGGGCCAGGTAGGCCGACTGCCAAACGACCTGCATGAGGCCTCCAGGCCAGGCTACCCGGAACAGGTAGGGCCAGGCGCGGCGAATCCAGCACCATGGCGCGAAGCTCTCCCGGCGCAGAAGCCCCCTGCGCCAAAGCACGATCAGGTTGAACAGCGTGCCGCAACTCACCGAGAAGAAAGTCGCCCAGGCCACGCCCTGGTAGCCAAGGTTCGGCATGCCCCACATGCCCAGCCCCAGCCCTAGGTCGGCCACGGTGTTCACCAGCGCGGTGATGATGCCGGAGAAGAGCGGCACGAAGACCATGCGTTGGGCGCGGAACACGGCATGCGTGATGAGGAACAGGTAATAGACTGGCAAGAGCAGCAGGTAGATGTCCAGGAAATAGCCGGTGATGGGCCGCAGGCTGTCCGGTACCTGCAGCAGGGCGAGCAGGCTGTCGTCGATGAGCTTGCCCAGCACAAAGATGGCCAGCCCCATGAGCAGGCCGGTCTCCAGCACTAGCCCGGTATAGCGCAAGGCCCTCCTGGGCAGCCTTGCGCCGATGGATTGGCTTATGGCCGCCACGCTCCCGTTGGCCACCGCCGTGGCAACCACCAGAAAGAAGAACAGGAGCTGGTTGATCATGCCCATGGAGGCCTGCACGTCGCTGCCGATGCGGCCGGCGACCCACACGTCCACGAAGCCGATGAGGAAGTTGCAGAACATCAGCAGCGTCTGCGGCCAGGCCAGGGACCAGATGTCCTTCCAGGCGGCGGCGCGAATAAGCGGGGATGTGCGGGGAGGGATGGCTTTGGTGCTCTCGTGCAACGTTTTTTTCCAAACAGGTACAAGTACGTAAGCCGACCTGCTGCGTCAAGCGGCGCCGGACAGAATCGGTCTCGCCTTTGAAGCAAGACCTCATCCATTGCGCTTCGGCTTGCCAAGCGGAAAAAAAGCGGTTATCGCTCCTTATTATGCTCCACCTAACATAAGTTCGGAAAAGCCATGAAAACTGCCAAGGAGACGTCGCGGGATCTGCGACCGAGAATGCGGCTGCACCTTTGGCTGGAGGTCGAGGGCGGCATGGTCCTCGGACTGGGCCGAGCCATGCTGCTGGCCAAGGTACATGAACTGGGGTCTTTGAACAAGGCGGCCAAGGCCATGGGCATGTCCTATCGCGCGGCCTGGGGCAGGCTGAAGAAAACCGAGGAGCTGATGGGCCTGCCGCTGGTGGCCAGCTCCGGCGGCCGCAGCGGCTTCACCCTGACGCCGCTCGGCGAAAGCCTGGTGGCCGCCTTCCGGCGCTGGCACGAGGATGTGGAGCGCTACGCGCTTGAAACCTCGCGCGGGCTGTTTCCCTTCGAGGTCCAGCCCTTCGGCGGACCTGAGCCGTTCGAGCCGGGCGAGTTCCCGGAACAGGATGGAGGCGACAAAGAATGAGCGACTCGAGCAACATCGGTCAGTATACTTTCGACGAGTACCTGGAACTCATCAGCCGCTTTCACAGCTACCCGGCTCCGGGGCTCATCGTGGGCGGCTACATGGTGGAGATGGCCAAGCGGCACATGCCGGAGGGCGTGCTCTACGACGCCATCAGCGAAGCCGCCAGCTGCCTGCCCGACGCCATCCAGCTGCTCACTCCCTGCACGGCGGGCAACGGTTGGCTCAAGATCGTCAACCTGGACCGCTACGCCCTGAGTCTGTTCAACAAGTACACGGGCGAAGGCGTACGCGTATTTCTGGATGTCGCGAAGCTCGACGAGTATGACGAGATCCGCTCCTGGTATCTCAAGCTCAAGACCAAGAAGGAGCAGGATTCGGACAAGCTGCGCCGCCAGATGCGCGAGGCCGGAGAGTCGGTGCTCACCTTGCAGGCGATCAAGGCCGCCCCGAGATACATCGGCAAGACGAGCAAGGGCGCCATTTCGATCTGCCCGCTGTGCGGCGAGGCTTTTCCCAAGGCCCACGGAGCCATCTGCAAAGGCTGCCAGGGCGAGGCGCCCTACGTGGAGGCCGGCAGGTCCGAAGTCCTGGTCCAGCCCCGGCTGACCGCCGTGAGCGTGGAGCAGGCCGCGGGCAAGACGACCCTGCACGACATGACCCGCATCGTGCCCGGCCAGAGCAAGGGCGCCGAATTCAAGGCCGGGCAGCAGCTCAATGTCGGCGACGTGTGCCGCCTGCAGCAGATGGGCCGCATGCATGTCTACGTGCAGGAGGATGCGCAGCCCGGCCCCGAGTGGGTGCACGAGAACGAAGCGGCCGAAGCCTTCGCCGAGGCCTTGTGCCGCGAGGGTTCGCTGGAGAAGAAAGGGCCGCCCCGCGAGGGCAAGATAACCCTGCTGGCCGCCCATGACGGCCTGCTCGTGGTGGACGAGAATCTGCTAGAAGCCTTCAACCTCGTACCCGACGTCATGTGCGCTACGCGTCACGGATACTCCGTGGTGCGCCGGGGCGAAGCCGTGGCCGGAACGCGGGCCATCCCGCTCTACCTTTCCCGCCCCAACCTGCACAAGGCCCTGAGCGTGCTGAACAAGGCCCCGCTCATGCGCGTGGCGCCCATGCGCCGCGCCCGCGCCGGCCTTCTCATCACCGGCACCGAGGTCTTCCAGGGCATTATCCAGGACAAGTTCGCCCCCACGCTGACGCCCAAGATAGAGGCCCTGGACGGCAGCGTGGTCAAGACGCTCATTCGTCCCGACGACCGCCAGGCCATCCGCGACGGCGTGCGGGAGCTGCTCGATGCCGGGGCCGACATCATCGTGACCACCGCCGGCCTGTCCGTGGACCCGGACGACGTTACGCGCCAGGGCTTGCAGGACGCCGGGGCCACGGACATGCTCTACGGCATGCCCGTGCTGCCGGGCGCCATGACCCTGCTGGCGCGCATCGGCGACGTGCAGGTGCTCGGAGTACCGGCCTGCGCCCTCTTCTTCAAAACCACAAGCTTCGACCTTCTTCTGCCTCGGCTGCTGGCCGATCTGCCAGTGACCCGGCGCGACCTGGCCAGGCTGGGCCACGGCTCCATGTGCAAGGAATGCTTGGAGTGCAAATATCCGCATTGTCCCATGGGCAAATAGCGGCGGAATTAACTCGATGAATATGCCCGGCCGACCCACCCTCCGGCCGGGCATATCGTTTCCAGTGTACGTTCCTGCCTTTTGCCGAACCTGCCCTGCAGCCAAGCCGTAATTGCCGAATCCAGCAATATTGGATACATGGAGCAACAACGTTTCGCCCGAGGGAAGATATTTCCGGCGCGGTCATCGCGCACGGCATTGCCGTATCCAATGCAACCGGACTGAACCCTTTACAACGATCTTAGCCCAGGGTAAGTGTCATTTTTTTCCGAATACCAAACCAGTCAAGGAGGAGCCATACATGGCTCAGAAAAAGCACGAGCGCATGAAGGAGCTGGACCGCAAGCGCAAGCGCCGCAAGGAGCGCCTCAAGCAGCGCGTCCGCGAAGCCAAGGCCGCCGCCAAGTCCTAGAGCGGATTGCTTTTGAGACGCCCGCTCCGGGGTTGACGGCGCAAGTGAGTTGCGCCTGTGCCGAAGTTAGCGTCAAGGCACGCCGACGCATGGCTTGCAGAGCATTTTCAAAGCCAAATGCTCTCGGATCATTGACTTCTTTCTCTTAAGTCCTATCTCACCCTCCTGTGGTGATGGTTCCGGCCGGCCGAAGCGCTGCTTTTTCCGGCCAATGCTTTTTCGTCAGGAGTTCAAGAATGCCCATCTACGAGTACCGCTGCACCGATTGCGAGCAAATTTTCGAGGAATGGCAGACGGATTTCAAGGAGCGTGAGCTGATCTGTCCGATCTGCGGCAGCAAGGCCAAGCGCCTTATCTCCAACACCTCCTTTGTTCTCAAGGGATCCGGCTGGTACACCACCGACTATTGCCGGTCGTCCTCCGGAAACGGCGGCAACGGCAAGGGGAGCGGTTCCCAAAGCAGCAATGGATCCAAGGCGGGTGGAGACACATCCGCACCGGCCTCGGGTGGCGGCTCCGAGTCGACCGCGACAGGAACCGCCGCAACGAGCAGCGATTCCTGAGCACAAAGGCAGCTTCGGCTGCCTTTTTCATGTCCGGCCTTGCATAAACCCCATGTGAGCACACCATGATCGAACGTTACACGCGCCCGGAGATGGGCGCTCTTTGGACCCAGGAGAACAAGTTCCGCGCATGGATGGAGGTGGAGCTGGCGGTTTGCCGAGCCTGGCACAAGGCCGGCGTCATTCCGTCCGAGGCCATGGCCGAGATCGAGGCCAAGACAACGTTTTCCATCGACGAATCCTTCACCGCCCGCGTGCTGGAGATCGAAGAGCGCACACGCCATGACGTCATCGCCTTTTTGACGGCCGTGGAAGAGCGCGTGGGGCCGGTTTCGCGGTTCATCCATCTGGGCTGCACGTCCTCGGATATCGTGGACACGGCCAACGGCCTGCTGCTCGCCAGGGCCGGCCGCATGGTCGGAACGGCCCTGGACGCCCTGCTGGACGTCCTGCGCATGCTGGCCATGGAGCACAAAGGCCGGCTGTGCATGGGCCGCACCCATGGCGTGCACGCTGAGCCGACCAGCTTCGGCCTAAAGATGCTCGGCTTCCATGCCGAGTTCGTCCGCCATCGGGCACGCCTGCAACAGGCCTTGGACGATGTGCGCGTGGGCAAGCTTTCGGGCGCGGTGGGCACATACACGGCGTTGACGCCCGATGTCGAGGAGACCGCCCTCGAACTGCTCGGCCTCAAGGTCGATCCGGTATCCACGCAGATTGTACAGCGCGACCGTTACGCCAACTTCTTTACCGCCCTGGCCCTCATGGCCGGCGGAGTCGAACGCCTGTGCGTCGAACTGCGCCACTTGCAGCGCACCGAGGTGCGGGAGGTGGAGGAAGGCTTCGCCAAGGGCCAGAAAGGCTCCTCGGCCATGCCGCACAAGAAGAACCCGATCTCCGCCGAGAACATGAGCGGCCTGGCCCGACTGTTGCGCGCAAATGCCCTGGCCGCCATGGAAAACCAGGCCCTCTGGCACGAGCGAGATATTTCCCACTCCTCCGTGGAGCGAGTCATCATGCCCGACTCGACCATCCTGGCGCATTACCTATTATCCCGGCTCGCGGGTGTCTTGCGCAACCTGCGCATCATACCAGAAAACATGGAACGGAATTTGAAAAGCTCTCAGCGACTCTTTTTCTCGCAACGTGTGCTCACGGCCCTGGTGGAATCCGGATTACAGCGCCAGGAAGCCTATGAGATGGTCCAGCGCATAGCCATGCGCTGCTGGGAAGAGCGCCGTGACTTTCCCGAGGAAGTGCGCGCCGACTCTACAATTGCCGGCAGATTGAGCGCTGAGAAGCTGGATGAGGTCTTCGACATGGGCTTCTACCTGCGTCACGAAGACGTAGTATACGCGAGGGTGCTTGGATAATGGATCTGACACTAAAGAAGCGCTTGGCTCGACTCCTGATGGACAAATCCTATGTAGCCGGCGAAGTTGTTTTGACTTCCGGCCGCAAGAGTGATTACTACTTCGACTGCAAGCAGACTGCCCTACATCCGGAAGGTTCCTGGCTCATAGGTAAACTTTTCCTGGATATGATCGATGACCCGTCCATTCATGGTGTCGGAGGTATGACGCTCGGCGCGGATCCCCTGATCTCGGCCGTGACCGTCGTCTCTTACCTGGAAGGCAGGCCCTTGCCCGGGTTCATCGTGCGCAAGGCTTCCAAGGGACACGGCACCAACCAGTTCCTTGAGGGCCTCAAGAACTTCCAGTCGGGCGACCGTGTGGCGATGCTGGAAGACGTGGTCACGACCGGCGGGACATTGATCAAGGCGATCGAACGCGTGCGCGAGGCCGGCCTAACGGTCGCCACGGTGCTTTGCGTCCTGGACAGAGAGGAAGGCGGCCGCGAAGCCTTGGCTGCCGCCGGTCACTCCCTCAAGCCTGTCTTCACCCGAAGGGAGTTGCTTGAATTAGCCCGTTAGGCCCGGCTCCGCCGGTCCATTTAGCTCCGGGCAGAGCACAACACGGCGCGGCCCCATGGGCAGGTTTGGTCATGCCCATGTCGAGCTTGACGAATAACCAATGTAGGCGGTTTGGCCTTGACTCGTCGCATCAAGCCCAGTTTGGCTCCATGTTCCATGCATGGCTTGCCCTTTCCAGCGTTCTCCTGCGTGCCGGAAGGCACACGTCCTTCCCACAAAACACTGTTTTCCGCTCGCCTGCAAGTCGGATTATGGATCTGGCTCCTGCTGTTTGCGATCACAGGTCCGGGGCTCGCAAACGCTCAGGAATCCCCCGGCGAGCAGATCGAGAGCGCATTGCCCTTGAATGATCCGGCCGGGACGCGGAATTCCGCGCCCGCTGGACCTGCCATGCCCGAGGCTCCCGAGGCAAGCTTCGATGCCGGCGCGCAAGCCGGAATCGAAGCGGGCACGGCGCCGGTACCCACGCCGGAAGCGGCCCTATTGCCCGAAGGCGACCCCAAGGCAGCCGCGAGTCTGGCTCCGCCGCTGCAGGCGAGCGGCAATGCATGGCATCTGACCATTCCTGATCACGAGAATTCTCCCGTCCGCTTCCTGGCCATCGACAAGGCCAGTCAGACTTTCTTCCTCATGGAGCGGCACAGTCCCCTGCGCAAGGCCGTCGAACTGCCTTGCGCCACGGGCCAGGTGGCTGGAGACAAGTACCGCGAGGGCGACCTGCGTACGCCGGAGGGCGTCTACTTCATCCAGCGCAAGCTGACCTCCGGCCTCGACTACCAGCTCTATGGGGACATCGCCTATACCTTGAATTTCCCCAATCCGGTGGACCGCGTCGAGGGTAAAACCGGATATGGCATCTGGATTCACGGTCGCGGCACCAAAATCGTCCCCATGGAGACGCGAGGCTGCGTGGCTCTGAACAACTCCGACCTGCATAGTCTCGGCGGCACCTTGGCTCGGGGAATGCCCGTCATCATCGCCGAGAAGATCGCCTGGCCCGCGGACGGGTTCTCACGCTCGGGCGAGTCCAACGCCATCATCGCCATGGTGCGCGAATGGGCCAAGGCTTGGCAAAACAGAAGCGACACGTTTTTCTCCTTCTACTCCCCGCAGAAATACAGCCGCGGCGGCGGCGAGTCGTTCGAGTCCTTCAAGGCCAACAAGCAACGCCTGTTCACGCGCTTGCCCTGGATCCAGGTCGTGCTTGACGATATTACCGCCCTCCCCGGTCCGAACTACTGGGTGACCTCATTCGACCAGATATACCGAGCGCCGGGCATCACTTCCACGGTGCGCAAGCGTCTGTACTGGCAAAAGGACCCGAAGGGCGTCTGGCGGATCGTCGGCCAGGAGTACGATCAGCCCCCGGCCGACCTGGAGCAGCGTTACATGGCCAAGGTCAACGCCTCCGTGTCCGAGGCCCTGGCGCTCTGGCAAGCTGCCTGGGAACGCGCCGACGTGGATGGCTACGCGGCGATGTACCTGCCCAACGCGCACCAACAGGGCCGCAATGGCCTCAAGGCCATCAAGGAACACAAGCAGACCTTGTGGGCCGATAATCCGCCCGTGCGCGTGGATTTGTCCAACCGGCGTATCACCATGCATTCCAAAGGCATCGAAGTTGCTTTCAGCCAGGTTTACGAAAGCTCCAACGGATATACGGATACCGGCACCAAGACCCTCATCCTCGAACCACACGGCGAGCAATGGCTCATTGCCGCCGAATACTGGAGAAAGGGCAACTGATGGCAAGCTCCAAGTACAGTCTTCTGCTCATGCGCGATGACAGCCAGGTCCGGCGTTTCAGGCTCAGCAAATTTTGGCTCAAGGGCTTCATTTATGCTGAGATATTCCTCATGGTCCTGGCTCTGGCGGGATTCTTCACGGGCTATCGCTTCTGGCTGGAAAGCCACAAGCTGCGCGTGGACAACCGGAATCTGCAGATCACGCTCACCGAGGCGCGCGTCAAATTGGAACGGCTTGAGAATGTCGAGCAGATCCTCCAATCCAGCGACCCCGATGAACTGCATGCCCTCATCGGATCCGTTTCGGTGGAGACCGAAGCGCCTCAAGTCCAGAACAGCATCGACCTCAACGAGATCTTCACGCATGTGGACCTGCAGCAGGCCAAAGTGGACAATTTCCAGGCCAAGCTTCAGGGCGACAAGATGCAGGTACGCTTCGACCTGAACAATCTCGTGGCGGATTCGACTCTTTCCGGCATGGTGAACCTCGCCATCGTCACGCGCAACGGGCAGCTCGTCCAGCTCAAGACCACCGCCGAGGACCTGAACTTCAGCATCCAGCGCTTCAAACGGGTGCGCACTGTCTTCAGCATACCCGCCGGCATCAAGGGCAACGAACTGTTCGGCATCCGCCTCAACATCCGTCGCAGCGACAACGGTACAATGGTATTCAGTGAAACCTTCCCGCTCAGCCAAGTGCTTTCCTAGCCTGACGGCCTCGTTGGCGCTGCTGGCCCTGCTGGCGTCGGTCCTGCCCGCGGCCGGAGCCGAGTTCACCATCTTCCAGGGCACGCAATACCCCCTGAGGGTATACGTTCTGGAAGGCGCGGAGCCGGGCCCCACGGTCATGGTCCAGGGAGGCATCCAGGGGGACGAGATCTCCGGATTCCTCACGGCCCAGCAGCTCACCCGCGCCAAGCTGGACAAAGGGCGGCTCATCATCATTCCCAGAGCCAACGTGCCGTCCATCCACAAGCGGCAGCGCCAGATCAACGTCGATCTCAACCGCCGTTTCGACCGCGACTACAACGAATTCTACGAAGACCACCTGGCCCGAGCCATCCGTTTCCTCCTGGGCCAGGCCGACGCCTTCATCCACCTTCACGAAGGCTCCGGCTTCTACAGCCCGGTATGGGTGGACAATCTGCGCAATCCCCGACGCTACGGCCAATCCATCATCATCGACACGCCGGTCTTCGAAAACAGAATTTTCCTCGCCAATTACGTCAACTCCGTCCTCGACAGGCTCAACCAGCCCATCACCACGGCGGACTTCCGCTTCCGGCTGTTCTCCACGGACACCTTCAGGCCCGATTCTCCCCATACGGAGCAGCTCAAATCCCTGACCTGCTATGCATTGAGGAACCGCTCCATTCCCGCGTTCGCCATCGAGGTCAGCAAGGATATCGTGCAGCTCGATTGGAAGGTCCGCCAGCAGCTTCGCGCCACGGTGCTCTTACTGGAACAGTTCGGGCTGCACCTGCAGGTGCAGCCCGATGACGCGCCCGTCGAGGCCGTCGGCGTGGCAACTCCCGTTTTTTTGCAGGTGGGCTCGCAGACGCTCAAGCCGTCTCAGGCAGGCCAGCTGAAGCTGCAGCCTTACGAACCGATCATCCTCACGGCGGAAAGCCTCGGCCTCTCGAAAACGCAGGCCGAAGCAGGCGCGGTCGGCGTCTTCGCCTCGGATCGGCCGGAGATCAACCTTCTGGAAACCCCGCGGATGCCCTTGGCCCCCTTCAAGGCGCTGGAGGTGCGCGCGGACGGAACGACCCTGACCACGATTCCCGTGACGTGGAACGGCAAGTGGCCCAAGGCGGAGCCGGGCCAAACGCCCTGGTTCGTCTGCTGGCATAACGGAAGCCTGCGGATAATCCCGGCCGGGCAGACCCTTGAGGCCGTGGTCGGCGACCAGCTGGTGCTTGAAGGCGTCCATGGCGGCCAGGACGAGGTGATCAACCTGAAGGGCTTCGTGGCCAACCGCACGCTCAATGACGGCCAGGACAGCGGACCCGAGATCATCCTCGACCCGAGCATGTTCCTGCGGCACTGGCTGCTTCCCACCGACAAGCCCGATGAATGGCTCTGCCGGGTGGTGAGGGAAACGCCGGGCCAGGCCCAAGCGGAATTCTTCATCCGCATCGTCCCGCGCAGACCCAAGGCCTTGGTGCTCCAGGCCGAGGACGGCCGAAAGATCATCCTGGACTGGCGGCCCGGCGAAGCGTCCCTGCTGGCCTCCGGCCGCTATACCCTGACCGGCGCCTGGAGCAACGGAGAGCGGGACAAGCTCCTGGCCCTGGCCGGCCAGATGCCCCTGTCCTGGGGCGATTCATTCGAACTCAAGCGCGGTGAACGCCTGGACCTTTCCCTGCGCCAGACGACAACCTTCTCGCCCATCTCGTCCATGACGCTCATCAGCGAGGCCCCGACGCAGGTCGAAAGGCCGGCCCAACCCGGAGCGCTCGGCGACAGCAATTGAAAACGCAAAAAGCCGGGAGAATTCATTCTCCCGGCTCGCTCGCTTCCGGATGCCGCAGGGTCATCGCGCCCTGCTCACGTGTCTCCGCCGCTTGGCTACCAGCCGGCGGCCCTTTTCCTATACACCATAGTATTGTCTGTACCAGGCCACGAACCTGGCGATCCCAGTCCTGATATCCGTTGAAGGACGGAAGTCGACCGCCCTGGCCAAGTCATCCACATCGGCATAGGTTGCCTGCACATCTCCCGGCTGCATGTCCACATAATCGCGCAGGGCCGGCTTGCCGATGGCCTCCTCCATGGCCGCGATGTACTCCTCCAGCTCGATGCTGTTGTTGTTCCCGATATTGAATATGCGATACGGCGCGGGGCTTGTGCCGGGGTCGGGCCGCTGGCCGTTCCACTCGGGGTTCGGCCCGGGGACCGCCTCCATGACCTTGACCACACCCTCGACGATGTCGTCGATGTAGGTGAAGTCGCGTTTCATCTTGCCGTGGTTGAACACCTTGATGGGCTTGCCTTCGATGATGGCCTTCACGAACAGGTAGTGCGACATATCCGGCCTGCCCCAGGGCCCGTACACGGTGAAGAAGCGCAGGCCCGTGGTCGGCAGCCGGTAGAGATGGCTGTAGCAGTGGGCCATGAGTTCGTTGGCTTTCTTGGTGGCGGCGTAAAGGCTTATGGGATGGTCCACGTTGTCGTGCACGCTGAAGGGCATGCGCGTGTTCAGTCCGTAGACGGAGCTGGACGAGGCATAGACCAGATGCTTGACGCCCGAGCGCCGGCAGCCTTCGAGGATGTTGCCGAAGCCCACGAGATTGGAATCGACGTATGATTCCGGATGCTCGATGCTGTAGCGGACGCCGGGCTGCGCGGCCAGGTTGATGACGTAGTCGAAACGCCGCTCCGCGAACAACCGGGCCGTCGCCTCGCGCTCCTTGATGTCCAGGGGCAGGAAGGTGAAGCCCTTGATGGGCTGCAACCTGGCCAGGCGGTCTTTCTTGAGCTGCACCGAATAATAGGGCGTCAAGTTGTCCAGGCCGACAACCGCATGCCCCTGGGCCAACAGCTTTTCACAGACATGAAAACCGATGAAGCCGGCAGCGCCGGTGACAAGCACGGTCATGGGATTCCTCTGAATGGTCGAGTTCCTGGCTGGCCACGAGCAAACTCAACGGGTTAGGTGGTAAACAAAAGCAAGCCGAAAGCTCGTCTGTCGCCGGCCGTTCACAGCGCTTGCGGGTGGCTGTCAGCCCGAATCCCTACAGGAGGTCGAGACAATGCTCAAGCCGGGAGCAGCTGGCATGACATGTCGATTATGAATCACCATGCGGCGGCCACTTCATCTGATGGCCGGTCTGGCCGGGGCGGTGGAGATCTTCCGCTTCTAAACCATTTACGGCCCGGCCGGGTATCAGCTATCAGTCGGGGGCGGATGACGCACGCCCTGCCCGCGCGTAAACGGCCAGGGCCATCCTTTTTTCGTTCCGGCCGCAGTCCCGGGGGTAACCGAACGCAGCGCGGACAGAATACGTGAGCAGGAGAAGGCATGAAACCGATCAACAGGGAAATCTTTCGCGCCTATGACATCCGGGGCATCGTGGACAGGGATTTCGACTCCGACTGGGTCGAAGTCCTGGGGCGGGCCTGCGGCACCTGGTTCCGCAGCCATGGCTGGAACAAAGCCGTGGTGGGTCACGACTGCCGCCATTCTTCCCCCGACTACCAGGAACGCCTGGCCCAGGGATTGGCCTCCTGCGGCCTGGACGTGCTCCTGCTGGATCTCGTGCCTACCCCGGCCTTATATTTCGCGGCCAAGACCCTGGGCTACCAGGCCGGAGTCATGGTAACGGCCAGTCACAACCCTCCGGAATTCAACGGTTTCAAAGTCTGGGCCGGCGAGACCACGGCCCACACCGAGCAGGTGCAGGCCATCTACGAAACCATGTCGGCCGGAGCCTTTGCTCAAGGCTCCGGCACGATAGCGCGACGGGACATCGTTCCCGCCTACCTCGATGCGCTCGTCTCGCAGGCCCGCGTGCAGCGGCCCGTAAAGGTCGTGGTGGACGGCGGCAACGGTACGGGCGGGCTCATAACCGCCGAGTTGCTGCGCCGTGTCGGCTGTGAGGTGATCGAGCTCTACTGCGAGCCGGACGGGAATTTCCCCAACCACCACCCCGATCCGGTGGTGGAAAAGTACATGCGTGCGCTGCAGGCCAAGGTTCTCGAAACAGGCGCGGCCTGCGGCATAGGCCTGGACGGCGACGACGACCGCATCGGCGTGGTGGACGAAAAAGGCCGGCTCATGTTCGGGGATCAGCTCCTGGCCATCTACGCCCGCCACATGCTGCGCGACAATCCGGGCTCCATGGTCATCGGCGAGGTCAAATGCTCGCACCTCATGTACCGCGAGATCGAGAATCTCGGCGGTGTCCCGCTCATGTGGAAGACCGGACATTCGCTCATCAAGGCCAAGATGAAGGAGACCGGCGCGCGCCTGGCCGGCGAGATGAGCGGCCACATGTTCTTCGCGGATCGCTACCATGGTTTCGACGACGCCACTTACGCGGCGCTGCGCCTCGTGGAGATCCTGTCCGAAGGAGGAGCGCCCCTTTCGGAGAGGCTCTCGCACTGGCCGCACACCTGCAACACTCCGGAAATCCGCGTGGACTGCCCCGAGGAGATCAAGTTCGCCATCGTCGCCAGGGCCCAGGATCATTTCAGGCGCACGCGAGAGATCATCGACGTGGACGGAGCGCGCATTCTCTTCCCCGACGGCTGGGGACTCGTGCGCGCCTCCAATACCCAGCCGGTGCTCGTCCTGCGCTTCGAGGCGGAAAGCGCCGAGCGTTTGGCCGCGATCAAGCAAGAGGTGGAAGGCCAGATCCAGGCCTGGATTCAGGAGGCCCTTGCGGCAAGCCCAGCCGCCTCCATGGTCTGAACAACCGGGAGCGTCCGCGACCTCTTTCGCCGGCCTCCCGCTCACTTCACAACACGCCCTTCGGAAAAACGCGGGCAGCTTGCTCAGTCGAGCTGCCCGCTTTGCTTCGAAATTATCCCGTCGATCAAGGCCCTTTGCAAGGCAACCGAGAGGGGGCACCGCCTTTCAATCGGGCTCGCTCCCGCCAGGGAACAGCGCTTCCTGGCGCTTCATCTTTTCAGTTCATTGCAATCCGCCGTAAAAACCGGGATTGCCGGGGCTGCGGACTACTTGATCGTCATCAGCCCGAATCGCGTCAATCTGGACCTGTCCCGGACACCCGGCGCGGCGACGATGTGGTAAGCCGTATACTGCTCCTCGTAGAGCGTGGTGCCCGGCATGCCGTCCACGGGCACGACCACGTCGAAGCCGCGGATGGCCGCGCCCACGGCCGTGTGCAGCACCGCGCCGTTGGCCGCCGTACCCGTGACGATCACGGTCCTGACGCCTTTGTCGCGCAGGATCTTCTCCAGGTCCGTGCCCACGAACTTGTCCACGCTGGCCTGCACCACGGGCTCGTCCGTCCCGGGCTTTACGGGCGGCAGGATGGTTTCGGGCGTGCCCCGCCGGGTGAGCGAGTAGATCACGGGCATCCTGGCGGCGCGGGCCTTGGCTAGGAACGCCGCTATGCCCGGCACTGCCTTGAGGCAACGCGGACGGCTTGATTCGTTGCAGGTCAGCTCCTCGATGTCCAATACGAGATAGGCAGTGGTCTTGGGGTCCAGCGTCACTGGCTTGAGCTCGGGCGGACGGGGCACGGTGCACGTGTTCCACAGCTCGATGACCGACCTTTCCAAGCCGGTTTCGGAACCTTGGGCGTCGGCGGGCGAAGCGGCAAGCAGCAGGGCCAGGGCCGATACGGCTATCAGCGCGGGCAAGGGCAGGCGTGAATGGATCATGGCGCGTCTCCTTGTGGGGTGGACCATAAAGTCTCACCGGCAAGTATGGCAGAAGCCCAAGGTTTTTTGAAGCCTTGGCGCCTTCACGCCGGCAAGGGCTGAGCGTCTGTCAGGGCGGATGATTGCGGAACAGGGCGCAAGGCCTGCCTTGCGCCCTGTAGCGGATGAAGTCCGGACTTGCTAATTGGACTTGTCCAATTTCGTGATCTTGGTGCCCTGCAGCGACAGGTCGAACATGAGTCCTTTCTGGCCCAGCACGAAAGCCACTATGGGATCCTTGATGTTCATGGTATTGAGCGGCTTGCCCGCACCAACCTTTATCAGGGCTACCGAGGCGTCGACGCCGACCTCCCAACCCTGGCTCTGGCGGAATTGTTCCAGCGCTTTCTGCTGCATGAAGGCGAAGATGAGCGTATAGACTTGGCCGCCCGCCTGTAATCCGAAGGAAGCGGAGGCGGTGTTGTAGTAATCCACGGGCTTTCCGCCTATCAGCAGGGAGCCCTCCCCATACTGGCCGCCAATGCCCAGGCCGCCCTTGTAGACTTTCGGAAAGACCAGCACCCCTTTGGCACTGTCCAGGAATTCCTTGCCGCCGTTGACCTCCTTGGCGAAGCGCTCCAGGGCGACCTCCACGCTCGTGTCGATTTCCTTGGCCGTAGCGGCGAACGCCTCCCCGAACGGCATGAGTGTCAGGCAGCAAATGAGCAGGAATGCGGCTGCGCTGCTGCAGATGGTTGCAAAGCGTCCTTGCCTGTTCATGTTCCACCTCCGAATTGTGTCCGTTGCCTGCCCGAAATGGACGCAGGCCGAGACGCTTCAGCATAGGAGCGGCATGTGGAGCACGAAATGAGAACAAACAGAAGGTTTAATCAGCAATAGCGGGTCGGCTGCCGGTCGGCGCAGGTACCTGCGCGGGCTCGGCCGCGCTCGCGGGCGGATCAGGGCAGGGAGAGGGGTTGCCCCCTCCCCTGCCACTCTGGGAGCTTTAGCTGCCGGGTGCGCCGGCCTTCAACTCGCGGACGAGTTCGGCCACGGGCTTGCCGCCCGGAGCCACGGCTCTCGGGTTCAGCGCGAGCAGGTCTTCCCAGGCCTGGACGGCCTTCTCGCGCTGTTTCAAATCGTGCAACAGCACGACGCCCTTGTTCAGCCGGGCGACCTGATGCTCGGGATTGGCCGCAATGGCCTTGTCAAAACACTCCACGGCCTTGGCCTGCTGGCCAGCCTCGCGGTACATGACGCCAAGGTCCGTCAGCACGTCGGCATTGCCGGGTGCGATCTCCAGGGCCCGCTCATAGGCCTTGATGGCTTTCTCGGGCTGGTGCGTGTCGAAGTAGGCGTTGCCCAGATTGATCCAGGTGCCCGCGTCATCCGGCTGCTTGGCGGCTTCCGCTTCCAGATGGGCTATGTGTCCGGCCAAGTCCGCCGGGATCTGCGGCCCGGAGGCAACAGGAGGTCCGGCCACGGGCGACGGCGACGCGAAATCCTGGCGCGCTTCGTTGCTGACCAGGACACCCACGAAAAGGCCCGCGGCAAACGCCAGTACGGCTATGATGCCCGCCGCAACCTTGGAAATACCATTCTTCACTTCCATATGCTTGCTTCCATATTCATTTGATTATCACCACGCGCGCCGTCACGGCCGGCGCGAAAACTTGCCAAGGGTCGGCGAAACAGCGTATGTCCCCCCGCAGTTCAATTGCCACCAAACGCTCTCCAAGGAACACGCATGAGCATTTTACTGCCCAAGCGCGGCGGACGTTCCGCCGGCATGTCCCTTGTCCGCCTGCTGGGATTGGCCCTGGTATTCCTGGCCGTGGCCTGGGCCTTCTGGCAGAATAACGAAAGGGCCATCGAACGCATCAAGTCCAGCCAAGCCATTTCCGACGCCACGGGAACCCTGGGCGGAGAGGACTTGGAAGGCGTGCGCGCCTTCACCAGGGTTCTGGAGGATCGCTACGGGCTGAAATTCCGGCTGCAGGTTGTGACCGACGTGCTCAAAGTGCCCGATCAGGACCCCAGAACACTCTACATCGGCCTGAACCCCGAAACACGCTTGGTAGTCCTGGAAGTTCCAGGATTGATGGCAAATGCCCTGGGCCAGGAATTCCTGCGCTACCTGCGCGAAGCGCACTTCGAGCAATATTGGGACGGCCCAGGCTGGCCCGAAGGCCTTAAAAGCGCCCTGGTGCTGATACTGGAACGATTGGAGGCGGTCAATGGCCATGGAGCATAGCGTCACGATCTTCACCGACGGCTCGTGCCTGGGCAACCCCGGCCCCGGCGGCTGGTGCGCCATCCTGACCGAAGGCGAGCACAGCAAGGAGCTGTCCGGCGGCTACAAGCTGACCACCAACAATCGCATGGAGCTGCTCGCGGTCATCGAGGCCCTGACGGCCCTCAAGCACCCCTGCCGCGTGGAGCTGTGGACCGATTCCCAATACGTGCGCAACGCCATCGAGAAGCGCTGGATCGACTCCTGGCAGCGCAACGGCTGGAAAAACGCCGAGAAGAAGCCGGTCAAGAACCAGGACCTCTGGCGCAGGCTGCTGCCCCTGCTGGCCACGCATCAGGTGCGCTTTCACTGGGTTCGCGGCCACAGCGGCCATCGCGAGAACGAACGCTGCGACCAGCTGGCCAGATCCGCGGCCCAGAGGCCGAACTTGCCGGTGGACGCGGGATATCCAGGCTAATATCCGTCCGACGAAAACGGGAGGGCTTTCCCTCCCGTCTTCCGCATAGGCATTTCAGACCACGCCTGACCAGTACCAGCACGGTCCATCAGCAGCCAGCCATCTCATGCCGCGGAGCATCCCGACGCTTTGCCAAAGCCCGGGAAATTTCCTCGGCCATGCCCGCGCTTTCCTACAACCCGGCCGCCTGCTTCAGGTATTCGAAGTCGATGGAGCTGGATACGAGTTGCGCGCCTTGGCGGATCTTGATCACGTCGCGCAGCTTGTGCCTGGAGAGGATCGTTTCCATGCGCTTGGCCACGGTGTAGGTGTCCTCGCGGACCATGATGATGGGGATTTCCAGGACCTCGGAACGGGTCAGGATGATGTCGTTGGGATAGAGATTACCCGTGAGCACGAGACAGGGGCAATCGCCCTCCAGGGCCACGAGCTGCACGTCGGAACGGTCGCCGCCCACGATGATCGCCGAGTTCTTGTTCTTGCGGAAGTGGGTCATGAAGTTCTCGACCTGCATGGTGCCGATGAGGAAGTTCTCCACCACGCGCTCGGCCTTGGAAGAGGCGGAAATGACCTTGCCCCCGAGCCGCTGGGCCAGGTCGCCAACCTTTATGGCGCCCATGAGCGGGTCCTTGGGGATGACGCCCAGGACCTTGACGCCCTTGCGCTCGAGGAAGGGTTTGATCATGGACTGCACCTCGTCCATGAACGTGGGCGGGATGTCGTTGAGCACCGCGCCTATCATGGCTTCGCCAAGCTCCTCCCGGAGCACGGCCAGATAGTCGTAGTTGAGCTCCTTGTGGAAGCGGTCGATGACCACGGCCTTGGCTCCCAGGCGCTTGACCACGGAAACCCCGTCCACACCGCAATACTTGCCCGAGTACATGGAGCCCGAACCCGCGATGAGCACGGCGTCGCGCCCCTTGGAAAGCCGCTTGTAGTTTTCCTCGATGGGCGTCATGAGGTCTTCGCAGTGGCCGCCGAAAGCGCGGATCTTGAAATCCTGGGTCACAAGCACCGGCGTGACCGCCGCGGGATCGTCATCCAGGCCGAGCACATCCTGGACGAAACGGGCGTCCTCGTCCCCGGACCGGTCACCCACGGTGATCGGCATGGCTCCCACAGGCTTCATGTAGCCCACGTTGTAGCCTTCCTTCTGCAGCTTCAGGCCAAGACCCATGACTACCATGTTCTTGCCCGAATATCCGGCCGTGGAGCCGATATAGATGCCGACCATTGCGTCCTCCTCGTGGAGCATTTGCTTGCATGTACCAGGACAGGGCCAAGGCTTCAACTCGCGTGATCGCGGTCGGGAACCGATCCGGCCCGCCTCGCGCCGCATTTTGACGCAGAGGCTGTTTACACGGTAAGTAGATGAATTCCAAGGAGGGCAACACATGCCAATGGACATGGATCGACTTGCCGCGATCCAATCGGAACTCGATTACCGGTTCGAGCAGCCCGCGTACCTGACCCGCGCCTTGACCCACAGCTCCTATGCCAACGAGCACGAGCTCGCGCTGGAGAGCAATGAACGCCTGGAGTTTCTGGGCGATGCGGTCCTGGAGCTGACCATATCCGAGTGCCTTTTCCAGCGTTTTCCCACGGCGCAGGAAGGCCAGCTCACCCGCATCCGCTCTCGTTTGGTCAAGGAAAAAACCCTGGCCCAAAAAGCCCGCGACTTGGGACTGGACCGCATCATCCTGCTCGGGCGCGGAGAGGAGAGCCAGGGCGGCCGCGACCGGGATTCCCTGCTGGCGGATGCGCTGGAGGCTCTGCTCGGCGCCGTGTTCCTTGACGGAGGCTATCAGGCGGCATGGGATTTCGTAGCGAGGACATTCCAGGATCTGTTGCCCGAGACCGCGGACCTGCCCAAGGTCAAGGACTACAAAACCAGGCTGCAGGAGATAACCCAGCAGCGTTTCAAGAAGCGGCCCGTATATGTCCAGCTCGGCGCCAGCGGCCCGGACCACGCCCGCATCTACGAGGTGGAGGTGCGCCTGCCCGAAGGCCCTTCCTTCGCAGCCGCAGGCGCGAGCCTCAAGAGGGCCGAGCAGAATGCCGCACGGCTGGCCCTGGAAAGCCTGGGCGAAGAGTAACCCGACCAGTAGCGGAAAACGAAAAAGCGCCCCGAGGGGCGCTCTTTCAAATACCGGTATGCCGGAGAGGCTAGCCGCCGATGAGCTGCATGGCCATCTTGGGCAGGGAGTTGGCCTGGGCGAGCATGGCCACGGCGGACTGGGACAGAATCTGCTGGCGCACGAACTCGGTCATCTCGGAGGCGACATCCACGTCGGAGATGCGCGATTCGGAAGCCTGCAGGTTCTCGACCATAATCTGCAGGTTGGTGACCGTGTTCTCCAGGCGGTTCTGCATGGCGCCAAGGTGAGCGCGGATGTTGTCCTTGGAGGTGATCGCCTCGTTGATGGCCGTCAGGGCTTCCTGAGCTCTGGCCTGCGTGGAAATGGAGCGTCCTCTGGCTCCGGGTGCGGCGCTCATGCCCACGCCCAGGATCGAGGCGGTGCAGCCGCCGATGGTGATGTAATAGTAGTCTTCCGCTGAGTCGTTGCCCGTGCCGAAGTGGATCTTCAGCGGGCCGGTGGACTTCAGGCCGTCGCCGTTATGCGACTCTCCCGCGGTCAGGCCGGGGGTCTTGGACAGGTTCCCGTTGAGCAGGTATGTGCCGTTGAAGTCGGTGGCGTTGGCGATACGCGTGATTTCCGAGGCCATGGCCTGGTACTCGGAGTCGATGATCAAGCGCTGGTCGGAGTTGTAGGTGCCCGTGGCGGCCTGTTGCGCCAGCTCTTTCATGCGGATCAGCTTCTCGTCCACGACCTGCAGAGCGCCGTCGGCCGTCTGGATGAGGCTGATGGCGTCGTTGGCGTTGCGCACGCCCTGGTTGTAGGAAGCGATATCGGCGCGCATGAGCTCGCGGATGGCCAGACCGGCGGCGTCGTCAGCCGCCGTGCCGACGCGCAGACCCGAGGACAGGCGACGGGTGGACGTGCTCAAGTTACCGTATGCGGAGTTCAGGTTCCTGGCCGCATTCATAGCCATAAGGTTGTGATTGATTACCAAAGACATGCTCGAAACCTCCTTGTTCTGGCAAAGCCCTTCCGTGTCGTTGCCTGCATTGAGCAATGCGGGTGCCACTCGAGAATATCCTAATATTCCAAATAATTGCATGCGAAGGCGGTAGACTTTTCCGCCTCCCGATGGCTTCCGGGCTGGACTTTCTTTCCGCCAGCCGATCCGGAACGGCCAAAAGTACCTTATAGGTCATTGCGAACAGTCCGGGCGGATCAGGTCGCGTGGAAAGGGAGACAACCGCTTTCGTTGCAAACTAGTTTTTGCCTGGACATGGACAGGCGGGAATGATGTCTCAATTTTGATGCGGAGTGGACCGCGCCGGTCCAGGCGCGCCCTATCCAAGCAGGATTCTGGCGGACGGAGTTCGGAGGATAAAGCCATTCCCAGCTTTTGAGTAGATTGCCGTTAGGACGCCCGCTCCGGCGTTGACGGCGCAAGTGAATTGCGCCTACGCCGAAGCTAGCGGCAGGCCATGCCGACGCATGGCTTGCAGAACATTTTCAATAGCAAATGCACTATGCAGCCTGCGCTGACGTCGGCGTCCGGGTATGCGCCGCAGCCGGACAGGCTGAAACACGAAAGGCCGCGCCCGTTCTCACGGACGCGGCCTTTTTTTGCCGTCTGCAGATTCAGGGCTAGCGCTTGAGGTTGATGACCTCGCCCAGCAGCGTGTCCACGGTGGTGATGACCTTGCCGTTGGCCTGGAAGCCGCGCTGGGTGGTGATCATCTGCACGAACTCGTCGGCCATGTCCACGTTGGACTGCTCGATGGAGTTGGAGGATATGGAGCCCTTGCCGCCCCGGTTGGCCTGGTTGGTGATGGCCCCGCCCGAATCGCGCGTATCCAGGAACAGGTTGCCGCCTTCGCGCCGCAGACCCCAAGGGTTGTTGAAGTCGGCCAGGGTGATGGCGAACAGCTCCAGGATCTGGCCGTTGGAATAGCGGCCGCTCAAGATGCCGTCGCTGTCCACCATGACGCCCAGCAGCAGACCGGCGGCATAGCCATCCTGGGCCTGGAAGAGCGTGGACGAGCCCTTCTCGGCGTAGGACGTGGTGGCCGTGGCCTGCAGTTCGCTGCCCAGGAACTTGGGCAGGCCGGCGATGTCCGTGCCTGTGGGATGCGCCACGCCCGTATTGAAGGTCGTGGACATGGTTTGTGCGTCAGTCAGCGCACTCCAGCCGCCGCCGCTCACGTTTCCGTTGCGCAAACCGAAATTGATCTCCACCAGCGAGGCTTCCGCTTCGTCCGTGCCGCTCGCATTGTCCTCGCCCAGGAAGTTGGCCGTGAACGTCGGGAAACCGCTCTGGGAGAAGTCTGCCAGAGTCCAGTTGTTCAGGTCCTTCATGCTGCCCGTGGCAGTGGACTTGAGCGTGAACGCGGTCTGGTTCTCCAGTTCGCCCGAGGAGTTGAAGGACAAGGTGCCGATCATGAGCACGCCCGCGACGTCGGTGCCGCGCAGGTCCGCGCCGTCGATGTTGCGGCCGTCCTCGGTGGGCTTGGAAGTGACCATGTACTCCCAGACCTTGCGGCCTCCCGAGTCTTCCAGGGTGACCTGGTCGTAATACACGGTCAGGTCGTGGGCGTTGCCGTTGGCGTCGAAGACCTTGATGGTGGCCTGATAGCCGTACAGGGCCTCGCTGAGCGGCGTCTCCTGGGTGCCGTCCCAGTTCTCGAACATGGCGAAGAACGGGTCGGTTGAGCTCTCGGCCCGGCTCTTCTGGGTCGAATCGAGGTTGGTGATGACCGTTACGTTGGTGGTCTTCTGGGGCGGCGACTGGAAATTGTTCAGGCGGATGTCCGTGGGCGTGCCCGTGATGCGCACGCTATTGCTGCTGGTGGTGACGCCGGACACGGCCGCCGTGGGGCCGGAGCGCTCCACCTTCCAGCCCTGCAGCACCAGCCCGTTCGGATCCTGCAGATAGCCGTCCTGGTCGAAACGGAAGTTGCCGGCGCGGGTGTAGTAGGTCGTAGCCTCGTTCTTCTTCTTGACCATGAAGAAGCCCTTGCCGCCGATGGCCAGGTCCGTGGTTTCACCCGTGGTCTCGAAACCGCCCTGGCTGTAGTCCGCGTAAATGGCGCCGATGCCCACGCCGCGACCGACCTGGCCGATGCCGGCGGCAGTGGGAATATCCTGGCTGATGACATCCTGGAAGTACATGCGTGCGCCCTTGAAGCCGATGGTGTTCACGTTGGCGATGTTGTTGCCGATGACACCCATCTTGTCGCCGTGGGCTTTAAGTCCGGTAACACCGGAAAACATGGAAGCTGACAGGCCCATACATCTCCTCCTTGGTGATGAAATTTATGAAGAACGCTTTATGCGTTCGAGTCGGTTTTCTTGGAGCTGCCGTCGCTGACGATTTCCTTGACGTTGAAGAAGCTCACGGTCCGTCCGTCGGTGAGGCGCAGCATGGGGATGCCGTTCTCGCCGCTCACGCCGCTGACCGTGCCGCTGACCTCGGTGTAGACCATGACCGGCTTGCCGTCGGCATTCTCGGCGGCGATGGCCATGGTGTAGGTGCCGTCGGGAAGGGTCGAGCCGTTGAAGTCCTTGCCGTCCCACTGGAACTCATAGGAGCCGGCCTGGCGCGCACCGACCTTCACCGTGTTCACGAGGACCCCGTAGGAGTCGTAGACGTTGTAGTACATGTCCTTCACCGGCTCATCCAACTCGTAGAAGGCCTTGGTGATGGCATTCCCTTCCTTGCTGACCGTGTTGCCGAAGGCACGGATGTCCTTGCCGATGAAGCTCACCGCGCCCAACATGTCCTGGCGGCCCGCGCTGGTATTGAGGCTCTCGATGCCTTTGTTGATGTTGTTCAGTTGCTCGAGGCTCGAGAACTGGGCCAACTGCGCGGTGAAATCCTTGTCCTCCATGGGGTTCAGCGGATCCTGGTGCTGGAGCTGAGCCATCAGGAGGTTGAGGAAGGTCGATTGGTCCAAGGCACCGCTTTCGGACTTGGTCTTGGCCGCGTACGGATCGATGGCCGACGAGGCGCCCGTGACATTGGTCAGCATGGTCATGGCAAACCGCTCCCTGGTTTTGCTCTTGATTTAAGCGAAAATATCCACTGATTCGCTGCTCACTCCCCTGCCCATCCCTGGGGCCGCGGGAGGCTGAGCCGCTGTTCCATTTTCGGCGGCCTGTCCGCGCAGGGAAGACAGGCGTTGCATCCGGGCGCGCTCCTGGCGCTCCTGCATGAGATTGTGGCCGTCCGCACCCGACCAGGTGTGATACCCGTGTTGGTTGGCCAGGCCGGTCTGCACTTCCAGGCTGGACACCTTGAAGCCCTGCTGCTCAAGGGTCTGCCTGAGCTGGGCCAGCTGGTCGCTTAGGGCCCTGGCGGCTTCGGGAGAGTCGGCGCGAATCACCGCAGAGAGTTCCTTGTCGCGGACCTGCAGCATGACCTGCAGCGAGCCGAGTTCCTCGGGGGACAGATTGATGGTCAGCCGCTGTCCGCCATTCCCCATGCTCTGCAGAATGCCGCCGCTCACCTGCTGGAAGAGTTGCGCCTGGGACGGAACGCTCTGGGTCGGGCTCGCAGAGACCTGGAACTCGGGCCTGACCTGCGCGGACGCATCCGCGACCGCACCCGCCAGCGGTTGGGACTTGGGCATGGCCATCTTGTCCTGGGCCCTGCCCCCCAATTCCTTGAGGTGCTCCTCCCTGGCCTTGTCGGCGATCGTGTCACCGTTTTTGTCGCCGGCCTTGCCCTCATGCTTCCCGTCGGATCCAGGGGCGTGCTTGGCCTTCATGTCGTGCTTGCTGGCGTTCAGCAGCTTGTCGCCGGCATCCTGGCCCATGCGGTCGGAATTGGCCTCGCCGGAAGCCTTGGAACGGGCCTGTTGCAGGACATCGCCCACGAGCTTCTGCATGGCATCCATGCGCTGAATGTAGTCGAGGCCGTCCGTGGACTCGTTCTGCATAACGGTGATGATGCCGCGCAGACTCTCAGGAGAGGTCAGCATGCGGCCGTTAGGGCCCGTACCCTGGTTAAGGTAGCCCCGCAGGGATGATCTGCCGCGTTCGTTAAGCCCAAGGGCGTCACCCAGGGCCTTGAGTTCCGCGGGACGCAGGCTGAGGGGCTTGTCGGCCGGCAGGCTTTCAAGCTGACGCTTGAGGGCTTCCAGCACCTGCCGCGAGTTGCCTGATTCAAGATTCTTGACCAGGCTTTCGGCCTGGACCCCGGAAAAGCCTACCTTCTGGAACAGGCTCTGCAACACATTGGAGTTCTCAAGGCCGATGGCGCCGGCAGTGCCCAGACGCGACTTGCGCGCCAGTTCGACAAGGTCACGCTGGAACTCGCGCCATGTCACCCCTTCGGACACGCGCTGCTCCAGGCGGTTCAGGTCGGCTTCCGCGTAGCCCTGCTTGCGCAGTTCCTCGCGCACGGCGGAAAATTCTTCCTTGCCGACCTTCCTATCAGCCACTGCGCGGCCGGCAGGCGTGTCCGCCTCGGCCCGGAGCCTTTCTTCGCTATTGATCCTTTCCTGTCGGCCAGCCGAGCCGTTCAAGGACGAACCGGAGTTGGGGGCATTGGGAGAGGCGACATGCTGGCTCAGAACTCCGGCGAACGCCGAAGCGGCCTCGCTGCCCGAGCTCGACCAGTCCTTGCTCGCGGCTCCGGCCTCGCGTCCATATCCATCGCAGGGAAGAATTTGCATCGTTGGAACTCCTTGCACAGCATAGGATCAAAAGCCGTTCCAAGATGTCGTGCCCAATGAAAACAAGGAGTTGTAAAGAAAGATTACAAAAGGAGAGGTAGTTTTTTCCCTGCCCCGGATGGCAGCGGCGGGCGGAAGGATCAGGAGTCCGTCAGTAAGGCGCTCAGGGCTTCCAGCATTTCCAGGGACTCTCGCCTGGAGTGGAGGCTGTAGTCGGCGTTTTGCAGAAAGAGATGCAGCCAACTCGACAAGGGCCGCGCCAGGGGCGGCACGGCTCTCCAGAAATTCCGGTCCAGGGTGGCGGTCTTGCCGGCCAGGCTGAGACGCAACTCTCGGCCGAAATGCGGCAATACGCGACGCAGGACCATGGCCAGAGCAGGCCGTTCCTGCAGCAACGCCCGCGCATCCGCCGCCGGCCGGACACGGTCCCACAAGCCTGCACGCCAGCCGAAAAATGCCGACCACAGGCGGCTGACCAGTTCGCGGGCCCCGGGCACGGCTCCAATGACGGGCCGCAAGGCATAAAGCCCATCATCGTCACGCCCGGTCAGCAGCAGCCGCCCACCCGGCAAACGTAGGCGCTCCAAGTCGCCCGACCTGCCCCTGGCAAGCAGCGAGGCAAGCAAAGCGACGCGGGACGGAACGAACGCCTCGTGGCAGGGCATGCTCTCGCCATGCCCACCCGAGCCAAACCTGTCGCACTCCCAGCACCCCACGCAACTCCTCGCCGCGCGCAGCACGTAATGGCCCGGTTGATAAGGTCCTGTCTCCCAGGGATTGACCGGCCCCATGGACAGATTGAGCACCTTGGTGCCGGTCCAGGCCGCCAGGTGCATGGGGCCCGTGTCCGGGGTGATCATGAGCTGCAGGGCCTGGCCCACCGCGGCCAGTTCGCCCAAGCCGAGGCGCCCGGCCTGGTTGAGCACGCGGCAGCGGGCGCGGCGCTGAACCTCGGCGGCAAGCTCACGCTCCCCGGGACCACCGAAGAGCACCGGTCGGAAGCCCCTGCCGTGCAAATCGTCGGACAATGCGGCCCAGAAGACGGGATCGGGCCGCTTGGCCCTCTCGCTGGCGCCCACGAACAAGCCCACGGCCCGCGAATCCTTGCCCAGTGTGCGCGGTAGAGGCCAGTGCGTGGAGCGCAGGTCGTCCGCGGATACGACGTCCAAGGCGTTCATGTCGGCCCAGTGCAGCCGGTTGTGTCGGTTGCAATGCGTGAGCGCGGCCCTGTAAAGCTGAAAGAACCCGTGGACGTAGCGCGCTCCGTCCGGCCTAGCCACGGTCCCGAAGACCGCCTCGGCCTGCACGCGACCTGCCAATTCAGCGGCTTCCGGCCGGTGGGAGAGGTTCAGGCAGAGCAGAAAGCGCTCCTTGAGCAGCTGCCCGGTGCCCTCCCAGGGGAAATAGGTCACTGCCGGGCTCACGGACATCAATGCTTCGTAAAATACACGCTCGGCCACGATCCATACGGGGTGTCCCGGATAACGCCGTGTCAGCCACAGCACCAGGGGGAAGGTCAGGATAGTGTCCCCCATGCGCTGCAACTGCAGGATGAGGATGGGGGGCTTAGCCATACAGACGCTGCATGGCGCGCATGAGCGTATCGAGGCGCAGGTCGTAGCCGTGGTCGCGCAGCACGCGCTCGCGGCCGGCGCGGGCCACGCGCTCCCGCGCAGACGGGTTGTCCAGGTAGAAGTGGACGATCTCGGGGATCTCCTCCGGGTCGCGGTAGCAGATGGCTTCGCGGCCCAACTCGAAAAGATCCTCCATCTGCTCGCGGTAATCCGAAAGCACGAAGCCGCCGCAGGCCGGCACGTCGAACACGCGCTGGTTCACCGCGCCCTTCATCTGCTTGCTCGTGCAGTTGAAGTTGATGTCGCTGAGCGGATAGAAGCCAGGCAAGTCCGAGTAGTAGCTGAGCTCATGGTGCCAGCGCCAGGGCTCGGAGCGGCCCTTGAGCGCCGTCTTCCACAAGCGGTCGCCGACGATGAGAGGATCGAAGGGCAAGATCTTTTCCACGCAGGACAGGCGGTAGCGCCGCGTGGCCTCCCAGGTCAGCAGGGCCTCGAAGGCCAGGCGCCGCTCCAGGCTCGGCAAGGCCTCGTACAGGTCGAAGAGGTCCGGATACTCGCCGGCCAGGAAGTCGCGCACCGAGCGGGCCTCGCTCGCGGCAAAATTCCGGGCCACCTCGCGGTAGGCCAGGATGAGCGGCCGGGGCGCCTTGGCCCCCTTGAGCCGGTGAGCAACCTTGGAGAGCATGGAATTGCCCACGAAGGAGATGCGCGCCCGCCAGGGATGATGTGCCGGCTGATACGTCGGCGGCCGGAAACGTTCGAGATCCACGCCCAGCGGCAGATAGTCCACGTTGGGAAAACCCTGGGCCTTGAGCGAGGGAATGTTGTCCCGGTCCCAGGTGAAGATGGCCGTGAACGGATTGTCCAAACGCTTATACAGCGAGAGAATGAGGTGCGGGTTGTCCACGAACCAGGAAGCCAGCGGCAACTCCAGGCGGGAAAGCAGTTCCACTAGCACGCCCTCGCGGTCCACGCCGAGATGGTTGATGGTCAGCACGAAGTCGGGCCTGAATTCCACCACGGCCGATAGCAGCATTTCCACGAACTCGGTGCTGCCCCGCTCCTTGTCCCCGATGTCGATGAAGCGGTGCGGCACGCCCAGACGCTTGCAGGCCGCCTCCATCTCGCCCATGAGGAAATAACGGCTGGACAGGAGTAGCAGCCTGGGAGGCCAGGAGGTGAACTTGGTGTAGCGCGCGCGGGACCAGAAGTCGAAGCTGCGGCTCGCGCGGCAGCTCTCGCGCAGGGCCAGGTAATAGCTAGGCCGCAGGCGCAGGTAGACCGGGTGCACGATGGGCATGAGCGGCGCCCCGCCGTTGGCCTCCTGCCAGCGGGTCAGCTCGCGCAAGGCCTGTTCGGCGCTGGGAGCGTCAATCCAGGTCACGCCGGGAGCCAGTCCGAAACGCTCGCGCGAACCGCTCAGGTCCTGGATGGACCTCTCGCAGTCCACCACGGCCACGGGGCCGCATCCGCCGGCCAACAGCAGGGCCAGGGCATTGCCCATGCCCGCGCCGATGACCACGGGCAAGCCGTTGCTGGAGGCCAGGAATTCACGCGCCGGCCTGAGCTCGGTTTCGGCCCCGGATCGACCCAGCAAACGCCAGGTCTTGCCGTCGACGCTCAGCAGGATGTCGCCGTCGCCCGACGTCGTGGCCTGGTATGTGGTCTCGCGCTTATCGTGCACTGGAAGATGGGGACGAGGTTCTCACAGGGACAGGATCCTGGTCAGATCCCCTTCATTGGCCGCCACCGGAAAGATGGCGTCAAGCTGCACCAGCCGCAGGGTCTTGCGCACCTGAACGCTCGGGGAAAGCAGCGCGAAGCGTTTGCCGGCCTCGTCGCAGCGCGACTTGAGCACGATGAGGAAACCGATGCCGGAGCTGTCGATGAAGGTGACCTTGGAGAGATCCATGACCACGGCCCGGCCCTGGCCCTCCACGACCTGACGGCCGCGGTTCTTGAGTTCCCGGGCGTTATCCATGGTGATTTCGCCCGCGAAGCGGATCACCTGCGCTTCGCCTATGGTATCGACGCGGAATTCTTCCATGCTGAGCTTCCGATGTTTTTGCGTATGACGACCTGGTTCTTGCCTTCGGAGCTGCCGTATTCCAGCGCGTCAGCCAGCTTGCGCAGAATGAACAGCCCTCGGCCGCTCTCGGCGGATGCCCCCGGATTCTCGAAGCGCACGCGCTCCCAATCCAGGCCCCGCCCCCAATCAGCCACGCGCAGCTCCACGAACCCCTCCGGCTCCAGGCGCACCGTAATCTCCACATCGCCCGACCGCCCTTCGGGATAGGCGTGCACGGCCACGTTGAAGCAGGCCTCGCACAGGGCAAGGTCGATGTCGTACAGCAACTCCTCGTCGAGGAGATACTGCCGCAGAAGGCAGACAGCCGTTTTTGACAGCTTGCGCGCCTGGTGCGGCGCGGCCATTGTCCGTAGGAAGTACTCTTCCATTTCAGATCCCGCCCGGCCGGTCCATCCGTGGGGTACGGCCCGCTACGCGAACTCCGAGGAATCCAGCCAGATGGTCACCGGCCCCCAGTTGACCAGCTCGACATCCATGTCGCCGCCAAAAACGCCGCGAGCCATCCGGCCGGGCAATGCGGATTCAAAATCCGCGCCAAGGCGCTCGTACAAGGCCTCGGCCGTGGCTGGCGACGCCGCGTCCGTGAAGGACGGCCGCCGGCCGCGCCGACAGTCGGCGTACAGCGTGAACTGCGAAACCAGAAGCAACTCTCCGCCGGCCTCGCGCAAATTCAGGTTGAGCTTGTCATTCTCGTCCGAGAAAACCCGCATATCCATAACCTTGTCGACCATGCGCTTCCAGGCCGGAGAAACTGGCAGGTCCGATCCATCCTCGCGACCGAATCCGGCCAGCACCAGCAATCCATGACCGATGGAGCCGCTCACTCGCCAGCCTGCCGGTTCGCGCACGCGCACCTCGGCACGCCTGACCCGCTGCAGGAGGAAACGCATGGCCGCCCTACTTCTCGACAGGTTCGAAATATGTCGCGGATTGGCTGGATTTCTCGGCCACCGTGACCTCGACCAAGCTTACGGCGTAGCCGCCCAGGCGGTGCTCGATCTCACGGAACAGAAATCGCGCCAGGTGTTCGGAAGAGGGATTCTCGCCGGCAAAGGCTTCCAGGTCGTTCAGGTGCTTATGGTCGAGCAGCCCCACGCTCTCGCGAGTTATGTCCTTGAGCACCTTGAAGTCCAGCAGCATGCCCGTGCGCTCGTCCGTGCGATCGCCCTCGATGCTCACCTCGACGCCGAAATTATGGCCGTGCAGGGCCTCACATTTACCTTGATAATGCCGCAACTGGTGGGAGGCCGAAAATTCCTCGCGCACGGTCAGCCGCCATCTGCCTGTACCCATCCCCTCTCCGTCCGAATAGCCTTGCCTGCGGCAGGAAGTCCGCCGCGTGACGTTTGCCGTCCTGCATACCACCGCTCATGGCGGCCCACAACCACTTGGAACCCCGGAGCCCGGCCGGAGCCGCCAAACCATAGACATTGCGAACAATATCACGCAAAAGCTTTACATTTATTACGCATGACCTTAGAAAAAGCGCTCTTCCTTTTTGCGGCAACACATATACCGACCCCGGCGCCAGCTCGCCACTGGATACTTATGCCCCCAAGAACATACGATACCATCATCGACTTCGACGACGACCGGCTACGACACCTGATCGAGAGCGGCCGGCGCATGCTCAAGGTCAACGACACGCTCATGTGCGCCAGCCTGGGCAGGGAACACACCATCTTCGGCGAAGGCAAGGCCGGCGAGGCCTTGGAAGTGGCCCTGGTCAACCTCTGTTACGCCGTGGTCTCGAAGGATTGGAAGCTGGTGGGCCTTGCCGTGGCCGCCTTGGAACTGGCCATTCCCGGCCTGACGGATGACTCGTCCGCAGGCGTTGATGAATAGGCGCGCGAGCGTCCGCCCGCCCATCACGCCGTGCGCCACTCCTCGATTTCCTTCCAGAATTCGACCGTGGGCGCCACGGTGTAACGCGGCCCGAGGCGCAGACGGCAGCAGCCTTCGGGCAGGGCCAGTTCCAGCTGCACCGGCGCGCGGCCTGGATAACGGGACAGAATGGCCTTGAGTGCATTCATGCGGCCGTCCTCGAAAGCCGACCTGGGCAGGCAGAGCTCCACCGGATCTTCGCCTACCGAGACGACGCTCGACAGGAGGCAGACGTCCTCGGCCAGCAGCTTGGCCCGCTTGGGCGCGGCCTCCTCGTCGTCGCCCTCCCCGCCTTCGATCTCGCTGATCTTGGCCGTTACGAGCAGCGGCTGATCCCCTTCCAGATGCGGCTTGGCCTTCTGGTAGACCTCGGGGAACATGACCAGCTCCGTGGCCCCGGTCAGATCCTCGGCCTGACAGAAGGCCATCCTGTCGCCGCGCTTGGTGATGTGCTCCTTGACGCCCGTGATGAGCAGGGCCACCTTGACCTGCATGCCCGCGCCCATCTCGGCGCATTCCTCAAGGTTCGGGCAGCGCAGGCGGCGCAACTCGTGGCGGAAGGTCAGCAGCGGGTGGCTGGACAGGTAGAAGCCCAGAGCCTCCTTCTCGTTGCGCAGCTTCTCGTCGTCGGGCCACTCCTCCAGGGTCTGCTCCGGGCAGGCCACGCCCAGGCCGGGCAAGGCGGCCTCGCGCTCGTTGGTGCCCATGAGCCCGAGCATGGAGATCTGGCCCGATTCGCGCTCCTTCTGCTTCTTCTGGGCCAGGCCGACGGCGCGGTCCAGGCCGGCGATAAGCGCCGCACGCGTGGCTCCGAAGCCGTCCATGGCCCCGGCCTTGATGAGGCTCTCCAGCACGCGCTTGGTGACCTTGCGCAGGTTGCCCCGGCCGCACAGGTCCAGCAGGCTGCGGAACGGCCCGTCCGTCTCGCGCGCGGCCACGATGTCCTTGATGGCCTCGTCGCCCACGTTCTTGACCCCGCCCAGGCCGTAGCGGATGCGCCCCTGCTCCACCGTGAACTGTCGCAGGCTGGCGTTCACGTCCGGCGGCAGGATCTTGATCTCCATGTCCCGGCAGGCGTTTATGTACTTGAGGATCTTGTCCTGGTTCTCGATTTCCGAGGTCATGATCGCGGCCATGAACTCGTGCTTGTGGTGCACCTTGAGATAGGCCGTGTGGTAGGAGATGAGCGCGTAGGCCGCGCTGTGCGACTTGTTGAAGCCGTACTCGGCGAACTTCTCCATGAGGTCGAAGACCTCTTTGGCCGTGGAGTCGGCGATCTTGTTCTCGCGCGCGCCGGACATGAACCGCTCGCGCTGCTTGGCCATCTCCTCGGGGTTCTTCTTGCCCATGGCCCGGCGCAGGAGGTCGGCCTGACCGAGCGTGTAGCCCGACATGATCTGGGCCACGGACATGACCTGTTCCTGGTAGACGATGACGCCGTAGGTGGGCTGGAGCACCTCGCGCAGGCTCTCGTGCGGATAGGTCACGGGCACCTCGCCGTGCTTGCGCTTGATGAACTCGTCCACCATGCCCGAGCCAAGCGGACCGGGACGGTACAGGGCGAGCATGGCGATGATGTCCTCGAAGCAGGACGGCTTGAGCATCTGCAGGTACTTGCGCATGCCCGAGGACTCGACCTGGAAGATGCCGTCCGTGTCGCCGCGCGAATAGAGCTTGTACGTCTCCGGGTCGTCCAGGGGCAGGACGTCCAGGTCCGGCGGAGTCAGGCCCTGGAGGCGTATGTTGTCCAGGGTGTCGTGGATGACGGTCATGGTGCGCAGGCCCAGGAAGTCGAACTTGACCAGCCCGACCTTCTCGACCTTCTTCATGTCGTACTGCGTGACCACGCCGCCCTTTTTATCACGGTAGATCGGCAGGTAGTCCCACATGGGGCCGGGGCTGATGACCACGCCGGCGGCGTGCGTGGAGCAGTGCCGGCACAGTCCTTCCAGGCGGATGGACACGTCCAGGCATTTGCGCACCTGCGGATCGAGGTCGTACAGGTTACGCAACTCCTGTTCAGCATCCAGGGCCTTGGGGATGGTCATCTTGAGGTCTTCGGGGATGAGCTTGGCGATGCGGTTGGTGTCCGCGAAGCTCATGCCCAAGGCCCGGCCCACGTCCTTGACCGCGGCCTTGGCCTTCATGGTCCCGAAGGTCGTGATCTGGGCCACGTTGTCCTCGCCGTAATGGCGGGTCACGTAGTCGATGACCTCGTGGCGCCTGCGTTCGCAGAAGTCCACGTCGATATCCGGCATGGAGATGCGTTCCACGTTCAGGAAGCGCTCGAACAGCAGGCTGTACGGGATGGGGTCCAGGTTGGTGATCTTGAGCGCCCAGGCCACGATGGAGCCGGCGGCCGAACCGCGGCCGGGCCCCACGGGAATGGCGTTGCGCTTGGCCCAGTTGATGAAATCCTGCACGATGAGGAAGTAGCCCGGGAACTGCATCTTGCAGATGACGTCCAGCTCGTACTCGAAGCGCTTCCAGTAGGCCTCATCGTCGACCTTGTAGGGCAGCCTCTCCAAGCGTTCCTTGAGCCCGTCCCGGGACAGCTTGCGGAACTCGTCCTCCAGGGTCATGCCCTCGGACAGCTCGTAGCGCGGAAAGTGCAGCTGTTTGAGGTTCAGATCCACGCTGCACATGTCCGCGATCTTGAGCGTGTTCTCCAGGGCCTCCGGGCAGTCCGAGAACTCGCGCTGCATCTCCTGCGGCGGACGGTAGTACAACTCGCTGGTGCCGAAGCGCATGCGGTCCTTGTCCGCGACCATGGCCGCGGTCTGGATGCACAGGAGCACGTCGTGGGCCTCGACGTCCTCGCGCGTCAGGTAGTGGCAGTCGTTTGTGGCCACCAGCGGCAAACCCGTGGCGTCGGCGCACTTGCGGATCAGCTCGTTGGCCCGGAACTGCTCCTCCAGGCCGTTTGCCTGCAGTTCCAGATAAAAGCGGCCGGGAAAAATCTGGGCGTATTCGTTGGCTGTGCGGATGCCGGCATCCAGCCCCTGGCCCATGAGCACGCGCGGAATCTCGCCCGCCAGGCAGGCAGACAGGGCGATGAGTCCCTCGGAGTGCTCCATGAGCCATGTCTTGTCCACGCGCGGCTTGTAGTGGAAACCGTACAGACAAGCTTTGGAAACCAGCTTGAGCAGATTGTGGTAGCCCGTGATGTCCTTGGCCAGCAGCACCAGGTGGTGGCGCTTGGCGCCGGGGCTCCTGTCCTCCACCCCGCCCTCGCCGGCGACGTAGACTTCGCAGCCCAGGATGGGCTTGATGCCGCAATCCTTGGCCTTCATGTAGAAGTCCACCGCACCGTGCATGTTGCCGTGGTCGGTGATGGCCACGGCCGGCGAGCCGAAATCCTTGGTCTTGGCGCAGAGGTCCTTGATGCGGATGGCGCCGTCCAGCAGGCTGAACTCGGTATGGCAGTGCAGGTGGACGAAGTCGGGCATGGTCCTTTGGTCTCCGAGAAGGGGCAGGCTGACTATTATTCCGGCGATATGAACGGAAAGCCAAGCATACCCTACTCGGGGCAGGAAGAAAACGTCGGCGGAACCACGCCATCTCCAATCCGCCGGAGCAACCGCCCGCCACGGCTGGCGAAACGAGGCTCCACCGGGAGCATTATTTTCTGCCGATCTCTCTTCAGGCAGGCAAGGCGGGTCTGCATGGCAGGCTTGCACAAAAGGAAGGAACGATACGCAGCAAAGCCCGGCTCAGTTCATCAACGGCGTCCTGCCTTCCTTGGGGCTGAAGACCACGGAGAACGCGGTGCCCTCAGCCGAACCGTACTCCATGACGCCCCCAAGCTGCTGAACGAGAGCGCCCAGGATCTGCACTCCCAGGGTCTGGCGGCTCTGGGGGTCGAACGTGGCCGGCAGACCCACGCCGTCATCGCGCACAGCCAGGGTGACCCGCCCGTTTCCGCCGGTCAGGCTGATGCGGACCGCACCGTCGCGGCCATCGGGGAAGCCGTGCTTGAGCGCATTGGACAGAAGCTCGTTGACGATCAGCCCGCACGGAATGGCCGTGTCGATGGCGACCTGCACGGTGTCCACGTCCAGCGCCAGCCGGACCTTGCCGGGGCCATGCACATAGGAGCTGAACACGTGCTTGGCCAGGCGCGGGATATACACCGAAAGATCGATGCCTCGCAGGTCCGACGACTGGTAGAGCGACTCGTGTATTGCAGCCAAGGCGCGAATGCGGTTCTGGCCCTCGCGGAAGGCGCTCCTCACCGTAGGGTCCGTCAGGGAGTCGCCCTGCAGGCTCAGGAACGCCGATACCACCTGCAGGTTGTTCTTGACCCTGTGGTGAATCTCCCGGAGCATGATCTCCTTTTCTTCCAGCGAAGCCTTGAGCCGCTGCTCGAACTGTTTGCGCCGGGTGATGTCCACCATGCTCCCCTCGAATCGAATGATGCGGCCTGCGGCGTCCCTGACGGCGCGCGTGTTTTCCAGCACCCAGATGACGCTGCCGTCCTTGCGGCGCACCTGGGATTCGAATCCGAGCGCCCTGTCATCCTGGCCGAAGCTGGCCAGGAAGTCCGCCCTGCGGCCGGGCGGCACGTAAAGCTCGCGGTCTATGTCGCGCACCGCGGCCACGAGTTCCTCGGGCGAGCCGTAGCCTAGCATGGCCGCCAGAGGTGGATTGATCTCCTCGAAGCCGCCCTCGATGGTCGAGCGATAAATCCCTTCTATGGCCTGCTCGAATAGTGAGCGATAGCGCTCCTCGGCTTTGCGCAACTCTTCCTCGGCCGCCTTGCGTGCGCTGATGTCCTGAAAGATCACCTGCACGAGGCGCCTGTCGTCGGACCCGACCGGGCTGGCAGCGACTTCGACCCAGATCTCCCCGCCGTCCTGGCGCAGGAATACCTGTTCGTCCAAGGGCATGCTGTGGCCTGATTGCAGGTGCTCCGCGACATAGGCGTCGACGCGCGAGTGAAAGCCGGGATGCACGAAGTGCAGGTTGGGTTTGCCCACGATGTCCATCGGCGAGGACGCGCCAAGGTATTCGGCGCACCGGCGGTTGGCGTACACGATTCTCGCGCCGTCATGCATGAAGATGCCCACTGGCGCGAAATCGAGCAGGCGGTGGAAAGATTCCTCCGCGCTGTTCAGCCGCGCCTCGGCCCTGCGCATGGACAGAGCGCGTTTGGCGAACCATGCGCCAGCCGCCAGGGCGAGGAGCGCGGGCAGGAGCAGCATGAAGCCGGCTGTCGGGCTGCCGTAAAGCAGAGCGGGAGAAGAGGAAGAAGATGCCGGTGAATGGGACTGCGCCAAGGCCTGGAAGATAAACGGAATGCTGAGGAGGGCAATGAACGCAGCTACGCACGCTCCGGTCAAAGGGGCATTTCTGATTGACCTTGGCCCGCCCGTCCTGCGCAAGGGCACCGAGTCCCCGGATAGATCGCCTGCACCCAATGTCGACATAAATCGGCAACCCTGTTTTTACGACATTCGACTCCAGTTATTGAAATACGCAACACGGATACACGTTCGGCAAACCTCTGTAAAGCATGCATTCTCAGGATAGAGCATTCGTGCGCCTATCTACAAAAAACGAGGGAGCGAGGGCGACGCCCGCGCTCCCTACTTGAGCAGATGGATTTTAAGACGTCCGCTCCCGCGTTGACGGCGCAAGTGAGTTGCGCCTACGCCGACGCGGCGGAAAGCCATGACGATGCTTGGCTTGCAGAGCATTTTCAATAGCAAATGCTCTGACATGCATGACGAGGTCGATCTACAGCTTGGAACCCACGTACTTGATGGTGCGCAGGAGCTGGTTGTTGAAGCCCTGCTCGTTGTCGTACCACACAAGCACCTTGACCAGGGTTCCGCCGTTGACCATGGTGCTCAGGCCGTCCACCACGCCGCCGTGCGTGTCACCCACGATATCGCCGGACACGATGTATTCCTCGGTGTAGCCCAGGGTTTCGTTGGCCGCGGCCTTGAAGGTCGCGTTGACCTCCTCCTTGGAGGTGGATTTCTCCACCAAGCACACGAGGTCCACCAGAGAACCGTCCGGGGCCGGGCCGCGGATGGCCATGCCGTCGATCTTGCCCTTGAGGTCGGGCAGCACCTCGCTCACCGCTTTGGCCGCGCCCGTGGTGGTGGGCACGAAGTTCAGGGCGGCGGCACGCCCGCGGCGCGGGTCCTTGGGCTGGGCGCTGTCCAGGATGGCCTGGCTCGTGGTGTATGCGTGCACCGTGGTCATGACCGCCTGCTTGACGCCGAACTTCTCGTGCAGGACCTTGATGGCGGGCGCCAGGCAGTTGGTGGTGCAGGAAGCGTTGGAGATGATGTGGTGCTTGGCCGGGTCGTAGCCCTGGTGGTTCACGTTGTAGACCACGGTCGCGTCCACGCCCTTGCCCGGCGCGCTGATGACGACCTTCTTGGCCCCGCAGTCCAGGTGCTTCTGGCAGGACTCGCGGTCGCGGAACTTGCCCGTGGCCTCGACCACGATATCCACCCCGAGCTTGCCCCACTGCCACTTGCCGGGCTCATCGCGGGTCATCTGGATTCTCTTGCCATCCACGATGATGGCGTCGCTCTCGGCCTTGACCTCGCCCTTCCAGTTGCCGTGCACCGAGTCGTACTTGAAGGTGTAGGCGTATATGGAGGGATCCTTGCGCGCGTTGAACACGACCAGGTCGACGTCCTTGTCGTGGATCATGAGCCGGGCCAGGTTCTTGCCGATACGGCCGAAGCCGTTGAGACCGATCTTGATTGCCATGTTCTCCTCTCCCGATTGAAAGGTTGCCGATCAAAGCTCTCAGTGTAGACCAGTTTCCATATGAGGATGCAACCCTGCCGGTCGTCCGGCCGGCCGGGAGTTCTCGTGGGTTAGGCCTTGCCCGAGCAGCCCAGGACGTTGCGCATCTTGCGCTGGACCATCAGCTTGACCGCTTCGCGGGCCGGCTTGAGATAGGCGCGCGGGTCGAAGTCCTCGGGCTTCTCGGCGAAATGCTTGCGGATGACCGCGGTCATGGCCAGGCGGATGTCCGTATCGATGTTGATCTTGCACACGGCCATGCTCGCGGCCTTGCGCAGCAGTTCCTCGGGCACGCCCACGGCGCTGCCGATCTTTCCGCCGTACTTGTTGGCCATGTCCACGAACTCCTGCGGCACGCTGGACGCGCCGTGCAGCACTATGGGGTAGTCGGGAAGGAGCTTGCCGATCTTCTCCAGCCGATCGAAATCCAGGGTCGGGTTGGAGCCCTGCTTGAACTTGTACGCGCCGTGCGAGGTTCCGATGGCGATGGCCAGGGAGTCGCAGCCCGTGCGCTGCACGAACTCCACGGCCTGGTCCGGGTCGGTGTAGATGGTCTTCTCGGCGCGCACCTCGTCCTCCACGCCGGCCAGCACGCCCAGCTCGCCCTCGACCCATACGCCCTTGTCGTGGGCGCACTCGACCACGGCCTTGGTGACCTTGATGTTCTCCTCGTAAGGCAGATGCGAGCCGTCGATCATGACCGAGGTGAAGCCCGCGTCGATGACTTCCTTGCAGATCTGGTAGTCCTGGCCATGGTCCAGGTGCAGGGCCACGGGCAGATCCGTGCGGGCGACGGCGGCTTCCATGAGCTTGATGATGTAGTCCTGGCCCGCGTATTTGCGCGCGCCGGCCGAGACCTGCAGGATGAGCGGGGCGCGCTCTTCCTCGCCCGCAGCCATGATGCCCTGGATGATCTCCATGTTGTTCACGTTGAAGGCGCCGACGGCATAGCCGCCGGAATAGGCTTTCTTGAACATCTCGGCGGGGGACACGAGGGGCATGATTTCCTCCTTGGGTGACGCGGAGCCCGTCCCGTTACTTGGGTGCCGCGCAGCGACGGTGATATGGATCAGGACCCTTTCAGGGTCCCTTTCAGGAACTCCAGCGTGTTTTCGCAGGTGAAGTCGAAACGCAAAGGCGTGAGCGTGATGTAGCCCTCGGTCAGCAGGGCGCGGTCCGACGCGGCGTCGAGCTTCTCGGGGGGGATTATGCCGTCCAGCCAATAGTACGGCCGCCCGCGCGGATCCTCCCGCCGCTCGTACCAGTCCTCGTAGGGCACGGGAGTCTGTCGGCAGAGTTTGAGCCCCTTGGCCTCGGGCAAGGCGCGGTTGGGGAAATTCAGGTTCAGGATGGTCTTGGCCGGAAGCACGCTCCAATCGAAATCCTGAACGAAACGCGCGGTCCAGGCGGCCTGCTCGCCGGGGTCCTGAAGATGGAAGGTGTCCATGGACACGGCCAGGGCCGGATAGCCCATGAGCGCACCCTCCGTGGCGGCCGAGACGGTGCCCGAGTAGAGGATATCCACGCCCACGTTGGCCCCGGAATTGATACCCGAGACCACGAGATCGGGTTTCTCCGCCAGGAGCGTGCTGATGCCGAGCTTCACGCAGTCGGCCGGCGTGCCGGACACGCCCTGCCCCCGGAAGCCGTTCTCCACAAACTCCTTGACCCGCAGGGGCGTGGCGAAGGTGATGGCGTGTCCCACGGCGCTCATTTCGGAAATGGGCGCCACGCAGTGCACCTCGCATCCGGCGTGCTTGAGCTCGCGGTACAGCGCGCGCAGACCCGGAGCCTGGATGCCGTCGTCATTGGTCAGCAGTATGCGCATTGATCCTCTTGGACGGTTGCCGTGTCATGGAGGATTCCGGCTGCCGCGCCCGGCCGGGCGGTGCAGCGCCAAACCCATGGTTGCGCCAGCAGAAAACTATATATGAAAATATGATAAGGCCGCAACTCCCCTTGCCGACTGAAGGCGCATAAATTCCACCGACCTTGGCTCCAGCCGAGAATGGCGCGCCCCTTGCCGAGAGCAAGGAAACATGCGACCGCAGAGTCGCCAAAATCTGCCCGGATCCCCCCACAGCTACTCCCAAACCAGTCCGTCTGAAAGCCGTCATATTGTCCGGGTAGCGCATCGCTCTTACGGCCAAGACGTTTGTGACACTTATGCGTTCAGGGCCATCTGTATCAAGGATGGTGGAAAATCATTGCTGTGGGCCGTATGGGGCTTACATTCGCGAACAGCGTACACTGGGCCGTCCGACTGGGGAGTGGACAGCCATGTGCATGAGGTAATTGTCTACTACGGGGGGAGACAATGAAGAGATTGGTTGAGATCGACGCATTGCGTGCCTTGGGGGTTCTCCTGGTCATAGCCATCCATGTATTCGCCACCCATTCCATGCTTCAAGACGTGTCCCCCCTGGGCATCATCCTCAGCTTCTCCCAGAGCTTCTTTTATATCGCAGTACCGCTCTTTCTTTTTATTTCCGGTTACATTCTCACGCTCAAGCCGAATGAAAGCCCGATGTGCTTCTACAAGAAAAGGCTTTGGCACGTCCTGGTCCCATATACGGCCGTGTTCCTTCTGTACCTGCTCAAGAAGCACAAACTGGATATCATCCACCTGCCTCCCGTCGAGGTCTTCCTGGAATACATCCTGGCGACATCGAGCGAGCATCTTTGGTTTGTGCCCCTGATCGTGCAGCTCTACCTTCTCTACCCGCTTCTGCTGAGGCTCATGCGCCACAGGACAGCAGCCCGGCGCATGCTTGCGGTCACCTTTGCCCTGAACCTGGCGTTCTGGCTAGTCGGGTGGTGGCCCTCATTCTTTCCCAACGGCCTGTTTTTCTTCTGCCTGGGGCTGTACTTCAGGTTGCACAGCCAGGCGATGCCCAGGCCGTCCTCCCGCCCGCTCCTGCTGCTCACCATCATCCTGGGGTCATCCGCAGCCCTCTTCCGCGTCGTCACCGCCATCCAGTTCGGCGAGCTGGCCGAAACGGACGCCACCATTCTGCGGACCTATCATGCCCTCAATTACCTGTACGCCTCCATGGCCGTCGTATGGTTGTTCAATCTGACCAGAAGCCATGCCAGGACGAGCCGGAGGAAGATTCCCGGCCTGGGCCAGATTGCCGGCTGCAGCTATGGGATGTACCTGTGGCACATACTGTTCCTGTCCGTTTTCAAGAACGCCTATGCCTACCTTCAACCGCAATACCACGCCGACGCCATTTACTATCTCGCTTGCTTTGTCTTCACGGCTCTCTCATCGTTTGCTTTCGTGCATACCCTGTCGCACATCAGGTGCTTTCACGCCCTCGTCGGCTTCAAGAGTCCGCGATCCGTCCTGCCCATGCGCGGCACTCCCCTGGAGACATAGGGCATCGGCATCCTCTTAATTGACATAGCTCGGATTTCAGTCCACTTTTACCCTCCACGCCAGCAAGGGTGCCCACGGCCCTGGGCGTGAATCCAGCGAGCCAAGACCAGCCCATGCGCGCCAAAACGACTTTCATCCGGGACATGCAGCCCGGCCACTTCGTCTCCGACGTGTTCGTCCTTGCCGAGGCCAGGCAGGCCCAGGGCAAGAACGGTCCGTTTTGGGGCCTCAAGCTGCAGGATTCGTCCGGCTCGCTGGAGGCCAAGGTATTCAGCCCCCTGAGCCAGCAGTATCCCGAGCTGTCGGCCGGCAACATCGTCGTGGCCGAGGGCGCGGTACAGCTCTTCCGCGACCAGCCGCAGATCATCATCGAACGTCTGGAGATCCTGGCCTGCGAACCGGACGAGACGCTCCTGCGCGGGCTCATACCCTGCAGTAAGATCGACCCGGATATCCTGCTGGAGGAGCTTGAGGACCTGCTGCGCCAGGAACTCAAGCATGGCCCCTGGAAGAAATTCTGCAAGCGCGTGCTCACGGACCCGGACATCCGCGGCAAGCTGCTCTTCGCGCCCGGCGCCAAGGCCATACACCACGCCTACGCCGGCGGTCTGCTGGAGCACACGCTGGCTGTGTGCCGCATCTGCCAGTCGCTGTGCGGGCTCTATCCTGAGCTGGACCGCGAGGTGCTCCTGGCCGCCGCGGCCTTCCACGACCTGGGCAAGGCCTGGGAGCTGACTTCGGGCCTGCTGCGCGAGTACACGGACGAGGGCCGTCTGCTGGGGCACATCACCATCGGCCTGGAAAAGCTCCTGCCGCACCTGGCCAAGGTCACGGACCTGGACGACGCGCTCAAGGCCCATTTCAAGCACCTGCTGCTCAGCCACCACGGCGAACTGGAATTCGGCTCGCCCAAGCGGCCCAAGACCGCCGAGGCCGTGGTGCTGCATTACGCCGACAATCTCGACGCCAAGCTCAAAACCATCAGCGAGTCCCTGGGCGAGGACGCAGCCGAGGGAGCATGGTCGCCCTTCGTGCGCTCCCTGGACCGCTACCTGTTCCGCCCCAAGCCCACGCCCAACGGCAAGAACGCCCGCAAGGACGACAAGGGACCCGAGCAATGTTTATTACCTTTGAAGGGATAGAAGGCACGGGCAAGTCCACCCAGATCAAGCGTCTGGTGGATTGGCTGACCTCCGAGCGCGGCAGGACCGTGACCGTGACGCGCGAGCCGGGCGGCAGCCGGCTGGGCGCGGAGCTGCGGCGCATCCTGTTGTCCATGGAGAGCCGCGACCTGACGGGCACGAGCGAGCTGTTCCTCTATCTGGCCGACCGGGCCCAGCATGTGGCCACGGTCGTGCGCCCTGCTTTGAGCGATGGCAAGGTCGTGGTCTGCGACCGTTTCGCCGACTCCACCGTGGTCTATCAGGGCTATGGCCGGGGACTCGATCCCAGGCTGCTGCACAAGCTCAACGACGTGGCCGTGGAAGGCACGTGGCCCGACCTGACCATCCTGATGGACATCGAGCCGGCCCTGGGCCTCAACCGGGCCCTGACGCGCAACGTGCGCGAAAACAAGGCCCAGGCCGAAGGCCGCTTCGAGGCCGAGGACCTGGAATTCCACACGCGCGTGCGCGAGGGCTATCTGACCTGGGCCGCCCTGCACCCGCAGCGTTTCGCCGTGGTCGACGCCGCGCCCGGCCCGGACGAGGTCTTCACCGCCGTGCGCGCGGCAGTGGAGGCCAAGCTGCCCTAAATAGGAGCAGCCCTCTCAGGCCACCTTGCGCGGGACGAACCGCTCCCCGATTATAACCATGCCCCTGTCCATGCACTCCCGACCGTGCTAGGCTGACGGCCTTGCCGGCTCGACCGGCCAACGCCCAGGCTTTCGCAAGGGGAGCACACGCATGACGGCAGCGCCCGAGCAGCACACCCTGGTCAGTCTGCACCAGGCCGCGGAACGCCTGCAGCCCGATCAGGCTCGTTTGTTCGCTGACTGGTTGCGTCTCATGAACGCTTCAGGAGTGCCCTATGTCGTGAGCGGGGCCTTCGCCCTGTGCGCCTACACGTCCATCTGGCGCGACACCAAGGACATGGACGTCTTCCTTCAGCCCAGATCGCTCAAGCCGGCCCTGGATATCCTGTCCCAAGCCGGCTACGAAACCGAGATCACCGACACGCACTGGCTGGCCAAGGTCTACCAGCGGCCCTACTTCATGGACCTCATCTTCAGCCTCCCGAGCAACCTCGTGCGCATCGACGACGAGTGGTTCACGCACAGTCGGCCCCTGGAGATCCTCGGCATTCCCACGCGCATGGTCGGTCCCGAGGAGCTTGTGGCCTCCAAGGTCCACGTGGCGCGCAGCGACCGCTTCGACGGCGCCGACATAGCCCACCTCATCCGCGCCCTGGAAGGAAGGCTGGACTGGCACAGGCTGCGCCTCATTCTTGGCGACGACACCATTCTCCTGTGGCATCTGCTCCTGTTCAACTTCATCTATCCGGGCCATCCCGACTGGCTGCCCCAGGATCTCATGGTCGAATTGTTCGACAAGGTGCGCACGACCTGGAAGACGCCGGGCGATCCGGCAATCTTCTTCGGCGCGGCCATTGACCCGCACCGCTTCGCCGTGGACCAGGAGCGCTGGGACTACCGCAACGTGAAGCCCAGCCAGCCCTTGGTCAACGGGAAGGGAGAGGCGCTATGAGGATCGCGGCCATCGGCGACCTGCATTACAAGGAGGAGTCGGCCGGGCTGGTCGACACGATCCTGGCCGGCGTGGAGCGCGAGGCCGACGTGCTGCTGCTGGCCGGCGACCTGGCCGACAAGGGCAGACCCGAGGAGATGGCCGTCATGCTGGCCGACCTGCGCAAGCTGTCCCTGCCCATCGTGGCGGTCGTCGGCAACCACGACCACGAAAGCGACCAGCACGCCCTGCTCTACGCCATGATGCGCGACGCCGGCATCTGCGTGCTGGATTGCGAGACCTGCGAGATAGGCGGCGTTGGCTTCGTGGGCACCAAGGGCTTCTGCGGCGGTTTCGGCGCACGCACCATCGCCACGTTCGGAGAGCGCGCGCTCAAGAGCTTCGTGGGCACGAGCGTTGCCGAGGCCGTCCGACTGGAGAAGGCCATCTCCACCATCGGCTCCGAAAGACGCGTGGCCATCCTGCACTATTCGCCCATCCGCGAGACCCTGGCCGGGGAATCCGTGGAGCTTTATCCCTTCCTGGGCACATCGCGCCTGGCCGAGGTCCTGGACAAATGCGGGGTCAACTTCATTGTGCACGGCCATGCCCATCACGGCCATCCGGAAGGAACCACCCCGGGCGGCATACCGGTCTACAACGTCTCCCGCTTCGTGCTGGAGCGCGAGACAGCCCGCAGTTACCGCGTGCTGGAAGTCTGAGGGCCGACGATCGCCATTTTCGCCTTTGAATGGAGACAGCGCCGAAAGAAAGTGATAAGCATATCCATATATTCCCCAGCCTTGCCGCGATAACCCATGAAGCCGGAATCCGCCGGGCGGGTTCGCTCAGGTCCGAGCCGAGAGCCGCAGGCATGGCGGGGCAAACGGGCGGAGAACAAAATGCGGCGAATCATATCCGCGGTCCGCCGTCAGGGCCGCATCTTCTTCATCCTGGACTGCACCGAGCCTTCTGGGCCGGGAACAAAGCCATAGCCGCGCGGCTACCGGACAACGCATGCATCACGCCACGGCTTATTCTTCCTTCCCGCACCCGGGACGCAAAACCCGTCCTCTTCTCGACCTCCTGGGCTTCTGCCTGCTCCTGGGCGGCCTGACCTGGCTGACCTGGACCGGCTCCGAGCGAATGGGCTACAACTGGCAGTGGTACCGCCTGCCGCGCTACCTCCTGCAGGATATCGACGGCCGGCTCGTGGCCGGGCCGCTGCTGCAAGGCCTGGGCGTCACCCTGAAGATAACCGCCGCCGGGCTGATGCTGGCGTGCCTCGTCGGCATGCTCACGGCCCTGCTGCGTCTGTCCTCCTCGGCCGTGGGAAGACTGCTGGCCACGATCTACCTGGAAAGCGTGCGCAACACGCCCCTGCTCATCCAGATCCTGTTCATCTACTTCGCCCTGTCGCCCGTGCTGGGCATCGGCGGCATGGCCGCCGGCATCCTGGCCCTGGCCCTTTTCGAAGGCGCCTACGCCTCCGAGATCATCCGCGCCGGCATCGTGTCCGTGGAACGCGGTCAGTGGGAGGCGGCCTACAGCCTGGGGCTGTCGCGGCCCCAGGCCTATGCGCGCGTGGTGCTGCCCCAGGCCCTGCGCCGCGTGCTCCCGCCGCTGACGAGCCAGGCCGTTTCCCTGGTCAAGGACTCGGCCCTGGTCAGCACCATCGCCGTGCATGAGTTGACCATGCAGGGCCAGATCATCGTGGCCGACACGTTCCTGACCTTCGAGGTCTGGTTCACCGTCGCGGCCATATATCTGCTCCTGAACACGCTGCTGTCCCTGGCCGCCAGCGGCCTGGAACGGCGCATGGGCCTGGTGGCCTGAGGAGATCACGAATGCTCAAGAAGGCCCTGGATTCGCGCGCCAAGACCATTGGCGAGGAGATCATAGGCTTGCGCGGCGTGCGCAAGACCTTCCCCGGCGGGGTCCCGGCCTTGGACGGCGTGGACCTGCACGTGCGCCAGGGCGAGGTGCTCGTGATCATCGGCCCGTCGGGCTCCGGCAAGTCCACGCTGCTGCGCTGCATCAACGGTCTGGAGGACATCGACGCGGGCGAAATCGAGGTGGACGGCCTCGTCCTCTCGGAGCGTACGCGCGACGCCATCCGCCGCGAGGTGGGCATGGTCTTCCAGTCCTTCAACCTTTTCCCGCACCTCACGGCGGTCGGCAACATCATGCTGGCTCCGCGTCTCGTACGGCGCTGGTCCCGCCGTCAGGCCGAGGAGGAAGCCGCGCGCCTGCTGGCCCGCGTCGGCCTGGACGGACTGGGCGAGCGCTACCCGCACCAGCTCTCGGGCGGGCAGCAGCAGCGCGTGGCCATCGCCCGCGCCTTGGCCATGCGGCCGCGCATCATGCTTTTCGACGAGGCCACCAGCGCCCTGGACCCGGAAATGATCGGCGAGGTGCTGGAGGTCATGAAGGAGCTGGCTCTGGAAGGCATGACCATGGTCGTCGTGACGCACGAGATGGGCTTTGCCCGCGAGGTGGGCGACCGCATCGCGCTCATGGACGCGGGACGCATCGTGGAGCAGGCCCCGCCCGAACGTTTCTTCGAGAACCCGCGCCACGAACGCACTCGCTCCTTCCTGAGCCAGATTCTGTAAACGCTGGTCTGCCGCCGTTCAGGCGGTCTGAACGTAAATACAAGGAGGCCCCTGCATGCGCCGCATCAGTCCGACAGATATCCTCGCCTTCGCCTGCCTCGTTCTCCTGCTCGCCGCTTTACCCGCGCTTGCAGCGAATCTTGGCCAGGAACTGGCCAGCCAGAGCGCCATCGAGCAGATCCTGCGCCGCGGAGTGCTGCGCGTGGGCATGTCCACCTTCGAGCCATGGGCAATGAAGGACAAGGACGGCGAGTTCATGGGCTACGAGGTCGACGTGGCCCGGCGGCTGGCCCAGGACATGGGCGTGAAGCTCGAATTGGTGCACACGCAATGGTCCGGCATCATCCCGGCCCTGCTCACGGGCAAGTTCGACATGATCATCGGCGGCATGTCCATCCGCCCGGACAGGGCCCTCAAGGTCAACTTCTCCATTCCCTACAACGTCACGGGCATGTCCCTGGTGGCACACAAGCGGAAGGCCCAGGGCTTTTCCAAACTGGAAGACTTCGACAAGCCGGGCGTGGTCATCGCCGCGCGCACCGGCACCACCGCCGCCCTGGCCGCGCAGAAATACCTGCCCAAGGCCAGCGTGCGGCTGTTCGACTCCGAGCCGCAGGCCCTGCAGGAGTTGCTGAACGGCAACGCCCACGCCTTCGTGTCCACCGCGCCCAAACCGGCCTTCGAGGCCATCGCGCACAAGGACAGGCTGTTCCTGCCCTTCTCCGGAACCTTCACCATCGAGCCCAACGCCGTCGCCGTGCGCAAGGGCGACCCGGACACGCTGAACTACCTGGACTCCTGGATTCGCGCCGTGGAGGCCGAAGGCTGGTTCGCGGAACGCTACACGTACTGGTTCGAAACCCGCGACTGGGCCAACCGGCTGCCCTGATCCGTGCTTCCGCGACACGCAACGCGCTTCACCCTGCTGGACGCGATTCTGCTGCTCGCCGCGGCCGGCGCGGCTGGCTGGCTGGCCTGGCGAGCGGCCGTGGTGCTCGGCTACGACTGGGACTGGTCCTTCGTGGGGCGAACCATCCTTCGCCGTGGCGAGGACGGCTCGCTTGCTCCCGGCCTGCTCCTGAAAGGGTTCGTCGCCACCCTGCGCCTGGCGGCCTGGACCATGCTGCTGGCCCTGATCGCAGGCGTGGCGGCCGGGCTGTGCCGCGTGTCGCGCAGCCTGTTTCTGCGCCTGTGCGCCCGCGCGTATGTGGAGGTCATGCGCAACACCCCGCCGCTGGTGCTCGTGTTCCTGTTCTACTTCTTCGTGGGCGACTGGATCATGACCGCCCTTGGCGTGCAGGAACTGGCCTATGCCTTGCCCCAGACCTGGCATGATACGCTGTCCCTGCTCATGGCCCCGCCCGGCAGGTTGACGGCCTTCCTGTCGGCCCTGGCTACCCTGGCCCTGTACGAGGGTGCGTACATCGCCGAGATCGTTCGCTCGGGAGTGCAGTCCATCGAGCGCGGCCAGTGGGAAGCGGCCTACGCCCTGGGCCTGTCGCGCCGGCAGCGCATGACGCGCGTCATTCTGCCCCAGGCCATGCGGCGCATGGTCCCGCCGCTGGCCGGGCAGTTCATTTCGACCATCAAGGACTCGTCCATCGTGGCCGTGGTGTCCATCCCGGAGCTGACCTTCGAGGGGCTGGAGCTCATGGCCGCGACCTACCGCACATTCGAGATATGGCTCACGGTGCTCGGACTGTACCTGCTCGCCTGCCTGGCCTGCTCCTTGGCCGCCGGACGGCTGGAGACGCATCTCGCCCGCCGGTCGGCTTGACAGAAGCCTCGGCAAAGGGAATTACTGTGGCTCTAGTATGCTTTTCCCCAATCCAGACAATCCGGAGGATCATACCATGTCCGCCAAGGTTAAGATTTACGCCCTGAGCACCTGCATCCACTGCAAGAAGGCCAAGGAATACCTGGAAAGCAACAACGTCGAGTATGACTGCACCTATGTGGACATGCTCGCCGGCGAGGAGCGCCAGCAGGCCATCGACGCGGTCAAGAAGCACAATCCGGCCCTGTCCTTCCCGACCATGCTCATCGGGGAAAAGGTCCTGGTCGGCTTCAACAAGGACGAGCTCCAGGCCGCCCTGGGAGTCTGAGAGCATGGACGCCAAGCAGCTTTACGAGAAGCTCAAGCCGATTCAGGAGGCCAGGGGCTATCTGTTCAACGCGGACATGAGCTACACCATGCCCCTCCTGGAGAACCTGCTGGTCAACAAGGAGCGCTACGGCTACATGTCCTGCCCCTGCCGTCTGGCAATCGGCACTTTCGAGGAGGACCGGGACATCGTCTGCCCCTGCGTCTACCGCGAGCCGGACGTGGCGGAGTACGGCGCCTGTTTCTGCGCTCTGTATGTGAACAAGGAATGGAACGAAGGGAAGACCGAGCACAAGACAGTACCCGAAAGACGGCCGGCCGAGAAGGTCATGAAGGCCATGGGGCTGGGCTAGAATCGGGGGCGGTTCAAGGCCGCCCTCACTCTGATCCCCCTACTGCATCAAGGAGGGAATCTCCAACGGCACAAACATGTTCCGTTGATGCAAGGGAACGCTCTCCAGGCTGACTACTTGAATCACATCCGCGTCCGGATGAATTTCCTGGATTTCAGCCTCCAGATTTACCGTCACGCTGCCTGGAAGCCTCCACATGGCGCCTGTGACGGGATCGATGATGATAAACCCGATGAACCCGCCGAACAGGAAATTGCCCCAATACCAACCGTTGACATCAGCAATCAGCCTGGTAGATGAGCTGCAATATCCTTCTTTACTAAAGGTGATCTCATATTGCTGCCATCTGAAATACCCCAGCTTGCCTTTCAGGTTTACAGTCGCTGGCGTAACACCCTTGTAGATTTCTTTTCCACTGCCATCTACAATTGTGAACTCCGCTTGGCTTGGATTGCTCTTTATCTCAACCGGGTAGGACCACTTGCTCACGATGCTGGCACATCCAGACATGAACAGAAAAAGGCTCCCCAAAAGGACCACGTGATAGAAGTGCCTTCTCATATCCCGCCACACCGCTATCAATTGTCAAATCAAAACAAACTCCTTGCCAAGCAAGGAGTGATCTCAAATCAGCTTTCGCAGCAGCGTCAGCAAATCCTTGCGCTCGCCTTTGTCGAACTCCCTTTCCAGGTCGTCCAGGCTTTCCGAGTACAGGTAGTAGCCATCCGATAGCAGGTCCAGTTCCACTGACTTGCCGGCCACGTCCGTGAAGACCAGTGACAAGTTGCCGTCATGCGTCAGCAGGACGTTCGGCATGCTGGGCAGAGTGGGCAAATAGCCGGCAAGCTCCAATAGTCCGCGCAAGGAGGCGGATTGCAGCGCCCGCCCCCGTCCCTTGTCCCATCCGTCACGATAGACGCGATATTCGGCGATCCGCTGCACGCCTTTCTCTCCGATGAGCGGCAGCAGCGGTTTCAGAGCCATGTCATGATCTTTTTGATTCACCATGCGTTCCTCCAGGAAGTATGCGCCGGTATCACTTTGCCCGGAGTCTTCATCGGCCACAAGTTAATTCGCGATCATGTTCACGCGATCGGCCATGCCGTGCGATTACTTTCCGCACTGGAGGCGGCGATCAGGCGTCGAATCGAGCTCGGATTGACTTCAAGGATCGGAAGTGATGTAGATTGGAGTTGGAACCCCATCAGCCGAGCAGTGCGGGAGGTGCGCAATGGGAAGTGGCGCCAGGTTCAAGCGTGGAGAGATGTACCATGTCCTCATGGACGAGCTCGCATGCAGCCCGGAACTCGATGAGTCCTGCCCGGCGGATCTCGCGTTGCAGGACAGCATCCTGAAGCACTGTCGCGAGCAGGGCTCGCTGCGGCCCGTATCCTTCCGTGTGCGCCAGGACGGCACCCTGGAGATCGTGGGCGGCATCGACAGGCTCCGGGTGGCCAAGGCCGCCGGCCTGCGCACGATACCGGCCGTTTGCTGCACGGGTGACAGCTTCGAGGTCGAGGTGGTCGAGAATCTCCTGCGCCCGGACCTCACTCCCTGCCGGCGGGCCGAAGCCGTGCTGCAGGCCGTGGCCTACGGCTTTTCCAAAGAGCAGCTTGCGGCCATGCTGCGGGTGCCGGCGGAAGACATCCGCAACATCCTGGAGTTGAAAAGGCTGCCGCGGGAAATCTTCGAGGAATGCCGGTCGCACCCGGAGTACTCTTTCGAGGAACTGCTGAAGATCGCCCGAACCGAAGGCGACGAGCAGAAAAAGACCGCCTTCGCCACCTACAGGCTGCACATGGAGGATATCCGCAAGGACAAGGACAAGATCGAACGGTTGTACCGGGAAAGCTTGCAGTGTCTGGACACGATCGAGGGGCACTTGCCCTACCTGGACGTCCTCAAGACCGATGTCGCCAAGTACGCCAGACTCAGGGAGAAGGTCGGGACCATCAGTCGCCGTCTGGACAACTGGCTGGTCCACAGGAGCCTGGATTTCTAGCCGTACCGCCAACGAAAGGCGGCAGCCCGGGGATTTCCGAAGGCCGCCGCCCTGGGTCTGTGCTTGAAAGCTAGCCTCCGAGCATCCGGCCGATGGCCCGGCCCAGCCTCTTGATGCCCTCGGTGATCCTTTCCGGCGTGGCGTTGGAGAAGTTCAACCGCAGGGCTCGCTCTCCGCTGCCGTCGGTATAGAAAGGCACGCCGGGCACGAAGGCGACCTTCTCCTGAATGGCCACGTCGAACAGCTCAAGCGACGAACAGCCCTCGGGCAGGGTGATCCACAGGAACATGCCTCCCTCGGGCTCCGTGGCCTTGGCCTGGGGCGGGAAGTATTCGCGGATGGCCTCGACCATGGCCTGGCGGCGCTCCCCGTAGGTCGTGCGTATCTTCTGGATGTGCGCGTCCAGGTCGTTGTCGCGCAGGAAGCGGGCCAGCACGCGCTGGGCAAAGGTCGAGGTATGCAGGTCGGCGGCCTGCTTCACGGTCACGCACTGCTCGATGATCTCTTTATCACCGGCGATCCAGCCGATGCGCAACCCCGGAGCTACAATCTTGGAGAAGGAGCCCAGCAGGGCCGAAGGCTTGCGCATGAACTTGCGGACAGGGGGCAGGTCCTGGCCCAGGAAGCGCAGTTCCCCATAGGGATTGTCCTCGATGAGCACGGTGTCCTCGCCGCTCGGGCCGTTCATGATCCCAGCCACGGCAATGCGTTTGTCCAGGCTGAAGGTCACGCCCGAGGGATTCTGGAAATTGGGCACCGTATAATAAAGCTTGGGCCGCTCGGCGCGCAGGACGCTCTCCAGGGCAGCCGTGTCCACTCCGTCATCCTCCAGCTCCACGGGCGTGAAGCGCACGCCGAACAACGAGAAGGTCTGGATGGCCCCCAGATAGCCCGGGCGCTCCACGACCATTGCGTCGCCTGGATCGAGAAAGACCTTGGCCAGGAGATCCAGGCCCTGCTGGGAGCCGGTGGTGATGAGCACCTCGTCGGGGGAGACGGTCAGCCCCGAGCGCTCGTAGCGCTTGGCGATAAACGCGCGCAGATCTGGGTGCCCCTCGGTGGTGGAATACTGCAGACAGGCCGGACCGGCCTCGCCCAACTCGGCCCTGGTCGCCTCCACGAAAGCCGCGCACGGGAAGTGGTCCGGGCTGGGCAGGCCGCCGGCAAGAGAGATGATCTGCGGGTCGGCCGTGACCTTGAGGATCTCACGGATGAACGAACGCTGGGCGGTCTGCATGCGGGAGGCGAAACGCATGGGCAAACTCCGGGGCCGTTACGGCCGGTTGGTCGATAGAGGATATTTCCGCGCCTCGGCGCGGCGCAGGCCTTCCATATGCCAATACGGCGGCGAACGGAAGGGACAGAAGGTCGTTCAGCGGACCTGTACAGAAACGCCCGCGGGGCTTCTCCGCTACGCCTAGCTCAGTTCGGTAAGCACGAAGACGAGCAGGGCCTTGGCCACGGTGGAGTCGTAGCGGCGGCGGTCGCGGGCCAGCTCGTGCAGGCACTCCGCAAGGCCGCGAGCCTTGGCGTGCGGCCGGTCGGAGGTCATGGCCGCCAGGGAGTCGGCCACGCCGGCGATGCGGCCGAGGAGCGTGATCTCGCCGTTCCTGGACCGCTGGGGATAGCCGCCGCCGTCCAGGCGCTCGTGGTGCTGCGCCACGCAATTGAGCGTATCCACGCTCTCGATGCCGGCGGCCCTTAGGATGTCGACGCCCATGGCCGGGTGGCGCTTGACCTTCTCGAACTCAAGGATCTGCAAGGAGGTCGGCTTGTTGACCACGAAACCGGGGATGCGTGTCATGCCCGAGTCGTGCAGCAGCAGCCCCAGGGCCAAGTCATCCAGATGCCGGCGGCCATGGCGGCCTTCATACATTTTCTGGAATGCGGCCAGGCCGAAGATCATGGTCTTGAAGCCGTGCCAGGGCAGGCCGTGGTCGCCGTCGAGCTGGAAGAATGGATGTATGGCGGCATGGTCCGCATGCAGCCAGCCGGTAAGGGCGAGAGCCCCGGCTCGCACGGCATCGAGCGTCGCCGGCGATGGCTGCTCGAAGAAGGCGCCCGCCTTGGCCGTTATGCCCCGGGAGAATATCTCGGCCCGCTCGAAACCGCTCAGGCAGGGATCGCTCGCCACAAGATCCAGGTTTTCCGCCAGCAGTCGCTTGTAGGCTTCCATGTCCTGTCTGGACATGAACAGCATGCCCTGACTGCACAACCGCCCCATCACTTCGTGCTGGTCGCGGGTGAAACGGTCGCCAGGCCTGGAACCCAAGACGGGGCGAATCATGTCGTCATAGCTTGCATACAGCGGAAACGGCATCTTGAACCTGGGCAGTCGATTGAAAAACTCCCTGGTGATCTGAATGTATGCCGGAGAGATTGTATAAACGTCACCTTCCACATGCGTGTCATTGGAAATCCGCTTGCTCATGCGCCCTTCTCTATTTCAAGCCATATATTGGTGCAAAACCAAATGAACCCTATTGTCTGAGATTTATCCCCTATTGGGATCCTGATGCAAGTATTTTTTCCGTCGTCTGCACGACATCGAATCGTTACCAGGTGGAAATAAAAGGGGCGGCCCTTGGCCGCCCCACATGATTCGAAAAGGAAAGTCCCGAAGATGTCAGCTCAGCATCTCACGTTCCTTGTACTGCTTCACGAACGCGATGGCGCTGACGGCATCGGAGACTTCTCCGGAGATCTGCGCGTTCAGGAGCGCATCGCGGATGAGGCCCACGGCGGGGCCGGGCTTGAGGCCCGTATGCTCCATGATCTCGCGGCCGTTGAGCAACGGCTCCAGCATGTCCTCGGGCACGTCGGCGCGCTCCAGGTACTTCATGTTGTGGTTGAAGTACGTGTAGTTGCCTCCCCGGGCCTTGATGTCCGCGCGGGCGATTTCGATCAGCCGGGGATACTCGTCCAGGGCCTTGAAGCGCCGGATGCCCCGGTCCGTAAGCATGAAGTGGAAGCGCATGTGCTGGCGCACGAGATGGCAGATGAGGTCGATGTCCTCCGGGTCCATGCGCAGCCGCTTGAGGATCTTGCGCGTGACCTTGGCTCCGACCTTGTGGTGCTGATAGAAGTTCCACTTCCCCTCGAAATGCTCGCCCGTGTAGAGCTTGCCCACGTCATGGAACAGGCAGGCCAGGGTGCCGAACCAGTCATAGGGCAACTCCTCGGGGTAGCGGCGCATGACATCCAGGGTGTGGGCGAAGACGTCCTCGGTCTGCCCCGCGTCGTTCTTGGCCTGCGTGATGCGCGACAGGGCCGCGATCTCGGGAATGAGCCCGTGCAGGATCATGGAGTCGAAGAGCAGCTTGACGAACAGCCACATGTTCTCGGCCTCGACCTTGCTGAACTCGTCCATGAAGTCCGTGACCGAGACGTAGTCCAGGATGCGCCGGGCTCCGCGCACGATGGCCAGCCAGGAATTGTGCTCGATGGTCAGCTGGTAGTTGGCGGCGAAACGCAGGGCGCGGATGCCGAGCAGGTAGTTGTGGCGCAGGGCCTCGTCGGGCAACCCGGAGAACCTGAGCTCGCCGGAGGAAAAGTCCTCGAAGCCCGCATAGGAGCCGGAGTCGGACGGAGTGTACGCGCAGGCCAGGTTCATGGCCATGCCCTGCACATCCATGCGCCGGAGGATGCTCGGGGTGATCTTGAGCACCGCGGTTTCGGGATGTCCGGCCTCCTCGTCGCCGCCGGCATAGAAGCGGAAAGTCGAACCGTCCTGGGCCAGCACTCCCGTCACGCCGGACTCCGGGCTGGCGGAGCAATTCGGGAAGAGGCGGGTGAGTTCCTCCAGAGGCATATCCGTGGCGATGTCCACCTCGGCGGGCCGCCCCTCGGCGAACAGCGCCTGTTGCAGGCCAGCGTTGATGACATAGGCGTCGTAGCCGTTGCGCATGATGGTTTTGCACAGGTCGACGGCCTGCTTGATGGGCTGAGCCATCCGGTCCTCCTTATGCGTGAAGGTCGTGTTTTTTCTTGAAAGAGGCGTCTGAGCCGGCAGCCAGGATACTTGTAGCCGTACGCGCAGTGCCGTGCAACCGACAACACGTGTCCAAGGCTTGGCCCCAAATGTGAAAACTAGGACATGCAGCCCGGACAGTCAAAGGAAACCGCCGAATCCGGACACAATACCCCGCCCATGGTGCAGGCGATCCGCCGGTTCGACGGGCATGTCACTCGCCTGCCGCCTCGATGCCGGACATGCGCCTTCAAGCAGGCTCGTGCCGGACAGGAACGGGCCGGCTCGTGGCGCGCACCCCCAGGAAAACACCGGCCAAGGCCGTTGCCGCGCCAAGGGCCTCGGCCGGCGTTGGCAGTCGGGACTCCACGAGATACGTCAGCACCAATCCGGACAAGGGCCAGAAAACGATCATCTGCCCGGCCAGGGAGCCCGGCAGCAGCCCGCAGGCCCGGTTCCACAGAATGCCGCCCAGCCAGGAAGAGCCGATGCCGAGCACGAGGCTCCCCAGGACGAACGGCAGGAGCGCGCGACCAGCCGTCTCGGCCCCGGAATCCGCCATCAGGAGCAGGGGCAGGCAGGCCAGCGACATGAGACCCAGCAGCAGGCCCAAGGCGCTGGACCATTGCAGGGGCGAGACATGCGGATGGCTGCGCAGGAAGACGAGATTGTCCACGAAGTACCAGGTCAACACGGCCAAGGAGGCCAGCGCTTCCAGCAGGCCCAGGGCCAGCCCCTCTCCTCCGCCGGACACGGTTGCCTCGGCTTGCACCGACAAGCCGTAGCGATCCAGGTTGACCACCAGCAGGCCCGCGAAGATGGCCGCCAGGGGCGGCATGAGTCTGGTGAAGGGGAATTCGCGGCGGATGAGGTTGCCGAAGAGGGCCACGCATACAGGCGTCGCACCCATGAGCAGGGTGGGCACCGCCGGGCCGATCTCCTGGATGGAGGCCGTGAGCAGCAGATAGGCCATGAAGAAGCCGGTGAAGGCCAGACTGGCGGCGCGCAGCCATTCCCGGGCGGTGAGCGGCGCGAACTGCCTGCGGCAGCGCAGGAAGACCGCGGCTGATACGAGGCCGTAGACGAAGTAGCGGCTCAGGGTGATCTCCAGCGGCGACCAGTCCATCAACAGAACCGGAATGACAAAGGAAATCCCCCAGATGGAGGCCGCCGCGACGGCGAGGGAGATGCCTGGAATATGGGAGCCCTGCTGGGTCATGCGCGAACGCCCTCTGCTGATGATTCCGTGCCGATGATTGTGCGTGCTCATCGTCTCGCAAAGAAAGGACGAATCCTGTACCCGGGTCCGCCGGGGAAGCAAGCGGGTTTTTCAGCCGCCCGGGCGGCAGGCATCCAGCCTCGGGCAGGCCGGGAGCAAACAAAACCCCACCGGGCCTGACCCGATGGGGTTCTTCATCACATTGCCCCGCCCGCACGGGGCGCCTCGCCTCGGCTACAGCTTCAGGGCGCGCTCCAGCCTGTTCAGGGTTTTTTCCTTGCCCAGAGCGGCGATGGTCTCATGCAGGCCGGGCGAGGCGGTCTTGCCGGTCAGAGCCACGCGCAGGGGCTGAGCTATGTCCTTGAAGGAGACACCCTTCTCGGCCACATAGGCGTTCAGCACCCCTTCCACGGCGCTTTCTTCGAAATCGGGCAGACCGGCCAGACCCTCGCGGATGGCGGCCAGGTGCGGCTTGGTCTCCGCGGTGATGAACTTCTGCACCGCGGCCTGGTCGTACTCCAGCGCGGCGTCGTCCAGCAGGAAGAACTCGGCCTTCTCGGCCATCTCCTTGAGGGTCTGGGCGCGGGGCTGGAACATGGGCGCGAGCTTGGCCACGTAGGACGCATCGGTCGACAGGCCCTTGGCCGCGAAGAACGGCAGCAGCAGCCCGGCCAGCCGCTCGGGCGAGGACTCCTTGATGTAGTGCGCGTTGAGCGCGTTGAGCTTCTTCTGGTCGAAGACCGCCGGCGAGGAGCCCAGATTGGCGGGCGTGAACAGCTCGACCATCTCCTGCCTGGAGAAGATCTCCTTGTCGCCCAGGGACCAGCCCAGGCGCAGCAGGTAATTGACCATGGCCTCGGGCAGATAGCCCTCGTCCTGGTACTGCACCACGCTGGTGGCGCCGTGGCGCTTGGAGAGCTTCTTCTTGTCCGGGCCCAGGATCATGGGCACATGGCCGAACTCGGGCAGATCGGCTCCCAGGGCCTGATAGATGAGGATCTGCTTGGGCGTGTTGGACACGTGGTCGTCGCCGCGGATGATGGTGGTCACGCCCATGGTGATGTCGTCCACGACCACGGCCACGTTGTAGACCGGCGTGCCGTCGGAACGGCGCAGCACGAGGTCGTCCAACTCCTCGTTGGGGAAGGCGATGTGGCCCTTGACCAGGTCGTTCCAGCCCGTGGAGCCGGCGAGCGGGGCCTTGAGGCGCACGCAGCGGCCGGGACCGGGGCCGAGATTGCGCTCACGGCATGTCAGATCGTACTTGGGTTTGCGGCCCTCGGCCATGGCCTTGTCGCGCATGGCCTGGACCTCATCCGGCGTGCAGGAGCACCAGTAGGCGTGACCGTTCTCCAGCATGCGGTCGATGTACTCGTTGTGCAGGTCCGCGCGCTGGCTCTGGTAGTGCAGCTCGTCCCAGTCCAGGCCCAGCCAGGACATGCCGTCCAGGATGGCCTGCGTGGCTTCGGGAGTGGAGCGCTCGCGATCCGTGTCTTCGATGCGCAGGATGAAGCGGCCTTGATTGTGCCTGGCCAGCAGCCAGTTGAAAATCGCCGTGCGCGCGCCGCCCACGTGCAGGTAGCCCGTGGGGCTCGGCGCGAAGCGGGTGACCATGCGTGTCATGTCTTGTTCTCCCTGGATGCAGGGCGGCCGGACCACGAAAAAAGGCGGGGCCGGCCCGCCTTTCTTAGTCGTTCGGCAACGCCCGTGTCAGACGGACTCTACGGATTTCACTTCAGGGATTCCCTTGAGGATGGTGCGCTCGATGCCGTTCTTGAGGGTCATCCTGGACATGGTGCAGCCCTGGCAGGCGCCCCGCAGGCGGACCTTGACCACGCCGGCGTCGGTGACATCGACAAGCTCGACATCCCCGCCGTCGGCCCGCAGGACCGGGCGGATCATATCCAGAGCCGCCTGCACCCGTTCGCGCATCGTCATTTCCCTGAGCGTCATAGTGGTGATCCTGCTACTTCCTTTGTTCCGGCATGTCAATTTGATGCGCAAACGGTTACGGGCGCATGGCGCGATCGGCCGCCGACAACGGCCTCTGAACGAGCGTGATGCACTTGTGCAATATGCCATGCACATGCGTCGGGACGCTATGCGCAAAGTGCAGACAATTGCACAAAACTGAACGAATCCAAGGCCACGCTTTTCGGAGAATCAGCACAAGTACTTGATAAAGCGTACTATAATAACTTGGCACAAGCCATGCTAGGTACACGACAAGTCCGCAATACCCCCTGACATGGAGAGATACTCATGAATTGCAAGTCACTGCGTATTTTCGCCCTCACCGGCATGGCTGTCCTGCTTTCCGCCTCACTGGCCCTGGCCCAGACCGGCGCGCACGATCACGGCTCCCCCAAGGCCGACGACGCCAAGCAGGCCCAGGTCCAGGCTCCGGCACTGACCCCGGAGCAGCAGGCCAAGTTCGACAATATCCTGTCCAACTACAGCAAGAAGACCCATGCCCTGCGCGAGGACATCTGGGCCAAGAATACCGAGTTGAACGCACTTGCCAAGAACCCGAACACCAAGCCCGAGCGCATCAGCCAGCTCGTGGGCGAACTCAAGAGCCTGCGCGCCAAGCAGTACGCAGAGCGCGAGGCCCTCAACGAGACCCTCAAGAAGGAGGGCCTTCCCCAGGTCGGCATGGGCATGGGCCGCATGGGCGGTTGCGGCATGATGGGCGGCAAGGGTATGATGCACGGCAAGGGCATGATGGGCGGCAAGCAGATGATGCGCAACCCCGTCATGATGAACGGCCCCATGCAGAAAGCTCCCGCCTCCAACATATAGATACGCCAGCGCCTTCATGACAAAATGCGCGGCGGGGGGACGGCCTCCCGCCGCGCCGAGGCATTGCCGGCCTCCGTTCCGGCTCGTAAAAAGCCCGAACCGGAACGGAGGACGCCGGCGCCCGGCCAGAGCCCATGAACTCGGCACACGGCCAAGCCGCCAACGCGCCAGGACGAGAGGAACTCATGGAGATCAGCGTCACCCAGAGCCGCAGACTGCCGCTGCTGGTGGCCATGGCGGCCACGGGAATCGTGGCAGCGAGCCTCATCCTGGCCACCTGGAACAGCGTACGCCAGCAGCGCGAACTGGTCATGCGCCACATGCTCCTCTCGGCCGAGGTCGTGCTGCGCTCCACGCAATCCCACCTGCAAGGTTCCCTGCGCCGCATGATGTCCGACTCGATCCGGCATCACGGCTTTTCCGCCCCGAGGGATGAGCCGCTCCCACCCCTCACGGGCGAGCTCCTGGCCGAACTGACCGAGGACAGCAACGTCCGCTTCCTGGGCCTGCTCGACACCAATGGCCAAGTCGTCATCTCATCCGCGGCTCAAGCCGACAAACCCTTTGCGCTGTCGGCCGAGAGCATGCGCGTGCTGCAAGAGACGGGGCGCTGGTATTCGCTGCAGGCGCAGGACGGCGGGCGCGTGTTGTTCCTGGCGGAACGCGCGAGACCGGCCGTGGCCCGATTCTGCCAAGGCATGCAGGAGCGCGGCCTTCCCGAATCGCGCGGCTTCGAGCGGTCCCCCCGTTTTCCCGAGGGATCGTCCATGCCCGGCGCGCGGAGAGCTCCCGTGCTGTACATGGTCATGGGCCTGGACGTGGAGGATTACCTTGGCCTGTACAACGAGTTCCAGCGCACGGCCATGTACCAGACGGGCTTCATCCTGGCCGCCGCCGCGGGGTTCCTGGCCTTCTTCACCTATTACCTGCGCCGGCGCGAGCAGTCCCGCGCCTACCTGGCCCTGCAGCGCTTTCATGCCCGCCTGCTGGACGACATGCCCGACGGACTGTTGAGCCTCGACGGCCAGGGCGTCGTGCGCGCGGCCAACCCGGCGGCCCACACCATTCTGGACAGGGCTCCCGGCATGCTCGTGGGCTCGTCTCTTGACTGGCTGGCCTTGCGGCCCATGAACGACGAGGGACACGGGGACGAAGCCTGGGCCGAAATCGAGCTGGGAGGCAAACGGATCGAGGTTCTGCGCCGGCCGGTCGGCGAAACGGACGACGGCCCCGGCTCCAGTCTGGTGCTTGTGCGCGACCGCACGCGGGTCAAGGCCCTGGAGCGCCGCCTGGCCGAAGCCGAGAAGCTGGCCGCCGTGGGCCGCCTGGCCGCCGGCGTTGCTCACGAGATCCGCAATCCGCTCTCGGCCCTGCGCGGATTCGCACAATTCTTCCTCAAGAAGTTCCAGGGCGTGCGCCCGGACGAGGAGTACGCCCGGACCATGGTCCGGGAGGCCGACCGGTTGAACAAGGTCATCACGGACATGCTCTTTCTGGCCCGGCCTCAGAGCCTGGCGCCCCAGGAAGTGGACACGCGGGCATTGTTCGAAGATCTGCGGCGATTGCTGGAAGGCGAGGCCGCCACGGCCAAGGCCGAGTTGCGCTTCGACGCCAGCGCACCGAGCGTACGCGCCGATCCCGACGGTCTCAAGCAGGTCCTGCTCAACCTCATCATGAACAGCCTTGCCGCCCTTCCCGAGACCGGAGGCCGGGTGACCGTAACCGCCGAGCCAGCCGGGAGCGACATGCTTCTCTCCGTCGCCGACACGGGCCGCGGCTTCAGCCCCGAAGCCCGCGAGCATGCCCTGGAGCCGTTCTTCACCACCCGCTCCCAGGGCACCGGCCTGGGCCTGGCCATCGCGCACAAGCTCGTGCAGGACCACGGCGGCCGTCTTGAAATCGAAAGCAAGGAAGGCCAAGGCGCCGTGGTGCGGGTTTTCCTGCCTGCGGCAGCCGGCAAGTGACGATTTGAAACAGGCCTTGATTCCAGCCTTCCGTACGGATTTTCGTATGGTAGCCTTTCCATCGGCTGTTTTTTCCGATGCGTGGCCCATACGCAGCCTTTTTCCTTGTGCTTTTCAGAAGCAAAGCCTACAAAGTCAATATGCAATACCAGCAAGGGTACTTATTGTTGAGCAGTTAACAAATTACTGCATGCACCTGCAATTGGCTTTGCGAAATGAAAAGCAAACAGCCATCCACATTCATGTCCCTTGATGCGGGCATCCTGCGGGTAGTTCTGCTGTACTTCCTGCTGGCTGCAGCCTGGGTCTTCACTTCAGACATCATCCTTTCAAATTTCTACGGAGACGGTCCTGTCCAAGGGCTGCAGACGATCAAGGGTTTGCTGTTCGTGGCCATCACCAGCCTTGTGCTCTACAGGCTGGTGCGCGGCTACCGGCACACCCTTGAAGATCAGGCCCACGCCTACCAGGGGCTGTTCGGCAGCAACCTGAACCCCATGCTCCTGGTGGACCCCAAGACATTGGCCATCGTGGAAGCCAACGCCAGCGCCAGGGACTTTTACGGCCGGAGCGACATGGCCGGCAAAAGGCTTTCGGACCTGGCCTCAACCGAAAACAATCAGCTCCCGTCCGAACTGGCCCTGTCCGGCACTAACGCCGCGCGGCGCATCATCTCGCGGCACAAGGCCCGCGAAGGCGTCCAGCGCGACGTGGAAATCATCGCCAGTCCCATCCGCCTGTGCCGTAAAGACCTGCTGCACGTCATCGTGACGGACCTTACCGCATATCTGGAGAAGGAGGTCCGCTACCGCAAGCTGCACACCCTGTTGTGGAGCTTCCTGGACAACATTCCCTGTCCTTTGTTCATCATCGACCCTGACGGCCGGTTCAGCCTGGTCAACCCGCACTGGGAGTCGCTGATGGACAGGAGCTACGTGAGCGTTGTGGGTCGCCACCTGAGCGATGTCTTCGGCGAGGAGAAGGCGCGCTCCTTCCTGGAGCACGGACGCCAGGTCGTGGAGTCCGCCCGACCGTTGCGCGTCGAGATCCAGCTCTGCCTGGGCGGTGTCCTGCGCTGCTTCGACACCATCATGTTCCCTGTTCTAAACGAGTCCGGCCAGGTAGAGGCAGTGGGCGGCTTTGCGCTGGAAATCACCGAGCGCAAGAAAGACGAGCAGGAGCTTATGCAGGCCCGTCAGAAGGCCGAGGTGGCAGACAGGGCCAAATCCCAGTTCCTGGCCAACATGAGCCACGAGTTGCGCACGCCATTGAATGGCATCATCGGCATGATCGAACTGCTGCTCACGTCCCGGTCCGAGCCGGAGGAGCGCAAGTTTCTTGAGCTTGCCCGTGCATCGGCCGGCGACCTTCTGGGGCTCGTCAACGATCTGCTGTCGCTGTCCACTCTGGAGCGCCAGCGTTTCGAGCCCCTGAGCCGCCCCTTCGGCCTGAGCGAGACCGTGGACTCGGTGGCGCGCTTCTTCTCCGTGCGCGCGCGGCTCAAAGGCCTGGATTTCTCGGCCAGCGTGGACCCGGCCCTGTCCGGCCAATTGTTAGGGGACGAACTGCGTCTCAAGCAGGTGCTCATCAACCTTCTGGACAACGCGGTCAAGTTCACGGAGTCGGGTTCCGTGCGGCTGGAAGTGCGGCTGGCCACGGATGCCGCAAGAAATGGACAAGGCCGAGCCACCCTGCCCGTCACATTCCTTGTGTCCGATACCGGCATCGGCATACCCGAAAACAAGCTCGCCGACGTTTTTGATAGTTTCACCCTGGGTGAGGACTACCTGACCAAGCGATACGGGGGCGCCGGCTTGGGGTTGGCCATCGCCCGACACATCGTTAGCAAGCTGGGCGGGCGAATCGAGGCCAGTAGTTTCGTCGGCCGAGGCAGCCAGTTCCATTTCACCCTCTGCCTGCCCCGCGCGATCCAACCAGAGGCCGCAAGCCCTGGCAAGCCGATGGGTTTGGCCATGCCCGAACGCACCACGGTGCTGCATGCCGAGGACGAGGCCACCAACCGGCTTCTGGTCCGCCATCTCCTGGAGCGCGAAGGCCTGCGCGTGCTGGAGGCCTGCGATGGACAGGAGGCCCTGGATCTGCTGGCCAGCGAACGCGTGGACCTGGTGCTCATGGATATCCAGATGCCGCGAATGGATGGTCTGGAAGCCCTGAGCCGCATCCGCTCCGGCCAGGCAGGCAACGCACCGCGCGATCTACCCGTGGTGGCGGTCACGGCCTATGCCCTGGAAGGGGATCGCAGCAACATCATGAACGCCGGCATGACGGGTTTCCTGCCCAAGCCCTTTGGCCGCGAGGAACTGCTGCGCTCCGTGCGCGAGGCCCTGAAGAGCCGCGCCACGGTCCATAACTGAATCTCCCTGCCCGATAATACCCAAGACCCGGGAATTGACTCGCCCTTCCACCAGCCACTCCCGCCAGAACCATGCCTCCCAGGCGCACCTTGCCTGCGCGCGGCGCATCGATTCATGGCGCAAGCCTGCCCTTCCGCACCGTACGATAGCGCATGGAACCGTGCCGCAGGCGTTCATGCGCCTTTACCGAACGTGTCGCGGCCCATACGACGCCGCAGCCACTGAGTTGCCCCCCGCAGACAGCATTACGTTGCCGTATCTGGACTTTGGTGAGCAATATTTTGTCCTTCATTCGACCGAAGCGGTAAGAGGTTTTCCAGTATTGATGGATCGACAAGGCCGATTCAAGACTCTTCGCGGGAAGTACCGGGAGGGGTGTTGCAATATGCCGTCGCGGCACGGGTTTTGTAGGAAATGGACTGGAGGATAATGATATGGACTTCCTGCAAGACTACTCGGCCGCAAGCCTGCTCGTTGGCGCGGCCCTGCTCATGGCCGCCATGTACTTCGGGCGACATCCCGCCCAGCAGGCCATCATCAGCGCCAGCCGTGTGGCACACAATACCCTGCGCCTGAGCGCCCGCGCCGTGAAATCCGCCGAGGCTCTTCTGCGCCAGCGCAACCAGGACGTGCTCCTGGCCCGAGGGGAGTTGGAGGCTGAAACCGAACTGGAGCGCGAGTTCGAGCGCATTCAGACGATCCTGTCACGCGATCTGGCTGGCTTTCCGGCCCTGCAGCGCAGGATCGCGGATCTGGTCGAGCGCGTGGACGAGGATTACAAGTCCACCTTCGACGTGCCGCCCGCTCCACCGGCCTGGGTACAGGCCGTGGAAACCGTGGCGGGCCTGGAGGCCGGCGCCAAGGACCGCATGGCCGGAAACGTGCTGGGCGAGATCCACAAGACGCTCAAGCGCCAGCAGAAAGAAGTTCTGGACGATTACCGCAAACAGAGCGCGCGGCGGCATGCCCTGCTGCACCGCATGGCTCCGCGCTGGCGGGAACTTTCCGGACATCTGCGCGATGTGGGCCGGACAGTGGCCGGACTGCCAGAACGGGCGGCCATGGCGGACCGCCGGATGGAGGAGTACGAGCAGATCCGCCAGCGGTCGGACAAGAGCCTGCACAAGCTGTCCTCTTCGTCCATGACCCAGTTCTGCATCTCGCTCCTGGTGCTGCTCATCGCCCTGGGCGGTGCGGTCATCAACTTCAACCTCATCGCCCTGCCCATGTCCGAGATGGTCGGCGGCGGCAGCTACCTCGGACCGTTCAAGACCTCCAATGTCGCGGCCATGGTCATCATTCTCATGGAAACGGCCATGGGCCTGTTCCTCATGGAAGCCCTGCGCATAACCAGGCTCTTTCCGCTCATCACCATGATGGACGACCGCATGCGCAGGCGTCTGGGCTGGATCGCCTTCGCCATCCTGCTGACCCTGGCGGGAGTCGAGTCGGCCCTTGCCTTCATGCGCGACCGCATCGCGGCGGACAACGAAGCGCTGCGCCAGACCCTGGCCGGCGTGGAGCACTTGTCCCGCGCCGGAGCCTACGCCTGGATACCCACTGTCGGCCAGATGGTGCTCGGCTTCATCCTGCCCTTCGCCCTGACCTTCGTGGCCATTCCCCTGGAGTCGTTCGTGCACTCGGCGCGCACCGTGGCGGGCGTGGCCCTGCTGGGGCTTATGCAAACCGCGGCCTGGCTGCTGCGGGTCCTGGGCAGTCTGAGCCTGACCCTGGGCAAGCTCGCGGTTGCCCTGTACGACGTGCTCATATTCTTTCCGCTCTGGATCGAATGCCGCCTGCTGGCGTCCAGGCAATCCAAATACATGCTCATCGAACCGGCATCCACGGATGACCTGGGCGGATTTGGCCAGATCGACACAGGCGCGGATTCCCGTCTGCCCGACAGCGACGGCGCGGCCAAGTCGGCTTGAGGAGCTACGACATGCGCATGAACTTCAGCCTTCCCGCCTGCCTAACCCTGTCCGGTCCAAGGGCGGTCCGGCCGGCGGCCCTGGCCGCGATCCTGCTGGCAGCGCTGGCCCTGGCAGGCTGCCCAGACACCACCAGCCGCGCCCAGGCGGTCTACATGCTCCTGGATACATCCGGCACCTATCGCCAGGAGTTGGACAAGGCGCAAGCCATCGTCCACTGGCTGCTGGCCACGCTGCAGCCGGGCGACTCCCTGGCCGTGGGCCGCATCGATACGGCCAGCTTCAGCGAAAAGGACCTGCTGGCCAAGGTGACCTTCGACAGCAGGCCATCCACGGCCAACGACCAGAAACGCGCATTCCTGAACACCCTGCGTGCAGCCGTATCCGGTCTGAGCGGGAGTCAGTACACGGACATTACCGGCGGCATACTCCAGGCCGCGGAATTCCTCGACGAAACCCGTGCGGGACGCAAGACCATTCTCGTCTTTTCCGACATGCAGGAAGAGCTCAAGCCTGGTTTTGTGCGCGACTTCTCCCTGGATCTGGCCGGCATCCGCGTGGTGGCCCTCAATGTGACCAAGCTACGCGGCGATCAGATCGACCCGCGCAAGTACCAGCAGCGCATCGGGGAATGGCGTGCCCGCGTGGAGCAAGGCGGCGGGTCGTTCATGATGGTCAACGACCTGGAGCGATTGGAACGCATTTTCGAGGAGTAGATGCGACCGAGCGTTTGCGAATGAGAAAGGCCCTGGAGTGAATTTCCAGGGCCTTTCTCGTTGCGCGCCGTTCCGCCAAGCGGCCACCGCCCGGTGCGCAGTGAAAAGAGCTAGAAATCGATGCTCAGGCCGGCCACGACATGGGCCTCGCGGGGATACTCTTTGCCGTCATATCTAGCCGTCTTGCTGGACATGGCACCGCTCACATCGAAGCGCACGGCCCACAAGTTGAGACCCACGCCGGCTGTATAGACCAGGCCGATGTCATCCTCGGCCATGTTGTTGTACACTCCGCCGCGCAAGGCCAGGAAACGGAAGATATCCCACTCCACGCCCGCGCGCAGGTACTGGGTTTCGTAGCCACCGAGCAATGTTTCGTTCTTAGTCAGGTCGTAGTCGACTTCGAGGGTCACGGTCTCGAAAGGAATAAAGGCGATACCGGCTTGGGCTTGCGGTTTGACCTTCACGTCCTGGAACTTCGTGATGCCGCCGTTCACGGTGGTGACTTCGGGCCCCTCGAACTTCGGGGAGTTGAGGTTGCGGCCCACGATTCCCAACTGCACCCAGCGGAAACGAGCCATGGCGCCCAGATCCACACCGAAGTTGATCGTCTGCTTGTAGTCTTCCTGCGTCTTTCTGAGTAGGTCATCGGTGTCGTTGTTGAATACGAGCACCTGCGTTCCATAGACCCGACCCGCCATTAACTTCACGTTGCCGCCCACGGCGAAGTGTTCGTTGAAGGCATAGCCGTAGGAGAAAGGCACCTCGGTCAGGCCAAAGCCGGTTACGGCTACAGTAGTCGTGTTGGTGGAGAGATCGCCACTACCACTGCCAGTTTGCATAACCGCGAGCAGATTGATGTACTGATCCGTATCAGAAGCTTTTACCCCCACTTCCTTTGCAAAATAGTCAATTTTCTTAATTGAATTTGTAGAATATCCACTACCTTGCAAAAATACGACTTGGGTACTATTCAACACCTGATACTGATATGATGAAAGATCAACTCCACTGACAGACGTACTCTCAATGCTAGCATTCAAATTCGTACTGAATCCAATCGCCTTATCATCAACATTCTCCACCCAAGCCGCACCCTGGCCGTATCCCCGCACGCCAAGGGCAAAGTTGCCGACGCGGAAGGCCGTGCCGCCGAGGACATTGACCGTAAGGCCGTTTCCCTTATCGTTGAGCAGGTTCAAATCATTGGCAAGATTGACTACGGCTCTCAGATCGTCCTCGCTCTGAACGCCGTTGTTCTGCAGGCTATTGAGGTCGATATCGGAAAAATTGTTTATGATATCTCCGAGGTCCTTGTGCGCACTGTAGCCCGCACCGGCATAGACGACATCCCAGCCCCAGTCCTTGCGGCCGACGTTGTTGTTGTCGGAGGTCAGCCGCTTTTCCACGATCTTGCCGTTCTTGTCCTTTTCCGTGCCGACCAGGCCGAAGAAGCCGAAGGCCGCGGGGTTGTAGTACTGGGCCGAGGTATCGTTCACCGAGGCAACGTTTGCTCCGGCCATGCCCATGGCGCGCGGGCCCACGAAAAAGGTGTCCAAAGCCAGGGCCGTACCGGGCAGCGCGAGCACGCTCGAAAGCGCCGCGCCGATGGCCAACCGCAATGCACGAGAACCGATGCGAAGCATGAGCGACTCCGTCCATGGAGCAAGGGTGAAGGCGCGAACCGATGCAAGCCTGCTGTGCGCGCACATGGCACGGCCTGTGCGGCAAGCGGCATACGCGCCTGTTGTCTCGAAGGTGAATGGGTCTGTATGGACTTGATCGACTGCCCGAAAGGAAATCTTTATGCCCATTGTTTGAGACATAAAAAGTTTTTAGTCTGGTCGTAGTTCCGAGAATGAACGCATTACCGCGCCCGAAGGCGTTCATGGTGCGTCGAGCTCCCAGCCCCGCGCTTCGCGGTTCCGTTTTGCGGGACAAGGGGATAAACGAAGCAAGCGGCGGATGCTCCGCCGCGGTCAACGCGGAGACAAAACATGGCGGCTGTGCAAGGCGACGAAGTCCAGGCTGAACGGAGCGTCCTCGTGGTGGACGACGAGCCGGGGCACCGGCTCATGGTTCGGGCAGTGCTGGAAGACAACGGCTGGCATGTGGCCGAGGCAGGCGACGGCCGCTCGGCCTTGCAGGCCCTGCGCTCCGGAACGGCTCCGGACGTCGTGCTTCTGGACATGCGCCTGCCTGACATGGACGGTCTGGCCATCCTGCGTTCTCTGCGCGAGATGAATCCTGACCTGCCCGTGGTCATGCTCACCGCCTTCGGCAGCGTGGGTTCGGCCGTGGAGGCCATGAAAAAGGGCGCCTACGATTACCTGACCAAACCCGCGGACAACGACGAGCTGGAAGCCGTGCTGGACAAGGCCTGGCAGTATGGCCGGCTGCTTCGCGAGAATGCGCGGCTGCGCGGAGAGGTCCAGGCCGGGCCGGAGATCATCGGACAGGGCCAGGCCATGCGCAGGCTCGGGGAACTCATCGAACAGGTGGCGCCCAGCGAGGCCACGGTGCTCATCCTGGGCGAATCGGGCACGGGCAAGGAACTCGTCGCCGAACGGCTGCACGCCCTGAGCGGACGCAAGGACGGACCGCTGGTCAAGGTCAACTGCGCGGCCCTGCCGGCGGAACTGCTGGAGAGCGAGCTGTTCGGCTACGTGCGCGGCGCGTTCACCGGCGCGGTCAAGGACAAGCCCGGGCGCTTTCAGCTGGCCAGGGGCGGCACGCTCTTTCTGGATGAGATCGGGGAGCTGCCCCTGCAGTTGCAGCCCAAGCTCCTGCGCGCCATCCAGGAGCGCGTGGTCGAGCCCCTGGGTTCGGTGCGCCCCGTGGAGACGGACGTGCGCATCGTGGCGGCCACCAACCGCGACCTGCGGCAGGAAGTGCACGAGGGCCGCTTTCGCGAGGACCTCTACTTCCGGCTCAACGTCCTGGAGCTGCGCATTCCGCCCTTGCGCGAGAGGCTGGAGGATCTGCCGATCCTGGCCAGCCATCTCCTGCGCAAGCTGGGCCGCAAGAACCGCAAGGAGGTGCGCTCGGTCTCGCCAGAATTCCTGGAGGCCCTCACCCGCCACGACTGGCCGGGCAACGTGCGAGAGCTGGAGAACGTGCTCGAACGCGCGCTCATCCTGGCCCGCGCCGACGTGCTCACTCCCGATCTGCTGCCGTCCCACGTGCGCGAGGCCCATCCCGAGCGCAAGCCCGCCGAGGAGCGCGACATGCGTGCGCAAATTGCCCAGCCCGAGGCACTTCAGGCACCGGCCGGCCAGTTCGACGCCGCCCTGGACGAGGCCGAACGCCAGGCCCTGGTCCAGGCCCTGGAAGCGCACGACGGCCATCGTGAGCGCACCGCCGACGCCTTGGGCATCAGCCGGCGCACCTTGCAGTACAAGCTCAAGAAGCACGGTCTGATCCGCCGCTAGCTTCGGCGCAGGCGCAATTCACTTGCGCCGTAAGCGCCGGAGCAGGCGTCCAAAAAACAATCTGATCTTAAGCCCCTTCGGCAAACCCAAGGCCTTCTCTTCCTGCGCAAGTCGGCTATGCTTGCGGCTCCGGACCGGATGTGGCCGCGTCCGGCAAGCATCCGAGGAGGACGCCATGGACGCCATCACGCTGCTCAAGCGCGAGGACGCCAAGCTGCTCAAGATCCTGCGCAAGCTCGAAGACACGACCGCGGGCGAGCCAGCCGAACGGGAGCTGCTGGTCAACCAGGCGCGCATCCAGATTCGCGCGGGCCAGCAGGCCGAAGAGGACGTGCTGCTGCCGGAGCTGCGCTTCCACGGTCGGCCGGAGGCCGCTGAACGCACGACGCAAGAAGGCCAAGAAATAATGGGAACCTTGGACGAACTGCGCAGCCAGCCGCCGGGCAGGAGCGAATACCAGTTCATCATAGAGCGTCTGCACGGCCAGGTGCGCCAGCATGTGAAGTGGAAGGAGCACGAGGTTCTGCCCTGGCTCGGACGGATCATAACGCCGGAGGAGGCCGAGACTCTGGGCGAACGCCTGGAGCGGACCATGTTCGACCTGCGGCGACGTTTGGCCCGCGAAGTGTGATGCAGGAGACCGCAGTGCGCACGCCTTGAGGACGCCATGCATCGGCCATGCGGCACATCCGCGTTGGGATGCATGTTCCGTGCTCCCGGCTTTGTGGAAAAGGCATGCCCTTTTATCATGGTCTTGCCTGGCGATGCATGTATTCCTCATTGATGGGCTGATCCTGTTGCGGCACCTGTCAAGGAGGGACCATGATGAGGCGGACCTTACGAATGCTGGGAGCGGCGACGCTCCTCCTGCTGCTGACGGTCGAGCCGGGCAAGGCCTTGCATGTCGAGCAGCGCGACGAGGTCTCCTATCTCCGCGGTCCCTACAATTTCGATTTCTACCAGCGCCACAACCAAAGCTACCGCATCTCGGCATCCATACACTTCGCCCACGGCATTCAGCACGACCTTCTGGCGCTCAGGCCCCTGGACGAGCACGTCATGACCGACCAGGCCTCCGACGCCAGGTACCTGAACATGCTGTTCAACCCGCCGCGCACCGAACCCACGATGGACTATTACGCGCCCTACACCAATCAGTTCGCATGGCGGCTCTTGCGCAGCATCGACTGGACGCACATGCACCACGAGCAGACCTACGACATCCTCTCGGACAAGAGCATCCCCTGGGACAAGAAGAAGGAGTGGACCGACCGCGCCGTAGCCTACTACCTGGACCAGCTCGACCTGCCCATGAGCGAGGCGCCGCTGGACGTGACCATGCGCCGGGCCGCGGTGATGATGAAGCCCTACTTCAGCCTGTTCCGCAACTACTACCCGCAGTCCAACAACTTCTTCTACGCCGCCCACTGGTGGCATCCGGTCATCTACGAGGCCCTCATGCTCGCCGGCAACGGCGAGGCCCAGCAGGCCATGCTCGAAGCCACCAACAGGACCTTTTACGAGCAGGTCCTGCGCGACCGTCCGCTGCGCATGCTCCTTTCCCGCGAGGCCATGCCGCGCTACAGCCGCATGTCGCCCGAGTCCGCCAACATCTTCGACAACCTGCACATGCTCCACGGCATAGCCTATGATATCCTGGCCTACGACGCCTGGAGCCCCGACGAGCAGCGCGCAGAGCTGTATCGGGTCATCCGGGCCATGAGCCATCAACCTGGCGACGAAAAGCTCGCGCGCAAGTTCGCCCTGCCCTACCCGGAGATGGACCCGCGCGTGTACCACGAATGGATGCGCGGCACGGACGGCGCCATGACTGGAATCATGCTGGAGATGTGGGACGAGATGATGCCCATGATGATGCCCCGGTCCATGGACGAGAGCCTTCATCGCCGCATGTCCGAGCAGTTCCGCCTGAAGCTGCGCCCCGGCCTGCAACAGGGCGAGTCGGCCGGTTCTCTGTACGAGGCCATGAAGGCGCTGATGCCCGACATGCGCATGTCGCCCGAAGCCATGCGTCCCGGCGAGACGCCGAAACAGATGGTCGAGGCAATGCTCCAGGGCTGGCATCGCAAGTACGGCGACATGCCCGACGTGCAGCCCATCTCCATGGCCGACGAGCCTGTCCCGCCAGCTCCTCCGGTCCGGGCGGCCAAGACCGAAGCCGCCACTACGCGCTAAAGAGGGGACACGACATGACGACGCCTGCGCTGCTTGCCATGAGGATACTGGCCATGACCTTCGCCATGGCCTTCGCGCTGACGGCTCCGGCCATGGCCCACGACCACGACAGGATCGACGACAACATTCCGCTGCGCGTGGAGGACGCCTACGCAACGCCCTACCGCAACCGGGAATTCCAGGGCGTGTTCCGCTACACGCGCACGGACGGAGGTGACGACGAGTTCCTCATGGAACCCATCCTGGAAGTCGGCGTATGGCCCAATGCCGAGGTCGAGCTGTCCGTGCCCTTCCTGCTCGGCAATGCCGATGACCGGGGCAGCGGCGATATCAATCTTTCAGGGCTGTACAATTTCAACCAGGAAGGGTTGTGGCTCCCGGCCCTGGGAATCAAGGGCCGGCTGACCTTCCCCTCGGGGCAGGACAGCGAGGGCGTGGACACTGAACTCAAGTTCCTGGCCACCAAGACCCTGGGCCGCTCCCTCCTCTACAACCAGCTTCACGTCAACGCGTCCTGGATGCACAACGCAGCGCCGCTCAGCGACGAACGCCGCGACCACTGGGCCGCGGTGCTGGGCTGGAGCGCGCGCCTGACCCCCGATCTCGTCTTCGTGGCCGATATCTGGCGCGAGGAGACCAAGATCAGGAACGAGGAGCAGAACGTGGCCGAGATCGGCCTGCGCTACCAGCTGCGGCCCAATCTCACCGTTGCCGTCGGCGGAGGGCCAGGCTTCGGCGACGAATCTCCCGAATTCCTGACCACCACGGCTATCCAGTTCAGTTTCTAGGGCGTTTCGCACAAGAGCCGGGAAGGACAACGCCCTTCCCGGGCCCATCCCACCAGGACCTTGCCCGGAGCAGGGCGCCCTTGGATCCGCGCAGTTAACTTGCTGGAATGGACCCGACCTCGCAGCGCACGGCGGCCACCCAGCGATACCCGCGTCTCCCGGTTCGTGACAACCCTCTTCGGACTGGCCTATAGTCCCCGGACTTTCCGCATCCAGCGCGCTACCGGAGGATTCAGCATGCTCGAACTGGTGGTTTTCATCTGCGGAGCCATGGTCATGGCCCTCGAAATGGTCGGATCACGCATCCTGGCCCCGCACATGGGCACGTCCATCATCGTCTGGACGAGCCTCATCGGCATCATCCTGGGCTGCCTGAGCCTGGGCTACTGGCTTGGAGGCAGGCTCGCCGACCGTTCTCCCAACCGCAAGTCCCTGGCCGGAATCATCCTGCTGGCGGCCCTGTGCATAGGCCTCACGGCCATGATCAACGGCCCGCTGCTGGCCATGCTGAGCCAGGCCATGCCGGACATCTATGCGGGATCCATCGTGGCTACGCTGCTGCTGTTCGCCGCGCCCTCGGTGCTCCTGGGCATGGTCTCGCCCTATGCCGTGCGCCTGCGCATCAGCGAGCTGACGACATCCGGCGCGCTGGTCGGCCGCCTGTACGCCATCTCCACCGTGGGCAGCATCGTGGGTACCTTCCTGTCCGGCTTCGTGCTCGTGGCCTTCCTGGGCAGTTCGACCACCCTGCTCGTCATCGCCATCGTCCTGGCCCTGACGGCCATCCTGGCCGCGCCGTCGTTCAAGGTCGCTGGCGCGGCCGGCGCGGCTTTCCTGACCACGCTGCTCGTGCTGAGCCTGTCTGCACGGGCCGGGCTGGACGAGGCCGGATTCGCCGACGTGGATACGCGCTACAACCGCATCCGCGTGACCACCGGCCATGACGCCCTCACCGGCCGTCCGATCCGGGCCATGACCACCAACCCCGGCGGCACCCAGTCGGCCATGTTTCTGGACGACACGCTGGAGCTGGCCCTGCGCTACACGAAATTCTTCGACATGGGCCGCCACTTCGTGCCCCAGGCCAAGCGGGCGCTCATGCTCGGCGGCGGGGCCTACTCGTATCCGCGCCACCTGCTGGCCCGTGACCCCGGCATGCGGCTGGACGTGGTGGAGCTGGATCCGGGCATGACTTCCCTGGCCCGGCGCTGGTTCGAGCTGCATGACGATCCGCGCCTGCGCATCGTGCACGAGGACGCGCGCACGTTCCTGCAGCGGTGCGGGGAAAAATACGACTTGGCCTTCGTGGACGTTTTCAATTCGCACTACGCCGTGCCTTTCCACCTGGCCACGCTGGAGGCCGCCCAAAGCCTGCGCGCCAGCCTGCGCGAAGGCGGCGCGGCGATCATAAACACCATCTCGGCCATCGAAGGCCGTCCCGGCCAGCTCCTGCGCGCGCAACTGGCCACCCTGCGCCAGGCCTTCGCGCAAGTGCTCGTATTCCCGGTGCGCGCGCCGCACGACGGCGAGACAGTGCAGAATCACATCCTGGTGGCCCTGACCACGGCCGAAACACCCGACCTGGCCAGCGACGACCAGGCCATGCAGGCCATGCTCGACCAGCTCTGGACGCGGGCCATCCCGGAGGACCTGCCGCTCTTGACCGACGAGTACGCACCCGTGGACAGGTACGCCCTGGGCATGATCCTGCGCTGAGGCAGCAATTACCGGCAGCGGTGGAACGATCCGATGGAATCAATCTGATGAAGCGAGGCCATCGCGGTGGAAAACTCCTTTTCGCGATGGCCTGCGCATATCGGCGATCACATGACGATCAGAGATTCTGCACGGCCCACAAGGCGGCCTGAATCCTGTTCGGCACGCGTATCTTTGCGTAGATGTTATAGGCGTGGGTCTTGACCGTGCTGGGGCTGATGTAGAGGTTCTTGGCGATTTCATCGTTGCTCGCCCCCGCCGCGATCCGCTCCAGGACCTCCCGCTCCCTGGGCGTCAGGGTCGAGCTGTCGGCCGACTGGGACGGCTGGGGCCGCACCTTGCGTTCGTCGCGCACGAAACGCGAGAGCACCTCGCGCGAATACCACAGGTCGCCGCGCAGAATGGCGGCGATCCCCTTGATGAGCATATCCGGCGGATCGCACTCGCGAAAAAGCCCATCCGCGCCGTTGCGCAGAGCCTGCAGCTCAAGCGCTGATTCATGCGGCGCGTTGATGAGGGCGAGGCACGGTCCGTTGCCGTTCTCGGCGCGCTGAGAACACATGGCCCAGAACTTGGGCAAGTTGTTGCTCAGGCAGTCCCAAAGAAAGAAAGGTTTGCGTGAATCCGCTACCTGCGAGCTCTCCGCCGGGGAGATCTCCTGTCGGCATTCGCTCGCCACGCCTGTCTGGTCTTCGATGAACTTGGCGAGCATGCGATTCTGAATCGTTCCTGGACCAATAACGAGTATGTGCGCGTTCATAGTCCCTTTTCCCTTGCTGCTTCCACACGGTTGCGCCGTGCGTGCCCGATGTCCCGACGGACGGGCGTCAGGCCGCATCCCATTTTCGGCCGATGGAAGGCCATGCTGCTGAACATACATGAAATGGACGCTTATGGACAAGCGGAATCGCTTTTTTGCATGGGGAAAATGGCCGAGAACATGAAAACAGCCTGCATCCGGCGTCATCGCAGGATCAATGCATTGTAGCGAGCGATCGAGGATTTGCCATGGCTGTGTCCGATGGACGCCGATACAGGAAGTCGCGGAGGCATGAACGGGGAGGAACGTCAAAGGCCCCGATTCCCATGAGGAACCGGGGCCTGCGTACAGATACGGAAAGCTGGCTAGGCGTTGGCCGCGGGCTTGACCACCTTGCCGGAGCGGATGCAACGGGTGCAGACGGTCATGCGCTTGACCTCTCCCGAGGGAAGCTGCACGCGAACCTTCTGCAGGTTAGGCAGAAACACGCGCTTGGTCTTGTTGTTGGCGTGGCTTACGTTGTTGCCCACGCTGCGGTGCTTTTCGCAGATGTCGCACGTCCTGGACATGGAATGCCTCCTCAATGTTACGAAAAAACGTTTCTCGGCTGCTCTCGGACTCGTCGCGCCCGTCGATGCCCGGTCGCCGCTTTTGTGCTTGCGCGAGGAACTCGCATCCTTATAGTCTTTTTTTAGGAATGGCAAGTCCCTCTGTTCTTGACAAAGGGTTCCGTTCACAATAGATGGCTCTCTTGCGAGGAAGTATGGCTGAAGTTTGGATTTCGCTCAAGGATATCCCGGCCGATGGTCGGGAGTTTTCTTTTTCGGACCAGCCCACCTGGGAAGCCTACTGGCGGGAATTCCGCTTGCCCGTGAAGCCGGGCAGGCCGCTTGAGGCGACCTTTACGGTTTATCCCCAAAAGAACGGAGTGCTGGTTCGAGGCCGTCTGACCGGCTCGGTCATCCTCGAGTGCTCCCGCTGCGCCGGCGACTTGGAGCACGTGGTGGACCTGCCGTTCGAGCTTTACGAAGAGGCTGGAGGCAACGGAGCAGGCGAGCAGAGCCATCTTTTGCGCCGGGTGGGCGATCATCTGGAGCTGAACCCGGCCGAAATGCTCTGGGAGGAGTTCTCCCTGAACCTTCCCGTGAAGCTCTTGTGCTCCAAAGACTGCAAGGGCCTGTGCCCCAAGTGCGGCAAGAACCTGAATCAGGGCGAATGCGCCTGCTCTTCCGAGGAAGGCGACCCGCGTCTGGCCGCCCTGCGCGGCATCAAGGTTTCCAGGAAAGACTAGGTCACACGACCGCAACTATAAAGAGAGGCTAGTCATGGCGGTACCCAAGTATAGAACATCCAAGTCCAAGATCGGCATGCGCCGTTCCCATGATCATGTGGACGTTCCCAACGTGATCATCTGCAAGTGCGGTGAGCCCACCCTGCCCCATCGCATCTGCCCGAGCTGCGGCACGTACAAGGGTCGTCAGATGCTCAGGAGCGCCGAAAAGACCGATGCCAACGAATAATCCGCGCATTGCCGTGGACGCCATGGGCGGCGATTTCGGGCCCTCGGTGGTTGTGCCGGGGGCCTTGAACGCCGCCCGACAGGGCGGTTGTTCGCTGCTCCTGGTCGGCGACCCAGCCGAGATCGAGTCGGAGCTGGCCAAGAATGACACCAAGGGCCTGTCCATCGAAGTGGTTCCCGCCAGCCAGGTGGTGACCATGGAGGACAAGCCCTCGGAAATCCTGCGCCGCAAAAAGGATTCCTCCATTCACGTGGCCTGCCGCCTGGTCAAGGAAGGCAGGGCCGACGGGGTGGTCAGCGCGGGCAACTCCGGGGCCACGCTGGCCTGCGGAATGTTCGTGCTCGGCCGCATCGAGGGCGTGGAGCGCCCTGCCCTGGCCAGCTTTCTGCCCACCGAGAAGAAACCCGTGGTGCTCATAGACGTGGGCGCCAACGTCGACGCCAAGCCCTTCCACCTCTTCCAGTTTGGACTCATGGCCGACGTGCTGGCCAAGACGGTGCTCGGCTACGAGAAACCCCGCGTGGGCATCCTGTCCATCGGCGAGGAAGAGGGCAAGGGCAATATCCAGGTCAAGGAAGCTTACGACATATTCCGCAAGTCCTCGCTCAACTTCAAGGGCAACGTGGAAGGCCGGGACATCTTCACCGGCGACATAGACGTGGTGGTCTGCGACGGCTTCGTGGGCAACGTGGCTCTCAAGCTCTCCGAAGGCCTGGCCACGTCCATGGGCCGCATGCTCAAGGGCGAGCTGACCCGGAGCATTTTGTCCAAGTTGGGCACCGTGCTGGCCATCGGAGCGCTCAAGCGCTTCAAGCGCCTGACTGACTACGCGGAATACGGCGGCGCGCCGCTGCTCGGCCTGTCCGGCATCGTCATCGTTTGCCATGGCAAGTCGAACACGAAGGCCATAAACAGCGCCGTGGACATGGCGAGTACTTTCGTGAAAAATGACGCCAACGGGCGCCTTGTACGCGCCCTGTCGCGGAACGAGGAACTAACCATGTTCCTGCGCACCCGCGTCGCGGCCCAGGGCCAGTAGCCAGGCCGATTCCGCAAAGCCGCTTGCGCGGCACGAACCTGAGCACAGAAAAGTTAAATGATCACTCCCAGTTCCGCCCATATCCTCGGGCTCGGCTTTCACGTGCCCGAGAAAGTCCTTACGAACAGAGACCTGGAGCGCATGGTAGAGACCAGCGACGAGTGGATCACTACGCGCACGGGCATCCGCGAGCGCCATATCGCCGAGGCCGGCACGAGCGCCTCGGACCTGGCCCTGGCGGCCGCCCGCAAGGCCTTGGACGCCGCCGGCATCCTGCCCGGCGAGCTGACCCATATCGTCTGCCCCACCCTGACGCCCGACAGCTATACGCCTGCCCTGGCCTGCATCCTTGAACATAAGCTGGGCTTGAGCGGGGCCATGGCCATGGACATCAACGCAGCCTGCTCCGGCTTCCTGTACGGGCTGGAAACGGCGCGGGCCATACTGGCCCTGCATCCCGACGCCGTGGTCCTCGTGGCAGCGGCCGAGATTCTCACGTCGCGCACCAATTGGGCAGACCGTTCCACCTGCGTGCTGTTCGGCGACGGAGCCGGAGCCGCGGTGCTCGCGTCCAAACCCCGAGGCAGCAAGTCCTCGACTGTCATGGATGTGATTCTGCGCAGCGACGGCGCGTTGGGTGACTTCCTGACCATCAGGGGAGGAGGCTCGGCCAGGCCTTACGCTCTGGGCGAGATCGTGCGCGAGGACTTCTTCATCCAGATGCAGGGCCGCGACGTGTTCAAGCACGCGGTCCGCTCCATGGAGTCCGTGTCCCGCGAAATCCTCGAGCGCAACGGCTTCGGTGTCGAACAGGTGGACGTATTCATCTCCCACCAGGCCAACCTTCGCATCATTGAACATGTGGGCAAGAAGCTCGGCTTTCCCGAGGACAAGGTTTTCGTCAACCTGGACCGATACGGAAACACCTCGGCGGCCAGCGTGCCCATCGCCTTGGCCGAGGCGCTGCAGACCGGCTTCGTCAAGGCCGGCGACCTGGTGCTGCTGGCGACTTTCGGCGGAGGATTCACCTGGGGCTCGGCCCTGCTGCGCTTCTAGCCCTTTGTGCCTGGATGGCAGGAATGCGTTGCAGTCGCGGCGCATTTCGGCTAGTAAGACCAGGGCAATTATTTCGACGAGGAAAGTAAATTCAGACCATGAGTGAACTTACCAAGACTGCGCTGGTCACCGGCGGCTCCCGCGGCATAGGCAGGGAGATCGCAAAAAGACTGGCCTCCGACGGCTTTCAGGTTTACCTGACCTACGTGAGCAAGCCCGAACTGGCCGAGCAGGTCGTGGCCGATATCTCGGCCGCGGGCGGCAAGGCCAAGGCCTTCCTGCTTGATTCCGGCGACCGCGAGGCTGTCGCGCGTTTCTTCGCCGAGGAGATCAAGGACAAGGTATTGCTCAGCGTTCTGGTGAACAACGCGGGCATCACCCGTGACGGACTGATCATGCGCATGAAGGACGAGGACTGGGACAAGGTCCTGGACATCAACCTGTCCGGGGCGTTCACCTTCCTGCGCGAGGCCTCCAAGATCATGACCCGTCAGCGGGACGGCCGCATCATCAACATCGCCTCTGTGGTTGGGCAATCCGGCAACTCCGGCCAAGCCAACTACTCGGCCGCCAAGGCCGGCCTCATCGGCCTGACCAAGGCCTCGGCCCTGGAGCTGGCCAGCCGCAACGTGACGGTCAACGCCGTCGCGCCAGGGTTCATCGAAACCGACATGACCGCCGTGCTTCCGGACAAGGTCAAGGAATCCCTGCTCGAACGTATCCCCCTCAAGCGCCTTGGACAGGCGGCGGACATCGCGGCAGCGGTGTCCTTCCTCGCCTCCGAAGGCGCCGGATACGTCACGGGCCAGGTCCTGGCCGTGAACGGTGGCATGTACATGTAACTAAACTCGACTTCGAATGTTGGAGGGACTATGTCCGTTGAAGCCAAAGTCAAAGAGATCATTGTTGACCAGCTTGGCGTTTCCGCCGAGGAAGTGAAGCCCGAAGCCTCCTTCGTGGACGATCTGGGCGCCGACTCCCTGGACCTGACCGAGCTTATCATGGCCATGGAAGAGGAGTTCGGCATCGAGATCGACGACGAGGACGCCCAGAAGCTCCTCAAGGTCAAGGACGCCATCTCCTATATCCAATCCAAGCAGTAACCGCCGTTGGCGGAACCTGCCTCATGCGTGGTTTCGGGCGTCTTGCGGCCGCTGGCGGCGCGTAAGGCGCTCGCTTTCTTTAGTAAACACCCATCCTAAGGGATCTGATATGATCGGAAACAGGGTAGTCGTCACCGGGCTCTCGAGCATAACGCCCCTTGGCAACGACCTGGAGACAACCTGGCGCAATATGCTTGCTGGCAAGTCCGGCGTCGGGCCCATCACCCAGTTCGACACCACCAACTTCGCCACCAAGATAGCAGGCTCGGTCAAGGGATTCGATCCCGAGCAGTACATGGACGTCAAGCAGGCCCGGAGGATGGACACCTTCACCCAGTTCGCCGTTGCCTGCAGCAAGATGCTCATGGACGACTCCGGGTTCGTTATCACGCCCGAAAACGCCGACCGCGTGGGCACCATGATCGGCGTGGGACTCGGCGGCCTTCACACCATCGAGGTCAACCACATCAAGATGCTCGATGCCGGGCCCAAGCGCATCACTCCATTTTTCATTCCCGTGCTCATCGCCAACATGGCAGCCGGACAGGTTTCGATCTTCCTGGGCTCGCGCGGCCCCAACCTGTGCACCACCACGGCCTGCGCCTCGGGCCTGCACGCCATCGGCTACGCCTACACCGACATCATGCTCGGCCGGGCCGACGCCGTGATCTGCGGCGGCTCCGAGTCCACCATCACGGCCCTGGGCGTGGCCGGCTTCAATGTCATGAAGGCGCTGTCCACGCGCAACGACGACCCGGAACGCGCCTCGCGGCCCTTTGACCGCGACCGCGACGGCTTCGTCATGGGCGAGGGCTGCGGCCTCATGCTCCTGGAGTCCCTGGAGCACGCCAAGGCGCGCGGGGCCAAGATCCACGCCGAGGTCGTGGGCTTCGGCGCCTCGGCCGACGCCTACCACATGGCCGCGCCACCCGAAGACGGCGACGGGATGGCCCGCTCCATGCGCGCCGCCCTCCGTGAGGCCAAGGTGGATCCCTCGGTGGTGACGCACATCAACTGCCACGCCACCTCCACGCCCGCCGGCGACATGTGCGAAATCAAGGCTATCAAGACCGTTTTCGGCGAGCATGCGCCCAAGATCGCCCTCACGGCCAACAAGTCGCTGTTCGGCCACCTGCTGGGCGGCGCGGGCGGCGTCGAGACGGTCGTCATGGTCAAGAGCATGGTGGAAGGCCTCGTGCCGCCCACCATCAACCTGGAAAATCCCGATCCGGAGATGGACCTCGACTGCGTCACGGGCGCGCCGCGCAAGCTGGACATGCCCTACGCCCTGAGCAACTCCTTCGGCTTCGGCGGAACCAACTGTTCCGTGCTGATGAAGAAATACGACGGATAGCCGCGCGGGGGCCTTGCGCCCCCGCCTTCTGTCCAACCTGACCGGGCCGCGCCAGCCCCCGGCCAAGCACGACGCTCTTTCTAACAAGAGGGAAGACCATGGAAGAACTCCTCATGCAAGATCCGGAACTGGCCAGAGCCATAGCCCTGGAGTGCGACCGCCAGGTGAGCGGCCTGGAACTCATCGCCTCCGAAAACTTCACCTCCACGGCCGTGCGCCAGGCCATGGGCAGCGTGCTGACCCACAAGTACGCCGAAGGCTATCCCGGCAAGCGCTACTACGGCGGCTGCGAATTCGTGGACCTGGCCGAGAACCTGGCCATCGAGCGCGCCAAGAGGCTCTTCGGAGCGGAGTACGCCAACGTCCAGCCCCATGCCGGCTCCCAGGCCAACATGGCCGTCTACTTCGGCGCGCTGCAGCCCGGCGATACCGTGCTCGGCATGAACCTCTCCCATGGCGGTCACCTGACCCACGGCTCCCCGGTCAACTTCTCGGGCCGGCTCTACAACATCGTCTTCTACGGCGTGTCCCGCGAGACCGGCACCATCGACTACGACGAGGTGCAGCGCCTGGCCGACGAGCACAAGCCCAAGATGATCATCGCCGGCGCTTCGGCCTACCCGCGCACCCTGGACTTCCCCCGCTTCCGCAAGATCGCCGACTCAGTGGGCGCCAAGCTCATGGTGGACATGGCCCACATTGCCGGCCTAATCGCCGCGGGCGTGCACCCGAGCTGCATCGAGCACGCGCACTACACCACCACCACGACGCACAAGACCCTGCGCGGCCCGCGCGGCGGCATGATCCTGTCCTCCGAGGAGTTCGGCAAGACGCTCAACTCCCAGATCTTCCCCGGCATCCAGGGCGGCCCGCTCATGCACATCATCGCGGCGAAGGCCGTGGCCTTCGGCGAGGCCCTGAGCCCCAAGTTCAAGGTCTACCAGCAACGGGTGGTCAAGAACGCCGCGGTGCTGGCCAAGACCCTGACCGACGCGGGCTACAGCCTCGTGTCCGGCGGCACGGACAACCACCTCATGCTCGTGGACCTGACCAACAAGGAGTTCACGGGCAAGGACGCCGAAATCGCCCTGGACAAGGCCGGAATCACGGTCAACAAGAACACCGTGCCCTTCGAGACCCGCTCGCCCTTCATCACCTCCGGCGTGCGCCTGGGAACCCCGGCGCTGACCACACGCGGCATGCAGGAGAAGGACATGGAGCAGGTCGGCGCGTGGATCGTCGAGGCGCTGGCCAGCATCGGCAACGAGAGCAAGCTCGCCGACATCAAGAAGCGGGTGAACGTGTTCGCACGGGAGTTCCCGATCTTCGCTTGGTAATATAGATTGAATTTGCCTCCGGCGGCCGGGGGAGCTAGGCTCCCCCGGTCCCCCTTTTTTGCGGTCAAGGAGCGCTGATCGGTCACACGGCGTCCCGCATCGAGCATGGCCTCGTAAAAACTTAAAAAGTTTTGGGGAAAGGATGGGGGCTCGGGGGAAGGAAAACCCCTTTCTCAAAAGGGGTTTTCCTTCCCCCCGATTCCCTCGCCCAAGGAGATATACCATGGCTCCTCGCCTGCC
>JAEYOJ010000124.1 GCA_023411815.1 Pseudomonadota bacterium | reverse complement strand
GTCCGATGGTGGTAACTCTCGACATGGGCCCGTCTCCTTTCTCGGCTTACTTGTTGTGGTAAATCAAGCCTACCGAGGTATATGGGGACGGGTCCATCCCATTAGATTGGGTTTTAAGACGCCCGCTCCGGCATTTACGGCGCAAGTGAATTGCGCCTACGCCTACGCGGCGGCAAGCCATGCCGACGCATGGCTTGCAGAGCATTTTCAAAAGCAAAATGCTCAATACGGATGGATCAGACATTGAACAGGAAGTGCATGACGTCGCCGTCCTTGACCTCGTATTCCTTGCCTTCCACGCGCAGCAACCCCTTGGCGCGGCAGGCGGACTCGGTGCCGCAGGCCGTGTAATCCTTGTATGCGATGACCTCGGCGCGGATGAAGCCGCGCTCGAAGTCCGTATGGATGACGCTCGCGGCCTGAGGGGCTTTCCAGCCCTTGTGGATGGTCCAGGCGCGGACTTCCTTCTCGCCGGCCGTGAAGTAGCTGATGAGGCCCAGGGAGGCGTAGCCCGTGTGGATGACCTGGGCCAGACCCGATTCCTTCACCCCGAAGGAGGTCAGGAACTCCAGGTACTCCTCGTCGGACATGCCCACCAGCTCCTCCTCGACCTTGGCCGAGATCTTGACCACCGGCGCTCCGCGCCTGGCGGCCAGCTCGCGCACGCGCGTCACGTGGGCGTTGTCCTCGGCCAGGCTCTCCTCGTCCACATTGCAGCAGTAGATGACGTTCTTGGCCGTGATGAGACCCATGTCCTTGAAGAGCGCCTTGCCCGCGTCACTGTCGCGGCCCTCGAAGGTCGCGGCCGGCTCGCCTTTGCCCAGGTGCTCGGCCAGGGCCTTGGCCGCGTCGAGCTGCGTCTGGAGCTTCTTGTCGCCCTTGAGCTGCTTGGCCAGCCGGTCGGCCCTGTTCTCCACGATCTGCAGGTCGGCCAGGATCAGCTCGGTGTCGATGGTCTCGATGTCGCGGATGGGGTCCACGGAGCCGTCCACATGCACCACGTCGCCGGACTCGAAGCAGCGCACCACGTGCAGGATGGCCTGGCTTTCGCGTATGTTGGCCAGGAACTTGTTGCCCAGGCCCTCGCCCCGGCTCGCGCCCTTGACCAGGCCCGCTATGTCGATGAAGTCCACCGTGGCGTGCACGACCTTCTGCGGCTTGACCAGCTTGGACAGCTCGTTCAGGCGCTCGTCCGGCACCGGCACCACGGCCTTGTTGGGTTCGATGGTGCAGAAGGGGTAGTTGGCGCACTCGGCGTTCTGGGCCTTGGTAAGCGCGTTGAAAAGCGTGGACTTGCCCACGTTGGGCAGTCCCACGATGCCTATGGACAGAGCCATGGTGGTTCTCCTTTGTGATTGCGGCGATCCGGGCTTGGCGGACCGGCCGGCCGCCGGCCATTTCGCACCGGCCGGCCTCGCTTATCAGAAAAAGTGGATTCGCCCAAGGATTCGTTGGCGCGTTGGCCCGCCGGATGTGCAGCATCAGTGGGCGATGCTCGAGGCTTGCTCAAGCATCGCGGAGTTGAAAAAAGCCCGGACGGCCTTTTTCGACAGTCTGCTAATCCTTATTGAAGAAGAACTCCCGTTCTTCCTTGGAAAGGATGTCCGAGGCCGGAACGGTCTCGGCGCTGCGGGACGTGCGCCTGCGGTATTCGGCGATGGCCGCGCGCACCTTGACCACCAGCTCCGACGAAGCGCACTCCTTGCTGAAGAAACCGAAAACACCCGTCACGTTGAGCGCGGTCATGGCTGTCTGCAGGTCCGGCAGGCCGGTGAGCATGATCTTCACCGTGCGCGGGCTGATCTGCCGGATGCGATCCAGGAAGGACAGGCCGTCCATGCCGGGCATGTGCATGTCGGAGATGATCACGGCGAAGGGCCCGTGATCGAGCACCAGCTCCAGGGCACGTTCGGGGCCTTCGGCGGTCTGCACCTGGAAGTGCTGGGAAAGGACGCCCTGGTACACGGCGAGGAATACGGGATCGTCATCCACCAGGAGCACGCGTTCGGTCATGGAGCCTCCCCGCGGCATTGGAGGGATATGTGGGCCTGGCCCGCGCGGGTTCGGACCGGAATTCTCTTCGTACTGATTAATCACGCGCTGTTCAAGGGCAAGGCGGAATTGCGGGGGAGATCACTGGTTGGTGAGAAAATCGAATTCCTCCCTGGTCAGCAGGTCTTTTTTGGAAAAAGGACGCTCGATGCGCCGGCGATGCCTTCTGTGCTCGTCCACGGCCTTGCGCACGGCGGCCACGAGGGCTTGGGGCTGGCAGGCCTTGCTGAAGAAACCGAAGACGTGGCCCTTGTTCACGGCGGCCATGGCCGTTTCCAGGTCGGCATGGCCGGTGAGCATGATCTTCACCGTGCTGGGGCTCAGGCGGCCGGCTTGGGCCAGGAAATCGATTCCGTCCATGCCGGGCATGTACATGTCCGAGATTATGACGGCATAGGGAGGATTCGATTCGAGCCGCTCCAGGGCCTGGGCCGGATCGTTGGCCGTATCCACGGTAAAATGCTTTTCGATCATGGACCCGAAGGCGACCAGGCTAAGCGGATCATCGTCCACGATGAGGATTCGGGCGTTGTCCGTCATTGATTCATTCCTCTGGAAGTGGTTCGCCGGGTGTCATGCGGATCATGCATGCATGAGATCAACTCTTTCCAATCACGTAACAATAACAGAGTATTCCCACCTCAAGTCAAGCAGTAAAATGAAAATGCGCCTTAACGCAAATCCATCGACATCGACACGGAGCGGAGATGCGGCATTGTACAGAGCGACAGGTGTCCGCCTGCCGTTCATCCGCTCAACCCTCAGTCATGATCAGTCATGAACAGGCGTTCCAATACCCGCTCCAGCTCCTCCAGGTCGATGGGCTTGGAGAGGTAGTCGTTCATGCCCGCGGCCAGGAGCTTTTCGCGATCGCCCTTGAGGGCGTAGGCGGTCAGGGCCACGATGGGCACGCGCGGGTCGCCCGCCTCGCCCGCGCGTATGCGCCGTGTGGCTTCGTCGCCGTCCATCTCCGGCATGAGCACGTCCATGAGCACGAGATCGAAGGATTCCTGGGCCAGCCGGTCCAGGGCCTGGAATCCGTTCTCCGCCAGGACGACCGTGTGGCCTCTGCGCCGGAGCAGTTCCATGGCCAGTAGCTGGTTGACCTTGTTGTCCTCGGCCAGCAGCACCTTCAGCCTGCGCGCCTCGCGTGCCTGCGTCGGCCTGGCCGTCTCAGACTCGGAAGCATCTTCGCGCGCCATGCGGCATTCGATGGAGAAGAAGAAGGTCGAACCCTTGCCGACCTCGCTCTCGGCCCAGATGCTCCCGCCCATGAGCTCCACGAGCTGCCTGGAGATGGTCAGGCCCAGGCCCGTGCCACCGTACCTGATGTGCGCGGATGACTTGAGCTGAGCGAAGCTCTCGAAGATGGCTCCAAGCTTGTCCGGCTGAATGCCGATGCCCTGGTCCTCGACGCTGAACAGCAGCCGCATGCGGCCCGCCGGCGATGCCTCGTCCTGGATGCGCACGGTTACCCGCACCACGCCCTGTTCGGAGAATTTGACCGCGTTGCTCACGAGATTGGTGAGCACCTGGCGCAGGCGGCCCTTGTCGCCGACCACACTCTCCGGCACGCCGGTTTCCAGGGCATGCTCGATGAGCAGCCCCTTCTCGTTCGCGCCCAGCGAGAGAGGCTTGAGCGTGGATTCGAGCAGGTCCCGCAGATGGAAGGGCTCCTCTTCCAGGGCGATCTTGCCGGCCTCGATCTTCGAGAGGTCCAGGATGTCGTTGATGATGTCCAGGAGGGCCAGGCCGGACTTCTTGGCCAGCAGCAGGTATTCCCTGGCCTGCGCATCGTCCACGCGCATGAGCGCGAGTTCGTTCATGCCGAGGATGCCGTTCATGGGCGTGCGGATCTCGTGGCTCATGTTGGCCAGGAATTCGCTTTTGGCCATGGTGGCCCTCTCGGCGACCTCCTTCTGGGCCTCCAGCGCGTCGGCCCAACGCCGCAGCTCGTCGTACAGGCGCACGTTCTCCATGGCCACGGAGGCGAGGTCCGCCAATGATTGCAGGAACCGCAGCGCCTCGGGCCCGGGCGTGCACTCCTCGGCCCAGTAGAGGCCTATGGCGGCAACGGGATCCTCGCGGCGCACCGGGGCCATGGCCAGGCTCTTCACGAACGTCGACCGGTAGGCGTCGGCGGGTATGCGCTCGTCGGCATAGATGTCACTGATCACGGCCGCCTGCCGGTTGAGCATGACCCAGCCGCTGATGCAGGTATCCAGGGGGAAGCGCTGGCCCTTCCATAGCGGCGCGATGGCGTCCTCGTCCGCGTAGAAGCATTTGTCCCCGTCGCGCAGCACGAAGCAGATGCCGTCCGCGCCGGTCAGCTCCCTGGCGAACGTGCGCACGACGGCCATGACTTCCTCCAGCGCGCGCGCCGTGGACAGCTCCCGCGCGACCTGGGCCAACCGCTCCTCGACCTTGGCCCGCATTTCGGCTCGTTCCTTGGCCAGGATGATCTCCTGCTCCATTTGCTTGCGGTCCGTGATGTCCTGGACCGCCCCGAAACCGCCGAGGAGTTCGCCTTGCTCGTCGAACTCCAATTCCGCGACTTCACGGACCCATTTCACGGCGCCGTCCACGGTGATCCTGTGCTCGATGTCGTAAACTTCGCCCCGCAGGGCCTCGGCCCATTTCATGCTCACGTATTCCCGATCATCGGGGTGCACGCAGGACAGGAACATCTCGTATGTCAGCGGCGTTTCCAGGGGAATTCCGAACAGGCGGTAGGTTTCCGCCGACCAGGTCAGTTCGTTGCGCTGGGAATCGAGCCGCCAGCTGCCGGTCCGGGCCACGGTTTGGGCACGCTTCAAATCAGTCCTGCTCTCGCGCAGGGCGTTCTGCACCTTTTTGAGCGCGCTCACATCCATGCCGTAAACGTTTACGTAATCCTGTCCCTCTACGGGCACCACGGTCAGGAGGTAGGCGCTGCCGTCCAGGGCGACTTCCATATCCTGCCGCCGGCCCAGACGAACCGCCTGCCGGATCCTTTCGAGCATGGCTCGGGAGGCCTCGCCCGAGGGAGCTTCCGGCGAAGCTAGCAGCACCCGGCTGGCCGGGTTTGCGTAAAGCAGGGTTCCCTGCCGGTCGAAGCGGAGCACCGGGTGCGGATTCTGCGCCGGAAACTTGGCCAGATATTCGGCCTGCTCCTCGGCCTGCTTTCTGGCCGAGATGTCCTGCACCGCGGCGATGGTGTAGTCGGGCCTGCCTTCGGGGTCACGGATGAGGGATACGCTGAGGCTGACCCAGATCGGCGATCCGTCCTTGCGCAGGTAACGCTTTTCCCTGGTGTATGTGTCGATCCGCCCGCTCATGAGCTGGTCGACGAGCTCGAGATCGCCTTCAACGTCGTCGGGGTGCGTGATGGCCTGGACTTTCAGGCCCAGCAGCTCCTCGCGGGAACGGTCGACGATCTCGCAGTACCGTTCGTTTACCTCGATGATCTCACCGTCCGGGGCGCGGTGACCGATGCCTACGGCGGCCTGCTCGAAAGTGGCCCGGTAGCGCGCTTCGCTTTCCCGCAGGAGTCTGTCGGCGGCGATGCGCTGGCCGATGTCCGCGAAGGTGGCTATGGCTCCGATCTGCCTGCCGTCCGGCAGCTGGACCGGAGCAGCGGACACGGAGGCGTAAAGGGGCTCGTTGCGGCCCGGTATGCCGAACCTGATTTCCATGTTCCGCACGGTCTCCCCGGCGAAGGCGCGCATGATCGGCAGCGCGTCGTAAGCGAGGGGCCGGCCGTCGAGGGTCTCCTTGCCCAGGGGGCCGGCCCTGTCCTCCAGGGGAAGAATCAGCATTTCCGGCGTGTAGCCGAACATGTCCCGGGCGACCTGATTGATCTTGAGGAGCCGCCTGTCCTGGTCGAAAAGCATGATGCCTTCGGTCATGGAAGAGATGGCCGCATCGAGTTCCCGCGCCCGCTGCTGCGCCTCGTTCCTGGCCTCCTCGGTGTCGGTCAGCGCGATCGACAGAGCCGAGTTGGCCGTGGCCAGATCGGCCGTGCGCTCGGCCACCAGGAGCTCCAGCTCGTCCCGGTGCCGGCGCAGCTCTTCCTCCATCACCTTGCGCTCGGTGATGTCCACGAAGATCAGGACCAGGCCTTCGACATGATTCGTCAGCGAGCGGTAGGGGGATATCCTGACCTGATAGGTCCGGCCCTGCCTGGAGCTGACCTCCTTTCCGACGCTGGCCAGTTCGGCCAGGGCGCGGCGGCAATCCTCCTCCAGGGCGTCCGCCTGGCCGTGCTCCAGCAGACTCGCCAGCTGGAACAGCGGCCGGCCGCGGTCCTCCTGCCGCAGGTGGAAGATGTCGGTGGCCCGGGGCGTGAAGCGCTTGATGGAAAGACGCAGGTCCAGGAAGATCGTGGCGATTTCCGTGCTGCGGAAGAGGTTCTCGATATCGGAATTGAGATCGGCCAGTTCGGCGACCTTGGCCTGGAGCTCGGTGTTCAGCGCATAGAGCTCCTCGTTCATGGCCTGCAGCTCTTCCTGTGAGCTTTCCAGCTCCTCGTTGGAGGACTGCAGCTCCTCGTTCATGGAGAGGAGCTCCTCGTTGGCCGCGCTCAGTTCCTCATGGGTCGCTTCGTGCCGGGCAAGGATGTCCTGAAGCTCCTCGCCCGTTACCCGCAGCTGGTCCTCCAGGCGGCGCACGAGATCGTTGCGGTCCATCTCCAGGCAAACGGCGCGCCGGTGTTCGGGTGTTTCGCCCGACGCGCCGCTTTCGGCCGCCTCGAACACCACCAGCAGCACCCCCGGCGAGCCGTCGGGCTCCACGGGCGTAACATTCAGCCGGAACTGCATCGTGGCGGGATCATCGCTGCGCAGGTTATCGAGCGTTATCGGCAGGCCGTCCTTGCGGCATTTGTGCAGGGCCGCGCGCAAATGCGGCCGCAGATACGGGCGCGCCGCGCGGAACAGGGCGTTCGTCGGCTCGCCCTCGGGAAAACTCAGGTAGGCCCCGAGATCGCCGAAGGAGTGCAGGATATCGTTGCGTTCGCCGACAATCAGCGCTGGATGGCCGTAGCGCCGCGCCAGCATGCGCAGCAGCGTCAGGCCGAGATCCTCGGCCGGCTTCAGGGGGGCGCGCTGCTCGAACCCGACGGCGACGCGCCGGACCGGCATGGTCAACAGCGCGCCCTTGGGCAGCGTGGCCGATGGTCTGCGCTTGAAGAGCTTCCACTTCTTGTCCTCGATCTGGAACAGCTCGCCGCACCCGCCCAATGTCTCCGACGGTCCGAGCAGGAGGAATCCGCCTGGGTTCAGCGACTGGAAGAATGTCTGCGCCGCGAGTTTCTGGGCCGGGCCGTCCAGGTAGATGAGCATGTTGCGGCAGACGACCAGGTCGATGCGCACGATGGGCGGATCACGCAGCAGATCCTGCACGGCGAAGACGATCGAGTCGCGCAGTGTGGGGATGACGCGGATCTGTTCGCCGTCCGGAGTGAAGAAGCGCTTGCGGCGCCCCTCGCCCATGTCCGCCGTCGTGGAGCAGGGATAGATTCCGGCGCGAGCGGTCTCGATGCCCTCGAAGTCGGCGTCCGTGGCGAAGATCTGCAGCCCGCGCCTGTCTCCCGCCTGCTCCATGTGCTCCAGGAAGAGCATGGCCACCGAATAGGCCTCCTCCCCCGTGGAGCAGCCCACGCACCATACGCGGACCGAATCGTCCTGCGGGACGCGGGCGAGGATCTCGGGCAGGGCGCGCCGGGCGAGCAGATCAAAGGCTTCGGGGTCGCGGAAGAATTTCGTGACGCCGATGAGCAGGTCGTCCTTGAGCGCCCTGGCTTCGTCGGCGTCCATGGCCACGAAACGGGCATAGTCCCGCAGGGTGGGGGCCTCGACCGCCAGCATGCGCTTGTGCGTGCGCCGGAGCAGCGTGCTGTGCTTGTACAGGGAGAAATCCTGCCCCGTGGCCAGCTGCACGGCCTGGATGATGGCGGCGAGGCTCTGTGCGTCCTCGGGCAGCAGCTGGCCGTCGCTTCGGCCGTCATGCCGACCGCGGACCCGGCGGGAAACCAGGTCCAGGAGCGCGTCAGCCATTTTCGCCGCGGGCAGGACGAAATCGGCCGTGCCGGACAGGACGGCGTTGCGGGCCAGGCCGTCTCCGGCATCGGCCCCTTCCAGCACCAGGCACAGCCCGCCCGCGGCCCGCAGAGCGCGCAAGCCCGTGATGCCGTCGGGACCCGTGCCCGAAAGAATGACGCAGGCCGCTCCAGGGCCCTGATCCATGGCAAGCGAACGCAGGAATCGATCGGCCTGGTGCTGCCTCGAGACCGTATCGGACGATGCCGTCAGGCGAAGCAGGCCGTGTTCGATCTTCATTTCCTGGCTTGGCGGCAGGAGATATATCCTGTCCACATGGATCGCCGTGCAATGGCCGGCGCGGATTACCGGAAAGCCGACCTGCGCGCTCACGACGCCATCGGGCGAGGCGCCGCCGTCCCATTCGCCGAGCATAAGGAGCACGATGGCCAGACCCGGGTTGCGAGGCAGGCTGGCCAGGAAATTCTCAAGCGCTTGCAGTCCCTCGGCGGAGACAAGTACGGCCGCTATGGGATGGAGGTTGCAGTTCATTCGTTGTCCTTGCGCGGGGCGGAAGATGTACGCCCGTTTTGCGTACGCGAGTGTGACGAGAGCAGGTATCCCCAGGGGCTGGACATCTTCCTATCATCCTCCCGACACGATGACGGTTCGGCGAGGAGCGTTAAGCATGCGATTGCTAAAGTTTATCCCCACGGGGACTATATATGGTCGCGCAAGTCGTCTCGTCCATACAATAGTCTTCAGTCAAATTATTGAGCGAGCTTGCCGGTGTGCCGCAGGGAGGCACGCTGCCTGGCGGCCGGATAGGGAGGCTTGCGCCGTATGCGCTTAGGTGGGAAGGCCCGGAAGGAAAGCGTGGAAAGTCTCTGGGAAAGGCCAGGGCCGCCTTGGCGGGCGGCCCTGGTTCATGCCGGATGTCAGCGGGCCACCACGAAGGCCTCGGAATAGCTCAGGGACAAGCGGTTGAGTTCCAGACGGGCAGTGCCCAGGTTCTGGAATTCGCCGGCCTGCACGCGCCACCAGGTGGCGCCGTCCACCTGCGCCTCGACCAGACGCGTGGAGCGGTAGCCGCTGGCGTACATTTCGGCCTTGAGCCTGTCGGCGTTGTCGCGCTGGGTGAACGAGCCGACCTGGATGTAGAACGGGCCGGGAAGGTTGCCGTCCACGGTGCCGGGTATGCCGCCCACGCTCTCCACGCGCACCATGGCCACGCCCTTGTCCAGGGTGCCCAGGCGGTTGGCTGCCTCGTAGGACAGATCGAGGATGCGGCCCTTGACGAAGGGGCCGCGGTCGTTGACGGTCAGGTAGAGGGACTTGCCGTTCTCCAGGTTTGTCACGCGCACGCGCGTGCCCAGGGGCAGGAGCTTGTGCGCTGCGCTGGGCTTGTACATGTCGTAGATCTCGCCGTTGGCCGTGCGCTTGCCGTGGAAGTCCCGGCCGTACCAGGAGGCGAGGCCCTCCTCGGAATAGCCGTCCGCGCTATGCAGCGGGTGGTATGTCTCGCCCAGGACGGTGTACGGCCTGGTCTTGGCCGTGCTCGGCTGCGTCTGGCTCTGCCCGGTCTGGCTCTGTCCCGGGGAGGGCTGCGTCATCACGCGTTTCTGCTCCGCGGTGCGCTTGGCCTGGTAGATGGGGCTCTTGCCGGCGCAGGCGGTCAATAGCGCGCCGGCCGCGAGCACCGCCGCGAGAACGGCGGCCAAGCCTTTCAGGCTGAGTCCTGCCATGGGTGGCCTTTCTCCCGTGTTGCTAGACCATTTCGGTCGGATCTTGCGGATCAAGCTCGGCATGCCGCTTGAGCAGCTCCTCGAAGCGGATGTCCGCGCCGAGCACGCCGCGCGGGTTGTCCTGCTCGTCCACCACGGGCATAGCCACGGTCAGCAGAAGTTTGCCCGTATACTGCGACTGGTAGAAGTTGGTGATGTGCAGCTTGCCGGTCTGCATGGGCATGATGAACCATTCGCGGCTGGACAGGTCCGTGCCCCGCGTCAGGGTGACGTATTTGGGCTTGTCCTCCTCGTTGGCCACCACGCGCTCCACGACCTTGCCCTCCGTGTCCACCAGGTTGACGAACTGGATGAACGGGTACTTGGCCTGGAACTCGCCTATGGCCTTGCCCGCCGCATCGGGATCCATGGAGCGAACTTCCTTGGACTCGGACAGGCGAATGACCAGCTTGGCGGACAGGTTGTTCGCGAGCTGCTTGAGGTGGTCGAACTCGGAGGCGAACAGCTCGGGCAGGTAGCGCTTGACCAGGGATTTCATCTCCTGGCTGGAGAAGGACGTGGTGCGGCCGGCCTGATAGGCCTTCTCGATAGCCTCGTAGATCTTGCCCACGGCCGGGTGGCGCTTGTCGATCTGCGCGTCCTTGGACAGTCCGAGCTGGTGGTTGATCCAGTAGGCCACGCCGGCGCGGCCGGACTTGTCGGTGATGATGATGGGCACCCGGCGGTTGAGCAGCTTGGTCGTGTCGAAGATGTTGTAGATCTCCTCGTTCTTGAGCAGCCCGTCCACATGGATGCCCGCGCTCGTGGCGTTGAAATCCTTGCCCACGAACGGGTAGTTGTCCGGCACGCGGTAGCCCAGCTCGCGCTCGAAGTACTCGGCGATCTCGGTGATGACCGGGGTCTCGGCGGCGTCGTCGTCGCCGGTGAGCTGGATGTACTCGATGACCAGCGCCTCGATAGGCGAGTTGCCCGTGCGCTCGCCGAAGCCGAGCAGGGTGCCGTTGATGCCGCCGCAGCCGTACAGCCAGGCCGTGACGCCGTTGACGAGCACCTTGTGGAAATCGTTGTGGCCGTGCCATTCGAGCCACTCGCCGGGCACCTCGGCCTCGTCGGTGAAGGCGCGCACGATGCGGCCCACCGAGCGCGGCAGGTCCGAGCCCGGGTAGGGCACGCCGTAGCCCATGGTATCGCACAGGCGGATCTTCACCGGCAGGTGGTATTCCTTGGACAGCTGCATGAGCTTCTGGGCAAAGGGGATGCAGAAACCGTAGATGTCCGCGCGGGTGATGTCCTCGAAGTGGCAGCGCGGGGTGATGCCCCAGTCCAGGGCCTTGGTGACCACCTCCAGGTAGTCGTCCATGGCCTGTTTGCGGTTCTTCTGCAGCTTCAAATAGATATGGTAGTCCGAGACCGAGGTGAGCATGCCCGTCTCGGTCAGGCCCATGTCCTTGACCAGCTTGAGGTCCTTGGCGTTGGCCCGGATCCAGCCGGTGACGCGCGGATACTTGTAGCCCTTGGACAGGCAGGCTTCCACGGCGCGGCGGTCCTTGTCCGAATAGAGGAAGAACTCGCTCGCGCGGATGAGTCCGGATTTGCCGCCCAATTTGTGCAGCAGGTCGAAGATGTGGCTGATCTGCTCCACGGAGTATGGAGGCCTGGCCTGCTGTCCGTCACGGAAGGTGGTGTCCGTGATGAACATGGGATCGGCTGGCCTGGGCATGATGAAGCGGTCGTCGAAGCTGATGCGGCTGATATTCGTGTAGGGATAGATTCGCCGGAAGAGCTCGGGGTTGGCCGGGTTCTTCAGGGTAAGCTTACGCTCTGTTTTGTTGAGATGCAGAAGACTCATGGGTCTAAACTCCCAATAGGTTGACAGCGCGGGGACGTGCTGATTCGGGTGGGATGAAAAAAAGGCGCCCGGTTCTTCACCGGTGCGCCTTTTGCGTAGCATGCCTTGCGGCGAAAATCCAGAAAAGCTGGTCTGCGATCTGAGGCCGGTCTATGGCCGGCTAGAAGCCGTAGCCAAGTTCGGAACGGATATCCGAAGGCAGCACGGCCGTCTCGGCGGGCTCCAGGGCCCTCCAGGGCGCGCCGGCCATCTTGCGGGCGGCCTTGATGTCCTGCAGCGTGAAGCCGGAGCGCGGGATCCTCAGGACCTGGCCGGGTTCGATCAGGTTCGGATTGCTGATCTGGGACCGGTTGGCCTGGTAGATGAGCGGCCACATGAACGGATCGTTGTAGATCTGCTGGAATTCGGCGATCCACCACAGGGCGTCACCCTTCTTCACGGTATAGGTGGTGGGCAGGGACGCGTAGCGCTGGTCGTACAGCTCCTGCGCCGTGGGCGCGGCGGGCTCCGGCTCGGGCTCGATCGCGGGCTCTGCCGCGACTTCCTCTTCGACCTGTTCCTGCTGTGCGACGGGCTCGGTCTGTGCGGCGGTCTGCTTCTTGGCGCAGCCCCACGCGCTCATGAGCGCGATGGTCAACACGATCAGTGCGAGTTTCTTCATGGTATTGCCTCCTAGTGTTTGAGGACAGTATTCGCCTTGGGGAAAACGAACGTCAGACTTTGAGTTTCTTTTGCCAACTATCAACAATTTCCTTTTCCTGCAACACCAAGGGGTTCGAATTGCACAATCTTGCGGCCTCCTCCACTGCCCTGGCCGCCTCTTCCATCCAGCCGCCTTGGCGCAGGCTCCTTGAGGCATACACGTACATGAGTTCGGGTTCGCTGCCGTAGATGGCGCGCTGTAAGAGTGCAAAATCGTTGCCAAAGGTTTCCTGGACGAGCCTCTGCTCCTCGAAAAGCAGCCGCGCCAGCAGGAGGTTGTCCTTGTGCTCGCACAGATAGAGGGGGAACAGCCTGCGGCAGTGCGCAAGAATGAAGCGTATGCGTGCAATTTCGCGCTCGATGGACTCGCGGGTCTGTTCCACGACCCTGTAGAGCTCGCGAGTTATGTCGGATTCCTCCGCGGCCATGGCCGTTCCCTGCACCTGGCGAAACCACTGGCCGTAGTTTGCCTGCTGGTAGGCGTCTTCCTTGAGCTTGATGGTTTCATGGAAGATGTATCCCATGGACCAGTCGAGGAAACGGCCCACCAGCCGCTCGCCGGGCTCGTTGCGGAACAGGTGGTGCGCCGTGTCCTTGAGCCGCCAGAGCAGGCCCTTGTTCATCTCGAAGCCGAGCAGGTCGCGGATTTCGTCGAACTTGAGGCGCTTGTGCCGGTCGTTGTGGCGGAACTGCTCTTCCAGCTTGAGGCTGGCCAGGCAGAAGTCGCGTAGCACGTCGCGCACGAAGGACGGGCGTTTGGCCCGGATCCAGGCTTTGGACATCGTTCCTCCACGGGAGGCACGGAAGGCGACCGCTCGGCGGAGCGTTTCGCGCTTCCCCATCGGCGGTGGGGCCGGTCCGGGCGACAGGGCTCGCCGGGCCGGCCGTTCATTGACACTAGTACCCTGCGGGAAGTCGTGACAAGGTATTTACGGGAGCCTTATTTCCAAGGGAAGCAATTATCAAGTGATTGCTGTATCCATCCCGCATGGGCCGCAGGTTCGCGCCATGGACTACCCGGCCGTGTCGCGGGTCAGCCCGGGCCGGAAGGCCGCCGCGGCGACCATGCAGGCCAGCCCGCCGGCCAGCACCGTGGCCTGCGGTCCGATGAAGTGGGCCAGGGCACCGGCCAGCAGGGCCCCGAACGGAGCCATGCCCACGACCATCATGGAGAACAGGGCCATGACCCTGCCTCGGTAGCTGTCGGGCGTGGTCTGCTGCAGCAGGGTGTTGGCCGAGGCCATGGCGACCACCATGCAGAAGCCCACCGGAACGAGCAATACGGCCGAGAGCCAGAGCAGTCCCGACTGGGAGAAGACGGCGAGGCTCAGCCCGAAGCCCGCGCCGGCCCGGATGACCCATCTTCCCAGACCCAGCGAATCGCGCCGTGCGGCCAGCAGCATGGCTCCCCCGAAGGCTCCCAGGCCGGCCGCGCCCATGAGCAGGCCTAGGGCGCCCGGTCCGCCGCCCAGTATCCTGTCCGCGAACACGGGCATGAGCGTCGCGTAGCACATGCCCAGCAGGCTGCTCACGCCGATGAGCAGCAGGACGGTGCGGATGGTCGCGTCGCGCGAGGCGAAGACCAGGCCGTCGCCCACCCGCCGCCAGGCCGAGCCGCCCGCGGGTTTCGGCGCATCCGGGGGCAGACGCATGAGCAGCAGGCCGGCCATGACCGCCAGGTAGCTCGCGCCGTTGAGCAGGAAACACCAGCCTTCGCCCACCAGGGGCACCAGCAGGCCCGCCAGGGTCGGCCCGAGCACGCGCGCGCTGTTGAACATGGAGGAGTTCAGGGCGATGGCGTTGTGCAGGTCCTGGCGTCCGACCATGTCGATGACGAAAGCTTGCCTGGCCGGGATGTCGAAGGCGTTGACCACGCCCAGGCCCACGGCCAGCAGCATGACGTGCCAGACCTGCACGACGCCGCTCAGGGTCAGGACCGCGGCGGTCAGGGCCAGCAGCATGGACAGGAGCTGGGTCCAGAGCATGATGGCCCGCCGGTTGCGCGCGTCGGCCACAACGCCTCCGAACACGGCCAGCAGGAAAACCGGGATCTGGCCGGCGAAGCCCACCAGCCCCAGAGCCAGGCTGGAGCCGCTCAGGCGGTAGACCAGCCAGGCCTGGGCCATGGTCTGCATCCAGGTGCCCACCAGGGAGATGCCCTGGCCGGCGAAGAAGAGGCGGTAGTTGCGGTGGCGCAGGGCGCGCAGGACGCCGCCGGACTGGCCGGGGGCGGCCTGCGCCGCATCGAGCATCTTGTCGGTAGTGCTCATGGCGTATGCATGCGGAAGGGAGGAGGGCCGGTACGGAATGCGCCCTTGCCTCAGATCCTCCAGCCTTGGCCGAACTGGGCGGCGACCCTGGCCAGGGCTCCCAGCCGTTCGTCCACGCGGCGGTAGAGCGTGCCCTCGGGAAAGGTGCCGTCCGGTCCGCGCCTGCCGGCCGGAAGGCCGGTGAGCAGCTCCAGCGCTTCCTCGATGCGGGCCACGGAATGAATGGCGAACATGCCGTCGTTCACGGCGCGCACGACCTCGGGCTTGAGCATGAGGTTGCGCACGTTGTCGGCCGGGATGAGCACGCCCTGCCTGCCGGTGAGTCCGCGACGGCGGCAGACCTCGAAGAATCCCTCTATTTTGCGGGTCACTCCGCCCACGGCCATGATGTCCCCGGACTGGTTCACGGCTCCGGTGAAGGCCAGGGACAGGTCTATCGGCGCCTCGGCCAGGGCCGAGAGCAGTGCGGCCAGTTCCGCGCCCGAGGCCGAGTCGCCCTCAACCTCGGCATAGGACTGCTCGAAGTAGAGCGAGCCGGAGAGGATGAGCGGCTTGTCGTAGGCGAACAGGCCTAGCAGATAGCTCTTGAGGATCATCATGGCCTTGGTGTGGATCGGCCCGCCCAGCTCCGCCTCGCGTTCCAGGTCCACGATGCCCTCGCGGCCCACGCCCACGGTGCAGGCGATGTGGTGCGGCAGGCCGAACTCGTACTCGCCGAAGTAGGTCACGGACAAGCCGTTGACGCGTCCCACGGCCGAACCGGCCGTCGCGACCTTGATGATCTCGCGGTCGTAGTCGGCCATGAACTCCTCTTCGTAGAGGTTGGCCCGGAAGTCGCGCGCGGCCTGGGCTTCCTGCAGCACGGCGACATCCACCATGTCCAGGCCGCGCAGCCTGGCCATGGCCGAGGCCTCGATCATGAGCTCGCGGATGAGCGGATAGTGCAGGGAGAGTTTGGTCTGGTCCTCGACGATGCGCGAGGCGTGGTCCACCAGGCCGGCCAAGGCGGCGCGGTCGAAGGGCAGCAGGCCGACGTCCGCTATGATGGTTCCGCAGCCCTGCAGGAATCCCAGGATTTCGTCCCCGGAACGGGCGACATGGCTCTGCAGGTGGGCCTTGATCTTGAACAGCTTGCGGAAGCGGCTGTCGTGGTAGAGCAGGTGCTCGTATATCTCGTCCGTGCCCACGAGCAGGACCTTGACCTGCAGCGGAATGGGCTCGGGCTCGATGGTGCGCGTGCGCACCTGGTCCGAGTGCTCCGAGGGGTCCTCCAGGCGCGCCAGGCCCGAGCGCAAGGCCCGCAGCAAGCCTTCCCAGGCCGACGGGGAGGTGAGCACGTCGTCGGCCTTGAGGATGAGATAGCCGTGGTTGGCCCTGTGCAGCGCGCCGGGTTTGATGAGCGTGAAGTCGGTGTACAGGGCGCCGAGTTCGCTCTCGCGTTCCATGCTGCCCAACAGGTTGAAATAGGTCGGGTGATCCTCCACGATGACGGGAGCGCCCTTCAGGCCTGAGTTGTCCACGAGCAGATGGGCCTCGTAGCGGCCGCAGAAATCCTCGGCCTGCGCTGGCTCGGTCTGCTGTTGCTGGGCTTGCGGCTGCGGTTGGGGCTCGGGTCGCGCCGCGAAGCGATCGAGGTTGGCCAGGACGTCCTGCTCCATGGCGGCCAGGTACTCCAGCACCCGGGGCTGGGCAACGAAGCGTTCGCGCAGCGGGGCCAGGACGTCGCGGACCTCGCCGGAGGCGAACTCGCGCTCGATGGAGCGCTCCTGCTCGGTGAAGCCCCGCTCGACGGCCTGCACCTGGCGCAGCATGCCGTTCATCGCCGCAAGCAGTTCGTCCCGCTTGCCGCGAAGGGCGCGCTGCGTTTCGCTGTCGAGCTTCTCGAATTCCTCCAGGGACAAGGTCTTGCCCTTGACGCGCGGGGAAAGGGAGAGCTGGCCCTCGGTTTCCATGCCTAAGGTGAAGCCCTTGCTCTCGGCCTCGTCCTCCATGCGCGTGTACAAGTCGTCCTTGGTGCTCTGGTAGGTCTTGAGCAGGGCCTCGCGGCGCTGGACAAAGGCGTCCTGCTCCATGCCTCCTGGGATGCGCTCGCGCAGGAGGGCCACGGCCTTGGCCAGCTCCGCCTTGAACAGGCGGCCCAGGCCGGCGGGCAACTGCAGGGCCCTCGGCCTGTCCTCGTCCTCGAAATTGTAGACGTACAGCACGTCCGGGGGGACATCGGCCTTGGCCGCCACGGGCTCCAGGAAGTGGCGCAGGAAATAGGTGCGTCCGAGGCTTTCCTCGCCCGACAGGTAGACGTTGTACTCGTTGCCGGGGATGTTCACGGCGAGACTCAGGGCGCGCAGGGCCCTGGGCTGCGGAGGCTCGAAACGTTCCCGGCGGGGGATCTGGCGCGAGTCGGCGTAAGGTACGGCCTCGGGCTGCAAACCGGCCCGCAGGCTCTCGGGAGCTAGTGGTGATGCTTTTTTCATTATGGGCTCTGGGTGGTTTCCGGCGTCGACGCCGGGGGCAAATGGGTGTAAAACGAAGCCGAGCGGTTGTCCACGGATGCCTCGGCATAATTGTCATCAGGGTGTGTTCAGGAAGCAGGCATGGCGGGCGGGCATGACATTTTACGAGTGCCGGCCGAGGTGAAAAAAGAGAGTTTTCCCCGGCTTGTTCATGGAGAATGCGTTGACGGTCCGCCGGGGGCTGTGATAAGAGCCCTCCAACTTGTGAACAAAGGAACGAACGGCCTCGGCCGACTCGGCTCGTTCCCAAGGTCTATGCTATGTTCTTTAAAAAAGGGAAGCAACCCTCCGGAGCATGGGGCGTCATCCTCAACGCGACGACCATCGGCCTGCAGCTCGTCACGGCCACCTTCATCGGGCTGGCCACGGGCTATTATCTGGACAAATGGCTGGGAACGAAGCCGTGGTTGACCATAGTCATGCTGATCCTTGGAGTCGTGGCCGGATTCAAGAGCATGTACGAGGAAGTCAAGCGAATTCAAGAATATGATCGCAAAGAATCTGGCCCGCATTCCGGAAATGATTGATCGCGCCCTTCTGCGCAGGGGCTTCATGCAGTTTGAGGTCCGGCGGCTCGTGCGCATGCAGATAGTGCTCGCCGGCCTGTGCGTGCTCGCGGCTCTGGTCGCGGCGCGCCTGTCCCCCTGGGGGCTTGCCTTCGCCGCCGGTGCGGTGCTCGCGTCGGCGAATTTCTATTCGCTGGCCAAGTTCGTGCAGCACATAGTGCGCATGGAGAAAGGGGCGGTGGCTGCGCTGCTCATACGCTTCTACGGCAGACTCATCCTGACGGGAGCGGTATTGTACGGACTTATCGTTTGGCTGGAAGCGCCCGTGTGGGCCCTGCTCGCGGGGCTATCGACGGTTCTGGTCACGGCGCTGTATTGGGGTGCAACCCGGGTTCATGGTCATAATGTGAAGGAGGCTTGAAATGGTCGCTGGTGGTCTTCCGCATCAATTAGTGCCGACTCTCTTGCACGAGCTTCACGTGCCCGTGCCCCCGCACATCTTTTTCACCTGGGTTGTCATGGCCATCCTCATCACCATGGGCATTCTGGTCCAGAAGCGTGTGAGCATGGTTCCCGGCGGCCTGCAGAACTTCTTCGAGGTCGTCATCGGCGGCCTGGAGGACTTCGTCGTCGCCAACATCGGCGAAGAGGGCCGCAAGGTCTTCACCATCCTGGCCACCCTGTTCATCTTCATCTGGTTCAACAACCTCATGGGCCTCGTTCCCGGCTGTGACGCCTCCACGGCCAACGTGAACACCAACGCGGCCATGGCCGTCGTCGTGTTCCTTTATTACAACTACTGGGGCATCCGCGAGCACGGCCTGGGCTACATCAAGCACTTCATGGGCCCCATCCTCGCCCTTGCGCCGCTCATGTTCATCATTGAAATCTTCTCGCACCTTGCCCGGCCGCTGTCGCTCACCCTGCGACTCTTCGGCAACATCCGCGGCGAGGAAATCGTGCTCATCCTGCTCTTCTCCATGGCCCCCATCGTGGCCACGATTCCCATGTACTTCCTGTTCGGCCTGGCCAAGACCATCCAGGCGTTCATCTTCTTCATGCTGACCATGATCTACCTGAAGGGCTCGCTGGAGCACGCGCACTAAGCCGCGCGCCCGACTGAATTGGGGAAACGGTCGCTTGACCACAACATTATACTACTTGAGGAGTGAGTGACATGCGCAAGGCTCTTATGACCATCCTGAACACCGTGGCTCTGGTTGCCGTCGCCGGCGTTGCTTTCGCCGCTGAGGTCGCCCCCGAAGTCATCTCCATGACCTCCCTCGCCACCGCCATCGGCATGGCCATCGCCGCCGCCGGCTGCGGCATCGGTCAGGGCATGGGCCTGAAGGCCGCTTGCGAAGGCACCGCCCGCAACCCGGAAGCCGGTGGCAAGATCACGGTTACCCTGATCCTGGGCCTGGCCTTCATCGAGTCCCTGGCCATCTACGCCCTGGTCGTCAACCTGATCCTGCTCTTCGCCAACCCGATGCTTGGCTAATTCGCATTGAAAAGGAGGCCGCGCCAGCGGCCTCCTTTTGCTTTGACAATCGTTAAAAATTTCACAAATTCGGAGCTTTACGGTAAACCAAGATGAGCCTCAAGAGCCAGCACATCCCCAGAGCGACAATCCAGCGGCTGGCCGTGTACGTCGAGGTCCTCGAAAACCTCAAGCGTGATGGCTCCGAAGTCATCTCCTCCGAACACCTCGCCCGCATCTGCGCCGTCAATCCTTCACAGATCCGCAAAGACCTGGCCTACTTCGGCGAATTCGGCGTTCGCGGGGTCGGCTACTACGTCCAGGACCTCATCACCTCCATCAAGGTGTCGCTGGGCATCAACCGCGTCTGGAACTGCGCCCTTGTGGGCGTAGGCAATCTGGGCCGGGCGCTGCTCAGGCACAAGTTCTTCAAGCAGCGCGGCTTTCACATCGTCGGCGCCTTCGATTGCGATCCCTTCAAGATCGGCGAGGTCATTTCCGGCCTTGAAGTCGTCTGCTCGCGCCGTCTCAAGGAAAAGGTCCAGGAAATGGACATCGAGATGGGCATCATCACCACCCCGCCCGAGCGCGCCCAGCGCGCCGCCAATTACCTGGTGGAGGCCGGCGTCAAAGGCCTGGTCAACTTCGCGCCGGCGCGCATCACCGTGCCTGCGGGGGTTACCGTGGAGTACGTGGATTTCTTCCACAACTTCTTCGCCGTAGCCTTCAACATCACCCTCAGCGAGCAGATCTCCGAGGAATAGACCCCACGCTCCCCGGCATTTTCCGGTTTATCCTTCCCCTAAAATTCGTTAGGCCTTTGTCTCTAATCAAGGCAAAGGATCTTTAGAGTCATGCCGAAAAGCTATCGAAATCTCGCCTATTCAGTCCCTTGGAACCTCTGGCTGCTCCTGGCTGGATCGGCCATATTCGCCTTCGGCCTCAAGGCCGTGGTCCTGCCCTACGAGCTCATCACCGGTGGCGTCTCCGGCCTGGGGCTCCTGCTGTACTACGTGACCGACCTGTTCAGCCCCGGCAGCTGGTACTTCCTGCTCAACGTGCCCATCATGGCCGTGGGCTGGTTCTTCATAAGCCGGCGTTTCGTGCTGTACACCATCTTCGGCATGGTCAGCCTCTCCCTTTTCATCGAGCTGATGCCCTGGACCGTGGCCCTGGAGAACAAGTTCCTGGCTGTCATGGCCGGCGGAGCGCTCATGGGCGCGGGGGCGGGCATCTCCCTGCGTTCATTGGGCTCGGCCGGCGGCACGGACATCATCGCCATCTTCCTCAACCAGCGCTACAACATCCGCGTGGGGCAGGTAAGCTTCACCTTCAACCTGCTCCTGTTCGGCGCCGGACTGTTCTTTTTGAACCCCAACGACGTGCTCTATTCGCTGGCCATGGTATTCATCACCTCATGGGTGCTGGAGTACTTCCTGGGCATGTTCAACCAGCGCAAGATGGTCATCATCATCTCCGACCGGCAGCAGGAGATCACAGACTCCATCAAGACCAACCTGCGCCGGGGCGTGACGCTCCTGCACGGCATGGGCGCCTATTCGGGCCAGCCCAAGGAGGTCATGCTCACGATCATCAACAACATCCAGCTCAAGCGCCTGGAAGAAATCATCTACAGGATCGATCCCAAGGCCTTCACCATCGTGGGCACGACCTCAAATGTGCTTGGCGAAGGCTTTTCGAGGCGCAAGCAATACTGAAGAGTCGGGAAGGGCCCGCCCTCCCCGAACCCCACCCGGCAGGGGCGCTGCCCCTGCACCCCGCCAGGGGATGCGATCCCCTGGACCCGCGAAGTTTTTATCAGCGAACTGCGTTCGATCAGACGTGAGATGAAGGCAGGGCGATGCGCAGAAAGTCCAGCACGTCCTTCCAGGCCCGATCGGCGATATCGGGAGCGCAAAACGACCCGGTGCGGGCGTCGGTCCGGACAGTAGGATTGCAGAAGCCGTGGCCGGCATCGGTGTAGATGACCATGCGGCAGCGGACTCCGGCGTCGCGCATCTCCTCAACGAACGGCGCGACATCCGCCATGGGTACGACCTTGTCCCGCGCGCCGTGCAGCGCGAGCACAGGACAGCGCACATCGCCGGGAGCCGCCGGACATGGCGTGTTCAGGTAGCCGTACACGCTGCAGGCCGCCGCCAGTTCTGCTCCCGACCGCGCCAGCTCCAGAGCCGCGCAGCCGCCGAAGGAAAAGCCCAGCACGGCCAGAGCCTCCGGATTGATTCCCTCGACTCCAGCCAGGGCCAGCAGGCCTGCCGCCGCACGCTCGCGCATGAGCTCGCGGTCATTACGATAAATACGCGAGATGCGGCTGGCCTCGGCCGCGTCCGTCGGAAGAAATCCTTTCCCGTACATGTCGGCGGCAAGAACGACGTAGCCCTCGGCGGCCAACCGCTCGGCATGGGCCAGCATGACCGTTGTCAGGCCGGTGAATTCATGGATGAGTAGGATGCCGGGGCTGGGCGAGGGAAGGGATTCGTCGCGCACGAGGATGCCTTCAAGAGCGGCATCACCGTGACGGTAAGGCAAAGGCACGCGTGTTAGGTGCATCATGTGTCTCCTGCTCCACATTGAACGTGGCGACAGTATCGAGCCATGGCCTAGAATATGCGCAACGGCCCGGAGATCGCCATTGAGGGATTCCGGGCCGTAAAAAAACGAAAAGTTTAGGAAGGGGTGGGGTTCGGGGAGGGGATAACCCTTTTCAAAGGGTTTCCCTTCCCCGATTTTCTTCCGCTCTTCTCCACTCTAGCTCTTATATCGTCCCTTCCTCCGCCGCGTGGCAGGCCACGAACACGCCGCCACCGTGGTCCACGGGAGTCGGGACCTCCTTGATGCAGCGCTCGTGGACCTTGGGACAGCGGCCGTGGAACACGCAGCCCTCGGGCAGGTTGATGGGCGTGGGGATTTCGCCCTTGAGGCGGATGTGCTCGAAGCCCTTGTTGCCCAGGCGCGGGATGGCCGACAGGAGCGCGCGGGTGTAAGGGTGGCGCGGGTTGTCGAACAGCTCCTTGACCGGGGCCAGCTCGCAGAGCGTGCCCAGGTACATGACGGCCACGCGCGTGGATATGTGCCGCACCACGGACAGGTCGTGGCTGATGAACAGGTAGGTCAGGCCGCGCGATTCCTGGGCGTCCATGAGCAGGTTGAGGATCTGGGCCTGGATGGACACGTCCAGGGCCGCGATGGGCTCGTCGGCCACGATGAATTCGGGGTCCACGACCAGGGCGCGGGCGATGGAGATGCGCTGGCGCTGGCCGCCGGAGAACTCGTGCGGAAAGCGGTCGGCCCAGTCGGGGTCCACGCCCACCTGCAGCATGACGTCGGCAACGCGGTCCTTGACCTCGCTGTCCTTGATGCCCCGGTTGTGGAAGCGCACGGGCTCTTCGAGGATCTTGCGCACGGCCATGCGCGGGTTGAGCGAGGCGTAGGGGTCCTGGAAGACCATCTGCATGCGCGTACGGTAGGGCAGCCAGCCCCTGGGCGGCAGGTTGTCTATGCGCCGCCCGCGGTAGTGGATCATGCCGTCCGTGGGCGGGTAGATGCCCATGACCGTGCGGCCCAGGGTTGACTTGCCGCAGCCGGATTCGCCCACCACGCTCAGGGTCTCGCCCGAGCGGATGTCGAAGGACACGGAGTTCACGGCGCGCACCAGGGTGCGCGTGCGGGTCAGCCTGCCGCCGGACAGCGAGAGCTGGTCCAGCAGGCCGCCGGAGATGTCGAAGTGCTTGCTGACGTTCTGTATGGAAAGAAGGGTTTCGCGCATTGTCTTAGTCCAGAAGATGGCAGGCGGCCAGGCAGCCCTGCTGCTTGGGTTCGAGAACCGGGGCGGTGCTGCGGCAGACGGCCTCGCAGGTCGAGCAGCGGTTCTGGAAGGCGCAGCCCGGCGGGACGTGCCGCAGGCTGGGCATGGAGCCGGGGATCTGGTTCAGGCGCCGTCCGTTGGCGGACTGGGGCAGCGCGGCGAGCAGGCCGCGCGTGTAGGGGTGGCTCGGGTAGCCGATGATGTCGGCGGTCCTGCCCATCTCCACGATGCTGCCGGCGTACATGACCGCGATGCGCTCCGTGACCTGCGAGACCACGGCCAGGTCGTGGGTGATGAGGATCAGGCCCATGCGTTCGGTTCTGCAGAGGTGCAGCAGCAGGTCCATGATCTCGGCCTGGATGGTCACGTCCAGGGCCGTGGTGGGCTCGTCGGCGATGATGAGCGCGGGCTCGGTGAGCAGGGTGATGGCGATGACGATGCGCTGGCGCATGCCGCCGGACAGCTCGTGCGGGTACTGCTTCAACCTGCGCTCGGGCGAGGGTATGTGCACCTTCTTGAGCTTGTCCAGGGCGATGGCCTCGGCGTCCCGGCGCGAGATGCGGCGGTGGGCCATGAGCGTCTCGACCATCTGCGTGCCGATGGTCAGCACGGGGTTGAGCGTCATCATGGGGTCCTGGAAGATCATGGAGATGCGGTTGCCGCGGATGTTGCGCAGCTCCTCCTGGCTCATGGAGGCCAGGTCCACGCCCTGGAAGAGCACCTGCCCGCCGGCGATGTAGCCGGGCTTGCTGATGAGGTTCAGGATGGAGAAGCCGGTCACGGACTTGCCAGCGCCGGATTCGCCCACCAGGCCGAGGCGCTCGCCCTGGGCCAGGTCGAAGCTCACGTCGCGCACGGCGGTCAGGTCGCCGTGGCGCAGGCGGAATTTGACGTTCAGGGCGCGGACCGAAAGCAGGGTCTTGTTGTCCATGGTCCGCTCCTTAGCCCTTGTACAGCTTGGGGTTGAGGAAATCGCGCAGCCAGTCGCCCAGCAGGTTGATGGACAGGATGAGCACGACGAGCGAGATGCCGGGGAAGATGGTGATCCACCACGAGCCGGAGAAGATGTAGTCGAAGCCGGCCTTGATGAGCGAGCCGAGCGACGGCTTGTGCACGGGCATGCCCAGGCCGAGGAAGGACAGGGCCGCCTCGCTCATGACGGCGTTGGCCACCTGCACCGTGGAGATGACCAGCACGGGCGTGAGCGTGTTGGGCAGGATGTGCCGCCACATGATGCGGGTGGAGGACAGGCCGATGACCTTGGCGGCCTCCACATACTCCTTCTTCTTCTCGGCCAGCACCGAGGCGCGCACCGTGCGCGCGTACTGCGGCCATTCGGCGAAGCCGATGATGACGATGAGCATGGGCACGGCCAGGTCGGAGTAGACGCCCATGCCGAAAGCGGCCTGGAAGAGCGCGCCGAAGAAGATGGCCACCATGTAGGTGGAGAAGGACAGCTGCACGTCGGCCATGCGCATGAGCATGGAGTCGATGCGCCCGCCGCGGTAGCCGGCCAGGAGGCCGACGATGATGCCCATGGTCGCCTGCAGCGCTACCGCGCCGAAGCCGATCAGGATGGACACGCGCATGCCGTAGAGCATGGTCGAGAACATGTCGCGGCCCTGGGTGTCGGTGCCCAGCGGGAAGCGTTCGTCGCCGCCAGGCATCCATACGGGCGGCTTCTCGGCGTCGAGCAGGTCGATGGTGTGCATCTGGTAGGGGCTGTATGGCGCGATGAGCGGGGCCGAGAAGCTGGCGATGCCCAGGACCAGCAGCACGGCGAAGCTGCCGATGGCCACGGGGTCGCGCAGGAAGGAGTACAGGAAGTAGGAGCCGATGAAGCGCTTGAAGATGTTCATGCTACTTCCTCCCCGCCACGCGGACCATGGGGTTGACCATGCCGTAGATCAGGTCGACCACGGTGTTCACCGTGACGAACACGAAGCCCACGAACACGAGGTAGGCCACCATGAGCGAGGAGTCCGCGCGCTCCACGGCCTCGATGAACATGGAGCCCATGCCCTTCCATTGGAAGACGGTCTCGGTGAGGATGGTGAAGGCGATCATGGTGCCGAGCTGCACGCCGCCAACGGTGATGACCGGCATGAGCGTGTTCTTGAAGCCGTGCACCAGCAGCACGCGCCAGGGCTTGAGGCCCTTGGCGATGGCGAACTTGATGTACTCGCTCTCCAGGACCTCCTTCATCTCGGCGCGGATGAGCCGGATGAAAAGCGGGAGCATGATGGAGGCCAGGGCCAGCGAGGGCATGATGAGGTGCAGCAGGCCGTCCTTGGTCAGGAAGCCGGTCTCCCAGCCCGGGAAAAGCGTGACGAGCTGGCCTCGCCCATAGGAGGGCAGCCAGCCGAGGCCCACGGAAAAAATGTAGATGAGCAGGATGGCCGTGAGGAAGACCGGAATCGACACGCCCACGATGCTCGCGCCCATGAAGAAGCGAGACAGCCAGGATCTGGGCTTCACGGCCGCGTAGATGCCCATGGGCACCGACAGGACCACGATGATGACAGAGGCCGCCAGCACGAGTTCCAGGGTGGCCGGGGCCTTGGTCAGGATGACCTGCATGGCGGGCCGCTTGAAATAGAAGGAGTTGCCCAGGTCGCCCTGGACGGCCTTGGTCACGAAGCGGCCCCATTGCACGAGGAAGGGGTCGTTGAGGCCAAGCTGGTCGCGGAGCCGTTCCCGCTCCGCGGCGGAGACCGAGATCCCGGTGATCTCGCGGACCGGGTCGCCCACGTTCTGCTTGATGGCGAAGCCGATGACGCTGATGACGAGCATCACCAGCAGGGCCTGGGCGACACGTCGAATGATGAAGGCAAACATAGACATCCTGCGTGAAGCGCCGCCGGGAGGCGCAGGGTCCTCCCGGCGGCGCCGGATTTCAATGGGGAGCGGGCTTGGGCCCTACTCCATGTTCAGGTCCCCGAAGTAGGGGAAGTCCATGACGTTGATGATCTCGTCGGCGTTCTTGACCTTGTTGGACGCGGCCCAGGAGAGCATCTGCCAGTGCAGGGGGATGAAGGCGAAGTCGTCGTACAGCATCCGCTCGGCTTCCTGCAGCATGGCCGCGCGCTTGTCCAGGTCGGTCTCGCTGCCGGAGGCCAGGATGATTTCGTCGACCTTGGGGTTGCAGTAGTTGCCGGAGTTGTACTGTCCCCAGCCGGTTTCCTTGTTGGGGCAGGCGTTGAGATACTCGATGAAGTTGGCCGAGTCCTCGGTGTCGGAGTGCCAGCCGATCATCTGCACGTCGGCCACCTGGGCGTCGAACTCATCCCAGAACTGGGCCTTGGGCATGGTGCGCAGCTCGACCTTGACGTTGATCTTGGCCAGCATGGCCGCCACGGCCTGGGCGATCTTCTCGTCGTTCACGTAGCGGTTGTTGGGGGCGATCATGCTCACGGTGAAGCCCTTCTCGAAGCCGGCTTCCTTCATGAGCTGCTTGGCCTTCTCCAGGTCGTAGAGCGGGGCCAGGTCGGCGATATGGCCGGCGTAGCCGTGCGGCGAGTTCTGGAAGGCCGGGGTGGCGTCGCCCCTCATGATGGTCTGGACGATGCCCACGTTGTTCACGGCGCGCACGAAGGCCTCGCGCACGCGCTTGTCCTCGAAGGCCTTCACGCGTTTCTGGTTCATCTGGAAGGTGATGATGCGCGTGCCGGGCATGGTGATGAGGCTCACGTTCTTGGTGGAGCGGATGCGCTCATAGTCCTGGGGCGGCACGGGCATGATCCAGTCCACGTCGCCGGCCAGCAGGGCGGCCACGCGGGTGGCGTCCTCGCTGATGGGCGTGAGCACGATCTCGGACACGTTGCCGGTGTCCTTCTCCCAGTAGTTCTGGAAGCGCTTGAGCACCCACTTCTGGCCAGGCTCGTAGCTGGTGACCATGAAGGGGCCGGTGCCGGACTCGTTGAAGTTGGCGAAGGACCAGTCGGTCTTGACGTTGGCGTCCTTGGGCAGGCCCTTCTCGTCGGTGCCGGTGTAGAAGACCGAGTCCATGGGGAAGATGTAGGTGCACATGTTGAGCGTCAGGCCGTAGGGACGAAGGGTCTTGATGTCGATGGTGTGGTCGTCGACGATGACCGGCTCGCCGAAGGGTTCGTACAGGCCCTTGTAGTCGATGGCGTTCTTCAGGCGAGCCAGGGTCCAGGCCACGTCCTTGGCCGTGAACGGATTGCCGCTGTGGAAGGTCACGCCCTTGCGCAGGTGGAAGCGCAGAGTCGTGGGATCGATCTGCTCCCAGCTCTCGGCCAGGCGCGGTTCGAACTCCATGTCCTTGGTCCAGCGCACGAGCGGGTCGAAGACCATGTGCGAGTACTGGAGCATGCCGCCCGAAAGCTGGACGTGCGGGTCCAGGGACACGGGGTCGGAGTCGATGGCCAGCCGCAGGGTCTTGCCGGCGGCGGCCGGCGCGGCGGATTCCGCTTTGGGAGCCTCTTCCTTCTTCTGCTCGCCGCATCCGGCCAGGGCCAGGCTCAGCAGGGCGGCGGACAGCGCCAACAAGAGCAAGCGTTTCACGAGACACCTCCGAGATGGAAAATGATGTGTAGTTCCCGAGAGCTGAACGAATCGGCTCTTCATTCCGGCATCTTTCGGCGTCGGGTGTACCCTTAAAAAGTCGTTCAGTCAAAATTTTGGGGGGAAAACCACCCTCCCGAGAAAGGTGCGTTCATGCAGCTGACGTGCAATGTCGTTGCAGAGAATAGTTAATTCATAGAGGTAATTCGAAACGATTGTTAATAATTTCAATGTGCATTTGGATGGCGCGCAGGCATGAACAACGCATGATGTGCAATCCGAGCGCGCCTTCCGTTTTCTGCAACGTGTCCGGCCTGGGCTTGCATCATGCGCGCGGTATGCCTATTCGGGAAATGTCCGTCAGGGCATGTACGCCCTGGCCATGAGATACAGCGTATCATAATCGTATTCATCGCGAATGGCGCTGCACAACTCGAAGGACATGTCCATCTTGCGCCGCGTGTCGTCGAGGATCGTCCGCGCGAGGGACTCCATGTGCGCGTCCACGAAGGGCGCCTCGAATCCGTCGGCGGCCAATGACAGGCCTTCGAGCAGCAGATAGGTGCGCGCATAGGGCAGCAGCCCCCTGCATCCGTCGCGGCCTTCCTTGCGGCCGATGGTCACGTAGGCCAGCAGCTTGACCACCAGGCGGTCCGCCTTGGTGCGGCTGTCGATCTCCAGCAGCACGGTCTTGTCGGCGTCGGGCATGGCCAGTCCGCGCAGGAGCGATTGGGACAGTTCGGCGGCCTTGGCCTCGGGCAGCGGAGGGGACGGAAAGTGGGCGAGCATGCGGATGAGCGACAGGCGCGGGCTGTCGGCCTCGATGATGGCGCGCACGGCCGTGCGCATGCAGGCGAAGCGGCGGCGGTAGCCTTCCAGGAGGATGTCCTGGCGCGCCTTGCCCAGGCGCGCGACCCGCCCTTCGTCCAGGGCCGAGAAAGCCGTCTCCAGCAGGTGGCGGACGAACGGCTCGCTGGTGTAGGCGGCTTCTTCCAGCAGGAAGTTCGTATCCTGTTTCTCGTCCAGCAGCTTCTTGAGCGACAGCCAATAGGCGGCCAGGCCCTCGTAGGGCATTTCCAGGATGTCCAGTTCCGGCCTGCGCAGGGGCGTCTCGGGCACGCTTTCCGCCTGGAGGACCTTGCGGCTGATTTTCATGCTCTGCGCTCGCTTGGCTTTTGAAAGGATTGTGTAGGCATTAGGTTAAGCCGGGCAGCGCGTCAACCGTCCGCCATGCGAGCCTGGCCGCCCGCGGTGCGCGGAGGCGCGGCCCGACCCGGCCGTGCAGTCCGAGATGGCGAGGCGTCCGGCGATTTTTCGGGCTCAGGCGGCCTGGGCGACCCGTCGGCGGCAGGCGCTACGGCAGCTCCAGCTCGTAGAGGAATGGCCACAGCTTGCCCGTGACGAGCAGGCGGCCCGTGGCGGGATCGTAGGCTATGCCGTTGGCCACGGCGTCGCTGTCGCCGCCGCCGGCCTCGGCCGTGAGCGGCGAGAGGTCCAGCCAGCCCCGCACCCGGCCGTCGGCCGGATCGATGACGGCGATGCGTTCGGCCAGCCAGATATTGGCCAGCAGCATGCCGCCCAGTTTGCCGGCCTTGGGCCCGGGCGGAATCCACTCCAGCTCGTTGAGCAGGCGCACGGGCCGGCCCTGGTCGGTTATCCGCAGTCGGCCCAGGGGAACGAACGTGTCGGGATGGCGCAGGACGAGGTATTCCGACCCGTCGCTCTGGATGAGGCGTCGTCCATCATAGGTCAGGCCCCAGCCCTGGTTGCGATAGGCGAAGGAGCCGCGCGGGGACAGGTCTTTCGAGTCGAAGCGCAGGGCGATGCCCTCGCGCCAGGTCAACAGTACGATCTCGTCGCCTGCCAGGGCCAGCCCCTCGGCGAACAGGCGGCGCTCCAGGCTCGTTTCGTGCAGCGTGCGGCCCGTGGCCAGCTCCCACACGCGCAGGTACGAACGGCCGTAGAGCCCGGACGATTCGTAGACCAGCCCGTCGCGCAGCAGCAGACCCTGGGTGAAGCATTGCGGGTCATGGGCATGCACCGCCGCGACGCGGTAGTGCAGGAAAGGGGCGGCAAGCCCGATGCTGGGCCGGGACAGGGTCATAAGGCTCCCGAGCAGGGCGACGATGATGCAGGCGAGCGGCCCGAGCCGGGGGCGTCCAGCCGACGGGCCGGGCCAGGCCCATCCGGTCGCCCAGGCAAGGGGGAGCGCGTCGGCTCCCGACGGGCGGTAGCCGGGGGAAGCACAGCCCTTCCCGGCTTCGGTGCGGCACGTTCCTGCGGGCGACATCCCGGCGACTCTATGCGTACACCGTGCGCGAGGCAATGATTCCGCCGACCCGAAGTCCACCGGCGGCGCATCCTGTTTGACATGGCTGGTCACTAGAGGCAGAAACCAAGTCCTCGGTCATCCCGCACCGTTCGCATCAACACCACTTTCGACACCGGCAGTGCCGCGCTTTGGCCAGGATTCAAAGGCCGGCACGGCAAGGGTTTGTCAAGGATTCGCAAGGATGAGCATCATACGCGTTGGCATAAACGGATTCGGCCGCATCGGGCGCCAGACGCTGCGGGCCATTCAGGAACGCTGCGGCGGGCGCATGCGTGTCGTGGCGGTCAACGATCTGCACGGCGTAAAGGCCATGGCCCACCTTCTGGAGCACGACACGTGCTTCGGGCGGCCGGGCTGGGCCGTGGAGACCGACGGCTCGGACATCCGTTACGGCGAGTGGCGCATCAGGGGATTGTCCGAACAGGAGCCCGAACGGATACCCTGGGGCGATCTGGGCGTGGACGTGGTCGTCGAGGCCTCGGGCAAGTTCCGCTCAGGCCCGGCGGCGGCCGCGCACCTGCGCGCCGGCGCGCGCAAGGTGGTCATCAGCGCACCGGGGGATGACGTGGACTGCACCGTGGTGCTGGGCGTGAACGAGCAGGGCTACGACCCCATCCGCCATCACGTCGTCTCCAACTCCTCCTGCACCACCAACTGCCTGGCCCCGGCGGCCAGGCTCGTGCGCGAGCGTTTCGGCATACGCACCGGAACCCTGTGCACCGTGCATCCCTACACCAACGACCAGCGTCTGCTGGACCGGGAGCACACGGATCTGCGCCGTGCGCGCGCGGCCGCCCAGAACATCATTCCCACGACGTCGAGCGCGGTCGAATCCATCATGCGCGTGATTCCGGAGCTTGCGGGCAAGGTGCTGGGCTACGCCGTGCGCGTGCCGACGGCCGTGGTGGCGCTGGTGGATTTCACCTGCGTCCTGGAGCGCGAGGCCGGCACCGAGGAACTGCGCCAGCTGCTGCGCGATGCGGCGGAAGGGCCGCTCAAGGGCATCCTCGGCTACTCGGACAAGCCTCTGGTCTCCTCGGATTTCCTGGCCGATCCGCATTCGGGCGTCGTGGACGAGGAGTACACCCTCGTGCAGGACGGCTGTCTGGCCAGGCTCGTGCTCTGGCACGACAACGAGTGGGGTTACGCCTGCCGTATCGCCGACCTGCTCGCGTTCATCCAGGACCGCGGCATGTGAGGTCGCCTTTACGGACGGCCGTCCGGGCTTGGAGCCGAAGCTGGGCGCGGAGCTCCGACATTATTCAGCCCTTTGCCATCATGGGCTTGGCCGGGTAGAATGGGGATCAGGCAGCGGGGGAGAAGCAGCCAGGAGGTAGCAGGTATGGCCAGGACGACCGAAGAGCGGCTGGAGTGGCTGGAAACCACCTTGGCCCTCCAGGACAGGACGATCGAGAAGTTGAACGAGTCGCTCATCGAGCAGCAGCGGATAATGGACCGTCTCGAAGCCGGGGTTCAGGCCCTGGCCGACAAGCTTCGGGCGTTCGACACGCCCATGGAGGAGGGAGAGGCCGATGAGCCGCTGCCTCCGCATTATCAGATCGGCGATTTCAAGTGACAGCGCCAGAAGGAGTGAACTGGGCATGGAAATGAAGGAAGTGCGCGCCACGGCGCGGGAGTTGATGAAGGGGTACTGCCGGGTTTGCCCGGTTTGCGACGGACGCGCGTGCGCCGGCGAGGTTCCGGGCATGGGCGGCCTGGGCACGGGGGCATCCTTCCGCGCCAACGTGCAGGCCTTGGCGGAAGTGCGCTTCGACATGCGCCTGCTGCACGACGCCGCGTCGCCCGACCTGTCCGTTACCGTGCTGGGCAAGGAGCTGTCCCTGCCAGTGCTCGCGGCGCCCATCGGCGGCGTGTCCTTCAACATGGGCGGCAAGCGCAGCGAGGAGGACTACGTCGCGGCGGTGCTGCACGGCTGTCGCGAGCGGGGTACCCTGGGCTGCTCCGGCGACGGCGTGCCCTCCTTCATCATCGAGTCCGGCCTCAAGGCCGTGCGCGAGTTGGGTGGCGAGGCCATTCCCTTCATCAAGCCCTGGGAGGACGCCGAACTGTACGACAAGCTGGGCAAGGCCGCCGAGGCCGGCGCGCGCATCGTCGGAATCGACGTGGATGCCGCAGGCCTGATCACCCTGGCCAAGATGGGCCGGCCCGTGGGACCCAAGTCGTCCGCCAAGCTGCGCGACATCATCGACCGCTTCCCCATGCAGTTCATCCTCAAGGGCATCATGACCCCGGACGAGGCGCGCAAGGCCCGCGACGCCGGCGTGGCGGGCATCGTGGTCTCCAACCACGGCGGCCGCGTGCTCGACTTCACGCCCGGAGTGGCCGAGGTGCTGCCCAAGGTGGCCGCGGCGGTCAAGGGCGAAGTGGCCGTCCTGGCCGACGGCGGCGTGCGCACCGGCGTGGATGTGCTCAAGATGCTGGCTCTGGGCGCGGACGCAGCGCTCATCGGCCGGCCCTTCGCCATCGCCGCCGTGGGCGGCCTGAAGGATGGCGTCACGGCCTATCTGGACCAGCTTGCGAGCGAACTGCGCTCGGCCATGGTGCTCACGGGCACGGCCAAGGCCTCGCAGGTCGATTCCGGCATTCTGCATCAGTAGAGCAGATTGCCTTTAAGACGCCCGCTTCCGCGATGACGGCGCAAGTGAATTGCGCCTACGCCGAAGCTGGCGGCAAGCCATGTCGACGCATGGCTTGCCGAGCATTTTCAAAAACAAAATGCTCCAAGATGCCTCCGGCGGCCAAAGGGGTCCTTTGTCTGGAGAAGCCCTTTGGAAACCCCGCCAGGGGGATGATCCCCTTGGACCCCGCAATTCGTGGAGAAATGCCGGCAAAGCCCGGCATTTCTCCACGTCGAGTCATATTTGCTTGAACGAGCGGGCGGCACCCATCCCGCGCGAAGCAGGCAACATTTCCTAATATAAATAAGGGGTTCAGGGGGCCGCGCTCCCTGGTGGGCGGGTTCGGGGAGGGCAGCGCCCTCTCCCGATTTCTTATGAACAAGGCAGAATAAGGCGGGCCAGCTCTTCCAGCACGGGCAGCATCCTGCCATACAGCCCGCCCGAACCGGGAGGCGGTCCGAACAGGGCCGCGCGCTGCTGCTTGAGGCCGGTCAGGCACACGGCGTCCGGGGCCGAGGCCAGGGTCATGGCCAGCCGCTCGGCCAGCAGGTAGCCGCTCAGCCCCTGGTGGAACAGGCGCATGGTGCCGGTGAAATCCGCGCAATGGGCTCGCCAGAAATCAAGCGCCTCGTCTGCCGGCTCGCAGGCCCGTATCTGGCGGACCAGGGCGTACAGGCTGCTGATGCCCGCGCCCGGAATGCCGCGCCGCCAGCCCAGCAGCCAGGGGTTGCGCCAGAAGAGCAGGAAATGCTCCTGCCCCAGGCGTACGATGTCGGACAGCTGTGCGGAGGCCTCGGCCAGGGCCGGGTCGTCCCAGCGCAAGGGCAGGCTCTCCAGGTCCCAGGCAGGCACTCGCGTTTCCGCGCTTTCGAATCCCCCCAGTTCGCTCAGCAGATGAGCCAGCCAGCGGTTGGCTTCGGCCGAGGCCGGCGTCTCCAGGTGCGCGTAGGACAGCACGGCGCGGCCCCGGCCCAGGCGGGTTTCAACCACGCAGGGCTGGCCGGCCATGAAGTGCGGCCACAGGCGCACGCCGTACAGGTTCTGCCAGTCGTCCAGGGTTTCGCCCGGCAGGCTGGACAGGGGGATGTCCGCGACCATGAGGTCGGGTCCGGGCGCCTCGTAGGCCGCCAGGACCGTCACTTCGGGATTCGGTGCGGGATTGAAGCGCGCCGGCCACCATACCGGCAGCAGGGGGGATTCGGACAGCCCCTCGGGCAGGAGGTCGCGGCCTTCGGCGGCCAGGCGCACGTGCATGTGACCGCTGACGAAGTGCTGCATGCGGTCCGTGAAGCCCTTGCGCGTCCACGGGCACAGGTCCAGCCCGCCGTCGGTGAGCGCGAGTCCGGCACCGCCGCAGAAACCCAGGTAGGCCCCGCCTTCGGCCACGAAGCGCCGTATGGCCTTCAGCCCCTCCGGCCCCAGGTGCTCGGCCTTGCGCCGCGCCCAGCCGCCCGGCGCGAGCAGCAGGCGCGGCCGTTGCTCCAGAAGCGCCGGGATTTCGCCGGCAGCGGCCAGGACGGAGGGCACGTCGAGGGCCTTCAGGGCCCGCCAGGCGAGCAGGCCCCATATGTGCGTTTCGTCCCACAGGACGAGCACGGATTCAGGAACGTTCTTGGTCATACGGCCAGGGACGTATCAGGCCGGAGGCATGGGGGCAAGGACCGGCAGTCGGAAGCAACCGGGAAGGCTTCCGAGTGCTTGGTCAAATCATCCGCCGCGTTCGGCGTTGCCGTGGAGCCGGCTCGAAAGCGGGTGCGGGGAGGAACGCACCCCTGGCGTGTGGGGGATTGAGGGTGAAAGGAGCCTTTGCCCAGGGATATTGGCAGACGGCTTCTCCTGGTGTAAAGGCAGGTGATTCGCTTCGACCCCTACGCGCCCCTTTGCGGGCGCGACATTGTTTCCGGCCTCCTGCATGAGCGGGGCCATTTCACGAGGAGAGACGCATATGACCGCGAAAACCCTGGCCAAGGGCTACGAGCCCCAGGAAGTCGAGGCCCGCTGGCGCGAGAAGTGGGAGACCGAGCATACCTCCAGCCCGGACCTGGATGCCCCCGGAGAGCCCTACTCCATCGTCATACCGCCGCCCAACGTCACCGGCGCGCTGCATATCGGCCATGCCCTGAACATCACCCTGCAGGACGTCCTGTGCCGTCACCAGCGCCAGAAAGGCCGCAAGGTGCTGTGGGTGCCGGGCGCGGACCATGCCGGCATCGCCACGCAGAACGTGGTGGAGCGCCGCCTGCTGGCCGAGGGCAAGACCCGCGAGGACCTGGGCCGTGAGAAGTTCCTGGACAAGGTCTGGGAGTGGAAGCAGGAGTACGAGAGCCGCATCCACAACCAGATCAAGCGTCTGGGCGCGTCCGTGGACTGGACGCGTTCCCGCTTCACCATGGACGAAGGGCTTTCGCGCGCCGTGCGCGAGGTCTTCGTGAGCCTGTATGAGCAGGGCCTCATCTACCGCGGCGAGTACATCATCAACTGGTGCTCGCGCTGCCACACGGCCCTGGCCGACGACGAGGTCGAGTACGTGCCGCGCACCTCGACCCTGTACCGGATCAAGTATCCGCTGGCCGACGGCTCCGGCTTCCTGACCGTGGCCACGGTGCGGCCCGAGACGATGATGGGCGACACGGCCGTGGCCGTGCACCCCGAAGACGAGCGCTACCAGCAGCTCATCGGCAAGAGCGTGCTGCTGCCCATCGCCGAGCGCGAGATTCCGGTCATCGCCGACAAGTACGTGGACAAGGAGTTCGGCACGGGCTGCCTTAAGATCACCCCGGCCCACGACATGAACGACTGGGAGATCGGCCGCAAGCATGAGCTGCCGATGCTCAAGGTCATCGACGATGACGGGCGCATGAACGAGAACGCGCCCGAGCGCTTCGTGGGCATGACAGCCGAGGAGTGCCGCGCGGCCATCGTCGAGGAACTCAAGGCCAAGGGCCTGCTGGAGGCCGAGACGGCCTACGACCACAACGTCACGGCCTGCTACCGCTGCAAGACCACGGTGGAGCCCAATGTGTCCAAGCAGTGGTTCGTGGCGGTCAAGCCCCTGGCGGCCAAGGCCCGCGTGGCTGTTGAGCTTGGCAATACGAAGATCTTCCCCGAAGCCTGGGCCAAGACCTATTTCGACTGGCTGGACAACATCCGCGATTGGTGCATCTCGCGCCAGCTCTGGTGGGGCCACCGTATCCCGGTCTGGTACTGCCAGGAGTGCTACAGGCAGCACGCCTCGCGCACGGACCTGGACAAGTGCCCGGAGTGCGGCGGCAGCCTCATGCAGGACGAGGATGTGCTGGACACCTGGTTCTCCTCGGCCCTGTGGCCCTTCTCGACCCTGGGCTGGCCCGACAAGACCCGCGAGCTGGGGCTCTTCTATCCCACCTCGGTGCTGGTCACGGGCTTCGACATCCTGTTCTTCTGGGTCGCGCGCATGATGATGATGGGCCTGCACTTCCAGGAGCAGGTGCCCTTCCGCCACGTGTACCTGCACGCCCTGGTGCGCGACGAGGAAGGCAAGAAGATGTCCAAGTCCACGGGCAACGTCATCGACCCGCTGGACATGGTCGAGAAGTATGGCTGCGACTCGCTGCGATTCACTCTGACCAGCTTCGCGGCCATGGGCCGGGACATCAAGCTGTCCGAGGCGCGTATCGAGGGCTACCGCCACTTCGTGAACAAGCTGTGGAACGCCGCTCGCTTCACGCTCATGAACCTGGAAGGCTGGACCCCGCCCGCGCCGCATGACCGCGAGGCCGCCCTCAAGGCGATCCCGGCCGGCGGCAGCCTGCACAACCAGTGGATCCTGAGCCGCCTGGAGCGGGTCAAGGCCGAGGTGGACGCAGCCATCCAGGGCTACGCCTTCAACGACTACGCCCAGACGCTGTACTCCTTCGTCTGGCGCGAGTTCTGCGACTGGTACCTGGAGATGGCCAAGTCCGACCTGACCGGCGACGACCCGGCGCGCAAGGCCGAGACGCAGCTGGTCCTATGGACCGCGCTGTCCGAAATTCTGGTGCTCCTGCACCCGGTCACGCCTTTCGTGACGCAGGAGATCTGGAACCACCTGCCGGCAACGCCGGAAGAGGACATCGCGCGCATGGCCTACCCGCCCGCGCGGCCCGAGTGCGCAAGCCAGGACGTGGAGGCGGCCATGAGCCTGCTGCAGGAATCCATCGTGGCCGTGCGCAACATCCGCGGGGAATTGAACATCGCGCCTTCCAAGGACCTGAGCGTCATGGTCCGTCCCGTCTCGGAGCAGCACGCGGCCACGCTCAAGGCCAACGCCGAGCTCATGCGCCGCCTGGCCCGCGTGACGTCCCTGGAAGTCGGCGCGCATGTCGCGCCTCCCAAGGCCTCGGCCTCGCAGGTCGTGCAGGGCAGCGAGCTGTTCGTGCCCCTGGCCGGAGCCGTGGACTTCGAGGCCGAGCTGGCCCGCCTGGACAAGGAGATCGCCAAGGCCGCCAAGGACGTGGAGGTCGTCAGCCGCAAGCTGGCCAACAAGGACTTCGTGGCCAAGGCCCCCCAGGACGTGGTGGAGAAGGAGAAGGAGAAGCTCGCCACGGCCAGGGAACGCCAGGAGAAACTGGGCAAGCTCCAGGAGCGCCTGCGCGGCGTCATGGCCTAGGGCGTGTCCTCAAATGGGGTTTCCAGGTGGTGTCGTCGTGCCTATGTGGGAATTGCCTGATGGAGGGGCCCAGACATGGCGCGACGTTATGCCTTGCGAGACGACCAGTGGGAACGGATCG